>CAZPNX010000001.1:0-275068 GCA_964588285.1 uncultured bacterium
TTCTCCCGGGAGCAGCGCAGCCCGGCCGTCACCAAGAGCGGCACCTTCTACTATCCCATGTGGCTGTGCTTCGCCGCCGGCCTGTTGGAGGAGAGCGGCCATTCCGTCAGGCTGATGGACTGCCCGGCCTCTGGCGATGGCTGGGAAGAGGTGGCCGGGCTGGTGATGGAGTTCAAGCCCAAGTTGGTAGTTGTGGATACCAGCACCCCCAGCATCTACAACGACGTCGAAGTGGCGGCCCGGATAAAGGAATTGTCTCCGGATATCTTCACGGTCCTGGTAGGCCCGCATGTGTCAGCCTTGCCTAAAGAGACGTTGCAGCTGAACGCCAAAGTAGACGCCGTGGCCCTCAAGGAATACGAGCACACCATGGCCGACCTGGCCAAGGCGCTGGAGGAGGGGAAGGACCCGGCCGCGGTTCCAGGGCTGGTATTGCAAAAGGAAGGCCGGCTTATCACCACGCCGGCCCGCCCATTGGTCGAAGATCTGGACTCGATACCCTTCGTCAGCAAAGCATACAAGAGGCACCTGGATTATAAGAATTACTTCTACGCCCACAGCAAGTACCCCATCGTCACCATCATCACCGGGCGGGGATGTCCCTACCAATGCGTCTACTGCGTCTACCCCCAGGTGTTCTGCAGCCACAAACCCAGGCTGCGCAGCATCCCCAACGTGGTGGACGAGATCGAGTACATCCTGCATGAGTTTCCCGACATCAAGGAGATCATGTTCGAGGACGACACCCTGACCTTCGACAAGAAACGCTGCCTGGAATTCTCCGAGGAGGTGCTGCGGCGCGGGGTAAAGTTCAAATGGTCGGCCAATTCCCGCTGCGATCTGGACCTGGAGACCATGAAGGCCCTCAAGCGGGCCGGGGCCAGGCTGTTCTGCGTGGGGGTGGAGAGCGGCGACCAGGGCGTTCTGGATAGGATGAAGAAGAGCCTGAAGGTGGAACGGGTGCGCCGGTTCTTTGCCGACGCCAAGCGGGCCGGGATAAAGATACACGGGTGCTTCATGGTGGGCAACCCGGGCGAGACCAAGGAGACCCTGGAGACCACCCTGAGGTTCGCCATCGAGCTGGAGCCGGACACGGCCCAGTTCTTTCCCATCATGGTCTATCCCGGCACCGAGGCCTACGACTGGGCCAAGCGAGAGGGGTATCTGACCACCGACAATTTTAGGGAGTGGCTGACGCCTGACGGCCTGCACAACAGCATCGTCAGCCGGCCCGGGCTTTCGAACACCGAGCTGGTCGAGTTCTGCGACCGGGCCAGGCAAAAGTTCTACATGCGTCCGTCCTATATCGCCAAAAAACTGGGGCAGAGCCTGACCGATTTTCAGGAGTTCAAGCGTCTGGCCAAGGGCGGTCTGACCTTGGGCCGCTATCTGTTCCGCGGCACCTATGGAAAGCCAAGGACATGAAGGCTTCGGTCATCATACCGGCCTATAACGCCGAGGAGTTGCTGCCCGAATGCTTGCGGTCGCTATCCGACCAGACCATCCCCAGGGACCAGTACGAGGTCATCGTGGTGGACGACGGGTCGACTGACGGCACGGCCGGGGTTGCCGGATCTTTTCCGGGCGTCAGGGTCATCAGCCAAAAGAACCAGGGGCCGGCGGCCGCCAGGAACCTGGGCGCCAAAGAGTCGAAGGGCGAGTTCATCCTTTTCACCGACTCCGACTGCGTGCCGGAGCGGGACTGGCTGGAGCGCATGCTGGAGCCGTTCGTCGATGACCAAAAGCTGGCCGGCGACAAGGGGCGGTACCTGACCAGACAGAAGGAGCTGGCGGCGCGTTTCGTCCAGGCCGAGTACCAAGACAAGTACCGCCTGCTGGAGAGGCACCGGGAGATTGACTTCATAGATACCTACTCGGCCGGGTTCCGCCGTGACGTCTTTCTACGCTACGGGGGCTACGACACCAGCTTTCCGGTGGCCTGCGCCGAGGATGTCGAGCTTTCGTACCGAATGTCCAACGGCGGGGAGAGGATGGCCTACGTGCCCGGGGCCGTGGTCTACCATCGCCATCCCGACCGCTGGGGGGCATATTTTCGCAAGAAGTACAAGTTCGCCTACTGGAGGATGCTGGCGGTGCGCAAGAACCCCAATAAGGTTATCAAGGATTCGCACACCCCCCAGTTGATGAAGCTGCAGCTGCTGCTGGCCCCGGCATCTCTGGCGGCGCTGGCGGCGGGTATCGCATTCAAACCTTTTCTTTGGCTGGCGGCAGCGCTGGCGTTTTTTTCCCTGATTTCCTCGATCCCTTTCGCATTGAGGGAGGGTAAAAGGGACGCGGCGGTTGGGCTGGCCGCTCCGGCCGCGCTTTTCGTGCGGGCCCTGTACCAGTTCGCCGGCGTGGCCGCGGGTACCGTGGATTCATTGCTGCTGGGAAGGCACAACCGACCGATAGGTGCGGCCAACGTCTAAAATTGCCATCGTCCACGACTGGCTGGTGAGGTCAGGAGGGGCGGAGAGGGTGCTGGAGCGCCTGCTCGGCATTTTCCCGGAGTCCGATCTCTACACGCTCTTTCGCATCCCCGGGGCGGTTCCCCGAACTATCGAATCGAGGATCAAGGGCGTTTCGTTCCTCCAGGGCCTGCCAGGGCTGGAACGCAACTATGGAAGATACCTGCCGCTGTTCCCCAAGGCGGTAGAGTCCCTGCCGCTGTCCGGATACGACCTGGTGGTGTCCTCGAGCTACTGCGTGGCCAAGGGGGCGGTGGCGGGCGGGAACGCCAGGCACCTGTGCTACTGCCACACGCCGATGCGCTATGTCTGGCACCAGCAGGCATTCTACGAAAAAGGATTAGATCCGGTTTCCAAAGCTCTTTTTAGGATAACCGCTAAAAAGCTCAGAAAGTGGGATGTCTCAAGCGCGGCAAGGGTTGACATTTTTACCGCCAACAGCCGGTGTGTGGCCCAGCGCATAAAAGAATATTACGGCCGGACGGCTGTGGTAATCCACCCTCCGGTGGATGTAGGTTTCTTTACTCCCGGCAAGTCCGGCAGCCGGGGAGAATATTATCTAACCGTCGGCGCCCTGGTCCCGTATAAGGGTTTCATGAGGGCAATCGCGGCCTGCGCCAGAACGAAACGAGGCCTGATCGTGGTCGGCGATGGGCCGGAAGCAAAAAACCTAAAAAAAATAGCCGGTTCTGGAATCACTTTCGTCGGCTGGCAGGACCGGGATGGCGTAAGAGAATTGATGCGGGGATGTCGTGCCCTGCTGTCTCCGGGTGAGGAGGACTTTGGCATAGTTTTGGCCGAAGCCCAGGCTTGCGGGCGGCCGGTGATCGCCCTGGACCGCGGCGGCGCCGGGGAGACGGTGGTTGACGGTGTGACCGGCGTCCTATATCAAGAGGATACGGTCGAAGGCTTGATAGGTGCTTTGGAAAAAGCCGAGAACTGCCGTTTTGACCCCGAGGCCATCCGAAAGCATTCCTTGAAGTATTCGGCCGGTTTTTTCAAAGAAGGCATAACTTCCATGGTCAAGCGATTGACAAGAGGAAGCTAAAATGCTGAGGAAAGGGCAGATCCCATTTTCCGGCATACTGATGCTGGTTGACGCCGCCTTGGTATTCGCCTCATTCCTGATCGCCTTCATGTTCCGGTTCTATTCCGGCTGGATTCCGCTGCGCCATGCGGTGCCGCCGTTCCAGCCCTATCTGGTGGGCTCGCTGGTGGTGGCCGCCTTGTGGATACTTGTCTTCTGGCTGCTGGGGCTGTACGAGACCCGCCTCCGGCTGACCAAGGACGAGGAGGTGTACCGGGTGGTCAAGGGCACCTTCGTCTGCGTGGTGGCGGTGATGGCCTTTTCATTCTTCTACCGCGAGGTGGTCTGGTCGCGGTTGGTGCTGATCATGGCGGTGGGCGTCTCCCTGGTCCTGGTGAGCGCGGAGAGGGTGGTGCTGGTAGGGGTCTTTCGCCGCTGGATGGCCGTCCACGGCTACGGCATCAAACGCTCGGCCCTCATCGGCAGCGGCAAGACCGCCAAGCACATACTGGAATACATAAACCAGCATCCGGAATACGGCTATCGAATCGACTGTCTGCTGAGCGTCGAGGGTCTGGCGGAATCCGGTTGGCGCGGCTCCAAATCACTCCTCTGCGAGCGGGTGTCATCGATGTCCGGGCTATCCGACGCCATAGATCGGCATCGACTGGATGCTCTGTTCATTGTTCTGCCCCATGAGCTGCAGCCCCGGGTGATGGACATCGTCAGCAGCACCGAACACCGGCCGGTGGAACTGAAATTTGTGCCCGATCTAATTGACGTCATCAGCAGCAATACCCGGGTCTCCCAGCTGGGCGAGATTCCGGTCATCGGCCTGCGGGAGCTTCCCTTGACCGCCTGGGATATAATCATCAAATCGGCCTTCGACTTCATTTTCGCTCTGCTGGGAATCATCCTAATATCGCCGCTGCTTCTGATAATCGCCGTCATGGTGAAGCTGACCTCGAAAGGGCCTTTGATCTATACCCAGGAGCGGGTGGGATTCGACGGCCGGGTTTTTAAGATGTATAAATTCCGCTCCATGAAAGTGGATGCCGAAAAGGAAACCGGCCCGGTCTGGGCCAAGGAGGGGGACGACCGGCGCACTCCCATAGGGGCTTTCCTGCGCAAATACAGTTTGGACGAACTTCCCCAGCTTTTCAACGTTCTTAAGGGCGACATGAGTTTGGTCGGACCCAGACCAGAGAGACCTTTCTTCGTAAAGCAGTTCGAACAGAGGATTCCGGGCTACGCTTCCCGCCACCGGATGAAGTCGGGCATCACCGGCTGGGCCCAGGTTCACGGTCTGCGCGGGGACACCTCCATCGAGAAAAGGACCGCCTTCGACATCTATTACATACAGAACTGGTCGCTGCTTTTGGACCTGAAGATCCTTATCAGAACCGTTCTCCAGGTGATCATCCCTGACAACGCCTATTGAGGTGGCCTTATGTCCTCAGAATACGTTATCGACATCTTCGAGCTGTGGCGCATCGTCCTGCGCAGACGGTGGCTGGTGTTGGCTTCTGTGCTGCTTTTTGTCGCCGGTACCGGCGTGGCAACCCTTTTAACACCTCGTATCTACCGCTGTCGTTCGACGATCTCCCTGCCTGGTGAGCCATACCGGTGGATCGGGATACCCGAGGTTAAGGAAATGGTGACCGCGGCCTGGGCTAGGGCCAATCGAGGGAAATTATTGAATGGGATGAAATCCGAAGATGTAAATAAAATAAAAGCGATTAAAGTTCAGGAAATACCAGGTAGTGAGACAATTTTTAAATTAGTAGTAACGACTAAAAATGATGCCAACCTGGCAAGGGAAATCTCAGGCGTTATTTTCCAATTTCTTGCCACAGATTCCACAGTTCAATCCCGGCTTAAGGTAGTGGCCCAAGGAGCCGATTCCGTAATTGCTTTTGCCGAGAAAATATTTCGCAATTACCAAAGCCGCAATCGTTTTCCAAATATGCGGGATGCGGAGTTAGTGGCCTTATATGATAAAGTTATAGAATATCGTATACGTAGGGCAAATATGCGCAATTTCGAGTATATAAGCCCGCCGGAATTGGAACTTTCTCCAGTCAGCCCCCGTCCTTGGATCAATTTATCCGTGGCTTCTCTGGTAGGGTTGATGGTTGGTATTTTGTTGTCGGTAACAATCGATCGCAAAAATGACTGTTGATCTTCCTTACCATACAATCTTGTTTTAACTACGATAACATTCAGATGGCACGTTTCCGATACCGGGTGTTGTTCCTGACCAGCTGGTATCCTCACCCGGAGAATCCATATAACGGAATTTTCGTAAAGCGAAAGGCGGAGGCCCTAAAGCACCGCGCCGATGTCGCGGTGCTATTTGTTATTGGTGTGAAAGACACAAGGGGAAGATACCAAATTAAATCTTCTTACGAGTCTGGTATAAAGACTTGGAGGATATTTTATCGTTCTCCTTACTCCAAGCTGGGTCCTTTTAAAGTATTAACCGATCGGTTGCGATATCTTAGGTCTTGTCTGATAGGCCTTAGGATGGTTAAAGATGGTTTTGGACGTCCTGACTTGGTTCATCTTCATGTCGTTCATCCAGCCGGATACGCGGCCTTGGCATTAAAACTATTTACCGGCATTCCTTATGTGCTGACAGAGCATTGCGATCTGGCCCTCAGGATTTCCCGAGGGCTGCAGAGGATCGGTCCAATCTCAAGGTGGCTGATGAGGCTGGTGATGGATCAGGCAGTAAAGGTAATGGTTGATTCCACCGCCATGCGCCAGGCATTGTGTGCCGAGGGTTTTCGAGACGATGCCGTGGTTATCGCCAATATCGTTGAGCCGGTTTCTGACACTGCGATTCGCCGACGGAAAGATAATGGATTTCGCTTGGTGCATGTGTCCTCGTTATGGGATCGGCAAAAAAATGTTTCCGGACTGTTGCATGCTTTAGTTGCTGCTGTCAAACAGTTGGTCCCGGAGAAAATTGTTCTCGATATTATCGGGGACGGGCCGGATAGAGAAATTTTACAATCTCTGGCTGGGGAACTTGGACTACTGGGGAAAGAGGTGCGTTTTCATGGGCAGCTGGATGAAGTAAATAAAAAAAAGCTTTTATTACAAGCCGATTGTTTTATATTAAGCAGCCGTTTTGAGGGTTTTTCTGTGGCCACCGCCGAAGCGTTATCTGCCGGATTGCCGGTGATCGTTACCGACTGCGGCGGTCCCCGTGACTTCGTGAATGAAGAAAACGGGATAACGGTACCGCCAGATGATCACCTTGCGCTTTCCCAAGCCATTGTCAGGATGTGCCGCGAAAGAGACAAGTATTCCCGGTTGGCAATCCAGAAGCAGGCCCAAAAAGCATTCGATTCGGAGAGCCTTATCAATGCCACTTTGGCAATTTATGACCAAGTGCCGGTGCGTTGGACGGCTGGCCTAAGCTGGGAAAGGATCGAGGTAAATCCAGAATGGCTGGTGCTGGATGTCGGCAGCGGCCACAACCCGAACGGACGGGCCGACATCCTGCTGGATCGCGGCCTGGAGCCCTCGGAACACCGTACCGGGCAGCGAACGGTCATCCCTACAGGGAGAGGAATGGTCATCGGCGATGCCACCGCCATGCCATTTATTAACGGCGCCTTTGACTACGCCATCGCCTCCCACATAGCCGAACATGTGGAGCAAGTAGAGGCCCTGATGTCGGAACTACAGCGGGTTGCCCAGAGGGGGTATCTGGAGACTCCGGGTCTCTTGACCGAATATATAAGCAACGTGCCTTATCACCGTTGGCTGGTGCGTAAAACCATTGATGGGATTGTATTTGAGCGAAAGAAAATATTCCGAGTTCCCAACCCGCTGCTCTTCGCTTTTTTTAATTTGAACGACAGCATAGACGGCAGAAAAACATATAAAAGCCATAATTCATTCTTGATGGCCGTCCACCGATCGATAACTAGAGTCTGGAAATTTCTGCCGTCGGCTTACACTAAATACCACTGGCAGGGAAACATAAAATATCAAGTCCGACGTTAGGATCCACGCCTTGTTGCGAATAATGATGCATACCTTCATGTTTCGAGTGGCCGCTGCGCTGCTGTCGCTTGGACTTCTGATAGCCAGCACCAGGTATCTAGGGGCTGATGGCCGTGGTGTCCTGAGTTTGGCCTTGACCGGTATTGGGATCATTGGTATGCTGAGCGGCTTCATGGGTGGATCCAGCATGGTCTACCTGCTTTCCCAGAGAAAGGACAGAGCACATCGCCAACGAATCATCGGAATAGCAGCTGTTTGGTCGATAGTTTCCTCGGTTATAGGAACAATATTCATGGGGCTTTTAGGGATCATACCCCAGCCAGTTATCGTTCACGTTTTCTTATTGGGAATGCTGGCAAATCTGTTGGCTATTTTTTCCTATGCACTTCTTTCAATCGAAAGGATAACTTATTATAATCGAATCGCTTTTCTCCAAGTGGCCACTACCTTGGCTATCTTCGGGCTATGGCCAAAGCTGGGGGGGAGGGCAAACGTAGGGCTATATTTGGCTGCATTGTATTGTTCCTATCTGATATGTCTGGGAATAGCATCGGCTCTATTGGGCAGAATCAAACAGGCGCCCGAACCGATTGTTGAAAAAAACAGCAGCATAATTGATACAGCCCGGCAAGTTCTTGGCTATGGGATGATTTCCCAGGCCGGTTTGGTCATACAATTCTTAAATTATCGCCTGAGCTATTTTTTTCTGGACCATTATGCCGGCAGGGCGGCGGTCGGGATTTATTCAGTAGGGGCGATTTTAGCCGAGTCTCTATGGATGTTTCCCGGAAGCATCGCTCTGGTCCTTTACGCCAGGGTATCCTCGGTTGGCGAAAGCCGGACAGTTCAGGAAACGACTATCGCTCTGTCCAAATTGAGTTTGGTTGTCACCGCCGCAATGTTGATTGTTTTACTGGCAGTGCCGCCGGCTTCTTTATCCGCTATATTCGGGAAAGATTTCATCGGCGTGAGCCGGGTAATCTTGTGTTTGTCTCCAGGGATAATGGCCCTCAGTTATGCCATGATCATTAACCATTATATGGCGGGTATAGGCCGTTTCAGGGTGAATACCGAGGCTGCGGCCTTGGGTTTGGTATTGACTGTAACCGGCAACGTTCTTTTAGTCCCCCGGCTAGGGTTGATGGGCGCGGCCCTAGCTGCCAGCATGGCTTATATGGCGGCCGCGGTATATGCAACCAGCTATTTTATAAAACGATCAGGGTTAAAATTTGTAGAACTGCTTCCTGGTCGGGACGATTTTTTAAGGTTTAAGTCAATAATTACGTAAAAAGCGTATGTGTGGTATAGCCGGATTCCACCTTCCAAATTCAGAAAACATGTCTGACGCGCTGGAAGCCATGGCCCAAGCCCTCAGGCATCGCGGTCCTGACGATGAGGGCTATCTAGTTGTAGAATGCTCTACAGGTAAAACCAACCAGCTGGGGGGCGCTGATTGTCAGCTCGAATTGCCTCCGATAAAAACCTATCGGGGCAAGGCCGATCTCTATCTGGCTCATCGCCGTCTGTCGATTATCGACACCTCGCCCCGAGGCCATCAGCCAATGCCATCCCCAGACGGAAGACATTGGATAGTATTCAACGGAGAGATATATAATTTTGTAGAACTTAGGGGGGAGCTTAAATCACATGGCCATCGCTTTCGTACCGGCACCGATACCGAAGTGGCGCTGGCTGCTTATGGTACTTGGGGAATTGAAGCTTTGCATCGCTTTAACGGCATGTGGTCTTTCGCTCTTTATGATGTCGAGAAAAAAGAATTGATTTTATGCCGGGACCGGTTCGGGGTTAAGCCCCTCTATTATTTTCACCTGAATGACATATTTGCCTTTGCTTCCGAAATAAAATCTCTAGCCTCTTTCCCTCAGTTCAATTTAAATACCGACCTGGCACAAGTGTTTGACTATCTTCTTTTCGGATGGGAGGGAGAGGCGGGAAAGACCTTGTTCCAAGAAATACGGGAGTTGGAGCCCGGCTCAGTGCTGCGATATCGGCTGGACCGGCGTTCACTAAAAATCAACAAGTATTATCAACTTCCGCAAAATGATGATTGTCCCGCTTATAATTCTGTTCTAGCACAGAATTATTCGCAGGAAATATCCTATCTTCTGAGGCAAGCAGTTGAGCTGAGGTTGCGTTCTGATGTGCCTATCGGTTCCTGTTTAAGCGGCGGATTAGACAGTTCAACTATCGTCTGCACCATTGACCGTCTTTTAAAAAAGGGGAAACTGGAGCAGGTGGGGGAAAAGCAAGCCGTTTTTACTGCAGGATATCATGATTACTCTAAGGATGAAACAAAATGGGCTAAAATGGTAGCGGAATCTGTCGCCTTAACATGGTACATTTCATATCCTCGGGCGAGGGAACTTTTAACAGACATAGAAGATCTAGTATATTACCAAGAAATACCATTTATTTCCACCAGCATCTATGCCCAGTACCGGATCATGAAATTGGCCAGGGAGCAAGGGATAAAGGTTCTTTTGGACGGCCAGGGCGGAGATGAGCTATTTGGCGGTTATGCCAGCTTTTATGCGATGCAGCATCGAGAGATGTTGACAAATGGCAAATGGAGCGCCTTGTGGCAGGAATGGAAGTCACAAAAAGAAGCCTCGGTAAGCTTATGGGCGACCCTATTAAATCTAATTATGCCCGCCATTAAGCGGTTGGCGCCTTCCGACTTTATGTCGACCATGTACCGCAGCATTAGACCCGAGTGCAAATATATTTCAGGAGATTTCTGGAGGCATTATCGGCATCGGACCGAGGCTATAACGGAGAGATATCATCGTGGTTTGAACCATATGCTTCGTGATATGATGACCGGCCTCAGCCTTAAAAACCTTCTCCGTTACGAAGACCGTAATTCTATGCGTTTTTCCATAGAATCACGGACTCCTTTTGCCGACGACCTGCCTCTGATTGAACGGCTTTTCTCAATACCCGGGATATACAAAATCCATCATGGATGGAGCAAGCATCTATTGCGCATGGCCGCCAAAGATTTAGTGCCAGAACCCATCCGCTGGCGTCACGATAAAATAGGATTTGCCACTCCGGAGTCCAAGTGGCTAAGGGAGATAGGGCCTTCTCTATTGGCCTACATGGACCACAGGCTGTCGTCGGTTATCGATATCGGAAAATTTATAAGGGACTGGCCGTCCATTATCAATAATCAGAGCCGGGAAGGAGTGACCACTGTCTGGCGCTTTCTTAACCTAGGAATATGGGCCAGGGTTTTCAAGCTGAATTTATGATGGCCGATAAAGGTCGTAAGACCAATATATTATTTGTCTCGGCGCTGGATTTTAAGGAAAAATCGATTCAGGTTATTCGCAAAACCCCAGAAGCTTTCCGAGATAGCGGCTGGGAAGTGACTTTTATTGTCGCCCGGGACGAATCTAAATCCGGCGATTACTTCTACGAAAGGGTTTTTAACCCGACTGGGATAAGGGTGGTAAGGATCAATTGGCCGTTATCACGGCTGCAGGATCGGACCCGGGGAAGTGTCAAAGGGACCATCGTTTCAAAGCTGAGAAGCTATTTGGCCATCATTGGACTGGCGGCCAAGGCCGCCGGAATGCTGTCTATCGAGAGATTCGATGTTGTTTATGGATATGAAGTCCACGGCTATCTGGCCGTCTGCCTGATGCGTTTGTTAGGAATGGTCCGCGGAGCCAGGGTAGTGGCCCGTTTCCAAGGATTCAAACAGAAACAAGGGTTGATGGCCCTGCTTAATTGGGAAATGTTTCTGGCGCTTTTAGTTCCGGCTCATGTTTGCATCATGACCGACGATGGGACCCAGGGAGACCGGGTGCTGCGCTATCTGAGATCAGCCAATGCGGCTGGCCTCAGGTTCTGGACCAATGGTGTCGATCCAGTTCCCCCTTTATCAGAGAGTGAGAATATTTGTATAAGACAGAAGATGGGATGCCCTAGTAAATGTTTTCTGTTGGTATCCATCAGCCGGTTGGTGCCCTGGAAACGGGTGGACCGGGGCATAAGGATAGTGGAACGTTTGGTCAAGGAGTACGGCCGAAAGAACATCTTCTATTGCATCGTCGGAGGAGGAATTGAGAGCGGCCGGCTGCAGAACCTGATAGCCGAACTGGACCTGACCAGCCATGTCAAACTGGCCGGGCCGCTCGAGCATTCCAAGGCGCTGGATTTACTGAGAGCGGCCGACGCCTTTATCTCGACTTACGACCTCTCCAACGTCGGCAACCCCCTGCTGGAGGCCATCCGGGCCCACAAGATGATCTTCACCCTGGACAACGGCGATACTGGGAAATGGATAAAGCACGACGAGAACGGCTTCCTTTATTTACCCAACGATGAGTCGATCCCGGCCATAGCGCGCGACCTGGACCGGCTGATGGGATCCCCGGAACTTGCTATCGCTATAAAAAAAGGTATACTCAAAACCGAACACCGCCTATGGACCTGGGAACAGAGGATGAAGGCCGAGGTGGATGAAATCGCCGGGCTGGTCCAAGCATGTCGATGATTGGTGTCCTGTTGAAGGCTTTTCTGCTGTCCGCATTTATCGGACTTGGCATCAGTTACGGACCGTTCTACCTATCGCATATTGCTCTGGCCGGAGTGCTGGTTGTTATCCTGGTTCATCTCTATAAGCGGAGAGGTCTTTTACAATTACCCCGTTTGACCACCAACCTGCACCTTTTCCCGGCATTGATGTTAGCTTGGTATCTGGTGACCTGTCTGTGGAGCCCCAACCTGACGGTCAGCCTAAAATATCTACTGTATCTGACGTTCGGTGCCTGTATATCGCTGGGGGTGGTTTATTATTCCAGGAGCGAACAGCGTCTTCTATGGTTGATCCGGGCATTTCTGATACTTCTGGGGATTGAGATAGTTCTGAGCCTGTTGGAAGCTTTTACTCCTTTTCGGTATCCTATCTCGCCCCAATCTACGTTGGCGGCTTATTTCGGACGGGAGATGCTGTTGGAGCCTTGGACTATGGCAAAAAAAACGCTGGAGGTGGTGACCAGCTATCCCACCGGTTTTCGTTGGAATCCAAACAATCTGGCTACGGTCCTGAACCTTTTCCTCCCATTCATTCTGATGCAGCGTCAGCGGGGGGTGAAAGCAGCCGGGGCCGGTTCGATTCTGTTGATCATAGTCATGACCAGCTCCAGAATAAATCTGGCTGTCTGCATATTAATCATTGCCCTTTACCTGATTTTCTTTTCTACCCACCGTGGTCTTTATACCGTTATGCTGTTGCTGGTTGTAACCACCTGGCTTTTGGCCATGCCTCTATTAAATGATAATTATGAGGGTCGGATGCCACAATCCCTGAACGAGGTTCTGCACACCTGGGATGCAGTGAAGCGTTTTTTCTCGGAGGAAAGGTTCGTTGGAGACTCAGTCACTCTAAGAAGAAATTACCTTAAAAACGGTCTGGAGGCCATTGCCGGTTCCGGCGGCTGGGGGGTGGGGGCAGGATGCGCTGGCGAGGAGCTATATCAATCCGGCGCAATAGCCCCGGGTGCGGAAAGGGCCAGCCTGCACAATTACTGGCTGGAGATGGCAGTCGATGCCGGTCTTCTCTTCGCTTTTCTTTTCTGGATGTGGTATGCTACTATCGTTATTTGGTTGTTACGACTGTATGGTCGAAGCCTCAAGTCTACAATCAGATATCTGGCTTCGACGTCTGGCTTGGCTTTAATCGGAATGGTTCCGGCCGCGACCGGCACCAGCAGCGTTGTTTATGAGCCAGTCCTGTGGTTGATGTACGGCATCGGCATAGCCACCATCAATCTTGGCTATGCGGACAATCTAAAAGCCGGTTGAGGTGATGAAGATAATGATGCTGGCTCCGGCCAGCTCGATTCACACTAGGAGGATTGCATCTTCGCTGGCGGACAGAGGATGCCTTGTGGAGGTAGCCACCTATCATCCCGGTTTGATCCCTGGAGTCAGGATCCACGTATTGCCCAGGATCCCGATGTTTAGAAAAATCGGATATCTTTCGGCGATCCCTGCAATTAAGATCCTGATTAGGCTTATGAATCCTGACATTCTTCATGCCCATTACCTTTCGAGTTACGGAGCGGCAGCCTGGATCTGCGGTTTTCATCCCTTGGTAGTATCCGCCTGGGGCACCGACATCTTTGTTTTCCCTCATCATAGCCTGATAAATCGGTGGCTGATACGGCGGATTACGGATTCAGCCGATGCTATTTTGTCCACCAGCCGTTTCATGGCCTCCGAAGTTAAACGATACACCGCCAAGCAGGTGATGGTGACTCCATTTGGGGTGGACACCTCGCTGTTCCGGCCCATGCCGATGATTAGAAGAAAAGGCCAAGAGGAAACTATCGGCTCGGTCAAGGCGCTGGAACGGCAATATGGCATGGATGTGGTCATAAAGTCATTCGCCGGAGTTGTTGCTGATAAAAAAAAGAAACCGCTGAAGCTGGAGATTGTGGGCTCGGGACAACAGGAGGGTGAACTTAAGAGATTGGCCATCCATTTAGGAATAGCTAGCAAGGTCAATTTTGCCGGTTTTATAGAGCATTCGAAACTTCCAGAAATATTCAACAGTTTTTCGGTGGCCGCCTATGGGTCGATATGTCCGGAATCATTCGGGGTTTCCCTCTTGGAAGCCCAAGCTTGCGGGGTGCCGGTGGTGGCCAGCGATATCGGCGGTTTTCGCGAGGTGGTGCGTCATGGTTTTACTGGCCTTCTGGTACCTGCGGGCAATCATCAGGCTATGGCCGAAGCCATTGGGGAATTACTTGATGATCATGAGAAAAGAAAACGTTTCTCTCGTGCCGCCAGAGAATTCGTCGCAGCCGAGTATTTCTGGGAGAAAACAATCGACTGTTTTATGGCACAATACTACAGGCTAATCTCTACTGACAAATGAGGCGGACTGCCAGACAGACTACAGATACAGGGTTCGATTTCCTGATCGACAATTTACTGCGGGCCTCATTGGTAGGTTTTGTCGGCTCAATGCCGGTTTCCATAGCCTTTTGCCAAATTTCTTTAGGGGTTGCCTGGCTGTCATGGCTCGCTATTTGTTGGCGGAAAAAGCGGTGGCTTGGCTACGCCACCGGGCTCGAAATTGCAGTGGGCCTTTTCCTTGCTGCCTGTGTCCTATCTACGATTTTATCCGCCCAGCCTTTGGACAGCCTAATTGGTCTAAAGAAATTTTACCTGGCCTCGTCCCTTTTCCTAGTAGCCTATGCCTGCCATTCACCTGAAGATGGCAGAAAATTAATAACAGTCTTTCTTTTCTTTTCATCTCTTACAGCAGGCTATGGTCTGCTGATGTACCTTGCCGGAATGCAGGGAAGGGTGACCGGCATTCAAACCATGGCCCTGACGGCCGGCGGCATATTTATGATGGCCGCCTTGTTGTCACTAGTTTTTGCTATCCAGGGAAGAATATTAACGCGCTGGCTATCGGTGCCCATTTCAATTATATTGTTAGCGGCATTATTATTAAGCCAAAGCGCCGGTTCGTTGGTATCACTTATTATAGGGTCGATTAGCGTGCTTATTTTATCTCGTCGTTGGAAGATATTGGCGGCGACAGCAATAGCCGCTACCGTTATAACGGTTTTCTTTTTCAAACTACCATCAGGGACTGGGTCGACAGTGGCGATCCAGAAGTCCAACACTTGGGAACTGCGGAAAACCATCTGGAACGTGGGATGGAAGGTTTTTAAGGAAAAACCAGTGACTGGCCATGGGCTGATAGACCTGGGGGAAGCCTACCACCGAAACCGGGAGCGTTGGGACTTGGAAAGAGACCCATGGAACACCTGGAATTACGGACACCTGCACAATATTTTTCTCCAGATTGCCGCCAACACCGGGGTGATTGGATTAGCGGCTTTTATTTTTCTGCTTTATTCGGTGCTGTCATTATCATTGGGATTGATAAAATGCGTGAAACAAGACATAAAGGCTCTGGGTTTGGCTCTATCCGGTGTTATTATTGGGTTTATAGTCAATGGTTTGGCCGAATGGAACTTTGGAGACTCCGAAGTAGTGACTGTCTTCTGGTTTGCCGTGGGGCTTTCGGTCCTGTTGAAGAAATCAATAAAATGGAATCCGATTGTTTCAGATAATGCCGGCTATTAAATTGAAACTACTATTTTTAACCCACTACTTTCCACCCGAGGTGGGCGCCCCTCAATCGCGCATTGATGAGATAGCGAAGGTACTAGCAAAGCGGGGCCATAAGGTATCGGTGCTGACCAATTTCCCCCATTATCCCGATGGTGTCATCAAAACGCCTTATCAAAGGGCTGTACTGCTTAAAGAGTCCAGGGGCGAGGTGGATGTAATCCGTTCCTATGTCTGGGCCAGACCCAATAAGGGTTTCGCCAGCAGAATGGCCAATCATCTTTCTTTCTGCATTACCTCGTTGGTAGCGGCATCCAAACTGCCGCCGTGCGATGTGGTGGTGACGGAATCGCCGCCCCTGTTCCTGGGATTCAGCGGTTGGATAATTTCCCGGATGCTGGGCGCCTCCCATATTTTCAATGTGGCCGACGTCTGGCCACAATCGGCAGTGGAAATGGGTGCCCTAACCAACCGAACAGCCGTTACGATGGCAGAATGGTTGGAACGTTTCATCTACGACCATAGCCATCTGATAACGGTGGTCACTGAGGGCATCAGAAAAGACCTGTTGGCCCGCGGGCTGGCGACAGAGAAGGTAGCCACCCTGACCAATGGGGTGGACCTGGATTTTTTCCAGTCTCAGGGAAAGGGTTTGTCTGTTAAAAATGAACTAAATCTATCCGGCAAGTTCATAGCATTATACGCCGGCACTCATGGGATGGCCCAGGGCTTGCATGTGGTGCTTAGAGCCGCAGGAATATTGGCAAACGAACCGAATATTGTTTTTGTGATGGCGGGCGACGGTGCCGAAAAAGCGGGGCTGGTGGAAACTGCCCAAAAAATGAACCTAAAAAATGTGAGATTTCTGAATACTTGGCCAAAATCACGCATGCCCGAGTTGCTCGAGGCCGCCGATGTCTGTCTGGTGACTCTGAGGAAACTGCCGGTTTTTCGACGGGCACTTCCGTCCAAGATGTACGAGGCTATGGCCATGGCCAGGCCTCTGGTTGTTTCCGCCGAGGGCATGGCCGCCGAATTGGTGGACTCAACCAACTGCGGAATGGCCATCCCTCCGGAAAATCCGGAAAAGCTTGCAGAAGCGGTTAAAGACCTGTTTCGGAATCCCTCTAAAAGAGCCAAAATGGGGCTTCGGGGAAGGAATTTGGTGGAGAGGGAATACTCACGTGAAAAGATTGCCGGGAAATGGGAGCGCCTGCTGGCGGAAACGGCTGAGAGAATAGATTTGCAATCGTTGTATGGACAATGAAAAGAGTATTTGATATAATTATTTGTTTTACATTGCTGCCGCTTCTTTTGCCTCTGATGCTGGCGGCTGGTTTGGCGGTGGTCATCGATTCCGGGCCTCCGGCGCTCTTTTTACAGGAAAGGGTGGGCCGCGGCGGAAAAATTTTTCGCATTTACAAGTTTCGCACCATGATTCGGGACGCCGAATCCAAGGGGCCTTTACTGGCGGAACGGGGAGATCCCCGGGTGACCAAGGTGGGAAGGTTTCTGAGACGCTGGAGTTTGGACGAGCTGCCCCAGTTATTTAATGTTATCAAGGGGGAAATGAGCCTGGTGGGGCCGCGGCCGGAGCTGCCGCCGCTGGTGGACGTCTATACTCCCTGGCAGCGACAAGTGCTTTCGGTGCTGCCGGGCGTCACCGGGTTTTCCCAGGTTCACGGCCGCGATGATCTTTCCATGGACACCAAGCTACGTCTGGATGTTTACTATATAAAACACCGCAGCCTGGCGATGGACCTCTGGATCATCTGGCGTACCGCCTTCGAGCTTGTTTCCGGACGGGGGGCTTTCTGACATATGGGAGAGGCCGAGAGGATTGCCGAACGCTATCAACGCCGCAAGATCTTGCCGGCCGGTCGTTATTCCATGTTCGATCCCGGCAACCTTTTCATCATCCACCAACGCGAGAGGCTTCTACTGCGGTTGCTCCGAAAACATGGTCTGGCAAACCTGGCCGGGGCCACCCTTCTGGAGGTTGGCTGCGGCGACGGTTGGTGGTTAAGAAGGTTTGTGGAATACGGGTTCAGGCCGGAGAACCTAAGGGGCATAGAGCTTTTGCCGGAGAGGGTGGAGCGGGCCATGTTTTTAAGCCCCAACATCAGGATAGAGTCGGGCGATGCCTCTTGCCTGGCTCTTCCGGATGGTTCATTTGATATAATTTTCCAGAGCACCGTCTTCAGTTCGATGCTCGATACGGCTATGCGGCGGGAGACGGCCAAGGAGATGCTTCGAGTCCTTCGGCCGGGCGGGATGATCATCTGGTACGATCTTCGGGTGAACAATCCAAGCAACCCCGACGTTAAGGGACTGGGCCGCCGGGAGATTGAATCTCTTTTTCCGGGTTGCTGCTACTGCTTCCATCGAACTACTTTGGCTCCGCCTTTGGCGAGAACCCTGGCTCCGGTAAGCTGGTCGCTCTGCCATCTGCTTTCGCGGCTGCCCCTACTTCTTACCCATTATCTGGCGTTCATATCCAAACCCGCTTTCTAAGCGATGGAGAGATTCGAAAAAAGGCGCTGGTTTCTTTTTCTGGCAGATATCCTGCTGGTGAATTTGGCTCTGTGGCTGGCATTCGCTTTGCGATTCGAATGGGCCATCCCCGAGGTCTATCGGCCTTACTACTGGCAGATAGCGGTTTTCGTCACCCTTCTCAGGATAACGCTACTGGCGTTGCTAGGGCTTTATCGCGGTGTCTGGCGATACATCGGAATCAGCGACCTGATGGCCATCCTCAAGGCGGTCAGCCTGGGAACGGTGATGATGGCGGCTTCCGCTTTCCTGGCCAGGCGTTTGGATTACGCCTCCTGGGGATTGCCGCTGGAATGGCTGGAGGGCTATCCCCTGAGCGTGATGGTGGCCGAGTGGCTGGGAGCCATCATCCTGATCGGTGGCCTGCGTCTGGGTCTGAGGCTACTGCAGCGGCACCGGGTGATTACCCGATACCGCCACCTGGAAAGGAAGCGGGTTTTGATCATCGGAGCAGGCGATGCCGGCGAAATGGTGGCCAGGCAGCTGCTGGCCCATCCCGAGTTCGGCTATCAGCCGGTTGGCTTTATCGACGACGATCCCCGCAAGCAAAATAGGCGCATACACGGCCTGCCCATTATAGCCGGACGCGACCAGATATTCCAGGTGGTACTGGAACGCCGAGTGGAGGAGATCATTATCGCCATCCCCTCGGCCCCAGGCTCAGTTGTCCGGGAACTGGTGGAGCAGTGTCGTCGGGCCAAGCTCAAATTCAAGATCGTGCCCGGCATCAAGGACATCATCGAGGGGGAGGTCAGCCTCAGCCAGATCCGGGAGGTGGAGCTTGAGGATCTGTTGGGGCGCCAGCCGGTCAGCCTCAATATGGATGAGATCTCGGGTTATCTGACCGGAAAAAGAGTGCTGGTGAGCGGGGCCGGCGGCTCCATCGGAGCTGAGCTCTGTCGTCAGATAGCCGGTTTAGGACCGGAACGGTTGGTGATGTTGGGCAAGGGCGAGAACAGCCTCTACGAGATCGAGTATGAACTTACCCATCGCTTTAAGGGGCTTCCCCTGATAGCGGCGGTGGGGGATGTGGGCGACCGGGCGCGGATGGAACAAATCTTTGGAGAGTACCGGCCCCAAGTGGTATTTCATGCGGCCGCCCACAAGCATGTTCCCTTGATGGAAGCCAATCCCGGCGAGGCTGTTAAAAACAACGTTTTCGGCACCAAAACGCTAGCCGAGGCCTCTATTGCGGCTGGTGTGGAACGCTTCGTATTCATCTCTACAGACAAGGCGGTCAATCCCACCAGCATTATGGGGGCCACCAAGCGGCTGGCCGAGGATGTGCTTTCCGCTTTGGAGGCTAAAGGCCGAACCAAGTTCATCACCGTCCGCTTCGGCAATGTGCTGGGCAGCCGCGGCAGCGTGGTGCCTCTCTTCAAGCGGCAGATCGCGGCCGGGGGGCCGGTCACCGTCACCCACCCGGAAGTGGAGCGCTATTTCATGACCATCCCCGAGGCGGTGCAGCTGGTGATCCAAGCTGGGGCTATGGGCCGGGGCGGCGAGATCTTCGTCTTGGACATGGGCAAACCCGTCAAGATAGTGGATCTGGCCCGAGACCTGATAATCCTTTCCGGCTTGGAGCCGGAAACCGACATTTCCATCGAGTTCACCGGACTGCGGCCGGGAGAGAAACTCTATGAGGAATTGATGACGGCCGAGGAGGGGGTAAACGCCACCAGACATTCCCAGATTTTCGTGGCCCGGGCCAGACGTTTCCAGCCGGGCCAACTCGACAAGATCCTGAAACGTCTGGAGAATGCCTCACGTAGAGGACACCACAGACAGATCGTAAGCGCCCTGAAAAGCTGTCTTCCCAGCTATCGGCCGAGCGAAAAATGAGCGACCGAGACGATTTTCTCCAAACAAGACGGCCTCTCAGACAAGAGATGCTGGCCTTTTCGCCTCCCGATATCAGCCAGGCCGAGATAGACGAAGTAGTAGATACCCTTCGCTCCGGATGGCTGACTACCGGGCCAAAAACCCAGAGGTTCGAGCGGGAATTCGCCGAATATGTAGGCGCCCGTTCCTGCCTGGGTCTGGGATCGGCCACGGCTGGGCTTTTTTTGGGTCTGAAAGCTTTGGGGGTTGGCTCGGGCGACGAGGTAATCACCACTCCCTACACCTTTGCCGCCACGGTCAATGTCATTCTTCACGTCGGGGCCAAGCCGGTGTTGGCCGACGTCAAGGAGCACGATTTCAACATCGACCCGGAGATGGTGGAGCGGGCGGTTACCTCGAGGACCAAGGCCCTCATCCCGGTTCATTTTGCCGGCCATCCCTGCGATATGGACGCCTTGGGAGAGATTGCGAAAAAAAACGGCTTGGTTGTTATCGAGGATGCTGCCCATGCCGTCGGCGCCGAATACAAGGGCAAAAGGATCGGCTCCATAAGCCGGCTGACGGTCTTCAGTTTGCATGCCGTCAAGAACGTGACCACCGGCGAGGGGGGCATGGCGGCCTCGAACGATGACCAGCTTCTGCAGCGCCTGCGGGTTCTTTGCCTGCACGGCATGGACAAGGATGCCTGGTGCCGCTTCGCCCCGGGCGGAAAATGGAAGTACGACATCGTAGAGGCGGGCTACAAGTGCAACCTGATGGACATTCAATCGGCCATCGGCCTCCACCAGCTTAAGCGGGCCGAGAGCATGCTGGCTCGGCGGCGGGAGATAGTTGCTCTTTATCGAAAACGTTTGGAGGGAGTGGAATATCTGAGGCTGCCGCCGGATGCCACAAACGGACGTCATGCCTGGCACCTGTTTCCGGTCATCATCGACTTCGACAAGCTAAGGTTAGATCGCGACGGCTTTATCGAACAGCTGGCGGCCAGGAAAATAACCGCCAACGTCCATTATCAGCCGGTTCACCTATTCAGCTATTACCGAAGCCTGGGCTTTGCTCCCGGTGATTTTCCGGTAGCCGAGCGTCTGGCGCAAAACGAGGTCACCTTGCCGCTGTATACCCGGATGACCGATGAGGATGTTGAGGATGTGGCTGTTGCGGTCTGCGAGATCATCAAAGAGCATAGTAAATAAATAAAAGGATCAAAAATGTCCGACTACTTCGTCCATCAGAGCGCCTTTGTCGACGAGCCGGTGGAGATAGGCGCCGGCACCAAGATCTGGCATTTCTGCCACGTCTCCAAGGGTGCCAAAATCGGAAAAGCATGTTCGTTGGGCCAGAACGTCTATGTGGGCAGCCGGGTGGTCATTGGTAACAACTGCAAGATTCAAAATAATGTCTCGGTTTACGACCTGGTGACTTTGGAGGACGATGTTTTCTGCGGGCCATCCATGGTGTTCACCAACGACATGAACCCACGGGCGGCATTTCCCAAAGGGGGAAAGTGGATACCGACTTTGGTCAAAAAGGGCGCCAGCTTGGGAGCCAATTGCACCATCGTCTGCGGCATCACCATCGGCAGCCATGCCTTTGTGGCCGCCGGCTCCTTGGTGCGCAAGGACGTGCCGGACTACGCGGTGGTGGCCGGGGTCCCTTCGAGAATAATAGGCTGGATGTGCCAGTGCGGGGGAAGGCTCAATTTCGAAAAGTCCGACCAGGAGGCCTGCGCACTTTGTCAGAGGAAATATCATAAGAGCGGAGATAAGGTCTCCATTGTTGATTGAGCGATACAATTCAACAAACCAACGGCGATTGTTGGAAATAGTCTGATAGATTTTATATGTCCTTTGCCGAATTGGATGAAACCCGACGTCTGGAATGGGACCGTTCCGACATGGGAAGCCTGCTGGCGCAGTTCTCCCACCAGTGCCGACAGGCGATGGAGATAGGCTCTAATTTTCGCGCGGGGATGGCATCCGGCAAACCCCGCTGTGCCCTAGTCTGCGGCATGGGCGGGTCGGCCATCGCTGGGGATGTGGCTGCGTCCTGGGCCGAAAGAACATTGGCCGGCCCCCTTTTGGTCCATCGCAACTACGACCTGCCGCACTGGGCTGGCCCCGAAGATCTGGTGGTAACCAGCAGCTATTCGGGAGACACCGAGGAAACGCTATCCTCCTATGCCAGAGCACGCCAGGTCGGAGCCGAAATATTGGCCATCACCACCGGCGGAGAGCTGGCGAGGAGGTGTGCGGCTGACGGCGTTCCCTTGATAAAAATACCGGGCGGCATGCCGCCGCGCTGCGCCTTCGGTTTTTCTTTTTTTACCCTGATCCATGCTTTGGCTGATCGCCATGTTATTGAAATCGGCCAAAACCAGTTATCCGAAGCAATAGAGACGTTGGAGCGGCTATCACAGGAATGCCATTGGTCGACAGCCGAGCATACCAACCAGGCAAAACAGATCGCCCGGCATCTGGAGAAATCCTTGCCGGTGATCTATGCCTCAGCCGATCTTTTGGGACCGGCGGCCAGGCGCTGGGCCAACCAGATTAATGAAAATGCCAAGCAGCCGTCGTATGCCGCATTTTTCCCGGAGCTTTGCCATAATGAGATAGTGGGATGGGATCTTGGCGAGGGACCGGCCAAGGGGATGTCGGTGGTGATGCTGGGAGATCCCGACGATCATAGACGCAACGTTATCAGGTCCCAAGCGGTGGCCGAGCTGGTGGGAGACGCGGCCCGGGCGGTATTAAGGCTTGAGGGCAAGGGACAAGGGCTGCTGGCCCGGATGCTATACCTGATACATCTGGGGGACTGGGTGAGCTATTATCTGGCTTGGTTGAACCGAGTAGACCCCACCCCCATTGGGCCGATCGTAAAACTGAAGAACATCCTCAAGGAAGCGAAATGAAGGCGATCATACCGGTGGCCGGGGCCGGGACCAGGCTGCGGCCGCACACCCACAGCACCCCCAAGGTGCTGATCGAGCTGGCCGGCAAGCCCATCATCGGACACATCCTGTCCCAGCTGGAAGGCCTGCCCATCGACGAAGTGGTGATGGTGGTGGGGCAAAAGGGAGAGATGATCAAAGATTACGTCGACGCCCACTACAAGATCAAAACCTCCTTTATAATACAGGAGGAAGCCAAGGGACTGGGCGACGCCATCTACCTCACCAAAGCAGCGGTGGGCAAAGATGCGGCGCTTATTATTCTGGGGGACACCATCTTCAAGGCCGACTTCGGCTCACTGCTGGACAAGCCCACCAGCCTGATCGGGGTCAAAGAGGTGGAGGATCCCAGGAGGTTCGGAGTGGTGGAGCTGGAGGGCCGGCGGATAACCCGGCTGGTGGAGAAGCCCGAGCACCCAAAAAGCAAACTGGCTATCGTCGGTATTTACCTGATAAAGGAAACGGCCGGACTCTACCAGGCCATCGAAACCCTTTACCACCGCAAATTACGCACCAAAGGAGAATACCAACTGACCGACGCTCTCCAAGTGATGCTGGAACAGGGCACCGAGATGGAGGCTTTTCCGGTTGAAGGCTGGTTCGACTGCGGCAAGCCGGAGACCCTGCTGGAGACCAACCGCCAGCTGTTGGAGATGGCGGGCGACGTTGCGCCGTCTTACCCGGGCTCGGTGATCATCCCTCCGGTGTTCATCGATCCCAGCGTAAAAATCGAACATTCCATTGTCGGCCCCCATGTCTCCATCGCTGCCGGAAGCCAGATCAAGCAGACGGTGGTCAGCAACACCATCATCGGCGGCAATGTTCTGGTGGAGCGGGCCCTGCTACAAGGTTCTCTGCTGGGAGACAACGCCACCGTTAGGGGCAAGCTGGGAAGGCTCAACGTGGGGGACGACTCGGAGGTGGATATTTATTAATTAATCTCACACAGATGATATCAATAAAAACAGTTTTTCGCCGATCAACATTTCTTGAATAATATTCCTGTAAATACATGTATTAAATAAGCATATCAAACACGAAAGGCAAACACATGATTGAAAAAAGGCTTCTGACCTCGGAGTCGGTGACCGAGGGCCACCCCGACAAGATGTGCGACCAGATATCCGACGCCATCTTGGACGCCATCCTGGACAACGACCCCAACGGCCGGGTGGCCTGCGAGACCCTGGTGACCACCGGGCTGGTGATGGTGGCCGGCGAGATCTCCACCTCGGCCTACATCGACATCCCGGGCCTGGTGCGGGAAACGGTCAAGGAGATCGGCTACACCGACGCCAAGAGCGGGCTGGACTACGAGACCTGCGGCGTCATTACCGCCATCCAGGAGCAGTCGTCGGACATCGCCCTGGGGGTGAACACCGGCGGAGCCGGGGACCAGGGGATGATGTTCGGCTTCGCCTGCAACGAGACCCCGGAGCTGATGCCCATGCCCATCATGATGGCCCACAAGCTCTGCCGCCGGCTGACCGAGGTGCGCAAGTCCGGGACCATGGACTACCTGCGCCCCGACGGCAAGTCCCAGGTGACGGTGGAGTACGACAACGGGAAGCCCAAGAGGATCGACACCATCATCATCTCCGCCCAGCACCATCCCGACGTCCCCGAGGCCAGGGTGAAGAAGGACGTTGTAAAGCACGTCATCGCCCGGGTGGTCGACAAAAAGCTGATGGACGACAAGACCAAGATCCTGGTCAATCCCACCGGTCGCTTCGTCATCGGCGGGCCCCAGGGCGACTCAGGCCTGACCGGCCGCAAGATCATCGTCGACACCTATGGCGGGCTGGGGCGGCACGGCGGCGGCTGCTTCTCGGGCAAGGATCCCACCAAGGTCGACCGATCGGCCGCCTACGCCGCCCGCTATATAGCCAAGAACGTGGTGGCTGCCGGACTGGCGGAGCGCTGCGAAATCCAGCTGGCCTATGCCATCGGCGTGGCCGATCCGGTGTCCATCGCCGTCGATACCTTCGGCACCGGCCGGGCCGACGAGGCCAGGCTGTGCAAGGCCATCCGCCAGCACTTCGACCTGACGCCGCACGGGATAATTGACATGCTTAAATTGAAACGGCCCATCTACCGGCGGACCGCTGCTTACGGGCACTTTGGGCGTGAGGAGGAGGGCTTCACCTGGGAGAAGACCGACGTGGCCGCCAAGCTGAAAGCGGCGTTAAAGAAGTAACGAAAATTCACCACAAAGACACCAAGGCACTAATCCGGATAAATTTCGTATCTTTGCGCCTTGGTGGTTAACCCCGGTTCCAACCGGATTAGGAGATTTGAATGAACTACGACGTCAAGGACCTGAAGCTGGCGGCCAAGGGGGCGGCCCGTGTCGAATGGGCCGAGCAGTTCATGCCGGTGCTGCGCACCGTCCGTTCACGGTTCGAGAAGGAGAAGCCGCTCAAGGGCATCAAGCTTTCGGCCTGCCTCCACGTGACCGCCGAGACCGCCAATCTGATGCGCACCCTCAAAGCCGGAGGGGCTGAACTGAGGCTGTGCGCCTCCAACCCGCTTTCCACCCAGGACGATGTAGCCGCCGCTTTGGTCAAACAATACGGCGTGCAGACTTTCGCCGTCAAGGGCGAGAGCCACGAGCTGTACTATAAGCACATCAACGCCGCCTTGGACCAGAGGCCCAACGTCACCATGGACGACGGGGCTGATCTGGTGAGCGAGCTGCACACCAAACGGCGAGACCTGGTGAAAAACATCATCGGAGGGACCGAAGAGACCACCACCGGTGTCATCCGGCTGCGCAGCATGGAGAAGGCGGGCACCCTGGCCTTCCCGGTGATCGCGGTCAACGACTCCCAAACCAAGTTCATGTTCGACAACCGCTACGGCACCGGCCAGAGCACCCTGGATGGGGTGCTGCGGGCCACCAACATTCTGTTGGCGGGTTCGATAGTGGTGGTGGCCGGTTACGGCTGGTGCGGGCGCGGCCTGGCCATGCGGGCCAGGGGCATGGGAGCCAACACCATTGTCACCGAGGTCGATCCGGTCAAGGCCCTGGAGGCGGTGATGGAGGGCTTCCGGGTGATGCCCATGAAGGAGGCGGCCCGCATCGGGGATGTTTTCATCACCGTCACCGGGGATATCAATGTCATCCGGCCGGAACACTTCCGACTGATGAAGGACGGGGCCATCGTGGCCAACTCCGGCCACTTCAACGTCGAGTTGGACCTGGCCGGCCTGCGCAAGATCGCCAAGTCGCATCGCGAGGTGCGCGATTTCGTGGAGGAGTTTACCTTGCCCGGGGGTAAAAAGATCTGCATATTGGGGGACGGCCGGCTGATAAACCTGGCGGCCGCTGAGGGACATCCGGCCTCGGTCATGGATATGAGCTTTGCCAACCAGTCGCTGGCGGCCGAAACCCTGGCCAAAAAGGGGAGGACCTTCCAAAAGAAAGTCTACGCCCTGCCGCCGGAGATCGACCGTCAGATCGCCAGCCTGAAGCTGAAAGCCATGGGGGTGAGGTTTGACGTCCTGACCCCGGAGCAGAAGAAATATCTGGCCTCATGGGAGATGGGGACCTAGAAGCGAAGGTGCGAAACTGAGAAGTTGAGAGAATAAAATGGGTGGGTCCCCGCCGCCAGGAAGAACCCGCCCTAACCCATCTTACAGGGAGAATATCTAGCAGACGCCTGAATGTAGGTTGTCCCGGCATCGTCAGACGAAACGATGGCACCGGAGCCAGAAGGCCCGGTGAAGGGACGGCCTATATTCAGGCGTATTTTTTGGCATCAGGCCGGAATTATCCGGGCAGATGTTGGGCCCGGCTCTTTGAACCAGAATCCGTTTACTTGGGAGCCCGGTGGAGCAGCCAGGCGCCCACCATTCCAAATACCAAGTTGGGCAGCCAGGCCGCCAGCAGGGGTGAGAGGGAGCCGCCGTGTCCTAAGGCCCGTCCCGTCTGGAGGATGCCCCAGAAGGCAAAACAGATGAGCATGGAGACGGCAAAGCTGAGGGCGGCCCCGCTGCGGCGGGCATTGGCCATAAGAGGAAGGCCGAACAGCAGGATAATAAGGTTGGCGAAGGGAAAAGAGAGCTTGAGATAGAGGTCGACCACCGGCCGACGGACGTCCCCACCGGAGCGGCGAATGCGGTCAATATATTTGCGCAGCTCGAAAAAGCCCATCTCATCGGGTAGCAGCACCGGCTCCACAAAGTCGGCCGGAGTTTCCGGGCAATCCTCCAACACCAGGCTGGCCAGGCTGTCGGCCTGCTCCGAGCCGTCGGGTCCGAAGCGGCGGCGGATGACCCCCGAGAGAACCCAGCGTCCTTCCCGCCATACCCCCCGGCCTGCGTCGAGGCGCAGCACGATGTTGTGGTTTTTGTCCAGCTGCAGCAGGCTGAGGGAATCCATCACCCCGCGGTCAGCGTCAAGGCGCTTGATGTAGTATTGGCGGCCCTGAGCTCCGTCGTATAGGAAATGATGGCGAAGGCTGCGGTCCACCTGAGCTTCCTGGCGGATGCGACGGCGCTCCAGCTCTCCCTTGAGCCGGTTGGTGGCCGGTATCAGGGTCTCGCCCACCGTCAGGGTGGCCAAGCTGACGGCCAAGCCCAGCAGGAAAAGGGGCAGAAAGATGCGGTAGAGGTGAAGGCCGGCCGCCTTCATGGAGATCATCTCATTATGGCGGGCCAGAGACCCGGTGACGGCCATGCTGGCCAGAAGCATGGCCACCGGCATCACCAGAACCGTGATGTAGGGGATCTGATAAAGATAATAGAGAAACGCCAGGGAGACGGTCACCCTGTGGTCTATTAAAAAATCGAGCTTTTCGAAAACATCCACCAGGACGAATATCAAAATGAAGGCCAACAGGCTGAAAAGCAGGGCCTGGAGAAATTCGGCTAGCAGATAGCGGTCTAAAAGTTTCATCTCAAAGATCTCCTTGTCCGGAACGGGTGCGGCGCCGAACCAGCCTCAGTTCCCATTGCTGCTTCAGGGTCAAAGCCAGGCCGCAGCAACCCAATATGATATTGGCCGCCCACATGGCCAGAACCGGAGACATCAGCTGTCGATCGGCCAGCTCTTCGCCGCCGATGAGGCAGGCCCAGTAAAGCAGGAAGAAAGCCAGGGACAGCCCGGCGCTGACGCCGAAGCCACCCCGCCGGGTAACGACACCTAAAGAGGCCCCCAACAGGACAAAGACGATGCAGGCGGCCGGGATGGCCAGCTTTTTCTGAATCTCAACCTCCAGGCTTCTTTTCTGGCGACACTGGCTCTTGATGTCGTTTTCCAGCTGCTGACGTTGCCAGTCCGCCGATGGGCCGGCTCCGGAAAGCTGGGCGCGCAGCGGAGCCACCTGGCTGTCGATTTTAGCGATGGCTTGGCGCATCATGGCGATGGACATCTCGCGGTCTCCCCGATGCTCCCGGACTTGATGCCGAATCTTATCGTCCAGAGGTAGGTTGATGGTGTGGCGGGAGAAACTCATGCGGTGGTAGCGGCCGGGATCGCCGGCGTCCAGTTCGTGGATCTCGCCCCGGGACAACTCCAGGCGCAGTACGTTAAGATCGGGCAGGGATATCAGCCGGCCTTTTTCGGCGATGATGGTGCGGGGAGTGGCGCCCACCCCCTGCTCGTAGATGGTGATGCCGTAAAGTTGGGATTTGGCCTCATCCACTCGCCGAATGAGAATGTTATAGCCGGGGAAGTCGCTGATAAAGGCGTTTTCCTGAAGCTTGACGGCCGGCTTGGCCTGGTGGATGTCCATCAGAAGATTTTTGAAGGCGTGGTTGGCTTCGGGCAGCACCCGGTCGGAAAACCAGAAAAGGCCCAGGCAGATCAGGACCGAGGCCATTCCGGGGAAGGCCAGCAGCCTGGCAAAAGAAACACCGCTGGAGCGCAGGGCGGTGAACTCGTTGTCCTGGGTGAGGCGGCCGAAGGTCATCAGCACCGACACCAGCACCGCCATGGGCACAGTCAGGGCGACGATGTTGGGTAGGCCCAGGCCGAAAAGCTTTATCACCAAGCCCAGAGGTACCTTCTTGTTGACGAACAGGTTGATCAGCTCGAACAGCCGATCCATCAGCAAGATGAAGGTGCACACCGACAATGCCAGCAGGAAAGGCGCCAGGTGTTCGCGAAGCAGGTAGCGATCTATAATGCGCAAGGGTCGAATATCTTTTGATTCACGGATGCAAAGAGATATTTGATTTTTCAGGTATCGTCAGAGCGGGCCGGATCAAGGTAACCGGGCACGGGCCTTACATCCATAATATTAACCTTTATCGGCTGAAATATCAAGATTTATCTGTTGCCATCAACTGGCGGGTATGATAAACTAAAGCCATGCCTAAAAGTAGGCTCAAGATAATTAAGGCTGCCGCCGGGCTGCTTTTGCTATTGCTGGCGGGAAAGCTGGAGGCCCAGGGCTTTGGGGCCATGGATTCCCTGGCCGGGACAGTGGCCGGCCGCGACCTGCAGATGCCCGCCACCACTGTTCAGTACGATCCCGACCTCGACCTCTGGCTGGAGCAGGAACTGGCCCAGGGCATCGTCTTTGATCTGCGCTACCGCACCTTTGATGGTCAATGGCAGAGGCGGAGGGAGGAATCGTTGGAATCCCTGACCAGGGCCAGCCGCTACGATTTTCTCTCCAAACCGGCCGAAGCCAGGACCGGCGAAGGGCTGATCCCGGATATCTCGGTGCCTCTGCCGGGGCTGGACAAAGTGCTGGGGGCCGGGGCCCAGGTCAAGATCAACGGCAATCAGAAGATCTCGGTGGGCGGCGAGCAGACGGTCTATCCCAACAGCAAGAGCACCTCGGAGCTGGAGAGGGCCCGAAGCAATTTCGACCTGAAGATCAAGCAGGAGCAGCGCATCAACTTGGAGGGGGTTATCGGCGACCGTGTCCACGTGCTCATCGACCACGACAGCCAGGCCGATATCGACAAAAAAAGCAAGGTGCGGCTGCGCTACGAGGGCAAGGAGGACGAAATCATAGAAAGCCTGGAGGCCGGGGACACCGAGTTCTCCATCCAGGGCTCCTCTCTGGTGGGCGGCCTGACCACGGTCCACAAGGGCCTGTTCGGCATAAAGGGGGTGGCCCGGCTGGGGGGACTGGAGCTTTCGGCCATCGCCAGCAAGGACGAGGGCCAGAGCCAAAGCGAAAGCTATACCGGCCAGAGCCAGAAGGACAGTTTCGCTTTGCGCGATTACGAGTTCATCAACTATCGATTCTATCGTCTGCCCCTGGCCCAGGGCGACTCCATCATGGACCTGCGGGTCTACGTCAACGACAACACCCAGACCAGCCAGGCCATCAATGCCTGGCTCCTGGACCACAGCTGGCGGGACTTCGGCTATGACCCCAGCCGGGTTGACACCCTCTACGGCAGCCTGACCCAGATCATGCTTAAGGAGAACCTTACCGACTACGTGCTGGATGACCGCCGCAACGGGATTCTGTACACCCGGCACAGCCTGGACCGCAGCCACATCATGGCGGTGGCCATGAAGGTCTACAATCCGGGATACGGCGTCCGCTACTATCCGGATTCCACCGCCTTCTATCCCGGAGTCTTCATCAACCCCAACCTGGCGGTGATGAAGCGAAGCAACCCCCAGCCTCCGGACAGCATCAACGGCTACAGCTGGCTCTATCAGGAGCGGCGTTTCTACGACCTGCGCAAGCCGCAGATTATCCAGTCCAGCCTCAAGATCAGGATCTACAAGGACACCGGGGAGAATGTGTTGTTGGAGCGCGACACCCTGATGCCGGGCCGGCCGACCTTCATCCACCGGCTGGGGCTGGACCGTGACGACAACGGCGAAATCGACCCCGATTTCCTCCGCCTGGGCGACGAGGGTTTCTTCTATTTCCCCTATAGCGAACCGTTCGCCATGGACAGTCTGCTTACGGATCCCAACACCGTCATCTACCGCAAGGTTGACCCCGAGCCCAGCGACTCCAAATACCGGGTGGTGATAACCTTCCTGACGTCCACCGCCATTTTCAACCTGAGGGCGCCGGGCCGCATCATCGAGGGCAGCGTCAAAGTCTATGTCGGCGGACAGCTGCTGCCAGAGAGCGATTACCAAATGGACTACGACACGGGATTGATTACCTTTACCGCGGCGGCTTCGGACCGCATCAACCGGCCGGACGTCCAACTGAAGATAGACTATCAATACTATCCCATCTTCGCCTTAGGATCCAAGACTCTGGCCGGGGTCCGCGGCCTCTACAAGTTCAACGAATCGTCCCAGCTGGGGGCCACCTGGATGTACCGCAGCGAACGGACGCCCGAGGACAAGCCGCGCTTGGGCGAAGAGCCGCGGCGCATCATCGTAGCCGGAGTTGACGGAAGTTTTACAGCCAAGCCCGAGCTGATGACCAGGTTGGCCGATGCCCTACCCGGAGTCGAGACAGAAGCCCCCTCCCGGATGAGCTTTTCTGGCGAGGCGGCCGCCAATTTTCCCAACCCCAACACCAAGGGTCAGGTCTATATAGATGACATGGACGGGGCCAAGCTTTCCGACGAGTTCACCCTGTCGCGGCTCAATTGGGCCCGCTCCAGCGTTCCGACCGGCAAGCAGGCGTCCCAGCTGGCCCGGACCTTCTATTGGTACAACCCCCGCAACCGGGTTACCATGGGCGAGCTCAACCCCAACCTAACCGACCCGGCCGAACGCTCCCAGCAGCTGACCACCCTCAAGATGCACTTAGTGCCGGACACGGCCGCCGGGCCGGCCGATTCCTCTTGGGCCGGGATCACCACAGTCCTCAGCAAGACGGGTTTGGATCTCACGGAGCGCCGGCTGCTGAATGTTTGGGTGAGGTCGATACGGAGCGATCAGCCGACGGCCGGCCAGGGAAAGCTGCATATCGACATCGGCAAGAGCATCCACGAGGACCAGGCCCGGCGCAACGCAGCCGGTCTGCTGGTGGGGCCCAACGATTCGGTGAACGGAGAGCCTCTGAGCGCCGCCGGGGAGCAGGTGACCACCGACGCCAACGATATCGGCATCGACGGCTTCGCCAACGGCAGCCCCTACGATGACGGCAGCGACGACTTCAACCGGGACGACTCCACCCGGATGAACGGCACCGAGGGCAACGGCTACTACGACACCGAGGACCTGCTGTTGACCGGCAAGCCGCTGGGGACGCCCTACGGCACCCCTCAGAACAACTACCACACCTTCAGCTTCGATCTTTCCGGCGGCTCGGGTTGGCAGAAACTGACGATCGCCTTGGACAGCGCCCGGCAGGTGGGCAACATCGCCCGGAACGAATGGAACAATCTGGTCTACGCCCGGGTCTGGATGGACGGGCTGTCGGCGCCGGGCGACATAGAATTGGCCATGGTCGAGGTCACCGGCAACCGCTGGCTTTCCCAGGGGGTGGCCACCGAGGACACGGCCAATCCGGTGGATCCGCAATCCGAACGTTTTGACATCAGCGTCAAGAACAACCGGGACGACGCCGACTATTCCCAGAATCCGCCTTACACCCCGGACAAAGACGAACAGGGCCGGGTCAAATTCGAGCAGAGCCTGGTGTACAAGATCGCCTCCCTGGACTCGGGACATACGGTCAGCGCCAGGAGGAGCCTAAGGGAGGGCGAGAACAACTACACCGGCTACCGTACCATGAGGCTCTACGTCCGCAACCACGGCCGGGCGGTGCGGGGCTCGTTCTTCGTCAGGCTGATAGCCAGCGACAGCAACAGCTACTATGAATACCGGGAGCCGTTGACCGGCTATTGGCGGGACGTGGGCATCGAGCTCGACCGTTTCAGCGATCTTAAAAAGCTGCCCCGGGATTCCGGCCAGATCTTTGTCCGACAGGGCAATTACAGCATGCGGGGCCGCCCCAACCTTACCCAGCTATCGCGCATCGCCCTGGGAGCCTATGTCGATGAAAACGTCGCCACCGGGGACAACGTCGAGGTTTGGTTCGACGACCTGCGGCTGGACGACGTTCGTCGCGACGGAGGCGCCGCCATGATCACCCGGCTGGACCTGGGCTTCGCCGATCTGCTAGATGTCAACCTGAGCTACAACGACCGGAGCAGCCATTTCTATCGGATCGATGAGAGGCCGCCGACTTCGGGCAGCCGCAGCCAGGCCTTTGGGGCCAGCGGCACCATCAGGCTTCATAAGTTTTTCCTGGAGAAGCTGGGGCTGACCCTGCCGCTAACCTACCGTTATGCCGCCAGCAACACCTATCCCGAATTCGGCCGGGACGATATCCGTTTGAACAAGGAGGAGAGCCGGGAGGAAGCGACGCGCCGCCGGGAATTGGGCTTTGGGGCCGGCATCAGCAAAAGCCTGTCCAAGTATTGGCTGACCAACCTGACGGTGGACCGTCTGTCTCCCTCTGTCAGCTGGAGCCGGAACACCGGACGGGATCCCAATTCGGCCGACAGCAACACCACCCTCACCATGGCTTTGGGCTACCGTTGGTCCCCGGCGACTCGGAGGGAGCTCAAGGTATTCCGGGGTTGGAAACTTTCCTACCTGCCCTCCAACCTCTCTTGGGACTGGAATAGCTCACAAACCAGGATATGGCGCTGGGACAAGCTGGCCAATGTGGTGAGCACTGTCGGCAGCGGCCGGACCCGCACTGCCCAAGGCCAGTTCGGCTGGCAGCCGGTGGAGCAGCTGACCTACAGTTTTGGCACCCAGCGCAACCTGCTGCAGAAAAGGATGGCCGGCCATCTGGCCCAGAGGCTGGGGCTGGGTTCGGAGGTGGGCCGCAATCAGAGTATAGATTACCGCACCAACGTCAAATGGCTGAAGGTGGTTCAACCCACCGTCTCCTACACCGTCCGGTACAACGAGAGCCACCAGATGTACGGAGGCCAGGCCGGCGCCGACTCGGTGGACGTTATGGCCACCACCAACTCCAACAGCTTTTCCTCATCGGCCGGATTGGGCCTGGGCAAATGGATGTCCTTCTTGACCGGGCTGCGAAACGAGAAGCACGACACCTCGGCCGAAGCCGGCAGTCCCAGGTGGGCGGTGATCCAGTTGGAGAAGTTCTTCAAGAGATGGAACGGAGTCTCGCTGGAATTTTCCCAGACCAAGTCCAGCCAGACTTCGGGACTGTTGAGCCGGCCCGGATTTCTCTATCAGATCGGATGGCAAAGGGATCCTTCAGGCATCGCCCGCTACCGGCAGGCCGGCTCGGATCAGAGCAGTTTGGGCAACAACTATTCGGCCACCACCCAGGCGTCTATGGGAAGGATAAGCCTGGACCTGGCCTGGAGGCTGGGCGATGAATGGAGGTGGTCGGGAGGCGTCACCAGCAGCCGCCGAAGCTTGACCTGGCCGGACGTCAGGGCCACCATGGGGTCTCTGGAGAGGCTGGGTTTTTGGAGGAAGGCCATGTCCAGCTCCAGCCTGACCGCCAACTACAGCCTGACCGCCGACAGCAGCTGGCAGCAGGACCGCGGATTTTTAAGCAAGGGCCAAAGGCAGAGGATAGGAGCCGCCTGGAACGGCCGCTGGAAGAACCAAATCAACTCAGACCTGTCGGCCGATTATTCGCTGGAGGAAACCCGCGAGCCCAACCAGAACTATCCCGACGGCATCTTCCACAAGGTGACCTCCAGCCGCAAGCTTTCCACTTCGCTCTCCTATGCTTTCAGCGCCCCCAAGGGACTGGTGCTGAATTTTGGCAAGCTGGGTAAGCGACGCTTTAGATTCACAAGCTCCTTGAGCATGTCGCTGCGGGCCGAGTACACCGAGCGCGAGGAGAAAAGCAACTCGGTCGCCTCCAGGGATCTGGTGCCGTCGCGGCGTAGCCAGGAACTTTCTGTAGCCCCCAGCGCCAGCTACAATTTCTCCCGCAGCATTACCGGAAACCTGGCTATGGAGTACGCCTTCAACAAAGACAGGATCTCCTCGGTCAACAATTGGCGCCGCTATAGCCTTAACGCCGCGGTGGATATCAAGTTCTGATCGCAGAAGACCCCGGCCTGCAAATCGGCGGCTCCAGGGATGCTTGAAAAGAGCACAACTTAGGATGGTTTTTTAATGCTGGGATTAACCAAGGACGAAAAGCTGGTCATCGTTTTCCTCAGCATCAGCCTGGCGGCGGGGAGCTTGTTGTTGCTCTATAAAAGATTTCACCCCTCCTTCGCTACCGGACTACTCCGGTCGGACAAAGTTCTGCCGGCTCCGCTTACGGATACACTGTTTTCAGAGGCATCAGATTCCCTGCTTTCCCAGGAACCGGCCGCTGTCCGGACGGAAAAAATTGGTCCCGCCCGGGTTCCCTTGGCTCCGGTAAACATCAACACTGCCGGCCAAAAGACACTGGAAGCCCTGCCGCATATCGGCCCCTCAATGGCCAAGAGGATCATCGAGTACCGCAGCGCCTCGGGCGGATTTACCAACATCGAGCAACTGGGAAGGGTCAAAGGCATCGGCCCCAAGCGTCTGGAACAGCTCAGGCAGCATGTGACGGTTGACAGATGACGGCCGGAGGACAAAGTTTGACCGCCGGCCTTTATATTCCGGGCTTAGTTTTTTTCTTGACAAGCTCGGCTGGGTGTGATATAGTAAAATCAAGGGGAGGAAAGGTTTATGGCGTTGAAACTCGGCGATTTCCTGGTTCAGAATAAGCTGATCACCAATGATCAGTTAAATGCCGCTTTGGCCGAGCAGAAGAACTCCGGCGAGCGACTGGGCTCCTGCCTGATCAAGCTGAAGTTCATCTCCGAGGAAAAGATCACCGAGGCTCTGGGCAAGCAGTTCAACCTGCCCACGATCAACCTCTCCAATATTGAGATCGATCCCCAGATACTGAAGCTGATACCGCACGAGATGGCTCACAAGTTCCAGATCGTCCCCATATCCAAGACCGGCCGCGTTCTGCAGCTGGCCATGTCCAACCCAGCCGACGTCTTTACCATCGACAACATCCAGTTTCTTACCGGACTGGAGGTAAAACCGGTGGTCTGCGCCGAGACCGCCATTGCCCGGGCGGTGGACAAGCTCTACGCCGCCTCAACCGGCCTGACCGAGGCCATGAAGGCGGTGCAGGAGGAGGAGGCCGCCGAGGTGGAGTTCGTGGAGAGGGAGGCCGAGCAGAACGTCACCCAGGCCGACATCGACGCCGCCCCGGTGGTCAAGCTGGTCAACAGCATGATCTTTGACGCCATCAAGCGGGGAGCCTCGGACATCCACATCGAGCCCTACGAGAAGGTGCTGCGGGTGCGCTTCCGCATCGACGGGGTTCTTCAGGAGACCATGTCGCCTCCAAAGCGCATTGCGGCCGCGGTAGCCTCGCGCATCAAGGTGCTCTCCAAGCTCAATCTGACCGAGCGCCGCCTGCCCCAGGACGGACGCTTCTCGGTCAAATCCGGCGACCAGAACGTCGACTTCCGCGTCTCCACCATGCCCATCAAGCACGGGGAGAAAATCTGCATCCGCATCCTGCGGCAGTCCGGCCTGTCCGGGGACCTTAACAAGCTGGGCCTTCAAGGCAAACCGCTGGAAGACCTTCTCAGTGCCATTGCCAAACCTCAGGGCATGGTGCTGATCACCGGACCCACCGGTTCGGGCAAGACCAACACCCTCTACTCCTGCATCAGCCGGCTGAACACGCCCAAGGTCAACATCAGCACCGCCGAGGATCCGGTGGAATACGACATCATGGGCATCAACCAGGTAAACGTTCAGACCGAGATCGGCTACACCTTCGCTAAGGCGCTCAAGGCCTTTCTGAGGCAGGATCCCAACATCATCCTGGTGGGCGAGATCCGGGACCGGGAGACCGGCCAGATCGCCATGGAGGCGGCCATGACCGGCCACATGGTGCTTTCCACCCTGCACACCAACGACGCCCCCAGCACCCTGAACCGCCTGATCGAGATGGAGATCCCCACCTTCCTGATCGCGGCCACGGTCATCCTGATCGAGGCCCAGCGGCTGGTGCGCACCATCTGCCCCCACTGCAAGCAGCCTGACAAGCTGAGCCCGGACGACATCGCCAAGATGGGGGTGGACCCCCAGCTTTTGGCCGGAGCCACCCTCTACAAGGGGGCCGGCTGCATGGAATGCAACCGCACCGGCTACAAGGGCCGGGTGGGCCTGTTCGAGATCCTGCCGGTGACCCCGGCCATCCGGGCGGCCATTTTGGCCAAGGCCACCTCGGACGAGATTAGAAAGATCGCGGTCAGGGAGGGGGTGAAGCTGTTGCGCGAAGACGGACTGGACAAGGTGCGGGCCGGGATCACCACCCTGGAGGCGGTCATCGCCAAGACGGTGGTCGACTGAACTGGGTTGCTGAACTATAATAATATAGCAAAATAGGTAGATGGCACTCAAGATAGGCGACATGCTGCTCAAGGCCGGTCTGATTTCCGGCGAGCAGCTGGACAAGGCCCTCAAGGAGCAGCAAAACACCAGCGGCCGGCTGGGATCCATCCTGGTGAAGCTGGGCTTCATCACCGAGGACGAGATCGTCCAGTTCCTCTCCAAACAGTTCAACGTGCCCTCGGTCAACCTGTCGGAGTACAAGATAGACGCCGCCACCATCAAGCTGATCCCTCCCCACATCGCCCAGAAGTACGGGGTCATCCCCCTGACTCGGCTGGGCCGGGTGATCACCGTGGCCATGGTCAATCCCAACGACGTTCTGGCCATGGACGACATCAAGTTCTCCACCGGCTTCGACGTCCGGCCGGTGGTGGCCTCGGAGGGAGCCATCTGGTCGGCCATCGACAAGCAATACGGGTCGGCCGGAATGCTGGAGGACATGATGAAGTCATTGGACGAGGCCATGGAGTCCGAGGACGAAGCGGGGCTGGAGGTGCTGGAGGAGGAGAAGGAGGACCAGAACGACGCCGCCTCGGAGATGGCGGCCGCCATCGAGAACAGCCCGGCCGCCAAGCTGGTCAACAAGCTGATAGCCGAGGCGGTGCAGCGCAGGGCCACCGACATCCACATCGAACCCTATGAGAAGGAGATGAGGGTGCGGATGTCGGTGGACGGGGTGCTCCACGAGATCATGAACCCACCGCTGAAGATGAAATCGTCGCTGGTGGCCCGCACCAAGATCATCTCCAAGCTCAAGGTGGAGGAAAAGCGCCTGCCCCAGGACGGCCGCATCCGGATGGTGCTTCAGGGCAAACCCATCGACATCCGGGTGTCCATCGTCCCCACCGCCTTCGGGGAGAAGGTGGCCATGCGCATCCTGGACCGGAGCAACGTCTCCTTCGACTTCAAGGACCTGGGGTTCGAGGAGGGTCCGCTGAAGCACCTGATCAAGGCCATCACCACCCCCTTCGGCATCGTGCTGGTGACCGGCCCCACCGGCTGCGGCAAGACCACCACTCTCTACGCCTGTCTGGAGTACGTCAACAAGCCGGACACCAACGTCATGACGGCCGAGGAGCCGGTGGAATACAGCTTGGTGGGAATCAACCAGGTCCCGGTCAAGGAGGAGGGGGGCACCACCTTCGCCGCCGCCCTCAAGGCCTTCCTGCGGCAGGACCCAAACATCATCATGGTGGGCGAGATCCGGGACAAGGAGACGGCCGAGATCGCCATCCGCTCCTCTCTCACCGGCCACCTGGTGATGTCCACCGTCCACACCAACAGCGCCGCCCTGACCATCACCCGTCTGGTGGACATGGGGGTCGAGCCTTTCATGATCGCCTCGTCCCTGCTGTGCGTCGAATCGCAGCGTCTGGTGCGGAGGATCTGCCCCTACTGCAAGGAAGAGCACCGGCCGGACGAGAAGCTGACGGCCGAGTTTTTAGGCAAGCACGTGGACATGCGCAGCATGAAGTTCTACCGGGGGAGGGGCTGCGCCGAGTGCCGCAACACCGGCTACAAGGGGCGGCTGGGGCTCTACGAGATCCTGCCCATCACTCCGGCCATCAGGGACCTGATCCTGCAGAGCGCCACCACCGAAATCATCGAGAAAAAGGCGGTGGAGGAGGGCATGCCCACTCTGCGGCGCGACGGCATCCTCAAGGTCTCCAAGGGTCTGACCACCATCGAGGAAGTCATCAAGGAAACCGTGGCCGAGGACTAGGATTTCGCGACCACTTGTCACCAAAAAATTGATCATTCTTTGCAAGATTAGATAATGGCGCAGAACCTGGCCGAGATGCTGATGAAGATGGGCCTTTTAACCAAGGCCCAGTACGATAAAGCGGTGCTGGAGCAGAAGACGGCGGCCGAGCCTCAGGCGGCCACCTTGGTGCGCCTGGGCATGGTCACCGAGAACGTCATGACCCAGTTTCTCTCCCGCCAGTTCAACGTACCCTCCATGGACCTGTCAAACTTTCAGGTGGAGCCGGCAGTGCTGAAGCTGGTCAAGGCCGACGTGGCCAACCGCTTCCTGGCGGTGCCCATCAAGCGGTTGGGCCGCAGCCTGACGGTGGCCATGGTCGATCCCTCGGATATCTTCGCCCTGGAGGATATCAAGTTTCTCACCGGGCTGGAGGTCAAGCCGGTGGCCGCCGGCTACAACGCCATCCGCAAACTCTTGGAGCAGCATTATCCTCTGGGAAAGGACCTGACGGTCATCTCGGAGACGGCCGGAAATCTTGCCCAGATCAAGGATCAGGTTCTGGAGGAGCTGCCCGTATCCGAACTGGCCGAGGCCGGCTCCGGGGACATGGAGATGGAGTGGGTGGACGATGGGGAGGTCGAGGAGGACGTGGACATCTCCCAACTGCAGCAGGCCGGCCAGGCCACCCCGGTGGTCAAGATGGTAAACTACATCATGACCGAGGCGGTGCGGCGAGGGGCCTCGGACATCCACATTGAGCCCTACGAGAAACTGTTCCGGGTGCGCCTGCGTCAGGACGGGGTGCTGCAGACCCTGATGGAGCCGCCCCTGAGGATGAAGGCTCCGTTGGTGGCCCGCATCAAGGTCATGTCCAAGCTCAACGTCACCGAGAGGCGCAAGCCCCAGGATGGCCGCATCGCCCTCAAGGTGCTGGGGAAGAAGATCGACCTGCGGGTTTCCACACTGCCGGTGCTGTTCGGCGAAAAGGTGGTGATGCGTATCTTGGACGCCAGCTCCCTGACGCTGGACCTGGCCAACTTTGGCTTTACAGAGCTGGCCCTGCGCAACTTCATGAAGGCCATCCACGCCCCCTACGGCATTCTGCTGATAACCGGCCCCACCGGCTCGGGCAAGACCACCACATTGTACTCGGCCCTGTCCCAGCTGAACACGCCCGACCGCCACATTCTGACGGTGGAGGACCCCATCGAGTACAACCTTAAGGGCATAAACCAGATCCAGGCCGAGCCCCAGATAGGCCTGACCTTTGGGGCGGCCCTGAGGGCCATGCTCCGGCAGGCGCCCAATATCATCATGCTGGGCGAGATCCGTGACGGGCCGACGGCCGAAATCGCGGTCCGGGCGGCTCTCACCGGACACCTGGTTCTATCCACCCTGCACACCAACGACGCCCCGTCCTCGGTGTCGCGTCTGATAGACATGGGCATCGAGCCGTTCCTGGTGGCCTCCTCGTGCATTCTGATCCAGGCCCAGCGTTTGGTGCGCCGCATTTGCAAACAGTGTAAGGCCCCGGCCAATGTCAACCCCCAGCTTTTGTACGACATGGGATACAAACCCGAGGACATCAAGGATGTGGCCTTCTTCAAGGGCAAAGGCTGCTCGGTCTGCAACAATACCGGATACAAGGGCCGGGTGGGTCTGTACGAGGTGATGCCCATCACCCCGGAGATACGGGAGATGATACTTACCAAGCAGGCGGTGACCACCATTCGGGCCAAGGCGGTGGAGCAGGGCATGCTCACCCTGCGCATGGACGCCTGGGGCAAGGTCAAGCAGGGGATGACCACGGTGGAGGAGATGATCCGGGAAACGGCCGAAGGCTAACACTAAGAAACACAAAATACAAAATCCAAATCTCAAAAGATCAGCGCCAAAGCCGTACTTTGAATTTTGAATTTTGGATTTAGAGGAGTAAAGAGATGATCACCCTGCAGCAGCTTCTGGAGGAACTGATCCAAAAGAAGGCCACCGACCTCCACCTGACGGCCGGGGTGCCCCCGGTTTTCCGCATCGACGGGGAGCTGGTCCAGTCCAACCACGAGATCATGACCCCGCAGATGACCGAGCAGCTGGCCTACAGCATTCTTACCGACCAGCGGAAAAAGCGCTTTGAAATGGAAAAGGAACTGGACCTGTCCATAGGCATCACCGGCCTGTCGCGATTTAGGGGCAACGTCTTCCTGCAGCGGGGCGGGGTGGCCATGGCCCTGCGCACCATTCCCTGGGAGATCCGCTCCTTCCAGGCCCTGGGTCTGCCTCCGGTGGCGGCCGAGCTGTCCGACAAGCCCAAGGGGCTGGTGCTGGTGACCGGGCCCACCGGTTCCGGCAAATCCACCACCCTGGCCACCATGCTGGACAAGGTCAATTCCGAGCGCCGCTCCCACATTCTGACAGTGGAGGACCCCATCGAATATATGCACCACCACAAGAAGTGCATCGTCAACCAGCGGGAATTGGAGTCAGACACCAAGAGCTTCGGAAACGCCCTGAAGTACGCCCTGCGCCAGGATCCGGACGTGGTGCTGATAGGCGAAATGCGGGACCTGGAAACCATCGAGGCCGCTTTGCGCATCTCGGAGACCGGGCACCTGACCTTTGCCACCCTGCACACCAACTCGGCCATGGAGTCCATCCACCGCATCATCGACGTCTTCCCGCCGCACCAGCAGTCACAGGTGCGGGCCCAGCTGGCCTTTGTGCTGGAGGGGGTGATGACCCAGCAGCTGGTGCCTATGACCCGCGGGGGCCGCTGTCTGGCGTTGGAGATCATGATCTGCACCCCGGCCATCAAAGCCCTGATCCGCGACGACAAGGTTCACCAAATCTACTCCCTGATGCAGGCCGGCCAGAAGTACGGCATGCAGACCATGAACCAATCACTGTTCCAGCTGTTTATGGACAAGAAGATTTCTTTAGACACGGCCCTGGATTACTCTCCGGCTGTGGAAGAGCTGGATCAGATGATCAAGCGGAGAACGGCAAACGCGGTGTGAGAGGACAGGAATTTTCATCCCGCGCATTTCCCATGCCTGGCAAATTGATGAGGTGCCCTGAGGCGGGCATACACGACTGCATGCGAAGGGGATGACGAGCAGAGTCGCCCTTCAGTTTGCCGGGCAGGGAGCCATCCCTCGGCAGGCGTTTGACCGAGCTCAAGCCTAGGTCTCGGGACAAGACTCAGGGTGACAAGTAAGCAGAAAACCTGTCATCCCGAGAAAGGCGGAGTGCCCGACAGGCTGTGGGATGACGATAAAGCAGAAAAGCCTCACCCTTCATCCAGTCAGGCGAGAATGCCAGATTCAGGGTGACAGCATGGAAGGTTAATAACACTAGATAAACCCCATAGGGAGCACCAAAATGCCAGTCTACGTATGGAAGGGGCGGGACTCCAAGTCCGGCATTGCTACCGGCGAGATGACGGCCGAAAACGAGGCGGCAGTCATCGAGGCCCTGCGCAAACGGAACGTCATCGTCTCCTCGGTCAGGCCCAAGCCCAAAGAGCTGAAGATGCCGGGCTTCATGGCCAGCAAGGTCTCCAGCCGGGACCTGTCCATCTTTACCCGCCAGTTTGCCACCATGATCAACGCCGGCCTGCCCCTGGTGCAGTGCCTGGAGATCCAGGCCGCCCAGCAGGAGAGCCCGGTGTTCAAGAAGGTTATCGAACAGGTGAAAACCGACGTCGAGGGCGGCTCCACCTTGGCCGAGGCCCTTAAGCGGCAGAAGCAGGTCTTCTCCGAGCTATACATCAACATGGCCGCGGCCGGAGAGGCCGGCGGTATTTTGGACAACATCCTTCTCCGCCTGGCGGTCTACTTGGAGAAGGCCGAGGCCCTGGCCCGGAAGATCAAAGGGGCCATGATCTACCCGGTGATCATGATCTGCGTGGCCATCGGCGCGGCCGCGGTGCTCTTGATATTCGTCATCCCCATCTTCGAGAAAATGTTCGGCGAGATGGGGGCCAAGCTGCCGGGCCCAACCCTGTTTGTCATCGGGCTTTCCAAATTTCTTCAAAAATATATAATTCTGATAATTGCCGTCATTGCCGGAGCCATCTTCGCCATTCGCAACTGGTACAAAACAGACAAGGGCCAGTTATTTTTAGACCAGTTGATGCTGAAGATTCCCATTCTGGGAGACCTGCAGCAGAAATCTTCCATCGCCCGGTTCGCCCGGACCCTGGGGACGCTCTTGGCCTCGGGCGTGGCCATTTTGGACGCTCTGGAGATCACGGCCAAGACGGCCGGCAACCGGGTGGTCCAGGACGCCATTTTGTCGGCCCGCAAGTCAATCGGCGGCGGCGAGACCATCTCGGCGCCTTTAAAGACCATGAAGATCTTCCCGCCGATGGTGGTCCAGATGATCTCGGTGGGCGAGGCCACCGGCGGCCTGGACGAGATGCTCAACAAGATCGCCGATTTCTACGACGAGGAGGTGGACACCGCGGTGGAGAACCTGACCGCGGCCATGGAGCCCATGATCATGGTGGTTTTGGGCTTGGGCATTGGCGGCCTGGTGATCTCCATGTATCTGCCCATCTTCACCATGACCTCGGCCCTGATGGGCGGTAAATGACGGACACTCCTGTTAAAGCGATGTCCTGAGGTGGGCAAAGAGGAGGGAATGATTCTAGCGTCATTCCCTACGAAGTCAAACCAGAGATAGTGCTCGGCCTCATCCTTCAACCAGTAGGGCATGGACCAATCTCTCGGTGGCAGAAAACGAACCACCCCTCGTTCCTCTCAATAAAAATAGAGGGGAGTAAGGGGTGGTCAATTATAAGGATCAACTATTGTTAAGTACACCTCTAAAATCTACTCATGAACCTTAAAACCCCGTTTGCCGGCAATATTTCCTGGCTGGTTCGGTTGGGGCTTATGGTCCTGCTCCTGACCAGCGCGGCCGCCCTGGGCCGAATGGGCGTTCTTTCGATCCGGCTGGGATGGGCTTTGTTGTTCAGCGCCGTATATCTGGCGGCCACCGCCGGACTGGCCGTCTGGAGGCGTCCGGATCTGAGGGCTGCAGCCGATTACGCTCACATTTTGCTGGATATTTTATGGATTTTCGCCTTCATCCGGGCCGTGGGCGGGGCAGAAAGCCCGTTCTCACTGCTCTTCTTCCTGACCATCATCCAGGCGGCCAACGTCCGTTTTTTACGGGGGGCCATCGGGTCGGCGGCGCTCTCCAGCTTGGCCTTTGCCCTTTTGCTAGTCATGGAGTATAAATCCTGGGCCGCCGTTCAGCAGGGGGCGGGGTCGGCCGAGCTGATGGCCGCCTTCAGGGCCGACTTCCTTTTCCGGGGATATGTCTACGCCATCTGCTTCTTTGTGGTGGCCGCGCTTTCCGGCATCCTGGCCGAGAGGCTACGCCTTAAGGGCCGCCAGCTGGAGGCGGCCGCCCGCGGCTGGGAGGAGTTCCGTCTCTCCACCGGAGACATCCTCAAGAAAATGGGCTCCGGCCTGCTGACGGTCAACGCCAACGGCCAGGTACGCTATTGCAACCGGACCGGGGCCGAAATTTTGGGCCTAGCAGAAGACAATATCGAGGGTTTGCAGATCAGCGAGGCCTTTAAGGGGAGGAACAACGCCTTTGGTTCGATTCTGGAATCAACCCTGCGGGCCGATCTGGAGCCGCCGGATGATGAAAGCCAGAGTGCCCAGGCCTCCAAGCGCCGATTGACCGATGTCCGTCGGGAACTGATTCTGCAGCGGGAGGATGGGTCGGAAATACCAATCGGCATAAGCACCACCACGGTGCGGGACGCCGAGGGCAGGGTGCAGGGTCTGATCGCCATTTTCCAAAACCTGACAGAGGCCAAGCGCATTGAGGGCCGCCTGCAACAGATGGAGAAACTGGAGGCCCAGAACGAGCACACCCATATATTGTTGACCATGGTCCAGCCGATGCTGGCCGGCATCGAGCAGGACATCGGCCGGGCGACCGAGCGCTTTTCCGGGGCCGAGCTTGAAGAGTTGTCCCGGGACATCGGGGCCAAGGTGGAATCGGTGCGCCGGGTGATTGAGGACTTCATGCGCTATGCCCGGATCGAGATCCCCCAGGAACGCCGTGAGGACGGGGGGAATCCGCCGTCCGAAGAGAAGGCGGTCATCGGACGTTCCCGTATTTTTCTAAAAACCATGGAGCTGGTGGGACAGGTGGCGGCCTCTGACAGCACGGTGCTGCTCCAGGGCGAGTCCGGCACCGGCAAGGAGCTGCTGGCCCGGGAGATCCACCGGTTAAGCAAGCGGCGCCACGGGCCTTTCGTCACCATCAACTGCGCCGCCCTGCCCGAGGGTCTTTTGGAGTCCGAGCTTTTTGGGCATGTCCGGGGCTCGTTCACCGGGGCGGTGCGGGACAAGGACGGTCTGTTTAGGGCAGCCGACGGGGGCACCTTCTTTTTGGACGAGGTTTCCGAGACTTCGCCGGCCATCCAGGTCAAGCTTTTAAGGGTGCTGCAAGAGAGGGAGATCGTTCCGGTCGGCGGTTCCAAGCCCATCAAGGTGGATGTCAGGTTGATTTCGGCCACCAATGCCGTTTTGGCAGACTTGGTGGAAAAGGGCCGGTTCCGCAGCGACCTGTTCTACCGGCTTAATGTAATCCCCATAAGCATTCCGCCCCTAAGGGAGCGGGAGGATGACATCCTGCTGTTGGCCGAGCACTTTATCGCCAAATACTGCCAAAAGACGGGAAAGCCAATGATGGGGTTTTCCGAGCGGGCCGAGAAGGCCTTAAAATCGTATAGATGGCCTGGGAACGTCAGGGAGCTGGAGAACGCCATGGAAAGGGCGGTGGTGGTTTCAGATTCGGTCAAAATAGAATTGGAGGACCTGCCCAAGAACGTTCAGGAGGCTGGGAAGTCACAGAAACAAATCCCTGAAATCAGGGCCGGCGAAGGGACCCTGCGCGAAAAGGAGATGGAGTCCATTGTCCGCGCTCTTAGGGAGGAGAAAGGCAACAAGAAGCTGGCGGCCAAAAGGTTGGGGATACATTACGCCACGCTGTATCGGAAGATCAAGCAGTATGGGCTGGAAGGCTAACATACCCACCTCGAACATGCCCTTCGGCTATGCTCAGGGCAGCGCTCGGTATATGCCACGTTCCCATCGATTCTAAGTGAACAAGGCATATTGCAAAATGCGAAAAGTTGCATTTTGCAATATAAAAGAACAGTAAGAAAATTAAGAAAACATTGCTGGAAATATCTGTGATTTATAAACTCTTTATATTCAAAGACTAACAAAATCATAAAAATTATAAAAAACTGTTGACTTTGGCACTTCGATTGCATTATAATTTAATGGAATTCTAACAAAACCAACAACCAACCATTTAACACTTTAGGAGGCAAAACGGATGAACAACAAAGGCTTCACCCTCATCGAGCTGATGATCGTGGTGGTCATCATCGGCATCTTGGCAGCCATCGCCATCCCCAACTTCATCTCCATGCAAAACCGGGCTAAGGAAGCCAGCGTCAAGTCTAACATGCATACAATCCAGTTGGCGGCCGAGGACTTTAGCACCATTACCGAGGGAACATATCCTTCGGACTGCGCTACAACCATAGGGCAAGTAAGAACAGTCATTTTCGGCGCTGGCGATCCATTGGCAGCCGATCCTCGCTCGCTTTGTGGCGCAGCTGCCGGCTTAACTCCTGCCGCTGCCAACAGCATGGTCCCATCCAACATGAGAAATCCGATAGTGGGCGCCAATAACGCGTTCCAGTCGGTAGGTATCAATGCGGTGCACGCTCCCGGCACTTCGGGGACAGTCGGTTTCGAATCCTTTGACAACGCGGCAGCTACACCAGCTGCGATCGGAGCTGCCGTGCGGTACGAGATTGATGGTGACGGTGTCACCGCAGTCATAGCGACTGTATTGACCTCTGGTCAGTAATAATCAGCTCGATGGAAGATGGGCCGTATTGTAAAATACGGCCCATCTTTTTCGAAATTCACAAAATGAATTTTAGGCGGACAGGAAATCTCTCGCCTCCTTTTCTCGAGAGAAGGGGTAAGGTGATGGGTTAAATTCTTGGATAAAAGATTATTAGCTTCTCTAGCTGTGATCGGACTCATGTCCTGCGCCTCCGACACGCCCGAGGCCGGGGTCAAACGCTACTGGCAGGCGGTGGCCGAGGGCAATGCCGACAAAATGCTGCGCACCCAGATTTACTATCGACCGGGGATGACCTCGGAATATCTGATGACGATAAAGGACATCGAATGGCTGTATCTGGACAGCTGTTCCACGGTCTACCAGAGCCCGGCCCGAGCCATCGTCTACTACCAGGTGGTTTTTAAAAAAAGAGGACGGGCAAAGTCAACAAGATATGCGACCGGCACCATGGTTATTCTACGCAACAGAAAGTGGCTGGTTGGGCGGCCGGTGGGTGCGATTCGCCGATGAGTAATGCCGTCAATTATCCGGCCGGAATCTTAGCGAAGAGGTTGGGAAAAAATCGTTTTTTGCAGAAGAATACTGGAGGCCGACATGAAGCACGGGAACAGAAGAAAAAGCATTCTGCTCAATAAGCGGATGCAGCTTAGCCTGGTATTCAGGATACTTGGAATTTCTTTGATCAGCATCCTGCTGATTGGCGGTTGCATATATCTGACCATCTGGATCCACGTAACATCTTCGGCCTTTGCTTCCGGAAAGATGTCGATGATCCAGATTTTCGACCGAGTCCATATGTTGCTGGCAGCGGTCCTTCCGGCGGCAGTCCTCTTAGTATTGTGGATGGGATTGCACATTTCCCATTCGATACTGGGGCCGCTGGTGAGGCTGGAAAACGAGTTCAAATCCATCAGACAGAATGGCTGGCATGGCCAGCCATTGAAGTTCAGGAAAAACGACGGCTTCGCCGAGCTAGCGATGGAGTTCAACGCCATGATGGATAGTCTGCAGCCTCAGGGAAAACCCTCCATTGGCCCTACAACTCCTGCTACTGAGCCTGGGAAAGAAAAATTCAAGTACGCCGGAGGCTTCACCCTCATCGAGTTGATGATCGTAGTCGTCATTATCGGCATATTAGCGGCTATCGCGGTCCCCAACTACATCTCTATGCGTTTGCGGGCGCTTGAGGCCTCCTTAAAAGCGAATATGCATACCCTACAATGCGTTGTCGAGGAGTTCAACACCATGGCCGACGGCACATACCCGGGCGGTCTTGATGTCAGAGTGTCTGCCGTCATTCCAGCAGGGATAAATTCGTCCATTGCCGAAGGCGTCAGGATACCACCATTCCCCGCCAATGCGCTTATAAGCCCCCATGCAGGATATGCTAACCCGTTCAACCGCGCGTCAAATGCACTAGATGACTTAGCGGCTGGACCACCAGCGGTTGCACCCAGCGGTAACGTTTATTATACAGCCTATAATCAATTAGGTAATGTGACAAACGGCGTAGAAAACGCCGCATCAAGATATGTAATAACAGCTTATGGCAATAATGCACCGCTAAGCTTAGTGTTGAGATCCGGGCAATAGTGATTTGTGTGGTAGAAATATGGTTTTAGCAAGTTAATTGTTGGATACAAGACATGCACCTACCCATCCTCCAGATCGTAAACCTCTCCAAGACCTTCCACGACTGGGAGCACCTCAGATTCCGCCCCATCCCTGTGCTCAAGAGTATCTCGTTGGAGGTGCAAAAAGGGGAGATCTTTGGCTTTTTGGGCCCCAACGGGGCCGGCAAGACCACTACCATCAAGACCCTGATGGGCATCATCCGGCCAACCTCGGGCACGGCCCGCATCCTGGGCCATGACCTGGTGGAGCATTCCCAGGAGGTGAAAAAACGCACCGGATTCCTGCCGGAGAACCCATATTTTTACGATTACCTGAAGGTGGGCGAGTTCGTGGAATTCTGCGGGTCGCTGTTCGGCCAGGACCGGGCTTTCCGCCGTCGACGAGCGGCCGAGCTTTTGGAGATGGTGGGCATGTCTCATGCCGCCAACCTGCCCTTGAGAAAATGCTCCAAAGGGATGCTGCAGAGGACCGGCATCGCACAGTCCCTGGTCAACGACCCCGACTTCCTGGTGTGGGACGAGCCGGTCTCGGGCCTGGACCCGATAGGGAGGAAGGAGATCAAGGACCTGATGCTGGACTTGAGAAGGCGGGGCAAGACCATCTTCTTCAGTTCCCACATCCTGCCCGATGCCGAGGCCCTGTGCGACAGGGTGGCCATTATTATCAATGGAGAAGTGAATACCATCGGAACCCTTCCCGAACTGATGAAAGACGCGGTTTCGTGGGTTGAAATCGTGGCCGAGGACCTCAAGCAAGGCTTTAAGTACCGGGAGGCGACGGTGGAGAACGTGGCCAATCAGACAATCTTTAAGATAAAAGATATCAAGCATTTAGATAATATTCTTAAAGCGATTATTGAGAAAAAAGGCAGAGTAATCTCCGTGACCCCACAAAGGGAGAACCTGGAAACCTACTTTGCCAGGCAGGTTAAGGCCCGGGGCCGGAAGCCGGGTTGAGGACCTTACCCTCTGTTCCCTCCCCCGCAGGGAGAGGGACGGCCCCTTCCCCTGCGGGGAAGGGGCCGGGGTTAGGTCAAAGGGCTGGCTGGTCGTTGAGTGCCGCCTTGTCCCGATAAAACCTACGGCCACTTGACATGCGGCGGGTGTACTTGTGCCGAGCCGGGTCGAGGCTTCGAGACGGCCGGCGGCCCCCTCTCCGGGATCGGAGAGGGCAGGGTGAGGGCATGTCCCGCTTGGTGCGCCATGCCCGAAGCTTGAGACAGGGTTCCACTGATGCCGAAAGGTTATTGTGGAGGCATTTAAGGGATAGAAGACTGGCGGGTTTCAAATTCAGAAGGCAGTCCCCTATAGGTAGATATATAGTAGATTTCGTCTGCTTCGAAGCCAAGGTGATATTGGAATTGGATGGAAGCCAGCATGCCGAGGAAGCTCAGGCCGAGAGGGATTGTGTCAGGGACGAGTGGCTGGGAAGCCAGGGGTTCGAGGTGCTTAGGTTTTGGAACACGGAAGTGATAAAGAACGTAAGTGGTGTGCTGATGAAGATAAGGGAGGCGTGCCAGCGCACCCTCACCTAAGTCCTCTCCCATCAAGGGAGAGGTGTCGAGCGGAGTAAGTAGAATCGGGTACAAGCCATGAAACGCATACTTGCCATCGCCCAAAACACCTTCAAGGAGACGGTGCGGGACCGGATCCTCTACGGACTGGTGGTCTTCGTCCTGTTGCTGCTGCCGGGCTCCCGCCTGGTGATACCCCTGGCCATCGGCCAGGAGCTGAAAATCATGAAGGACTTCGGCTTTGCCGCCATCGCCCTGTTCGGGCTGATGATCGCAGTGGTGGTGGGCACCGCCTTGGTGCACAAGGAACTGGACAAACGGACCATCTACGTGCTGGTGGCCAAACCGGTGCGGCGCTGGGAGCTTTTGGTGGGCAAGTATTTCGGCCTGATGGCCACCATTCTGCTGGCCTTTCTGGTGATGTTCGCAGTTTTGGCGGCCACGGTGCTGTCGCTGGGAGGCAGGCTGGACTGGCTGCTGGTCCTGACCGTGGCCGGTCTTTTCCTGCAACTGGCGGCGGTGACCGGCCTGGCCATTTTCTTTTCCACCTTGGCCTCCCCGGCCCTATCGGCCGTTTTCACCATCTGCCTTTATATCGCAGGCACGGCCGCCGATCAGCTGCGACTGTTCGCCGAGCGCATGCCGGGGACCTTCGTCAAGCTGGCGGTCAAGGGTGCCTCATATCTGGTACCCAACCTCCACCTGTGCAGCTTCCGCAACGAGGCCGTCTACGGACTGCCGGTGTCTGGGGGCAAGGTGCTGATCATGCTGGCATATATACTGATCTACACCTCCCTGGTCCTGCTGATATCCTCGGCCATCCTGGAGAGGAAGGACCTTAAGTGACGGATTGTCGTCAGGCCGTGCAAGGTCGAATCATGACCTGACTCGGCGCATGAAAAAGCTTCTCCTCATAGTCATCATCCTGGCCCTGCTGGCCTCGGCCGTCTGGCTGCTGCAGGCCCATGACCGCAGTTATTTGAGCAGCGAGGAATCGGTGCGGGAACTGATGTACTTTCCCACCGCCCAAGCGGTCAGGCTCTTGGCGGCCGGCAACGAGCTGGTGGCGGCCGACTACCTGTGGCTGAGGATGATTCAGTACTACGCCTATCATATGCGCCGCGATCAGAAGTACGAATATCTCTTTCCCATTATCGACCGGCTGACCGACCTCGACCCCCGCTTTGTTTATCCCTACACCTTCGGGGCCCTGCTTTTAGTGCACGACGCACAGGATAGTATCCAATCGCTAAAACTTTTGGACAAGGCCAAGAGGCTGAATCCGGATCGTTGGGAGTTTCCTTATATGAAGGGTTTCATCCTCTACACCTTTCTGCGCCGGGACGAGGAGGCGGCCCTCCAGTTTGTCGAAGCCTCCAAGAAACCCAACGCCTGGGAAGGCGCCTTGCGTTTTGCCGGATGGATATACCGCAAGACCGGCCGGCGCGAGGTTTCCAAGGCCATGTGGCAGGAGCTCTTCGATACCGCCAAAGATCCTCTGGATCGGGCGGTGGCCGAGTATTATTTGAGGGCCATCGCCATGGAGGAGGAGTTGGAGCGCTTAAACTCGCTGGCGGCCCGCTTCCGTTCGGAGCAGGGCCGGTGGCCGTCAGGTTTTCGCGATCTGATGATGGCCGAACTGCTTTCTGAAATACCGAAGGAACCCTTCGGCAGAAAATATTACTGGGATTTATCATCGAACACCTTTAAAAGCCAGACCAGGCTGAATAAAAGGGTCTACTGAAGTATAGTTTTAAGTTGTTCCGGATAAGATCAGTAGCCGCAGCCCGGCTACTTTTTTACTTTATGGGGCGGAAGCGTCCGGACGGGGTTGACAAAAGCGCCTTCATAGTGTATCATAGCCGTCCTTTGATGAAATCCAATCTCTGAACACGATGGCCAAGAAGCTCGTCATAGTGGAATCGCCGGCCAAGTCCCGCACCATCGGCAAGTACCTGGGGCGGGAGTACTCGGTGGTATCCTCCATGGGACACGTCCGCGACCTGCCGGCCAGCAAGCTGGGGGTGGATCTCAAGAAGGATTTCCAGCCCACCTATGTCCCCATCAAGGGCAAGGCCAAGGTCCTGGCCCAGATCAAGGCCGCGGCCGCCAAGGCCGAGAAAATCTTCATCGCCACCGACCCGGACCGCGAGGGCGAGGCCATTGCCTGGCACATCGCCGGAGAGATCAAGGGCAAGGGCGGCAAGATCAGCCGGGCCATGTTCTACGAGATCACCAAGGAGAGCGTAGCCAAAGCCATCGCCCATCCCGGCAAAATTGACCAGAAGAAGGTGGACGCCCAACAGGCCCGGAGGATACTGGACCGGCTGGTGGGCTATCAGGTGAGCCCGTTTTTATGGAAGACGGTGCGAAGGGGCCTTTCGGCCGGACGGGTTCAGACAGTGGCCCTGCGCCTCATCTGCGAGCGCGAGGAGGAGATAAAAAATTTCAAGCCTCAGGAGTATTGGACCCTGGCCGCTCGCCTCCAGGGCAGGGATGACGGCCCGTTCGAGGCCGCCCTGGTCAAGATAGACGAAAAGAAACCGCACATCAAGGACCAGGAGGCCAGCCGGCGGATCGTCAACGAGCTGAGGGGTGCCGAGTTTGCGGTGTCCGGGGTCGACACCCGGGACAAAAAGCGCCACCCCTATCCGCCCTTCATCACCAGCACCATGCAGCAGGCGGCCTACCGCAGCCTGGGTTTTTCGGCCAAAAAGACCATGTCGGTGGCTCAGCAGCTCTACGAGGGAGTGGAGCTGGGGGCGGAGGGAGCGGTGGGCCTGATCACCTACATGAGGACCGATTCGGTGCGCCTGGCTCCCGAGGCGGTGGCCGCGGCCCGGTCCTTCATTACCTCGCATTTTGGGAATGCCTATCTGCCGCCCGAGCCCCAGCATTATCGCTCCCGCAAGAGCGCCCAGGAGGGCCACGAGGCCATCAGGCCCACTGCGGCTGAGCGCACGCCGGAAAGCGTCAAACAGTACCTGACTCCCGACCAATTCAAGCTCTACGGCCTCATCTGGAGCCGTTTTCTGGCCTGCCAGATGACCTCGGCCGTCTACTCGGTGCGGTCGGCCGACATCAAGGCCGGCAGGTTTTTGTTCCGGGCCAGCGGCTCCAAACTGGTCTTCAACGGTTTTTTGGCCGCCTACGGCGTGCAGGAGGAAGACAGTGAGCAGTATGACGAGTCGAAAGACCTTCCGTTGCTGGAACCGGGCGAGGTCCTGAAGCTTTTGGAACTCTTGCCCAAACAACACTTCACCGAGCCGCCGCCGCGCTACAACGAGGCCAGCCTCATCAAGGCCCTGGAGGCCGACGGCATCGGCCGGCCCTCGACCTACGCCGTCATCCTGAGCACTATCATCGACCGGGAGTACGTCACCAAGGAGCGGGGGCCGCTGGAGCCCACAGAGCTGGGGATGGTGGTCAACCGCATCCTGACCGAGAAGTTCCCCCACGTCTTTCAGGTGCAGTTCACCGCCGACATGGAGGGGGAGCTGGACAAGATAGAGCAGGGGAAGCTGGAGTGGGTCCAGGCACTGAAGGATTTCTACGGTCCGTTTTCCCAGGATTTGAAGTCTGCCGAAGCCGGACGCCAGGAAGTGAAGAGATCTTTGGAGGTGAAGACCGATATCGCCTGTCCGGAGTGCGGCCAGCCCATGGTCATCAAATGGGGCCGCTTCGGCAAGTTCTACGCCTGTTCCCGCTATCCGGACTGCAAAACCACCATGCCCCTGGACGCCGAGCAGGACCTGAAGGACGCCGAGGGCCAGACCTGCGAAAAGTGCGGCAGTCCCATGAAGGTCAAGCGAAGCAAGTTCGGAAAATTTCTGGCCTGCTCCAACTATCCCCAGTGCCAAAGCACTCGGCCTATCACCACCGGCGTCCCCTGCCCCGAGCCGGATTGCGGCGGAGAACTGGCCGAGAGGCGCTCCAAGCGGGGCAAAAGCTTCTATTCCTGCACCCGTTATCCCGACTGCAAGTATGCGGTCTGGAACCGTCCCCTAGCCAAGGCCTGCGAATCCTGCGGCTTCGGACATCTGGTGCAGCGTTACAGCAAAGCCCGAGGCCAGTATCTGGCCTGTCCCAAGTGTAAGTGGGAGCCGCCGACCGAGGAGACCAAGAGGAATGAATGAGGGAAAGCGGGGGACACCCCGCTTTTTTATTGCTTGGTTAAATAAACTAGTACACTAAATCGGTTGTCATACCCTTGAAAAATAATATTCAGGTCTTGATTGCCTTTGGTTCTTGCTTCTGTATTTCCGCCGGAGCCTGGACCGAACCCATCATGTCTTTCAGATTATGCTTTGTGGACGTGCGGGAATGACAAAAGAAAGGAAATGGCATAAGGCTAGATTTAGCTGTCAACCCATTGGGCCGGTTCGAGCTCTTAAAAAATACTTTGTGTCTTCGTGTCTTTATGGTAAAATATTCCCATGCGAAATTCACGGGAGAAACCGCGCTGCCCCGTTTGCCTGATGGTCCGGGAATTATGCCTCTGCTCCTTAGCTCCGCGGCTTGAGCTTAAGACCAGGGTGGGTCTGATCATGCACGTTTCGGAGCGCGGCCGCACCAGCAATACCGGGCGTTTGGTGCCGCTGGCGCTTTCAAACAGCTATGTTTGTCTTCGCGGAGACAGGAACGGGCCGACCGAGTCCTCGGGCCTGGTGCCTGATGGCTATTGCGGCCTGGTGCTTTACCCTTCGTCCGATTCCGTGGCTCTGGACAGGGCCTTTGCTGAAGGACTGGACGGCCCGGCGGCCCTGATCGCCCTGGACGGCAGCTGGAGCCAGGCAGCCAGAATGGCCCGGCGAGAGCCTTCGGTGAGAAACCTGACCAGGGTCAGACTTCCGCCAGGAGGGCCATCATCCTACCGCCTTAGGACGCAAAGCCACCCGTCCAGGGTCTGCACCTTCGAGGCCGTGGCCAGGGCTTTGGGCGTTCTGGAGGGGCCGGCGGTTAAGAGTGTCCTAGAAAGATTTTTCTGCATCATGGTAGAAAGGATGCTGTGGGCCCGGGGAAAACTCAAACCTGAGGAAGTAACCGGCGGTCTGCCGTTATCCGCTTTATCTTGATTTTGCCTTCATCTTGGTGTAAGCTTTGAATTTTAAAACCGGCAAATCGGTGGCAGTCATCGGCGGAGGTCTGGCCGGGTGCGAGGCTGCTTGGCAGCTGGCCGAACGCGGGGTCGGGGTGGAATTGTACGAAATGAGGTTCACCGGCAGACAGCAGCCGGCGGCCCGGACTACCCCGGCCCACAGCACCGGCCTTCTGGCCGAGCTGATCTGCAGCAATTCTCTCAAATCGGTGGAAAGATGCAACGCCCACGGATTGCTGAAAGCCGAGCTGGAGGTGCTGGATTCTGTAGTGATTAAATCCGCCAAAACCTGCGCCGTGCCGGCAGGCAAGGCCCTGGCAGTCGACCGAATGATGTTTGCTTGGGAGATGACCCAAAAAATCATTTCCCACCCCTTGATAAAAGTTATACCCGAAGAGTTCAATTCGGTTCCCCAAGCGCCGGCCATAGTGGCCACCGGCCCGCTGACCTCGGAACCGATGGCAGCCTCCCTGGCCGCGCTGTTCGGATCGGAAAATCTGTTCTTCTTTGATGCCATCGCTCCCATCATTTCGGCCGAATCCATAGACCTGGCCAAGCTTTTCAGGGCCAGCCGCTACGGCCGGGAGGGCGGAGATTATCTCAACATTCCCCTGGACCGCCGGCAGTACCAAAGACTGGTCGAAAACCTGATAACGGCCAGGCGTCACCAGCCTCACGGTTTCGAGGAAGGCAGATATTTCGAGGGCTGCTTGCCGGTTGAGGTACTGGCCTCCAGGGGCGTAAACACTCTACGATTCGGCTTGATGAAACCGGTCGGACTGCGCGATCCGGCCACCGGCCAAAGGCCTTACGCCGTAATCCAGCTAAGAGCCGAAGACCGTCAAGGCTCCATGTATAACCTGGTGGGCTTTCAGACCCAGCTGGTTCGGGAGGAGCAGAGGCGGGTGTTCCGCCAGCTCCCGGGTCTGGAAAGGGCTGAGTTCCTGCGCTATGGCAGCATGCACCGCAACACCTTTATTGACTCGCCCCGCGTCTTGTCGGAAAGCCTGGAGTCAAGAGGCCTAGCCGGTCTTTTCATTGCCGGCCAGCTGTGCGGTGTGGAGGGCTATGTGGAGTCGGCGGCAGCCGGTCTGCTGGCCGGTATAAACTGTGCCCGGGTTTTGTTAGGAAAGCCGGCCTCAACCCCACCCCGTGAGACCATGATCGGGGCCCTCGGCCGCTATGTATCCCAAGGCCCGGCCCAAGGGTTTTTCCAACCGATGAATGCCAATTTTGGGCTATTGCCGCCGCTGGGTTCCAGGATCCGGGATAAAAGACAGAAGGGGCAGGCCCTGGCCGAAAGAGCGCTGCAGTCTTTATGTCAATGGATTAGGTCTGACTTTATCCAAACAACAAAGCAGTGATGAACCGTAGATGGAATACGGAAAGCTAATCAAGGATGCCCTGGGTTTGGCCTGGCGCAAAAGATACCTATGGGTGTTCGGCTTTTTCGCCGGGGCTGGTTCGCCCAATATCGACAACAAGATGGCGGCCGAGAAGCTTGGCGATGCCTGGGAATGGGCGGCCGCCAATCCGGGGCTGGTGGCTGTATTGCTCTTGGCGGCCTTGGCTTTGGGGCTGGTCTTCTGGGTTCTGCAGGTGGTCTCGCAGGGAAGCCTAGTGCGCGGGGCTTCCGACGCCGAACAGGGGATGGAGAGCGGTTTCGAAACGGCTCTGTCGCATGGCCTGAGATCTTTCTGGCCGGTGTTGGGCCTTCAATTGCTGCTGATCGCCGCCATCGTCGGAGCCGTGGCCCTGACGGCCGGCCCGCCTATTATGATGGTCATCTTCGGCGGCACCGGCGTCAAGGTGCTGGGCGTGGCTTGGCTGGTGGCCGCGGCCATACCCCTGCTGGCCGGTTTGGTAACCGCCGGGCTGATCTGGAACTACTCGTTGCGCTTTTGCGTGCTGCACCGGCAACGGGTTTTCCAGTCGATCGGCTCCTCTTGGTCGCTTATTAAGTGCGATTTTTCGGAATCGGTCATCCTGTTCGCCATCGGCTTGGGCATCGGGCTGGCCCTGGGGCTGGCGGTGGTTCTGGCTTTAATTGTACTGGCCATTCCCTTTGTCATCCTGGGGATCATCAATTTGGCGCTGGGTCTGGTGCCCGGACTTCTCATCGGCGTTCCGGCTTTCATTTTATCTATCTGCATTCTGGGCGTCTTCCAGTCGGCCTACTGGACTTTAGGGTTCATGCGCCTGCCTTCGATCAGGTGCCGGCCGCCGGAGCCGACTGAGCCGTGAAAAGAATCCTGCTTATCAGGCTGGGGGCCATCGGAGATATCGTCCTGGCCACCGCGGCGATCGAGGCTCTTAAAAAGGCTTTCTCCCAAGCCTCGGTCGAGTTTCTGGTTAAGGAGCGTTTCTCAGGCCTGCTGGAAGGAGATTCCCGGATCTCAAGACTCTGGTGTTTCGACGAACAGGGCAGACACCGGGGCACCAGGGGCCTGCTGTCCTTTATGCGACAGATCCAATTCCAGCACTTTGACCTGGCGGTGGACCTGCAGGATAACCTACGAAGCCGGATGATCTGCCGTTGTCTTAGGGCGGCCCGGGTTTTGAGATGGGACAAGAGAGCCTGGCAAAGAAGGCTGATGCTTTTGGGCCGGAGCTCTGTCGAAGCCGGCGCTCCGGTATATGTACGCTATCTGGAAGCATTGCGACCGTTGGGGATCAACCTGGATGGTATTCGCCCAAAATTAAAACCCCAAAAAGCCGGCACCGATACCGGAGCAAAAAAAGAATTCATGGCCATGGCTCCCGGAGCCCACTGGCCTTCCAAGAGGTGGCCGGCCGGCCACTATGCGGAGCTGGCCGCCCGCATCATTAAGGAGACATCCTTCGATCTGGTCCTGTTCGGCAGCGCCGAAGACCGGGAGGTTTGCGAAAAAATCCAAACAGCGAGTTCCGAAAGGATAGTCAACCTTTGTGGCCAGTTAGAATTGAAACAGCTGGTTTCAAACATTGCCGGAGCCAGAATACTGATAACCAATGACACCGGCCCCATGCACATCGCCGAGGCGGCGGGGGTTCCGGTGCTGGCCTTCTTCGGCCCCACGGTCAGGGGCTTCGGTTTTGCGCCCTGGATGAGTGAGAGCCGGGTGCTGGAGAGGGAGATGACATGCCGCCCCTGCAGTTTGCACGGACGCAAGCCATGTCGCCGAAAAAGCAGATGTCTGTCGGACATTTCACCGCAGGAGGCTTGGCGGGTGTTGAAGGGAATGCTGGATGGCTGAGCGGATTCTGGTTCGGGCGCCCAACTGGATCGGCGACGCGGTGATGTCGCTGGGCTTTCTGGCCGCACTGAGAAAAGCCTCTCCGGAGGCCGGGATCTCGGTGCTGGCCAACGAAGCCGTGACCGATATATTCCGATGGCATCCGGCGGTGGGCGGATTGATGGAGTTTCGTAGGGGCGAGTCGCTTTTTTCGATCGCTTTGAGATCGAAAAGCTATCGGTTCGACTCCTGCTATATTCTGCCTCTCTCTTTCTCCTCGGCCGCCATCGCCTTTCTGTCCGGGATCCCGGAGAAGATAGGATTTGATTCGGAATGTCGCGGCTGGCTGTTGACGAAAAGGTATCCGTACCGAAAGAATGATTTCCGCTCCCGCCATCTGTTGCTGGACTATTGCCGGCTTTTGGGAGGGGATTCGCCGCCGGAAGATCCGGTTGTCAAATTATTAGAGGAGGAGTTAGTTTCTGCCGACAAATGGCTTGCCAAAAAAGATATCCGTGTAATGCCGATCGGCCTTGGCCCCGGCGCCACCTATGGACCAGCCAAAAGATGGCCTGAGGATCGCTGGATAGAATTGGGACGGGCGCTGATAAAGAATGGCCGCCGCCTTATAATTTTCGGCTCGGCGGCCGAGGCGGATCTTTGCCGGCGGATTGCGGCCGCTATCGGTAGTGGTGCCTCATCCTGCGCCGGGGAGACGGACCTGCGGCAGAGCGCGGCCTTGCTCTCGAAATGCCGCCTGTTCGTCAGCAACGACACCGGTGTCATGCACCTGGCGGCTGCCGCAGGGACTAAAGTGGTGGCCCTGTTCGGCTCCACCAACACGGGCTGGACCAGGCCCTGGGGAAGCGGTCATTTGGTGATCTATGAGAAAGAACCGTGCAGCCCCTGCTATGGCCGCACCTGCCGCTACGGCCATTATCGCTGCTTGACGAAAATATCGGCAGCATCGGTGATCGAGGCCATTGACAAAGAAGCCCAAATTCGATAAAATTATATGAGATTTCGGAGGCAATTCGCCAGCGCCAGATTGAGGGCGCAGTTGTATATAAGCGGGTGTAGTTCAGTGGTAGAACGTCAGCTTCCCAAGCTGAATATTGTGGGTTCGATTCCCATCACCCGCTCCAATAAATAGATTATGGGAGATGGAGTTCTCCTTAGCGCCGAAAGGCTGATGACTCCTATCGGATACTTCAATCCGATAGGCTTTTTGTTTTGCGATCGATGAGGAGACGAACATGGAGCATATCTTCACCGTGGCCTTTGTTTGGCTTGGACTGGCGGTGCTCTCGGCCATCATCGCCTATCACCTTAAGATCTCCATCGCCCTGGTGGAGATCTGTGTCGGCATCTTGGCCGCCGCCGTAGCCGCCAGGATGGGGTTGATGGAGCTGCTGGGGCCGAATCAGGAATGGCTGCGCTTTTTGGCATCATCAGGAGCGGTTCTGCTCACCTTTCTGGCCGGGGCCGAACTGGACCCCGAGGTCATCAGGACCAAGTGGAAAGAGGTGTCCGTCATCGGTCTGGTCGGTTTCTTAGCGCCGTTTCTAGGATGCAGCGCCGTGGCTTTTTTTCTCCTTCACTGGAGCGTCAAGTCTAGCCTGCTTTGCGGGGTGGCCCTGTCCACCACCTCCATGGCTGTGGTCTACGCGGTGATGCTGGAGACCGGACTCAATAAGACCGAATTCGGCAAGGGGATACTGGCAGCCTGCTTTGTAAACGATCTGGGAACGGTGATCGCCTTAGGCCTGTTGTTTGCCCCCTTCACTTACCGGACGCTGATCTTCGTGGCCGTCATGGCCGCCGCGCTCTGGGCCCTGCCCCATCTCACCCACTGGCTGACCAAGTTATACGCCTACCGGACCGCGGCCATCAGAACCAAATGGGTGATGCTCATCGTCTTTGGATTGGGAGCCTTAGCCCTGTGGTCGGGCAGCGAGGCGGTGTTGCCGGCCTATCTCATCGGCATGGTGCTGGCCGAGTTCTCCAGCGCCGACACCTTCTGGATCCGGCGCCTCCGCACCTTGACGGTGGGTCTTTTGACTCCGTTCTACTTCATCCGGGCCGGATCGCTGGTCTCATTGCCGGCCCTGGTTTCGGCGCCGCTGGTGTTTTTGGTATTGTTCTTATCCAAGGTGGCCTCTAAGATATTCGGACTTTTTCCGATGGTCAGCCGTTTCCGACAGGAACATCATGAGCGCTGGTATTACACCTTGCTGATGTCCACCGGCCTCACCTTCGGGACCATTTCCGCCCTCTACGGATATTCGCACGGGATAATCGACGCCGGCCAGTACTCCTTCCTGGTGGCCGTGGTCATCGCCAGCGCCGTGATCCCGACCCTGATTGCGGGATACGCCTTCCTGCCCAAACACCTTCTGCCAAAGGTCAAACAGGAGATCGGGGTATTGCCCGAGGAGGACCTGGAGGAGGAGGGATGAGCTTGGATGATTTTCGGATTGATAGTCAAGAGGGTGGGGCCGCGGTCCCACCCTCTTGACTATGGGATGCCTAAAGAAGGCTATTTCTTGTTCGGGGGCTGGCCGTCGAACTTGAATCCCATGGCCTTCTCCTCCGGCCCGGGCACCTTGATGGTCCCGAACTGGGCCTCGAACTTCTTGATGTTTTCCTCCAAGGCCATTAAAAACATCTTGGCGTGCTGTGGGGTGGTGACTATCCGGGCATGAACCTTGGCCTTGGGGACTCCAGGCAGCACCCGGGCAAAGTCGATGATGAACTCTGATGGGGAGTGGGTGATGAAGGCCAGGTTGGAGTAAACTCCCTCGGCCTCCTTCTCGCCGATCTCGATGTTCAGCTGCGGGGGCATGTTTTCCATTTAAGCTTCCTCTCGTAAAGCAGATTTCCCTTTGGCCATTATTATAGGCCAGTCGGAGCCATATGTCAAGCGATGTAAAATGATTACCGTTTGCGCCTTCCTCTCTTTATCCTTGAAATAATGTCCAACTCGTGTTATACTAAATCTGAATTTTAAGGAAAGAACCGTAGAATCATATAAGAAAGCATAGCCATGGCTGGACAGGAATTCGAAAAAACACTAAAGCCCGGCGAGGTACTCTTTAAGCAGGGCGATCCCGGCAACGAGATGTTCCTTATCCGCTCCGGCAAGATCAAGATAACCCGAAGCGCCGGCGGACAGGAGAAGACCTTGGCGGTGCTCAAGGAGGGGGACTTTTTCGGGGAGATGGCGGTCATCGACGGCAGCCCCCGGTCGGCCACGGCTTCGGCCGCCGAGGAAGTCAAACTGCTGATCATTGACCGGGAGGCCTTCAAGGCCCACCTCAAGAGCAATCCCATGATCGAATACGTACTGGAAACCATGGCCCGCCGTCTGAGGGATACCAACAAGATGGTGGAGTTCCTGATGATCCGCGACGAGCTGCGGCGGGTGGTCTCGCTGCTGGTGAACATGGCCAACGAACGCGGCGCCCAGACTCCGGAAGGCATCATCGTCGATTTCCCTTACGACTACAACGCTCTAGGTGACATGGTTGGCATCGAGGGCGCCAAGGTGGAGGAGATCGTCAAAAAGCTGGTAGATCTGAAGCTGGTGAGGATTTCGGACCGGAAACTGGTCATTCCCAGTCTGGCCAACATCGACGAGTACCTGCGGTTCATAACCCTCAAGGAGAAGTTCGGGGCCTAAGGCCCATCACCCGTCATCCTGGGGTCTCTTCTCGCCTTGCAAGCTGAAGGATGACGTGAACGCGTTAGAGTCACCCTTCAGCCCGTAGGGCAGGAGCACCAACATCAAGGCGACAATTGTAGATAGTATGAATCGATGATCGAACGCTACACCCGGCCCCGGATGGGGGCCATCTGGTCGGAACAGCACAAGTTTGACACTTGGCTGCGTATCGAGCTTTTAGCCTGCCAGGCCCAGCACCGGCTGGGTCGAATCCCGGACGGAGACCTCAAGGCCATCGAGGAGAAGGCCGGGTTCGACATCGAACGCATAAGCGAAATTGAAAACGAAGTCCAGCACGACGTCATTGCCTTCCTGACGGCAGTGGGGGAGAGAGTAGGGCCTTCATCTCGATACATCCACCTGGGCATGACATCGTCCGACGTCTTGGACACGGCCTGGGGGGTGCTGATGAAAGAGGCCGGTGAAGAGCTTCTTTCCGGACTGGACAGGCTGGCCCAGGCTTTAAGGGAGCGGGCCGTCGAGCACAAATACACCGCCATGATGGGCCGAAGCCACGGGGTGCACGCCGAGCCCACCACCTTCGGATTGAAGCTGGCCCTGTGGTGGCAGGAATGCCTCCGCCAACGGGAACGTCTGAAAAGGTCGGTGGAATCGGTTTCCTGCGGCAAAATATCAGGGGCGGTGGGGACTTTCGCCCATATCGATCCCTCGGTGGAGGAATACGTCTGCCGGGAGCTGGGGCTGACCCCGGAGCCGGTATCCACCCAGGTGGTGCAGCGGGACCGTCACGCCGAATTCCTCTGCTCTTTGGCCCTTTGCGCCGCCTCCCTCGAGAAGATGGCCTTGGAGATCCGCCACCTGCAGCGCACCGAGGTGCGCGAGGCCGAGGAGCCTTTCTCCGCCGGGCAGAAGGGTTCATCGGCCATGCCCCACAAACGCAATCCCATCGTCTGCGAGCGGCTGTGCGGCCTGGCCAGGCTGGTGAGGGCCAACGCTGTGGCCGGCCTGGAGAACGTGGCTCTGTGGCACGAACGCGACATTTCCCACTCCTCGGCCGAGCGAGTGATAATACCCGACAGCACCATCATCCTGGACTACATGCTGAACAAGGCTGTCTGGCTGGTGCAGGGGCTGCGGGTCTATCCGGAGCGGATGAAAGCCAACCTCGAGTCCTCAGGGGGACTTTTCCACTCCCAAGCCCTATTGCTGGCTTTGGTGGGTTCCGGGCTTTCCCGCGAGGAGGCCTATGCCGTTGTCCAGAAAAACTCAATGGAGGTCTGGGAAAAGGGCGGCTCGCTCCGCCAATTGGCCGGCAGCGATCCTTTGATCTCCCAGAGGCTTTCTTCCCAGCAACTTGACGTCGTTTTCGACCTGGGACGTTACCTCGACAAGGTGGACTACATTTTCCAGCGGATCGGATTGTAAATAAAGGGAGGATCCGGCATGACCATGCTTTTCATTGTGGCCGCCGCGGCCGCGGTGATATTCTTTATCTCCTTTTTGGTGACCAGTAGCAAGGCGGCCAAACTGGCCCTCGAGAACAAGGCCAGGGAGGAGGAGGCGGCCCGCTTCCGTCTGGAGGAGCGGCGGCTAAAGGAGATGGCCACCAACCTCAAGTGTAGCTTGAGCAATCTGGAGAAGGAAAGCCACGAGCGTTCCCATGCCTTCATGGTGCTGCTGGAACTGGCCCGAACCCTGGGCGGCAAGGTTGAGCAGGAAAAACTTCCCCAATTGCTCATCCGCATCGCCCAACAGCTGTTCGATGCCGAGGAGTTGGCTTTCTTCCGCTATAACGAGGGGCGTCAGGATCTGGTGGTCTTCACCTCCATCGGCATTGCCCCCGAGACGGCCAACAACCTTATCGTCAAGGTGGGTGACGGCTACGTGGGGCACACCGCCGCCAAGCGGGTGACCATGACCAAGGAGGATTTCCAGCTGGAAAGCAACTTGATCAAGCAGCGTCTGGAGCAGACCAAGGAGAAGGGCATCAATCCGGTATTCTGCATTCCGTTCATCCAGCATGATATCCTGCTGGGGGTGGTGGAGGTGGGCAAGATCCAGAGGCGCTCCAAGGAGGAACGCGACCTGCTGCTCATCTACCAGAGCCTGGGATCGATGGCCCTGGACAACGCCCGGCTCTTCGATCAGCTGACCACCAAGGACAACCTGACCGGCCTTTTCAACCGGCGCTTTTTCGACGACCGGGCGGTGACCGAGGTCAACCGGGCCAGGCGCTTCGGCCACCGGGTGTCCTTTGCCCTGTTGGATCTGGACAACTACCTGTCTTTCATCGAGAGCAACGGGGCGGTGGCCGCCGACAAGCTGCTGGTGCGGGTGGGGGCCCTGCTGGCCGAGCACGTCCGCAAGATCGACATCTCCTGCCGGCTGGACGAGGACAAGTTCGGGGTGATCCTGCTGGAGACCGAAAAGCCCCAGGCCGTCCAGTTCGCCGAGAAGATACGCAAGATCATCAATGAGGATCCGGCCATCAGAGACCAGATGTTCTCCCACCAACAGATCACGGTCAGCATCGCGGTGATGACCTTCCCCGACGACGGCATCACCATCCCCCCGTTGATGGAGCGGGCCTTCAAGATGCTGGCCGAGGGGCAGCAGAAAGGCGGCAGCCTCATCATCAGCGAGTACCCGGAGGCCGCCTCTTGAGAATTGCCCCCGAGGGCCTAGATGCCATCGTTCCGGCCGCTTCTCTGGCGTCCTTGAGCCTGTTGCTCTGGCTGTTGGTCAGGCACCGGGTTCCTCTTTATTTGACACTGGCTGCCGGCATCGTTTTTCTTTTCCTTTTGTTCTTCTTCCGCGATCCCGAAAGAAAGCCTCCGGAGGGGGAAAACATTGTCGCATCTCCGGCCGACGGGCGGGTGGTGCTGGTGGCCGAAGTCGATGAGCCCTTCTTCATCAAGGGGCGGGCCAGACAAGTGAGCATTTTCATGTCGCCGCTTGACGTCCACGTCAATCGGAGCCCTGTGTCCGGCCGGGTGGCTTACAAGAAGTATTACCCGGGCAGGTTTCTCCCCGCATACAAAGACAAGGCCTCGCTGGATAACGAGCAGATGCATCTGGGCATCGAAACGGCCAGGGGCAGAGTGCTGGTGAAGCAGATCGCCGGGGTTCTGGCCCGGAGGATAGTCTGTCATCCGGAGACGGGCGAGTCGGTGGAGGCCGGACAGCGGATAGGGTTGATCAAACTGGGCTCCCGGCTGGATCTGTTCCTGCCCCCGATGGCCAGCATTTCGGTGCGGGTGGGGGATCGGGTTAGGGCCGGCAAGACGGCCGTGGGTAACTGGTAGCATGGCTGCGCCCAAGCTGAAGGCTCCGGCCTTCCTGCCGTCGGTTTTCACCAGCGGCAACCTGTTCTGCGGGATGTTGGCCGTTTTGGAGGCGGCCCGCGGCCATTATCTGACCGCCTCTTGGTTGGTGGTTCTGGCGGCGGCTTTCGACGGGGTGGACGGCATGGCCGCCCGGCTTTCGGGAAACACCAGCCGCTTTGGTGTGGAGTTCGACTCGCTGTCCGACGCCATCTCCTTTGTCATGGCCCCGGCCCTGGTCATCCACCTTTTGGCTTTGTCCCAACTAAAGCTATTGGGGACCATAGCCGCCTTCTGCTTCGTGGTCTGCGGCGTTATCAGACTGGCCCGGTTCAACGTCTCCCAGAAAAACCTGCTGGAGAAAGGCGCCTTTTCCGGCCTGCCGGTGCCGGCCGCCGGGGGATTGCTGGTCAGCTACGTCATCTTTTGCCACCGCCTGTCGGACGGGCTCTGCTTTCCCTACCTGGTGCCCCTCTTTCTTCTTTTACTGTCGCTGTTGATGATCAGCCGCATCGAGTATCCGCCCCTGCCCAAGCTCACCGCCAAGAGTTTTCGGTCATATCTGGCCTACTTGCTGCTGCTGTTGGCGCTGATCGGCATTGTCATGAGGCCCCAGTACATGCTGTTTCCTCTGGTCGGCGGCTATATCCTCTATGGGCTGGTTAAATCCCTGTCCGCGGCCGCTCTGCGTTTCCTCCATGGATTTAGGTCTAAAAACAAGAAATCGGAGGCAGTGAAGTGATCCGGGCTGAAATCCACGTAACGCTTAAAACCGGAGTGCTTGACCCACAGGGGGCCACCCTCCGACGATCATTGGAGTCGCTGGGCTACGGCGCCGTCGCCGACGTCAGGTTCGGCAAACTCATCCAGGTCAGCTTCGAAGGGTCCGATCCCGAGGCGATACGTCCCCAGCTGGAGAGGATGTGCCGGGAGGTGCTGTCCAATCCGGTGATAGAAACATTCAGCTACCAGCTTGTTGCCGAGAAATGAAGTTCGGCATAATCACCTTCCCCGGCTCCAACTGCGATTACGACTGCTACCGGGCCGTCATCGACGGCATCGGCTGCCGGGCCGAGTACATCTGGCACCGGAGCCGCAGTCTGGAGGGATTCGACTGTGTCATTTTGCCCGGAGGCTTCTCCTACGGCGATTACCTGCGGACCGGCGCCATCGCACGGTTTTCTCCCATAATGGCCCAAGTGATGGAATTTGCCGCAAAAGGAGGTGCGGTCATCGGCATCTGCAACGGATTTCAGATCCTTCTGGAGTGCGGCCTGCTGCCCGGGGCCATGATGGTCAACCGGAATTTGAGGTTCATCTGCCGCACCGTTCACCTAAGGGTGGAGAATGCCGGTCTTCCCTTCACCAGTTGGCTGTCAAAGGGTCAGGTTATCAGAATTCCGATAGCCCACAAGGAGGGCAACTACTATGCCGAGTCCGGAACCCTGGCCGAGTTGAAGGAGCAAGGCCGGGTGGTCTTCAGGTACTGCGGCGAAAAAGGGGAAACCGGGGGCCGAGCCAATCCCAACGGTTCGCTGGACGATATCGCCGGCATCTGCAACCGGGAGGGCAACGTGCTGGGGATGATGCCCCATCCGGAAAGGGCCATGGAACCCCTGCTGGGCTCCGAGGACGGCCGATTGATTTTCCTTTCCCTAAAGGATCACCTGGAGAAGCGATGAAGCGCAAATCCAGCCAGTACCGGCGGACCGATGTCGGCGCCATCGCCTCGCTTTTAAAGAGGCTGGATACTATATTGGCCGGCGACCCTAGGGAGATGGTCTACCGTCTGAGGGCCTTGGCTGCGGAGATAGACAGGCTGGTGCCCTACTACGACGGGCATATGATCAGGGTGACCTTCTACTCGGTGGCCATCGGGCTTAGGATGAAGCTGCCCCAGGAGGATCTGCTGACGCTGGAGATCGCCTCCCTGCTCCATGATTTCGGCAAAGTGGGGGTGGAGGCGGTAACCCTGGACAAGGAGGAATCGCTGTCGGCCGACGAATCGGCCGAGGTCAGGCACCATGCCGAGCGGGGCTATCACATCGTCTCCGGTTTCCCTAAGCTGGAGAAGGTGGCCCACATCATTCGCGACCACCATGAACGTTACGACGGCAGCGGCTACCCCAACCGTAAGAAAGGGCACGACATCTCGCTGTTGTCCCGCATCATCGCCGTGGCCGATGCCTACGATGCCATGACCACCAGCCGTCCCTACCGCCGGCGCCTGACCCACCGGCAGGCGGTGGCCGAGCTGATGCGCCACTCCGGCAGGCAATTCGACCCGGAGGTGGTGGAACAATTCATAGGCCAAAGGGAGGTGGCCGCCATGGCTGCCCGGGCGGCCCACCTATTCTCCGGAAGGCAGCCGTCATCCGTCTCCGGGAAACGGCGGGCGGTATGAACGGCAAGCCGGACCAGACCCCGGAGGCCGCCGTTCTCCCGTCAGGCAGCCGCTAATCTTCCGACAAGCATTTGCTTCTTGAGCGGCTGGAGGACATTTTGGAGATACCCTCTCAGCAGGAGATGTTGCTTAAGCTCCGCACCCTGGCCGCCGACATCGATCTGATGGTGCCCTACCATGACGGGCATATGATCCGGGTCACCTGCTATGCCTTGGCCATCGGTGACCGGCTGAAGCTTTCCCCCAAGGACATGCTGGCCCTGGAGATCGCTTCGCTGCTGCACGACTTTGGAAAACTCCAGGTCGACAGCGACATGCTGGAGAAGGACCGGAGCCTGACCGATGACGAGACGGCCGAAATTAGGGATCATGCCGAGCGGGGTTTCCGCATCCTGTCCCGATACCCTAAGCTGGAATGGGCGGCCTCGATCATCCGCGACCATCACGAGCGTTTCGACGGCTTAGGCTATCCCGGCCGGAAGCTGGCCCATTCCGTCTCCCTGCTGTCCCGCATTATTGCCGTGGCCGACGCCTATGACGCCATGACCACCAGCCGCCCCTACCGCAAGCGGATGAGCCACACCCTGGCGGTGCAGGAGTTGTTGAAAAACGCCGGAAAACAATTCGATCCCCTGGTAGTGCGCAGTTTTCTCTCCAGCAAGGACCGTGAAAGTTTAGGCCTGGAATCGAAAGCGAGCCAGCATGATTAACGAGCCGGCGGCCGACGAAAAAACCGCAATCAGCTTCGGGCTCAGTCCTGATGAATACCGCAGGATCTTGGAGATTATGGGCCGCCCGCCCAGCTACACCGAGCTGGGCATCTTCTCGGTGCTGTGGTCCGAGCACTGCTCCTATAAGAATTCCAAGCCCCTGTTGAAACTTTTCCCCACCCAGGCTCCCCAGGTGCTGCAGGGTCCGGGCGAGAATGCCGGCATTCTGGACATTGGCGACGGACTGGCGGTGGCCATGAAGGTGGAGAGCCATAACCATCCTTCGGCTATCGAGCCCTATCAGGGGGCGGCCACCGGCATCGGCGGCATCCTGCGGGATATCTTCACCATGGGAGCCCGGCCCATCGCCCTTTGTGACCCGTTATACTTCGGCGAGCTGTCGGATCCCCACGTCCGACACCTGTTTTCCGGGGTGGTCTCCGGCATAGCCGACTATGGCAACTGCGTGGGCATCCCCACCGTCGGGGGCCAGATATACTTTGATGCCTCCTATACCACCAACCCCTTGGTCAATGTCCTGGCATTGGGTCTGGTGGAGCATGACAAAATAGTCAAAGGGGTGGCTGCCGGCCTGGGTAACGCCATTCTGGCGGTTGGGGCCACCACCGGACGGGACGGAATCCATGGGGCCACCTTCGCCTCAGAGGAGCTTTCCGACCAGTCCAAGGCCAAGAGGCCCTCGGTGCAGATTGGCGATCCCTTTACCAAGAAACTGTTGTTGGAAGCCACACTGGAGCTGATAGAATCAGGCCTGGCAGTGGGCATCCAGGACATGGGAGCCGCCGGACTTACCAGTTCGTCCATCGAAATGGCCTCGCGGGGAAAATCCGGGATCGAACTGGATGTTTCCCAGGTTCCCCTGAGGGAGCAGGGGATGACGCCTTACGAGATCATGCTGTCCGAATCCCAGGAGCGGATGGTGGTGGTGGCGCCTCCGGAGAACGTCTCGGCCATAAAGGCGATTTTCGACAAATGGGAGCTTCACTGCCAGGTAATCGGCCGGGTGACCGATGACGGAAGGGTGCGCGTCAAATGGGGAGAGGAGGTTTATGCCGATATCCCGATCAAGGACTTGGTGGATGAAGCTCCGGTGTATCAAAGGAATTGGATGGAACCTGCTTATTTAAGAGAGTTGAACGATTTTGACCAGAATTCGGTAGCTGAACCAAAGGATTATAATAATGCACTTATAACTTTATTGGCAACGCCTTCCATCGCCAGCAAACGTTGGGCTTATCAACAATATGACCATCAGGTTAGGACCAATACTGTTGTCCTGCCCGGTTCTGATGCCGCCGTACTTCGGATCAGAAATACCAACAAGGCCATCGCTCTGAGCACCGACGGCAACGGACGCTATGTCTATCTGAATCCGTTTAACGGCGGAGCTATTGCCGTGGCCGAAGCCGCCCGGAACCTGGCCTGTTCCGGAGCCAAGCCGCTGGGGTTGACCAACTGCCTGAACTTCGGCAACCCCTATAAGCCCGAAGTTTTCTATCAAATGAAGCGGGCGGTCGAGGGCATGGCCAAGGCCTGCCGGGTGCTTGAGTCTCCGGTGATCTCTGGCAACGTCAGCCTCTACAACGAGAGCCAGACCCACAGCGTCTATCCCACCCCCCTGGTTGGCATGGTGGGGATCATCGAAAAACTGGAATATATCAGCACCCAGTGGTTCAAGGATCAGGGAGATGCCGTATTCCTAGCCGGAGATCTGCAGCGCCGGCCCGATATCGGCGGCTCCGAGTATCTTAAGACGATTCACGGCAGGGTAGCCGGCAGGTGTCCGGAAATCGACTTGGAGAGGGAGAAGGCACTGCATCTCTTTTTGCTTGAGGCCATCAGCCGGCGCCTGATAAAGTCGGCCCATGACTGCTCCGAGGGCGGATTGGCCTGCTGCCTGGCCGAATGCTGCATCTCTGGACCCGAGGGTCAGCTAACAGGCGCTCAATTGGATCTCGACCGGCTGCCGGGACGGCCGGATATGATGCTTTTCTGTGAAAACCAGACACGGGTGGTCATAAGCGCCAAGCCGGAGTCCGAAGCCGAATTATCGGAAATAGCCGCGGAGCGGGGGATCGATTTGATGCGGCTGGGAACGGTCGGCGGCGATCTGTTAGTCATCGAGGGTTTGGTGGAGTACCCTGTAGATAAACTGAGCGAGGCCTGGGAAGGAGCCATACCAAAAATGATGGATTCCTGAGCTTCGGAAACAATGAAACCCGGCCAAGCCAAGCGCCGGGTTTCGTCATTAAGTCGGCCATCATTCAGTCCGGGAAGGCGGTTCATTTCTAAAACGCGCATAAATCCCGCAAGGCAGTATTCTTTCTTGGGAAGTCTGCCTAAGTCCCAGACCGCCGCATTCGATGCGGCCGTCGGAAGAAAGCGCCGAGGCCCAGGCTCCCAGCTTTTCGGCCGAAAACCCGGCATGGTAGGAGTTGATAAGGAAAAAATTTGGCTTATCGTAAAGAAGCTTCCGGCAGATCTCCAGCAGCTTGGGCACGTCCCGGTCGAACTTAAAGATTTTTCCCCCCGGCCCCCGGCCGAAGGCCGGCGGGTCCATAATTATCCCCTGGTATCTGGCTCCGCGTCTGAACTCACGGGCGGCGAATTTTAGACAGTCCTCGACTATCCAGCGTACCGGCTTGTCCGCCAGCCCCGAGAGAATCTGGTTCTCCCGGGCCCAGGCCACGGCCGGCCTGGAGGAATCGACATGGCAGACTTTGGCTCCGGCCCAAGCGCAGGCCAAGGTGGCGCCTCCGGTATAGGCGAAAAGGTTAAGAACCTTGATGTCGGGTCCCAGCCTCAGGACCGTCTCCGTCAGCCATTGCCAGTTGGCCTGTTGCTCCGGGAAGATTCCGGTGTGCTTGTAGGGGGCCAGCTTCAATATGAGCTTTAAACCTTTCCATCGGAAAATCCACGGCTCCGGCGGATCCTTTTTGACCAGCCATTCTCCGGCCTTCCGGCAGATGGAGTCGGCTCCGTCCCAGGCGGACCGGGGAAGGGAGCAGGGCCAGTCGGCCTGCGGCTCGGGCCGGTCCACCGTGTATCCGGAAAAGCGCTCCAGTTTGCGACCCAGTCCCGAGTCCAAAAGCAGGTAGTCCGAATTCTCTTCGGGCATGATGTTCTTCATCCTGGTTATGATACAACACGGCGCCGCCGAAGTCAATTTCGAATTGACTTTGTCCCATATTCTGCTATAATTGTCGCCATGATCAAAAGCATGACCGGTTATGGACGGGGCGAATCTTCCGAAGAAGGGCGCTTGGTATCCGTCGAAATTCGCTCGGTCAACGGGCGTTATGCCGAATACTCTGTCAGACTGCCGCGGACCCTGGCCTCACTGGAGCCCAGACTGAGGCGGCTATTGCAGCAGAGGATCGGAAGAGGGACGATCACCCTTTCGGTATCGCTGAGCCAGGAGGACAAGGCCGGCCTGCCCAGGGTGGATATGGAGGCCGCCCGGCACTATCGCGACCTCCTCAAGGGGCTTAAAAAGGAGCTAAAGCTCGCCGGCAAGGTGGATGTCCGAACCTTGGTCGGTTTTTCCGAGATCTTGGCCGCCCCCGAGCATCGGATGGATGAAACGCGGGCCTGGCAGATGATACACGGCCCATTGGAGCAGGCGCTTTCGGCCCTGGCCAAGATGCGCGCCAGGGAGGGGGAGAGGCTCCAGGCCGAGTTGGCCAAGAGATTGGCCAAGATCGAAAAGGGGCTATCGCTAATTGAAAAGTTGGCGCCGAAACGGGCCATCGAGGCCAGAAGATCGTTGCAGGAAAGGATCGGCCGGGCGTTGTCGGCAGCGTCCCGGGACACGGAGCTGGCCCGGCGGTTGGCCCAGGAGATAGCTTTGATGGCCGATCGGCTGGACGTTACCGAGGAATGCGTCCGTCTTAAAAGCCATCTCCAAGCTTTTCGCTCCGCCCTTAAACTTTCCAAGCCGGTGGGCAAACGGCTTGACTTTCTGTTGCAGGAGATGAACCGGGAGGCCAATACTATCAGCTCCAAAGCCAATCATTCCGGCATCGCCCAGGCGGCGGTGGGGCTCAAGGACGAGATCGAAAAAATCAGGGAACAGGTGCAGAACATCGAATAGGGCGAAGTACGGGGAACAAATAACGTCGGACCGGCACAACGTATCCTACGCCGTCGAACTTATCCAACCGAAAAGTGAAGTTTAACAGGAGAACCAAAATGCGGATCATGGCAATCATCCTTGCCGCAGCCCTGACGGCGGCACCGGTTCTGGGCCAGGCTGCGGTCAGCACCAAGCTGGAGGCCACCCTCAGCATGTCCTCGCCGGATCTAAACCTTTATTTCTTGGATCCGGGATTTCTGGATCTCAATCAAAGCCACGGCAGCGTCGGCATGATGAACAACCCGGCCGGTCTGGGCCGCACCAAGATACTGGATCTGTTCCTGGCCGGCAGTCTGTCCAAGAGCTATCAGACCGACATGGAGCTCAAGCTGACCAAGGCCACCGAGGTCACCGGCGAGATCGTTTTGCCGGCCTCCCTGAGCCTCAAGGATCTGGGAGGACTGGATTATGCCGGGGTGGCCGGCAAAGCCGGCCCCTTCGGCATAGGCGTCTGCCTGACCCGCGACTTCGGCTTCGAGGCCGGCATCGATCAGGGCGAGGTGGCCGTCACCCAGAGCTTCCAATACAGCTATCCCTATGTCATTCCGCAGGGGACCATGCTGGGAGGGGTGCCGCTTCCCGACAGCGTCCCCATCACCTGGACGGTCTCCGGCACCGGCACCATCAGGATGAACAGCGCCGGAACCGCCAATTTCATGAACCGCCCGATTTTCCTGGGTTTGGGCACTAAGACCGGGCCATTCCTCTGGGGGATAGGCGTCAAACAGACCAGGATCGAGGCGGTGGCCCAGATGAACATCAACTTCACCGAGCAGATCGACAGCCTGCGCGGCACCATCACCGGAACCTCGAACAACATCCGCCTGGACAGCATCAGGGTCACCACCCCGTTCGATGACTCCATTTTCTATGACCGCTTCACCAGCCAGCTTTCGGGAAACAAGTACAGCATAGTGTTGGGGGCCAACATGGAAATCCCCATATTGAAGTTGGCCATGTCTCTGGAACAGAGTCTGCCCTATAAGCTGGAGGGATCCTATTACAACCGGGCCGGCCTGCCCTACGGCCAGCCGCAGCTTTTGGGAGTCGATCTGTCGGCCATGGCCTTCAACCCGGCCGATACCTCCATCCACGGTTCGGCCCTATTGAATGTAGGCGGGGTGGAGTACAACCGCAAATCAGCCTCGGATACCGGACAGATAGAGATGCCGGGAGTGACCAGCCTGCGGGCTTCGCTGGGGCTCAAGTTCTGGGGTTTTAGGTTGGGAATCAACGGCGGCATGGACATGCTGGATAAGAAATGGCCAAACCTGGGGACGGCCTATGCCTCGGCCGGCACCTCGCTCAACATCAAGGTGGTCAACCTCAGGCTGGGGCTGGCCGGGCGCTGGCCCTACCTGGCCCTGGAGGAGAACAAGCTTTACACAACCCCGCCCACCGTCCTTTTCGGCACCGGAGTGGGCATACCGCTGCCGTTCGGCGAGATCATGGGCTCGGCCCGCATCAATCTGACCAACGGCCTTTTGAAAGTTTCCAGCACCGAGAATCTGAAATCCTTCAACCCGCTGGAAACGGTGGCTCTGGGGGCCGGCCTGCGGCTGTCGTTTTAATCCGGAGCCTATGTGTCATCCTCGTGCTGGTCAGGCTGAAAAGGATGACGCAGGCGCCTTAGAGGAGATATGTCGATGACTCGGAGATCTATGGTCATAGCCGTGGCCCTGGCCGCATTTACGTTAAGCGCTTTCGCCCAGACGGCAAAACCGATACGGAAGGCCAAGGCCAATAAACCGAAGACCGTCAAGGTCGAGGAACAGCTCTCCGTCATACCGGCCAAGGCTGTCTGTCCTGTGACCAAGGACACTTGGATCTACGCTTTCCGTCCCGATTCCAATTACGGAGGGGGCTACGGCTGGAAGGACCGCACCGATCCCACCAAGGATCTGACCGTGCCCAAGATGTTCTTGGGCTTTGGCGGCACCGACAAAAAGATGGTGCTGCTGGATTTCGATGTCTCCAGGCTGCCCAAGGGGGTTTCTCCCAAGCGGGCGGTGGTCAGATTATACAACGATTTCGCCGGCTCGGCGGCCGGAACCCAAGTGGCAGCTAAGATGATACTCTCGGCTTGGGAGGAGAACAAGGTCACCTGGCGCACCGCACCAAAGCTGGACACGGCCGCAGCCTCGGTCCTCACCCTGCGCGGCGGCATCACCTACGGCCAGCCGGGGGTTTGGTACGAGTGGGACGTGTCCGGCATAATTTCTGCCTGGATGGTGTCGAAGAAGCCCTGCCACGGCATCGCCCTGGACCCGGTGGGCGACTATGGGGTGGATCGCGACTTCGTCTGCAAGGAGTATAAGGACAAGGCCCAGTTCGCGCCGATGTTGGAGGTGGAGTACGACACTTCTTCGGTCAGCACCCAGCCTGCCAAGGAGTCCAAAATCAAATAAGGGATGCCGCCCGGTTACAGAAGGGGACGGAGGAGATTCGTCCCCTTCTGTAATGTCGAGCGCCGGCCGGGTTCGCTTGACAGTTCATTCTCTCATATGTTATATTAAAAATCGAACGAAGAACGCCATGATATCACCAACCCGCCGGGGATTTCCCATCATCCTGACCGCCCCCTCTGGGGCCGGTAAAACGACCCTTTCCCGGGCGGTCATCGGCCTTCACCCGGAGATCCACTATTCCATTTCGGTCACCTCGCGGCCGCCGCGCTCCAACGAGCAGGACGGGGTGGATTATCATTTCGTCTCCGTGGACGAGTTCGAAAGGATGCTGGAGGCCGGCGAGCTCATCGAGTGGGCCATGGTCCACGACAACTATTACGGCACGCCCCGAAAGCACATCCAGCAAAAGCTGGAGGCCGGCGTGGACGTCATCATGGACATCGACACCGTGGGCGCCCGGGCCATCAAAAAACTCTATCCCCAGGCGGCCAGCATCTTCGTTCTGCCCCCGTCATTGGAAGAGCTGGCCAAAAGGCTGGTGGGCCGGGCCACCGACAGCGAGGAGGTCATCAAGAAGCGGCTGAACCGGGCCAAACTGGAGATGGCCGAGATCGGCGATTTCGAATATTTCATCATCAACGACAGCTTCGAGGCGGCGGTACGACAGGTGGTTTCCATCATCGAGGCCGAGCGCTGCCGGCTGGCCCGCTATGACCAGCGCCAGGTGACCGACATCAGATAAATCCCAAATTCAAAATCACAGGGGGCAAAGCGTATGGATCCAAACCGTAGGAGGCCGTCATGAACTTCATACCCATCGAACAGTTCAGCGACGGCATGGAGAACAAGTACATGGCGGTGCTGGTGGCCGCCAGGGAGGCTCGCCGTCTCAACGAGATGAGACGTCTGGGCCGGGCCGACATCAACCTCAAGCCGATCCAGATTGCTTTGGAAAGGCTCCGCGACAAAAAAGTGGTCTTCAGGGATAATGACTGACCGGCCAAAATCGCCCTCACTCCGTTTTGGGTCGGCTGACCGAAAAGATCAGGAACGCCAAGCCCATATCCCTGACGACAGGCCAACGGTTCTTTTGGGCGTCACCGGCAGCATTGCCGCCTACAAGGCCCTAGACTTGGCCAGCCGCCTCAGGCAGCAGGGCATCAACGTGGTGGCGGCCATGACCGAGGCCGCCTGCCGCTTGGTGGGCCCGGCCTCGTTTGAGTCCATCACCCAAAACCCTGTGGCCCGGGATCTCTTTCCCTCGTCCCGTCCCCAAACCATAGAACACATCGCTTTGGCCGAGCTGGCCGATGTGGTGGCCGTGGTCCCGGCCACCGCCAATTTTTTGGCCAAGGCGGCCCACGGCCTGGCCGACGACCTTTTGACCGCGGTTGTCCTGGCCTCCAAAGCCCCGAAGTTGGCGGCCCCGGCCATGAACTCGGGCATGTGGGATAATCCGGCGGTCCGGGAGAACCTGGAAAATCTGAAGTCAAAGGGGTGGTCTGTCATCGATCCCGAGGAGGGATTTCTGGCCTGCGGGGCCAAAGGCGCCGGCCGGCTGGCCGGGATCGAAAAGATCGAGCAGGCCGTCATGAAACTGTTGGGGCGCGGCCGGAGTCTGGCCGGAATACCGGTTCTCATCACCGCCGGCCGGACAGAAGAGCCCTGGGATGCGGTGCGTTTTCTCTCCAACCGTTCCTCTGGCCGCATGGGATTCGCCCTGGCCCGGGCCGCCCGAAACCAAGGAGCCGTGGTCACCTTGATAGCCGGTCCGGCCGACCTCCCGCCTCCGGCGGTTGATTTGTTGATCCGGGTGCGCACCGCCGCCGAGATGCAGCGAGCGGTGATGAGGGAGTTGCCCAAAGCAAAGGCGCTCATTATGGCGGCCGCAGTGGCCGATTACCGGCCGCGGTTTATCCGAAATAAAAAGATAAAACGATCCGACAACAAGATCAGGCTGGAATTGACGCCCAATCCGGACATCGTGGCCGAGGCCGTGCAAAAGAAGAGAATAGGAACGGCCATCGTCGGTTTTGCTTTGGAGACCGGCCACCTGAGAGCCAACGCCCTAAAAAAGCTAAGGGCCAAAAGGCTGGACATGATCGTGGCCAACAGCGCTTCGGCCTTGGGCAGCACCGTTAACCAGGGATGGCTTTTATTCTCCGACGGCCGTAGGGTACGTCTGCCCCAGACCGGAAAGGATGACTTCGCCCGGCTGATAGTGGATCAGTTGGCCATGTTGCTTAAGGAAGTCGATGGTTAGAATCGACATCAGACAGGAGGCGGCCCGCTACCTGGCCCAGCAAAGGGAATTGGGCGAAACCGAGTTTGACCTCAGGCTGACACCGCTCCGAACGCTGCCAAACCTCGACCAATACCGCCTTGAGATTTCGTCCTGCCGGAAATGCCCGTTATGGAAGACCAGGACCAACTTTGTGTTTGGGGATGGGGCGGCTGACGCCAAACTGGTGTTTGTGGGCGAGGCTCCGGGCCAAGACGAGGATCTGCAGGGTAAGCCGTTTGTGGGCGCCGCCGGCCAGCTTCTGACCAAGATCATCGAGGCTATCAACCTAAAACGATCTCAAGTTTACATCTGCAACATCCTAAAATGCCGGCCGCCGGGCAACCGCAATCCCCTACCCGAGGAGATCCGCCAGTGCGAGCCGCACCTGCGCACACAATTGGAGATCATCAAACCGAAAGTCATCTGCGCCCTGGGCACCTTCGCCTCCCAGACCCTGCTGCAGACCGCAGTTCCCATATCCAAGCTCCGGGGCCGGATCCACTATTACCGAAACATCAAGCTGGTGCCCACCTATCATCCGGCCGCTCTGCTGCGCAATCCGGGCTGGAAGCGCCCTACTTGGGAGGACGTCCAGCTGGTGAGAAAAATTTATGACGGAGAGGCCTGATGCCTGACATCGCCCCCATAGTGGACCGGGTGCCGCCCCAGGCGGCCGAGGCCGAGATGGCGGTCCTGGGATCCATGCTTTTGTCCCAGGAGGCGGTGGGCCGGGCCATCGAGATCATCGGCGAGGAAGAAAGTTTCTATTCATCGGGCCACCGCAAGATCTACCGGGCCTGCATCAACCTTTACGAGAGGAACCAGGCGGTGGACCTGGTGACCGTGGCCGAGGAGCTGCGCCGCCTCAAATGGCTGGAAGACGCCGGAGGTTCGGTCTATCTCACCCGGCTGGCCGAGAGCGTGGCCACCTCGGCCAACATCGACTACTATGCCCGGATAGTGCTGGAGAAGGCGGTGCTCCGCCGCCTGATCGCCGCCGCCACCCAGATCGTTTCCTCCAGCTACGACGCTGCCGAAAACCCCGAGGAGCTTTTGGACCGGGCCGAGCAGATGATCTTCTCCATCAAGGAGCGAAGGCTGCGGCGGCAGCTGCTGCCTCTGAAGGCCTTTATCCACGACAGCTTCGAGCTGGTGGAGAAGCTCTACCGGGAAAAGAGGCACATCACCGGGGTGGAGACCGGATTCACCGACCTGGACCGGATGACCTCCGGACTGCAGCCCAGCGATCTGGTGATCATCGGGGCCAGGCCATCGGTGGGCAAGACCGCTTTTGCCCTGAACGTCGCCCAGCACGCCGCCATCGCCAATCAGGTGCCGGTGGCCATCTTCAGCCTGGAGATGTCCAAGGAGCAGCTGGTGCTGCGGATGCTCTGCTCCGAGGCTCGGGTCTCCAGCCACAAGGTGCGCAGCGGCTACATCTCCCAGAGCGAATGGCCGGCCTTGGTCAGCGCCGCCGGCATCCTGCACAGCGCCCCCATGTTCGTCGACGACAGCGCCGCCCTGACCCCGCTGGAGATCAGGGCCAAGGCCCGCCGCCTCAAGGCCGAGGTGGACCTGGGACTGGTAATCGTCGATTACCTCCAGCTGATGCGGGCCTCGGGCCGCTCCGAAAACCGCCAGCAGGAAATCTCGGAGATCTCCCGCAGCCTCAAGGCCCTGGCCAAGGAGCTCAATGTGCCGGTGATCGCCCTCTCCCAGCTGTCGCGTATCTCGGTGCAGCGGGGGCAGGATTCCCGGCCGATACTCTCAGACCTGCGGGAGTCCGGGGCCATCGAGCAGGACGCCGACGTCGTGCTCTTTCTCCACCGCGATCTGGGTGCCCACAAGGGCCAGGACGGGTCGGCCCAAAGCCAGTCATTGTTGGATACCGAGACCGCCGAGCTGATTGTGGCCAAGCAGCGCAACGGCCCGGTGGGCAAATTCAATCTGGTATTCTTCAAGGACTACACCCGATTTGAGAATCTGGAGACCAGGGCCGAGCCCGAGCCGTAATTTCTTTTTACGTTGGGGCGCAGCGAAAAACCATGATGCCCCGGCGTCGCCTCCGCCTGATGCCCAATGGCCGTCTCCCAATATTTTAACAGGGTTGGCAGAGTGGCTTTTTTCGCCGATGGCGACAATAAACTCAGCATCTCCGCGGTGAGTAAGGAAAGCAAGCTGAGAAACAAAGAAACTTCGCATCCGGTTGCCCTGGGCCGGGCCGTCATTACTGGATTTCAGCAATGGGGTTCGGCCTTCATTCTATTGAGCAGGATCGTCCTGTCGCTGCGGTTCTTCTTCCGCCAGTTCGACCAGGCGGTTATGCAGATGATGGCCATGGGCGTCCACTCCCTGCCGGTGGTGGTTTTTTCGGCCGTGTTCACCGGGATGGTGGCCGCGGTCCAGGCCGCCTACCAAATGCAGGGCCTGGTGCCGCCCATCTGGCTGGGCACCGGCATCTGCCGGGCGGTGCTTATCGAACTGGGCCCGGTGCTGACCGCCTTGGTAGTGGCCGGACGGGTGGGCTCGGGCATCGCCGCCGAACTGGGGACCATGAAGGTCACCGAGCAGATAGACGCCCTGGAGACCATGGCCATCGATCCGGTGGAGCACCTGGTGATGCCGCGCTTCGTGGCTGGGGCGGTGATGTCGCCGGTGCTGACCGTCTTCGCCAACTTAATTGCCCTAATAGGCGGCTGGCTGGTGGCGGTGCTGTCGGTGGGCATCACCACCCAGGTCTACCTCGACGGGCTGCGCTTCCACTTCCACACCCGGGACCTGATGGGCGGCATCGTCAAGTCGGTCTTCTTCGGCATCATCATCGCCACCTCGGGCTGCTTCCACGGGTTTGCCGCCGAAGGCGGGGCGGCCGGGGTGGGGCGGGCGGCCACCAAGGCGGTGGTGGCGGCGGCGGTGATGATACTGATATTCGACTACATCGTCTCGGCCTGGATATTCAGATAATGCATTTTGGAATTCTTAGCTATGGATAAGTTCGCCCTCTCCGCAGGACTAATAGGCGCGGTCGTTTTCCTGCTGGGCATGGCGCTGCTGGTCTTCGCCGTGGTTCGGACCTGGAAGAGGAAGATGAGGCTTAACGGACTGATGTTTTCGATATTCATGTTTCTCCTTTTCACGGCTCTCGGCGCCGCCTGCGCCTTCCTTTCCATGTTCGTCCAGACCTTCCACCGGCTGACCTACGAGAAGCCGGTGGGGGTGGTCACCGCTGCGGGAGCCGAGGGTGTCATCGACATTCGCTTCGAGGATGCGGCCACGGGCAAACGCCACGTCTTCGAGCTGGCCGGAGACCAGTGGATGGCTGAGGGCTATATCCTAAGGTGGAAGCCGTTTTTGCGGTTTCTGGGGGCCGGCATCTATTACAAGCTCACCCGGTTCTCCGGCCGCTGGGAAAGTCCGGACAGCACCCGGATAACCAACTACCGAGTGGCCGAGGAGCCAGGATACTGGAAATTCCTCATGAAACGGGCCAAGACGTTTCCCTTAGTGGATGCGGTCTACGGCATCGGCGTCTTCCAATACCCGGCCGGAAAGCCGTTCGACCTCTACATTAACGATACCGGCTTCATCGTCAAACAGCGATGATCGAGATTTCGGGCCTGCAAAAGTCCTTCAACGGAAAGCAGGTGCTGGACGGGGTGGACCTGGAGATAAAAGCCGGCGAGACCATGGTCATCATCGGTGCCTCGGGGTGCGGCAAGAGCGTCCTGTTGCGGCACATCATCGGTCTGTTGCGGCCCGACCGGGGAGCGGTGAGAGTGGACGGGGTAGACATCACCCGGATCCGCAAGGAGGAGCTGTACGCCCTTCGCCGGCGCTTCGGCATGCTTTTTCAGGGCTCGGCCCTGTTCGACTCGCTGACGGTGGAGGACAATGTGTCCCTGGGCCTCCGCCAGCACACCAGGCTCTCCAAGGAGGAGATCAGGGCCAGGGTGGATGACAAGCTGGGGATGGTGGGCATGGCCGGCACCGGCCACCTGATGCCGGCCGAGCTTTCGGGGGGAATGCGAAAAAGGGTGGGGCTGGCCCGGGCTCTGGCCATGGATCCCCAGTACGTGCTCTATGACGAGCCGACCACCGGATTGGATCCGATAACCGCCGACCGCATCAACGACCTGATGGCCGACCTACAGAAAAAGCTGGGCCTCACCTCGGTGGTGGTCACCCACGACATGGTCAGCGCCGCCCGGGTGGCCGACCGCATGGCCATGCTGCATCAGGGCCGGATCATTTTCTGCGGGACGCCGGAACAGATAAAGAAATCCCCGGACGAACGCATCCAGCGGTTCATTCGGGGCGAAGCGGATTAGATGAGCGGTCTGGACCAATTATTAGGAAACCAGGAAGGCAGGAACTAATTTTGGGAGAAGGGATTCATGGTTCCCTGGCTTCCTTAGGGGCAAGAGGGGTCACCAGCCGAGCAGGCGCAGAAAATTGCCTCCGGCTACGGCCTTCAGCTCCGCGGCCGTAAAGCCCCTGTTTCTCAACTTTAGCAGCAGGGCGGGGAAGCGATGCGGACCCTCTAGCCCTTGGGGCAGCTTGCTGACGCCGTCGAAATCGGAGCCCATGGCCAGACAGCTTGCCCCGGCCAGCTCCCTGACATAGGCGAAATGCTCGGCCACCCGCTCCAGGCCGCAACGCCCGTCTCGCTGCCCTAGAAAGCCGGGATAGAAATTGATTCCCAACAGGCCGCCCGAAGCCGCCAGAGCCTTAATCTGCTGGTCGTTGAGATTGCGGAAATGAGGCTGGAGAAACCCGGCGCAGGAATGGGAGACCACAACCGGCTTCCTGGACAGACTGATAACGTCCCAGAAGGTCTTTCCCGAGGCGTGCGAAAGGTCCAGAATAATCCCCAGCCGGTTGGCTTCGTCTACCAGCTCCCGGCCCAGCGCCGTCAGACCAGAATCCCGACCGCTTTTGGCCGCCCGCCAGGCCGAACAGGCGAAAAGGTTGGAGTTGTTCCAGGTGACGGTCAGCATCCGGACGCCCAGTTTTCGGAGGGCCTCCAGTTGTCGCAGGTCGTGGTCCAAGCCGTGTCCGCCCTCGATGCCCAGCATGGCTCCGATTTTACCCGACCGGCGGCACCGGAGCCAGGAGCTCCTTTCGGTCACTAATTGCACATGCGGCTGAAGGCGGCGCACCTCCCTGATGGTCGCTTCAGCCAAGCAACGAGCGCGTTCCAGCGCTTTGTCGCGGCGGAAAACCGGGCTTATCCAACAGGCGAAAACCTGAAGGCCGACGCCGCCCTGGCGTAAGCGCTCCAAGGTGACATGGCCCTTTCCCTGGTCCAACCTCTGGCCCTTGAGCAGTCTGATGGCGGTATCGCAGTGAAGGTCTGCTATCATTGGTAAAGACATGCGAACTCTCCAATAAAGTGGAATACTATTGCCGCCAGGAAGGTATATTTAAGGCCAGGGACGGCGCCGAGCCGGCATCATCAGTATACTATATTCCATGACCAGTGGCAAGAAATTTTCCTTGACAAATTAACCGGCTTGGTATATCTTTAGGTGGGACAGTAGTTTAATCGCTTATAATATCGAGGAGCCGACCATGAGAAAAATAGTTGCAGGCTGGATGCTGCCGACTTTGGCCGCCCTGGTTTTGATGACCGGCTGCAGCAAGCAGGAAAAGTACCAAGCGGGCGAAACCGGCGGCACCCTGACGGTGGGTTTGCTGGTCCAGAACGAGCCGGCCTGGCTGAACCCGTTGCTTCTTTCCTACACCGCATCCACCGATATCCAGGACAAGCTTTTCCTCAGGCTGCACCGTTTCGACAAGGCCATGAACATCGTTCCCGAGTTGGCACGGTCTTGGAAGTTTTCCGAGGATTTTAAAGAGCTGACCTATCAGCTGAGGCGGGACGTCAAGTGGAGCGACGGCCGTCCGGTAACCGCCGAGGATGTAGTCTATACCTACCGGCTGATGGTCGATCCCAAGATCAGATACGCCCGGGCCGGCCAGCTGCAGTTTGTAGAATCGGTCGAGGCGGTGGGACCTTACGCCGTCAAGTTCACATTTAACCGGGTATATTCTGACGAGCTGTTCGACACCGGCATTTTCGTCCTGCCCAAGCATGCCCTGTCGGAGGTTTCCGACCTGCGCTCCGGCCGATTTGACGCCGCCCCGGTGACCGACGGACCGTTTATTTTGGATCAATGGAACCGCGGCACTTCTCTAAGCTTGGTACCCAATAAAGCCTTCTATAAGGGGCGTCCGGCGCTGGACCGCATCGAATTCAAATTTTTCGCCGATGGCGCCTCGCTGCTGGCCGCCGTCCAAAGCGGCCAGATCGACGTCACCAGCGACCTGCCGCCCTCCGAGATAGGCAAGCTTTCCGGCGATGCTAGCCTTAAGATCATAGATTATCCCGGCTGGACCTACACCTATCTGGGCTGGAACCTTAAGAATCCGATGTTTGCCGAAGCCGAAATGCGGCGGGCCTTTGCTATGGCCATCAACAGCTCCGAGATGATCCAGCAGGTGCTTCACTCCAAAGGCAAGCAGGCGGCCGGACCCCTGCTGCCAACCTCCTGGGCATACGACGAACAGCAGAAACCGCTGCCCTACGATCCCGGCAAGCTTAAGGAGGCTTTGGCCCCGCTCGGCTGGAGGGAGAAAAACCGCGACGGTTATCTTTATAAACAGAATCAACGGCAGCCGCTGGAGATCACCATTGTGTTGGCCCAGGGTCAGCCGGTTCAGGAGGCGGCCGCCGCCCTCATCCAGAAACAGATGAAGGAATTAGGGATCAAGGTCAACCTATCGGCAGTGGACGCGGTGACCTTCATCCAGAGGGTGAAGGAGGGCCGCTACGACGCCATGATGTTCTCCTGGAAGAACGATTACAAAGTCGATCCCACCGCCGTCTGGCACTCCAAGCCGGAGAAAGGGCGCTTCAACCTCCAGGGCTATTCCAACCCCGAGATCGACGATCTCATCGACCAGGGATTGGCCACCCTAAGCCGGCGCAAGGCCAAGGAGCTTTGGGTCAAGTTCCAACGCATTATCTCCGAGGAGCAGCCCACCACCTACTTGTTCGTACCCGACGTGGTGACCGTGGCCTATAAGGGATTCCGGGGTCCGGGCAGCGACGAGCGTGGGCCGCTGGCCTCGATGGACGAGTGGTGGATCCCGTCGTCTGAACGACGCGGCACCGCCTTGGCCTCGGCCTCAACCGCCACAACGCCGACCGCCACGCCGACTCCCACCACCGCCGTTCCCACACCGGCCACCGCCGCTCCGACTGCGGCCACGCCGGCTCCGGCTCAGCCGGCATCCACCCAGCCCCGGCCGACACCCGCGGTCGCTCCAGCCCCCGCGCCGGCAAACCCCCAGGACATCCTGGCGGCAGCCGCAGCTCCGGCAACCCCTCCGCCGGCAGCGGCCACCTCGACTCCGGCTCCGGAGCCTAGCCCTGAACCGGCCGTCGAATCCGGAATACCTCCCACCGAGCCCGAGGTGGTCAAGGCGGTGATGCCGGCCTATCCCGAGGTGGCCCGCAAGGCCGGGATCACCGGACGAGTTTTCGTCCGGGTGGTGGTGGCGGCGGACGGCAGCATCAAGAGTGCCGATGTGGTCAGGGGTATTGGGGGAGGATGCGACGAGGCCGCGCTGGAAGCCGCCAAGAAGATGACCTTCCGGCCTGGAACAGTGGACGGCAAGCCGGCCGAGCGGCCGATTACCATTCCCTTTACCTTCAAATAGCAGCCCGATATTTTGCGGATGCCAGGGATAAAAATCAGAGCCCCGATCGTCTCGGGGCTCTTTTCTATTTTCCCGGACTTGAGCCGGGCTTTTGCAGGGGGATGTTCCGGAGGCAAAGGGGGCAGTCCTGGGGCGCAAAGGTGACCACCTCCTGGCGGTATACGGAATGAAACGGAGCCCCTAAATCGGGAGGGGAGAGGCTGCGGTCTATGAAGACGGAGACGCCGGCCACTTCGGCCCCGGACCGGCGCACCGCCTCCACCGTTTCCCTGACCGAGCCTCCGGTGGTCATGACATCATCCACCACCAGAACCCTGTCCTGCGGCCCCAGGCTCATGCCGCGCAGGAAGCCCCGGCCCTCCTGGGTCCTTTCGGCGTAGACGGCCTTGACGCCCATAAGCTGGGCGGTCTGATAGGCGATGATGATGCCGCCGGTAGTGGGTCCGGCCACGACGCTGACGCCGGAGTTCGAAAATCTGGAGGCTATTTCCTGGCAGAACTCCCGAGTCTCTTCCGGATATTGTAGGATTCTGAATTTTTCAAAGTAATGCTGGCTGTGCCTTCCGGATGACAACAGAAAGTGGCCTTCCAGAAGCACCTGGCGTTTGACCAGAAGGTGGCGAAAATCATCCGGCTGAGGCATGGGACATCTCCTTGATGATGCTGCGGGCGGATTGAAGAGGGTCCGGGGCGCGGGTAATCGGCCGGCCGACCACAATGAAATCGGCTCCCAGGGAAACCGCCTGGGCCGGTGTGGCCGTCCTGCTTTGGTCCTCGGGCGCAGATTCTGGAGGCCTGATCCCAGGAGTGAGGATGACGAAATCTTCTCCAAAACGCTCCCGTAGAGGCCGGATCTCAAGCGGCGAGGCCACCACTCCGTCCACACCCGAGTCGCGGGCCAAGGCCGCTAGCCTGAGGACATGTTCCTCCACCGACAAACCCCCGATTCCGGTGATCTGCTCCAGGCCTCGGCTGTCAAGGCTGGTGAGGGCGGTCACTGCCAGCAGTATCGGCCGGTTGGTATGCTTGGCGGCCGCCTTGGCGGCCGCGGCCATCATGGCGGCGCCGCCGGAGGCGTGCAGGTTGATCATATCAGCTCCCAGGGCAACGGCCGCTTCCACCGCTCCGGAAACGGTGTTGGGGATGTCGTGATATTTTAGGTCCAGAAAAACTCGGGCCCCGCTTTTTTTAACCAGCGACACGGCCTGGGGGCCGGCGGCGGTGAAGAGCTGGTGGCCGATCTTGAACCAGCGGACGGTTGGAGAAAGCGTCTCCAGCAGGCGGGAGGCCTCCTTAAGGTCGGGTACGTCTAGGGCCACGATCAATCGTTCTTCGGGCAGCGGCTTCATTTCGTTTTCGGCTGCAGGTGCAATATCTCTAATTTGACCGGACCCACCGCCAGCAGGTCGATGGCCTTGGCCGCGGCATAAGATAGATCGATGTCCCGTCCAGCCACAAAAGGCCCCCGGTCGTTAATGCGCACCCTGACGCTCTTATTGTTGGCCGGATTGGTTATCCGGACCACGGTGCCGAAAGGCAGGGTGCGGTGGGCGGCCGTCATGGCGTTCATGTCGAACTTCTCCCCATTAGCCGTGCGACGGCCGTGAAACTCTTTGCCGTAATAGCTGGCCACACCGTGTGCGGTCAGCAGGGTCCATTCGCCCGAGGGGGAATCGGCCCCCGGCTCGGCCGTCGGGACATCGTTTTTCGTCGACTGCCTCTGGCCGGGCCGAACCGGTTCGCCCGGGGTGGAGAGATAGATCGGCGAAGGCGAGCAGGCGGTCAGCAGCAGGATTGAAAGCAGCGCCAGGACGGGCGGGGTCTTGTTCAAGAGGCCAGCCATCCGGTCAATTCCCTAACCGAGTTTAAGCCGTGGAGGCGACAGTAGGAGATCAAGCCTTTGACAATTTTTCCCGGCGCCGCCGGGTCGACAAAGTTAGCGGTTCCTATCTGGACCGCCGAGGCGCCGGCCAATAGAAACTGGATGGCATCGTCAGCAGATAGGATGCCGCCCAAGCCGATCACCGGTATTTTGACCGCCCGGCTTACCCGGTAGACATGGTACAGGGCCACCGGACGGATGGCCGGACCGGAAAGCCCGCCGGTATCGTTGCCCAACAACGGACGCCTTTTTTGGATATCAATGGCCAAACCGTAGAGGGTATTGATTAGAGAAAGGGCGTCGGCGCCGGCTCCGGCCACCGCCTTGGCGATGGGAACCATGTCGGAGACATTGGGACTTAGCTTGACGATGATCGGCTTGCGGCAGGCGCAGCGCACCGCTTTGGTTAACCGGGCAGCCAGCGGCGGATCGGCTCCGAAGGCTATGCCTCCGCGGGCGACATTGGGACAGGAGACGTTGACCTCGACGGCGGAGATCCCACTAGCCTGGTCCAAAATGGCCGCCAGGCGGGCATATTCTTCTAGAGATTTGCCGGCGATGTTGGCGAAGATTACCGTTCCCGAACGGCGGAGGGCAGGCAGTTTTTCCGCAAGAAACCGCTCGATGCCCACGTTGGCCAGTCCGATAGAATTGAGCATCCCGGCCGGTGTTTCGCAAATGCGGGGCGGAGGGTTTCCGGCACGATGTTCAAGGGTGACCGTCTTGGTGATAACAGCGCCGAAATCCGAGGGACGGGACAGTCCGCGGTACTCGGTGCCGTAGCCATAGGTGCCGGAGGCGGCCAGCACCGGATTGGCCAGCCTGATGCCGGCTATGACTACCGAGGTGTCCACCTTGGTAGATGGCACCGGCTTCATAACAGAGGCTCCTGATCCCAGTCGATTAGGCGGGAGTCGAAAACCGGGCCGTCGCTGCATACCGACAGATAGCTTCCATCTGCCGCCCTGACGGCGCAGCCCTGACAGGCTCCCAGGCCGCAGGCCATCCGGGACTCCAGGGAAACCTGGCAGGGAACGCCGTGTTCCCGGCAGATGAGGGCCGTTTGCTTGAGCATAGCCCAGGGTCCGCAGGCATAGACCCGGCATTTTTCGGAATCTATAAGTTCTTCCTCAAGCAGCATGGTGGCCAGGCCGGGCCGGCCACAGCTGCCGTCATCGGTGGCCACTTTCGGCCTGAGCGGCGAGAGGGGCAATTTTTCTTTTTTGCTGCGGCAGCCATAGAGAAGTTTAGGAGCCAGACCCAAGAAAAAAAGTTTTCGATACAAAAAGGGCATCGGGGCCAACCCCATGCCGCCGGCCACCAAAAGAGGGCGGTAGCTTCCCGGCCAAACCTTAAAACCCCGTCCCAAAGGTCCGGCCAAAGCGCAAGCCTGGCCCTTGATCCATGCCGCCATCAACTTTGTTCCTGAACCAACCAGACGATAGAGCAGCCTGATATTGTCCGTCCTGACGTCGTGGAGGCTGAAAGGGCGGGGCAGGAGGGGATCGTTTCCTTCCTGGGGGCGGATCATGACAAATTGGCCGGGGCGCGATCTTCGGGCTATCTCCGGAGCCTCAAGCTCCAGCAAAAAAATGCCCTCTTTCAACTTCCGGTTGGAGAGCACCCGGGCCGTGGATTTCAGTCTGGGGATCACTTGAGGCCCTTTATCAGGTCGTCATTGCCCTGATCCTGTTTGGGAGTTTCGGGCTTAAAGCCCGGCTCCTCCGGCATTTTTTTCTCCTCCGGTTCCGCGCTTTGGGGCGCTGGGAGCGTTTTGGCCGTGTCTAGTGGAGCCGCTATGGGTACGGTCAAGGCGATCTCAGGCTCCAGGTCGGCTATCGTAGTGTCCACCGGGATTCCCAATATTTCCCTGGCGCCGTTGGCGTAGCGGGTGCGCGGATAGCGATCCACCAAGAGCGAGAAAATGCTGTCGGCCGAAGCCGTATCGGCCTTGGCGTTCAGTTGCACCCAACCGGTGGCGTAGAGAGACTTGGCAGCAATCGGCAAATCGGGATAGTTTGAGTAGACCGACCAGAATCTTTCCAAGGCTTGATCGGGCTGTATTAGCTGGAACAGGTAATGCTCGGCCATCAGGTATTGGATGGCGGCATTCTGCTCCCTGGTTTTTTCACTGGTCTGCTGGTTGCCCAGGGCCTGCAGCATGGCGATGTCGGAGGCGGCCCGAAGGGCGTCCTCGGCCACCGGCCCGGAGGGATTTTCCTGCCTGGCCAAGGTGTAATAGGCTTGGGCGCTGTCCAAGGCATTTTCTTGCTCCCAAAACTCAGCCATCGAATAATAGGCCTCGGCCGAAGCCTCGGTTCTGGGATACTTGGCGGCCAATTGGCGAAAGAGGCTGCGGGCCTGCGGAGTCTCCTCTGAGGCAGCCTTCATCCGGACAATGCTGAGGGCGACCGTCCTCTGGTCAATGGGATCCAGGGCGGTTTTTTCCAACAGGCGGTAGACGGCCAGCGCTTCCTGAGTGCGACCGGATTTTTCCATGGCCGAGGCCAGCAAAAGCCTGGCTTGAATCCTCAAGCTCTTTTTAAGGCGTTTGGAAAGCAGCTTTTGCAGTGCGGAAACGGCTTCGTTAAAATCGCCGGTTGCCGCCAGACACCGGGCGCGATTCAGCCGGGCTTGGTTGGCCAGCGGACTCTTGGGATGTTGGTAGAGATAACCCTCCCATTGCAAGGCGGCCTCGGCCATGTTGCCCGACGTCTGGTTGATCAGGGCCGTCAGGAAGAGGGCTCGATCTTGTGTCTTGGAATCGGCGCTCGATAGCGACATCAGGGCCCGCTTGGCTCGCTCGATTTCGCCCATTCTCCAGCAGGATAGAGCAAATCCCAGTCGGGCCGAAACCGCATATTTTGTGGAAGGATAAAATGTCCAAACGTCCTGATAAAGTCCCTGAGCCTTGGGATACTCTCCCCGCCGATAAGCGGCCTCGGCCATGTGGTAGAGGCTGGGGGCGGCCCAGCGGCTTTGGGGATACTTGGCCATCACCCGGGCGAACTTATCGAAAGATTTCTGAAACAACCCGGCCTCGGATCCTCCGGCAACCAAAGTATCGGGAAAGCCTGACCGGTTCCGATCGGCCTGGTTGAAAAGCTTTTTGGCGTTGTAGTAGGTGTTGAAGTAGGCGCAGCCCGAAACCAGGATTATGGAGGCCAGACAAAACAAGCCGATGCCTGCAGAGTATGGGACTGACAGGTGAACGGCGCCGCCGGGGCGGCGGGCGCGGGTTGGATGAAGGACTTTCTGTTTTGACATGGGCTCAACTGGAGACGCCCACCTGGACATGCCGGAAGCGGGCCGGAGAAACGCCGTGGCCCACATGGGCCGACTGGCCGGGCTGTCCCTTGCCGCAGTTGGGAATGCCCCAGAGGCGCCAGGAACTGCGGTCGCATATGGCGTCGCAGGAGTTCCAGAACATTGGGGTCATCCCGGTATAGGTGGCGTTCTTGTAGGCCTGTCGGGTAATCCGACCGCCTTTTATCTTCCAGGCGATCTCGGTGGCGAACTGAAAGTTTAGCCTTTTGTCGTCTATGCTCCAGGTCTTGGTGGTGTCGAAAAGAATCCCGTCTTCGGTGTCGGCGATCAGATCCTCGTAGCGCCAGGATCCCGGCTCCAGGTTGATGTTGGTCATCCGGATCAAAGGTATCCGGTTCCAGCCGTCGGCCCGCATGGCACCGCCCGAGGTCTGGCCTAGCTTGGAGGCGGTCTCCCGCGAGGTCAGGTAGCCGGCAAAGCGCCCCCGGTCGATTATTGGCACCCGCTGGGCCGGCACCCCCTCGTCGTCCCAGCCGAAGGTGCCCAGACCTCCGGGCACAGTGGCGTCGGCATAGACGTTGACCAGGTCCGAGCCGTAGCGCAGCTGGTGCAGCTTGTCTAAGGTCAAAAAACTGGTGCCGGCATAGGCGGCCTCGGTGCCAAAGACCCGGTCCAGCTCGATGGGGTGGCCGATGGATTCGTGCACCTGCAGGGCCAGCTGGTTGGTGGCAATGATGATGGTGGCGCTGCCGGCCGGGCAGGACGGGGCCTTGAGCAGCATGGCTGCCTCGTCCGCCATCCGTTCGGCGTTGCCGGCCAAGTCCAGCCATTCGATAAACTCGTAGCCGGCCTGCTTGGTGTCGCCGCTAAGGTTGGGGTAACTGCGGGTCTGGACCTCGCGGCCGTCGACCGCCAGGGCCGAAATCTCGCCGCCGGATTCGGTGATTTCCTGATCTGTCAGGGTCCCCTCGGTAGAGGCCAAGGCCTTATGCTCGCGGGTGAACCACAGTGAGCCGTTGGCCACCTTTACCCTCCTGTTTTTCCGCATCAGCCGATCGGCCTCCAAAAGGAGGGAGATCTTGCGTTCCAGAGGAACGGCAAAGGGGTCCTTCTTCACCGCGGACCGGTAGGAACCGCGCGCCGGTTTCTGGGGGGCCAGCTTGACCGGCTCGGGCTTGGTGAGGGCCGAAGCCCGGGCTATCTCCAGGGCCGCCTTGACCACCCTGGGGATCTCCGAACTCTCCAGCCTGGCGCTGGAGGCGAAGCCCCAGGCACCCTTGGCCAGGACCCTGATTCCGAAGCCGGAGTTGCGGCCCGAGGTCACTGATTCCACGATGCCGTTGCGCACCGTTACCGATTCGCCCTGGGTGTCGGTGATGCGGACGTCGGCATAGTCGATCCCCGGGGGGAGGGAGGCTATGACTTTTAGGACGAAAGATTTCATGTGATAGAGACTCCAGAGGATGTCAGTTTGTTTTTAGTATACCACATAGAAAGTCTTTTTATCAAGGGAAAACAGGCCTATCGGTCCATTCCACAGAGGCTGGCTCCCTTGCAACCGGACGGGCAAAGTGATATATTTGGGTAAGGAGACATGCATATGGCGTATGGGAAAAAGATCAAGGCCAGGCTGGGCCCCGGTCTGTCGGGGGTATTCGCATTCGAACGGAAATCGAGGCTGAAACTGCCGCTATATTTGGCCAAGGTGCCGGCCGGGTTCCCCTCGCCGGCCGACGATTTTTTGGACAAGAGGCTGGACCTCAACGAGCACTTGGTGAAGCACCCGGCGGCCACCTTTTTTGTCAAGGTCCAGGGCAGTTCCATGATCCAGGCCGGCATTCATTCCGGGGACATTCTGATAGTGGATCGGGCCTTGGAGCCGGCCGACAAAAGGATCGTGGTGGCCGCGGTCAACGGCGAGCTGACCGTCAAACGGCTGCGCAAGAGGAAGGAACGGGTATTCCTGGCCTCGGAGAACCCCGACTTCAAGGATATGGAGGTCACCTCGGAGATGGGTTTCGAGGTCTGGGGGGTGGTGACCCACGTGATACACGCATTATGAGGGACGCTCTCACAAAGGCGCCAAGACACGAAGGTGGTCCGTTATATCTTATAGGGATATTCTAACATATTATCTATTTTAGAACCTCTAAAAATCGCGTTTTGTCTATGTTTCGACCATGCCCAACATGACAAAACGCCATATATATATACGGGCCATGCTGAGTCCAGCTTGCGGTGAGCTGGACCCTGAGCCTGCCGAAGGGTTGCCGAACCCGTCGAAGTATGACCGCACCTAACGATGGCATTTTTAGAGGTTCCCTAAAGAATATTCTCAGCGTCTTTGTGTCTTTGTGAGAGAAACATGCGCCCCGTCTTCGCCCTGGTGGACTGCAACAGCTTCTACGCCTCCTGCGAGCAAGTGTTCGACCCGCGTCTCAGGAACAGGCCGGTGGTGGTCCTCTCCAACAACGACGGCTGCGTCATCGCCCGCTCGGCTGAGGCCAAGGCAGTGGGCATCCGCATGGCTGAGCCCTTCTTCGAGCAGCAGGACCTGATCCTGAAGCACGGCGTCCAGGTGTTCTCGGCTAATTTCACCCTCTACGGAGACATGTCCAACCGGGTGATGGAGGTGTTGCGCCAGTTCAGTCCGGGCATGGAGGTCTATTCCATCGACGAGGCCTTTTTGGACTTGACGGGATTCCAGGGAAGCCTGGAGGACTATGGGCGGAAGATAAAGAACACAGTCCACCGCTGGACCGGAATCCCCACCTCTATCGGCATCGGGCCCACCAAGACCCTGTCGAAGATCGCCAACCGCATCGCCAAAAAGGAAAAGGCGGCCAGGGGCGTCTTCGACATCACCGACCATCCTGAAATCGATCGTTTACTGGAATCCATCGAGGTGGGCGATGTCTGGGGCATTGGCCGCCGCTACGCCAAATTTCTGAACAGCCGGGGGGTAACCAATGCCCGCCAGCTGCGGGACCTGCCGGTCAAGTTCGTCAGGCAGAGGATGACGGTCATAGGGTTGAGGACGGTCACCGAGCTGCGCGGCCAGCCCTGTATCGAGCTAGACCAGGCCGTCCGAGACAAGAAAAATCTTTTGTCCTCCCGTTCCTTCGGTCAGCCGGTGAGGGAGAGAGCGGAGATGGAGCAGGCGGTGGCCGAATACGCCTCGATGTCGGCTGAGAAACTGAGGCGGCAGGCCAGCCGAACATCGGCCGTCTCGGTCTTCATCGAGACCGACACCTTCCGCGACGGGCCCCAATACCGCAACTTCGCCACCGCCGGCCTTCCCGTGCCCACGGCCTACACCCCGGAAATCATTCGGGCGGCTCACCGGGCTCTGGACAGGATCTTCCTCCCGGGTTACGCCTACAAGAAGGCCGGGGTGATGCTGTCCGAGGTGGTGCCCGACTCGAGGGTCCAGCTGGATGCCTTTGCTTATGACGGGGGGATACAGGTCAAACAATCGGTGATGCGGGCCATGGATTCCATCAACGCCAGGATGGGCCGCAACAAAGTGTTTTACGCCGCCCAAGGCATGGAAAAGACCTGGGGCATGCGGCAAAAGAGGCTCTCCAGGCGGTTCACCACCCGGTGGGACGAGATACCGACCGTCAAGGCCTGATCGCTAAAGTTCGACATGTTCCATATGTTTGATAAGTTGAAGACGTTGGACATGCCGGTGTTCCAACGTCCGAATGTTCGAAACTTATCAAACCCCTCAAACCTATAAGAACATCTACAACTGGTGAAAAGAGAGATGTGCGGCCGTTTCGTTCGCAAAGCCACCGAGGAGGAGATCGCCGAGGAGTTCGAGGTCGAGGCCGGCGATTTCCCGTTCAAAATGGAGCCCCGCTACAACATCGCCCCGGGCCAGCAGGCGGCGGCGGTGCTGTTCGACGGCAGGAGGAAGGTCGAGGGCCTGCAGTGGGGTCTGATACCCTTCTGGGCCAAGGACCCCAAGATCGGCTACAAGCTGATCAACGCCCGGGCCGAGACTTTGGCCTCCAAGCCCAGCTTTCGCAATTCGCTTAAGAATAAGCGATGTCTGGTGGTGGCCGACGGTTTCTACGAATGGCGCCAGGAAGGCTCCAAGAAGACCCCCATGTTCGTCCGATTGAAAAGCGGAAAACCCTTCGGCTTCGCCGGTCTCTACGACGACTGGAAATCGCCCGAGAGGAAAAAAATCAGGACCTTCACCATCATCACCACCTTGCCCAACAAACTGCTGGCGCCCATCCACGACCGGATGCCGGTAATATTGCCCAGGGAGGCCTATGGCGCCTGGCTTGGCGAGGAAAACGGCAGGGAGATTCTTGAACTGATGAGGCCTTTTCCTGAAAAGGCAATGGAGGCTTACAGAGTCTCTCCGGCGGTGAACTCGCCCAACAACGACGGCCCGGACTGCATCCGGCCTATTTGAAATGGTATGGTCCAACCGTTTCGATCTGCCCACCGGTATTTTATACCAGAACACCTGCCGTGGACAGGTTTGCCCTGGTTTCCGGCCAGAGTTGTGCTGTCGAAAGCGGCCATTCTCCGATTAACCGGCGAGTGGAAAACTGCGTTGGCGCTGCTCGAAAAGACCGAGGCTGTCTTAGGGGCCACTGGGGATAACTGCCTTGAAGCAAAGACCAGAGCGGAACGTGCAAAGCTGCTTCTTAACCGAGGAGAGTACCAGGAGGCAGGACAGCTATTAGACGGCCTAATAACGAACACGGAGGCGGACACCGCATTCCATCATGAACTTCTGCTATCTCGCGGCACAGTGAGCCACAGGCAATGTAAGTACCAAGAAGCCCTTGACTACTTTTCCCGGGCCGCGGCTCTGTGCCCGTTACTGAATGCCGGCGCCGCCAATACCGACGCTGCCATAGGAATAGTCTACTACACCCTGGGACAGTATGATCAAGCATTGAGTCATTATTTAAGTGCATTTACTTCGGCCGAACAGTCCAATGACCTGTCTCTTCTCGGAAGAATGGCTAATAACATCGGCATCATTTATCAACAGAGAGGTGATTACGAATCAGCCTTGAGCTTGTTCAACAGAACTCTTGAGGCCATGACAAAGATGGGGAATCTTCAAGGCATCAGCCAGGTATACATTAACATCGGGGGCATCTACTACAATAAAAACGAAAACGATGCCTCCTTTGAGTACTACCAGAAGGCTTTGGACATCGCCCTCAGGATTGGAGACATGCCTCAAGAAGCGAAGCTCTACGGAAATATGGGCGTGGTCTGTATCGACATCAAGGATTATGCCGCCGCCGGTGCTTATCTCAACAGGTACCTCCATTTGTCGGAAAAACTCGGAGATAAGCGGGGACAAGCTATTGCTTTGACAAACCTCGGCTTGCTGAGTGTCGTTCAAGGTTCTCCGTCTGAAGCCCGCGCCTCTTTAGAGCGCGCCATCGGAATACTCCGGGCATTGAGCGACCGTCGCAGTTTGAGCTACGCCCTGGGTCTGCTCGGAGACGCGTTGCTGCTCGAATCGGAGCGCGAGTTTGCTGAATTGGCCCTGAATGAGGCGTTGATGTTGAGCGAGGAATTGAACCTAAAGCAATTCAAAGCCGAGCAGCTTTTCATTCATGCCATGTTGCTGATCGCTGGCGGAGACGTAGACGGCGCCTGCCGTTCAGCCGCCGAGTCCAAAAGCATCGCGGAAACCACAGGGGAAACCGTCTTGCTGGAAAAACTAGAGGTGGTCGACCTTGTAACCTCCTGGCTGAAAGGATCCCCGGACTCGTTTGCCAAATTAAATGCCTTGTCGGGCGAGAGAAGAAAACTGGCAGACCGGTTGCTCGCCGGGAAAAACTGCTATGACCCTCCAAGATAAGATCGCTAAGTTCCCGGAAACCTCCGGCGTCTACCTGTTCAAGGACGCGAACGGAGTCATCCTTTACATCGGCAAGGCCAAGAGCGTCCGGGAGAGGGTGCGGAACCATTTTGCCGGCACCGAGGACCCCAAGGAACGGGCTTTGATATCGGCCACTGCGGACGTGGAGTACATCCTGACCGACTCCGAGATCGAGGCCCTGATAGTCGAGGCCGAGCTGGTGCGCCAGCACCAGCCCAGGTACAATATCCGTCTCAAGGACGACAAGAAGTTTCCCTGGATCAAGGTCACCAAAGAGCCGTTTCCCAGAATATTCGTCACCCGCAACCTGGCCGACGACGGCTCCAAGCTCTACGGCCCTTACACCGACGCCGCGTCTCTCAAACACACCATGCACCTGGTCAAGCAGGTGTTTCCATTGCGCTCCTGCTCCCACCAGCTGCCCGAGAATCCGCCCCCCCGGCCTTGCCTCAACTACCAGATAGGCCGCTGCCTGGCCCCCTGCGCCGGAAAGATCAGCCAAACCGAGTACCAGACCATGGTCAGGATGGCCACCGGATACCTGACCGGAAGAGGGAAGGCCTTGGTGAAGGACTTGGAAAGGCTCCGCGACCAAGCGGCCGCCAGACTGGATTTCGAGCAGGCGGCCCATTGGAGGGACCGGATTAACAACCTGGAAGCGGTCTCGGCCCGCCAAAAGGTCGTTCTGCGCGATGGCCAGGACACGGACTTCATCGCCTTCGAGCGGTCAGGGGACAGGATGCTGTTCACCGTGCTTCAGTTCAGAGACGGCAAACTAGTTGCCAGAAACGACAGGATATTGGAAGTGCCGTTGGAGGAGATGGACAGCGATCCGATATCTAATTTTATAACATATTATTATATCAAAGGATTAACAATACCAATTAATGTGATTATTCAAAAATTACCAAAAAATAATAATTTACTTGAAAAATGGCTGACCAAGATCAAAGGAGAAAAAGTATTAATAAAATTGCCTCATACTTCGCTTGAAAAACGCCTGATCAACCTGACATACAAGCAGGTCCAGTCAAAGATAGACGAGTTCCTGGCCCACCGAGAGAAACTCTCCTCAAAAACGGTTAAACCGCTAAAGGAGCTTCAGCAGTCGCTGGGACTTAAAGAAATCCCCAGGTTAGTGACCGCCTTCGACATCTCCAATCTGGCCGGCACCGACAGCGTGGGCTCGGCCGTCCAGTTCAAGGACGGCAGGCCGTACAAGACAGGCTATCGGCAGTTCAAGATCGGAACGGTCCAAGGCCAGAACGACGTGGGCATGATGCGCGAGGTGCTGGAGCGCTACCTGGACCATCTGGAGGAGAAGGGCGCCGACCTGCCGGACCTGATACTGGTGGACGGGGGCGTTCCCCAGCTGCGGGCGGCCTTGAAAGTGAGGGAGGAAAAGGGCTATAATTTCCCGGTAGCCGGGCTGGCCAAAAGGCTGGAGGAGATCTACCTGGAGACCGGGGAGGTGGTCAGCCTGCCCAAGCACTCTTCGGCCCTGCACCTGGTCCAGCGTCTGCGCGACGAGGCCCACCGCTTCGCTCAGCGCTACCACCACAAGCTGAGGGAGAAGAAGGTCTCCCACAGCGGCCTGGAGGACATCCGAGGCATCGGCCCCAAGACCGCCCAGAAGCTGCTGAAGGCGTTCGGTAGCGCGCAGAAGGTGAGGGAGGCGTCTTTAGAAGAATTGGAACAAGTAGTGGGCGGCAGGGTGGCTCGGAAGATAATATCATCAATGTTGAGCAAATCATGATTGCCGAGCATATAATTACAAAGGATCTTTATGGTTTTTAGTGGGTAAGAATAAATAGTATTACAATATATCTTTTTCATGATACTTTCTTGTGACCAAGAAAGTATCCAAAGAAGTCTTTCCGCCGTTCGACCGAGCTCAGGCCGAGGCCCAGCGCTGCGGAGGGTCAGGCATCCGCGCTGGCACTCATTGAACCAGAACCTGCAGGGAGCTAAATACCCAATGAGTGCTTCTTCGGCGCTGAAGCCAGGCCGCACCGCTGATGGCGGGACCCCCGGGCCTGAACCCCGAAGGTGTTACAGCCCGCAGGCGTGGGTCGCATCACCGCTGCTGCTAGGAGGAGGCTGTCGTGAAGAAAGCATTGACTGCGTTGGCTATATTTCGTGATCAATGCTTTTAGACAGCCGGCATTGGAGCATCAGGTCAGCGGTGTAGCGACAGTTCTCTTTGGAGCTTTCTCTTTTGAAGAGAAAGCGGGAAAGTAGTCATGTTATAATGAACTCTATGGGCTTATAACAATCTATAAGCCTTAGGATTATACCCCTCTAATTCACCTGTAATGCCCACACAAAACCCGGAAGAGCCATTACAAACAATACCAAAACTCCCGATAACTATATCTAATATTGAATTTGCAATTTTCGTTTTTTCTGAATTTGATATCCAATTTTTACTTCTATCTTACGCATGAACTCTTTTCGACTTTAAACTTCAAACTTTTAACTTTCATTAATGCCCCAAGGCCATCTGGAAGTCATCTGCGGCTGCATGTTCAGCGGCAAGACCGAGGAGCTGATCCGGCGCCTCAAGCGGGCCACCTACGCCCGCCAGAGGGTGCAGGTCTTCAAGCACCGGCTGGACGACCGCTACGACGAGCTAAGCCTGGCCTCGCACAGCGGCCTCAAGCTGCCGACCTACGCCGCGGCCGACGCCTCCTCGTTGGTGCGGGCAGTGGAGCCGGGCACCGAGGTGGTGGGCATAGACGAAGTCCAGTTCTTCGGTGAGGACGTGGTCTGGGCCATCGAGGAGCTTGTGCGCGGCGGGCTGCGGGTGGTGGCCTCGGGCCTGGACCTGGATTTTAAGGGCGAGCCATTCGGGCCCATGCCGCGCCTGCTGGCCACGGCCGAGACCGTGGACAAGCTGTCGGCCATCTGCGTGGTCTGCGGGCAGGCGGCCACCCGCAGCCAGCGCCTGATAGACGGCCATCCGGCCCCTTGGGACGCCCCAGTGGTCTCCATCGGATCGTCGGAGCAGTACCAGGCCCGTTGCCGCTCCTGCCACCAGGTGCCCGGGGCCCCGGCCCACCGGGAGTTCTGCAGGTCAAGACAGATGGAGATAGGGGGGACCTAACCCCTGCCACTTCCCCGACCCGTCCGCTAAAGCTTTAACGCAGGCATAGGGAAGGGTTAGGGGGTCGGAGTGCCATCTTGAAGATATACTACGCCCATATCAACCTCGGCCAGAACCAGGTCTTTGCCTCGGCCACCGACCAGGGGCTGTTCTGCATCCTGCTGGGCGAGCCGGACATTTCCCTCAAGTTCCAGTCATGGGAAGAGAAGTTCGGGGCGACCTTTGAACAAGACGAGGACCGATTCGGCGACCTGAAGGTGGACCTGGCCGGATACTTTTGCGGCTTGCAGATGGACTTCGGTTACCGGCTGGACCTGCGGGGGGCCTCGGTGTTCGAGCGCATGGTCTGGGACAAGGCCATGCAGATACCCTACGGACAGGTGCGGCCCTACAAGTGGGTGGCCGAGCAGATACACCAGCCCAACGCCTCCAAGGCCGTGGGCCGGGCGCTTTGGGCCAATCCTCTCCCCATCGTCATCCCCTGCCACCGGGTGATCCAGAAGGACCTGGGCCTGGGAGGCTTCTCGGCCGGCTCCGGTTGGAAGGAGCGGCTGTTGCTGCTGGAGCGCGGGGAACTGAGGATCCTGTGAAACCATTTTGACACAGATTCTCACAGATAATTTCCCATCTGTGTTGATCTGTGTCGAGAAAGGCTGACTTAATGCGAATCACCTTCCACGGCGCGGCCCGCAACGTCACCGGCTCCATGTTCCTGCTGGAGGCCGGCGGCAAGAAGCTGCTGGTTGACTGCGGCCTTTACCAGGGCAAAAGGGAGGAGTCCGAGGCCAGGAACCGCCAAATGCCGCTGGACCCGGCCTCCATAGACGCCGCAGTGCTGACCCACGCCCACCTGGACCACAGCGGCCGCCTGCCGTTGCTGGCCAAGCAGGGGTTCAAGGGTAGGGTCTATATGACTCCGGCCACCCAGGACCTGCTGGAGATCATGCTCCGCGACTCGGCCCACATCCAGGAGGCGGACATCAAGTTCGTCAACCAGAAGCACCGGGAGCGGGGGCTGCCGCCCAAGGAGCCGCTCTACGACCAGGATGATGTCGAGGCCTGCCTTGGCCTGTTCGCCGGGGTCAACTACGGCCGCCAGTTTGAGCCCGTGCCCGGGGTAAAGGCGGTCTTCCGCGACGCCGGCCACATCCTGGGCTCGGCCATGGTGGAGGCCGAGGCCTCGGAGAACGGCTCGAGAAAGCGGATCCTCTTCTCGGGCGACCTGGGCCGGAAGGGCATGCCCATCATCCGCGACCCCCACCAGCCCTCGGAGGCCGACGTCCTGCTGATGGAGAGCACCTACGGCGACCGCCTCCACGGCGACCTGAGCGAGACGGCCGGCAGGCTGGGCGAGCTGGTGCGCCAGTCCTACCAGCGTAGGGGAAAGGTGATCATCCCCTCGTTCTCGGTGGGCCGCACCCAGGAGATCGTCTACGAGCTCCACAAGATGTTCGAAAAAGGCTCTCTGCCGCCGCTGCCCATCTTCGTGGACAGCCCGCTCTCGGCCAACGCTACCGAGGTATTCAGAAACCACCCCGAGTGCTTCGACGAGGAGACCAACAGGCTCTTCGGACGCGAGGACGACGTCTTCGGGTTCCGCCGGCTGACCTACATAGAGAAGTCCGAGGACTCCAAGAAGCTTAACGAGCGCCAAGGGCCGTTCATCGTCATCTCGGCCTCGGGCATGTGCGAGGGCGGGCGGGTGCTGCACCACCTGGCCCACGCCGTGGGCGATCCCAAAAACCTGGTGCTCATCGTCGGCTTCCAGGCCCAGGGGACGCTGGGGCGGAGATTGGTGGAAAAACAGGAGCGGGTGAGGATTTTGGGCGACGAGTATCAGGTGAGGGCCCAGGTGAAGACATTGAACGGCTTCTCGGCCCACGCCGACCGGGACGGCCTGCTGGGGTTCGTCCGGGGCATGGAGCGGGGGCCGGAGCGCATTTTCCTGGTCCACGGCGAGGAGCAGCAGTGCCTGGCTTTGGCGGAGCACCTCAAAAATGAGGGCAGGGCGGTGGAGGTGCCCCAGGCCGGGCAGACGCTGGAGATCTGAGCCTGGATCCATCTCTTAGGAAGCCAGGAACCCAGGAAATCTTTCAGGAAGAAATGAGTTGTTTCTTGACTTTTAAGCCGTTTTATAGGTATAATATTCATTCATATTAGGAATGAACGGCTTGTCACGCCCGCTTAACATCTCAATTTCTCGAAATCCCAATTTCCATAATATATATGCGCCCGAAGTTCACTTCGACGGAGTTTATCCCGAGAGTAACGAGGGGCTCAGTGCGTTACCTCGGCAAGCTCGGAACAAGGTCGCATGGAGCCCGGCAACGCAGTATGCCATCATATCGCGCCCGTAGCTCAATTGGATAGAGCGCCAGCCTCCGGAGCTGTAGGTTGCCCGTTCAAATCGGGCCGGGCGCGCCAGAGACTTTTAAAAAACCAAACAAAATATAACGATAAAAAGGAGGTTGTAATCGAGAGAAGAGCGACCATATTTCACTCTCGGCCAGACAACCGGACTTCCAAGTCAATCCAAAAACTTAACGGAGAAAAGGGAACATGAAAAAGATTTGGACCCTAGCCACCATCGCCCTGGTGTTCAGCCTTGCTGCCGCCGCTTGGGGGGAGAAAGGAACACCCCTGACCGAGTGGTTCGGGCAGCAACCGAACGCCACGGACGGGGCCAAGGCCAGCTGGGCCAACAGCACGCTGTGGACCGGCAGCGCCACCCTGCGCAAGCTGTCTATCGTCACCCAGGTAAAGGGAGCAGGCGATGACACCATCCGGCTGTTCACCAATCAGTCGGCAGCTCCCAGGCACACCTTCCTGCTGTCAGACACGTCCACGTCGTCCGGCACGGCCATGGCCAACCGCTGGAGGAAGGACCTTATCGATTCCACCGGCGCAGGATTCACGGCCGCTGCCGCCTACGACATCAACGCTGACGGCTACACCGACATGTTCGCCGGCCGGACAGCCTCGCCGTACCGACTGAAGCGCTACTATTGGACCGGCACCGGCTGGAACACCGACACAACCGCCGCCACCCTACCCGGCGCCATCAACGACATGGCCGTGGGCGACGCCGACAACGATGGCAGCGTGGATGACATCATTGCCACCAGCAGTAACGCTGTTTATCACGTCCACTGGAACGGGGCGGGTTTCGACACCACCCGCATCTGGGCCGGTGACGCCTCCACCTGCTACGGAGTGGCCATCGGCGACTTCGACGCCGATCACACCGGCAACGAGGTGGTGGCCGTGACCTACGGGCAGCGTGTGATGCGCCTTGTATGGAGCGGCGCCAGTTGGGACACCACAACCCTATTTTTAAGCCCCAATGACCTGGACTTCTACGAAGTGGCCATCGGCGACTTCGACGCCTCCAGTCCCGGGGCCGAGATAGCGGTAGGCAACGGTTACCTGCAGGCCACGTATGGGAGCGTTCTGGAGGTATACGGCAGTGGCTCATCCTGGAATGTCCGGGCACTGTATACGAGCGCTGAATCCGTTCGTGAGCTGGCCATCGGCGACTTCCTGGACGAGAACCCGGGCGACGAAATAGTCATCGCGCCCTACACCTCGCCCTACAACGTCAGGGCCATCTACGGCTCGGGTACCACCTGGGCCCAGCAGCTGATGTTCACCACCGGCGGGACCTCCTACGGGGCGGCGGTGGGCAACGTGGACCAGTACCGCTCATACAACGACGAGGTGGCCATAACCGGCAACAGCCGGGTTTTCGAGGCCGCCCAGTACTGGCCGGCCAACGACCTGGCCATCACGTCCGGCGGCCCGCTTTCATACCCGTTCGTGACCGACGAGCCTGAGAGCATTTGGGTCAGGGTGAAGAACAACGGCACCAACAACCAGCCCAGCTTCGACCTCAACTTATACATTAACGGGGCATCATATTCCAGCGTGTCCGGCCTGTCCTTGAATTCTGGAGATAGTTTGGACGTTGTTCTGCCATTTGTAGTTTCTGGAGCAAATACGGCAGTCAATTTCACCATCTACCATTCGCTATCGCCGGATGAGACCCCGGCCAATGATACATTGGGCACCATGGATCCAGTGGCTGGGTTGACACGCAGGTTCCATGATTGGATATTCCCGGCCAACACCTATAAGGCCGAGGGCTTCGAATATATGACGGCATTTCCGCCGGCCGGCTGGGTCCGCATCAACAACGACGGAGGCTCATATAATTGGGGATGGTACACCAGCTCCACTAATCCCAGGCAGATACATTCCGGGAGATTATACACTGCCAATCGTTGGGAATCATCCTCCCTAAGAAACGACGACTGGTTGGTGACCGATGCCATCTCTATACCCGATGGCTATACCGATACCTTGAGCTTTTTCTGGCGGGAGATGTCCCTAACCTATGGACCGGAATCGCTTGAAGTCTGGGCCATGTCCGGACAGACGGTCAACGACACCATACCCGGTGGCTTACTTTGGGCCGGACAAATTTCTGATACGCTGTATCAATTGACCAAAGTAGATTTGGGAAGGTTCGCCGGTCAGAATATTAATATAGGTTTCCGCCATCGCAGCTTGGACGTTTATTATATCATGGTGGATGATATCTCATTTGCCCGTTACGACGCTCCGCCCACCATCACCTACACCTCCCCGGCCGACGGGGCCACGGGCGTGCTGGTGAACGCGCCGCTGGTGATCGCTTTCTCGGAGCCGATCGATGCCAGCACCTACTCCGGCTTCTTTACGCCCGATCCGGCGGGATGGGATTCGTCCTGGAATGCCACCATGGACACCATCACCTGGACGCACAACGACTACGCCACGTCGACCCTTCACACATACCAGGTGCTCACGGCCAACGACCTGAACGGCAACCCGCTGGCGGCGGGTCCAGTGCCCAACCCGTTCACCTTCACCACCAACGCCGACGGCACGCCACCGACCGCCTCTTTGGTTTCGCCGGCCTGGGGAGCTACCGACGTGGCGCTCAACGAACCCATCGTCATCGCCTTCTCGGAGCCGATGAACACCGGTTCGGTTGACGGCGATATCGTTCCGGACATAGATATGACGCCGAGCTGGAATACTACCGGCGACACCCTGACTTTGACTCCCAACTATCCCTACGCCTACAGCACCCTCTATACGGCGATAATCACCCAGGGCCAGGACCTGGCCGGCTACAATCTGGTTGCCCTGCCGGACACCATTGCCCAGTTCACCACCATCGCCAACCAGGGGCCGAACATCGAGATGGTGCTGCAGCCGGGCGACACTTATGACGGCACCGGGCCGTTTACGGTGCGGGCGGTGATCACCGATCCGGCCAAGGCAGGGGTGGATACCGCCGTCCTCTATTATTCGGTGAACCAGTCGAACTGGAATGACCTTGCCGGCGCGCCGGCGGGGGGCGATACCTTCAACTTCAGCATCTCCGGGCCGTGGTCCAGCGGAAGCCTGGTGTCCTATTACCTCATGGCAGTGGATGACGCCGGTGACACCATCTACAGCCCGGCCAACGCGCCCATCGGCGTTTACCAGTTCCGGATCCTGAGCCCGCTGCCGCCGAGCAACTTGACAGCCAACGCCGGCGACATGTTCGTGCAGCTGGACTGGGCTCCTCCGGCCCAGAATCTCAACTATGCAGCAACACCCTTTTATATTTTCAATGTACCCGCGGGCTTCATCGGCAGCGTCCGGTACACGCCGATGCACTACCCCTGCAAGCTGGAGCAGTTGACCTCGATGTGGTTCAATTCCGGCGGCATGGACTCGGTGGTCGTTCACATATACGCCGACGACGGCACCGGGATGCCGGATGTGGCTAACCAACTGGTGACCCCGTTTGCCATCATGCCGCAAGCCTATTCCACGGCCACGGTGGTTGACGTATCCGCCTACAACATCGTTCTGACCTCGGGCGAATTCCACGTTGGGTATGAGCTGAGGACCGACGGTGCACCCCGGTACATGAGCGACAACGGTTCATACGGGGCGATCCGCAGCCTGTACTACTGGCCGGGCGATACCTGGTATGGCGACCTTGGATATGACTGGATCCAGTCGGCTGTGGTCAGCTACTCTCCCTATACCAAGGGCCTGGCGCTCAAGTCGTCGCACCTGCCAAGAGGCCGGAAGCCGAATTACCGGATGGACGGCAAGGCCTTAAAGGCCGAGGAACTGACCGACAAGCGGGAGCCGGTCTACGGCAAGCTGACCGGGGCGCTTTGGATGGCCAAGAACATCGCTGGCACAGAGATCTTGAGGGGCGACGCGCCGGGCGGACCGTACACCACCTCGCTGGGCACGACGACCAACGTGTCGCTGATCGACGCCTCGGTGAGCAACGGCTCTACCTACTACTACGTGGCCAGGGCGGTGTACAGCGCTCCGGACACCTTCAGCGCCTTCAGCAACGAGGACACGGCTTCGCCGGCCGGCATGCCGATACTGCTGGTTGACGACGACCGTTCCAACGCCGGTGCGGGCTGGCCCGACAGGGCCCCGATCTACACGGCGGCTGTCGACGGCGCCGGCTACACCGGACAGTACACGGTCTACGAGGTCGATGGGACGGCGGGCGCCGACGGACCGCCGGCCTCCTGGTTCACCGGGCGCACCCATGTGGTGTGGTGGAGCGGCGGCAACTGGGAGGAGCAGAACACCCTGACGCCGACTGACGAGGCCAATCTGGCGGCCTACCTCAACGGCGGCGGCAAGCTGTTCTATTGTGCCCAGGACTACCTCTATGATCGCTATATCAGCGCCGGTTCGTTCTCGCCGGGTCAGTTCCCCTACGACTACCTGGGGCTGGCCTCGGTAAACCAGGATGTCATTGACTTCAGCCCTTATAATATAGCCGGGGTGACCGGTTCCCTGGCCGAAGGGCTGGCTTACGGGGTGATCGAGGATCCCAACGTGGGCACCTTTGCCGACGACCTGACCAAGCGGTCGGTGGCCGGGACCTACGATGTGCTGGACGTTACCGCCAAGGTAGGGGAGAAGACCGGAGTGGCCTACGACAACGGCACCTTCCGCACCGTGTTCTTCACCACCCTGTTCGAGGACATCACCGATGGCACCAACACCAAGGCCGAGCTGATGTACCGGATCCTCAACTGGCTGTCCACCGGGGTGGAAGGTGAGCCGGCGGCATCGGCCAAGCCCACGGTAATCAGCTTATCCAACAACTACCCCAACCCGGTGCGGACCAGCACCACAATCAAGTTCGGCCTGCCCAAGGACAGCGACGTCCGGATCGAGGTGTTCAACATCGCCGGGCAGAAGGTCAAGACGCTGGCCAGCGGCAAGCTGAACGCCGGGTACCACACTGTGACCTGGAAGGGCGCCAACGATAACGGCCAGAAGGTGGCCGCCGGCGTCTACCTGGTGCGCATGGTAACCCCGGAGTTCACCGGGACCAGGAAGATGACGGTGCTTCGATAGACCTAACCCCCGCCCCCTTCCCTCCGCCTGCGCTAAAGCTACGGCGGACAGGTCAGGGAAGGGGAAGTAAGGGATAGGTTCCCCAGAAGGGCTCCCGAAAGGGAGCCCTTCTGGCAAGCTTAAAGCCTTTAAAAGACAGAAACATATTGACAAATCGGCCATAAATTAGTAAACTATACCCAAATGGTGCAATACCGGGCCTTCAGGCAGCAGCTTATCAAGGAAGGATGCCGCCCAGCTTATCTTTTGATAGGGGAGGAGGAGTTCCTCCAGGATAGGGCCTGCTTGGAGATAGCACGCGCATTTCTGGGAAATGAATTCACCCAGGAAGGGGTTAGGACCATCTATGCCACCGATGTTGATGGTCCGGGCATTGTCGAGCAGTGTCTAAACCTAGGCCTGTTCCAACAAAAACAAGTGCTAGTGGTCAAGGAAGCCGATGCTCTTTCGTCCAAAGGCCGCAAGGCGGTGCTGGGATACCTTGCCAAGCCCTCGCCGGACACCTGTTTGGTGTTGATTTCTCGCAAGCTGGAGGAAAAGAGCCCACTGGTCAAGGATGCCGGCGAGCTGGTTCTGACTATAATGTTCCAACCGCCGGGAGAGGAGGAGCTGGCCCGCTGGTTGGTATCCTCGGCCCGGGACAGAGGCTGGGAGATGGACCGGGAGGCGGCCGAGGCCCTAATATCGGTGGCCGGAACCAGCATGGGAGTGCTGGACAGAGAGCTCGACAAGATTAGCCAATTTTTAGGAGGGGAGCCGGGAAGGAGGATAGACAAATCAGTGGTTCGGGGGCTGGCCGGGCTTTCGGCTCAAGCCTCTCCGGACGATTTGAACCAAGCGGTTTCCCAAAACGACAGAAAAACTTCTTTGTCATTGCTCCAGCAGCTTCTGGATTCGGGCGAGGATCCTGTGCGGATGACCTCCGGTATATTCTACCAAATGGAGCACCTGTGGAAAGTAAAACTGGCCGCCGAAACCAAAAGACCTCAGGGCACTATCGAGCGGAAAACTTTTTGGGGGCTGAATAAACAGCCTATAGTCACTGCAGCCCCAAAAAGAAACGACCGGCAATATCTGAAGGCCATGAAAGTCTTGTTCACGACCGAATATTTGATGAAGTCCGGCGGGGGTGATCCCAAAATACTGGCCCTGCAGGCCGTGCACCAGCTAACAGCAAAATGATTCAAGGACATCACGATGGCCATTGAGAAAATAACAGGCAACGAGACCCTGGAGGAACTGCAGGCGCTGATGGAGGCGTTCCAAAAACGTCTGGCCATCTTGGACGAAAAGAAGAGCCTTACCAGGCCCGAGATCTACGCCAAGGTCCGTTCAGAATACGAGGACAAGATTCAGGAGATCCAAAGCTTGATGTTGGAAAAGGGCGCCAACCTGGAGGAAACCCTTAATCAGGCCGTGGTGGATCAGGACACCCTGGCGATACGCAAACAAGAACTTAAGGATATACTGGATGAGATGGAGCTGAGGCTGGCCATAGGAGAGATAGACGAAGAGACCAAGGCCCGCCAGACCCAGGAACATATCGAGGAGATGGAGGAGATAAACGGTAAACTGGCTGCTCTTGACCAAAAGATAGCCAATTTCCAGAAAATGATGGCTGCCCAGCCTCAAAAATCGACACCGGCACCGGCTCCAGTGCAGATGCCAGAACCGCCCAAGCCGGCTCAGGCTTTCCATCAGGCCGCTCCAACTCCGCAGTCAAGACCGGCGCCTCGTCCTCAGCCAGAACCTGTTGCCCCCCAAGCACAAATGCCTCAGCCAAGGGTTGAACCAAGACCGGTGACCGCCCCAAAACCCATTCCGGCTGCAGCACAAGAACCGCCAACGACTCCCAGACCGGCCGTAAAACCGCCGACACTACAGCCAGCAACGGCATCCAGACCAGTTCCGGTTCAGCCAACAACCCCCCAAACGGCAGCAGCTGTAACTGCCACAAACGAGATAGATGAACTGGAGAAACAGTTTGCCAGCTTGTTGGGAGAAAGCCTGGCTGAAGCCACTCCAAAGACGACAACTAAAGAAGAATCAGAACCTGTAGAAATTGTCTCCAAATCTGCCGGTGCCGAAGAAGCAGCTGAAGAAAACCACGAAGGCGAACTCAAGTGTCCCAAATGCGGATCGTTCAACCGGGCCGACAACTGGTATTGCGAGAAATGCGGCAATGAACTGATATCAGCCCAGGACCTGCTAGGGAAGTAGAAAAAAAGAGGGCCAGCCAAGGCCCTCTTTCAAATCTTAAAAAAGTTTACATAATATTTATTATGGGTCATATAAAATAAGATTACTTTACTTTATTTATACTTGATAACTATTTATTGTTATTATACTTGCCAATTTTCAATATCTGTTATACGGCTAGGCACGGTTAAAACAATCATCTCCAAATTGGGATGTTTCTCCAATTCTATGGAATCGGTTCTGACATAGATTTGAAATTGTATTTTATCTCCCTCTTTGGCGCCGAGATGATCGAAAGGTATGGCCATTTCGATTATCCTGTCGTAGGCCCATTCTAGATCGGTTCCGGTTCCAGGCTGGTCAAAAATATCCAGCGTGATCTTCCTGTTTTCCGGCTTGAAGAAATCAATAGCCACATTCAGCTCCGGATATTCTTCCTGTTTGATTCCAGCCGCCGGGTCCAGTCTTATGTAAAGCCGGTGGTGGTCGCATCCGTAATACAAGGCTTTGATCAGGCTCTGGCTGCGATGCATGGTGCCGCCTTGAACGGCTGTATCGAGTTTTCCGGACCCAGCCCATTCGTAAAAATCGGTGGTTCTGCCGTCAATTACCGGGCTGATGAGGTCTATCGGCCGGCTTATCATCTTTTCGGCCGGCTTGGCGGTGACGATGGGCGTCAGCACCTCTTCGGGCACCTCCAAACCCATCAGGCGATAGGCTTTGGCGATATGGGCGCGATATAGGCGGTCGAACTCGGCCAGATGCTCACTGTCGAAGTCGCCTCCGTACCACCAGCACCAATCGCTGCCCTCGGCTATGAGAATCTCCTGCTCAGCCTCCTGCCTGACTTCCTGTTCCAAGGCTTGGCTTCTTTGCATCAAGCATTGACGTACCTGCCGCAACAGCTCCCAGGCCGCATGGTCCTCCCTCTGGCCTATCCAAATGCCGAAATCGCTGTTTATCCAAGATCCGGGGTGCAGTCTTTCCAGCCTTCCGCACCGGCTGTTTGAATCCAAAAACTCGCTGAAAGTGCAGGTTTTTATGTTATTGCTGGCAATTAAGCCATGGTAAAAAGTCTTTAGAAATTCATTTCCATCGTCTTGGTATGCTTCCCAGGCATTTTCTCCGTCAAGGATCACCGGCACCAGGTGCTGTCCCGCTTTAGAGCCTAAGCTGGAGGCTATTCTTTCCAGCCTTGACACCAAATCGGCCGCCGCTTCCTGGGGTTTCCATGAGGCATAGGTGAAACCTATAAGGTCGGAAAGTATCCTGTCCCGGAAGAAAATGGCCGGACTGCCTGGGCTCATCCGGTAGGGCCGGTAGAGGGTTTCGGGGTCTGAAGGCTCCAGATTTGCCCGCAGCGGCCTTTCCAGGCTCCTCTCCAAAATACCCTCGTCGGTGGCTATCCATTCCACCCCCAAACCATATATAATGTCCACCGCCTGCTGGCTGACGCTTCCCTCCGAAGGCCACATCCCTCTGGGCCTGGCGCCGAAGCGCTGCTCCATAAAATCCAAAGCCTTGGCAACTTGAAGCTCGGCGTCCTGGGGATGGGCGAACCTGGACGGCAGATCGGCCCCCGGCATGCATTGCCTGGCGACATCGCTGTCGCAGAGCAGGGGCAGTATGGGATGGTAGAAAGGCGAGGTGCATAGCTCGGCGGCTCCCTTCTCCACCGCCTGCCGGTAGGCAGGAACTATCGACTGCAATATGACCGCCTGGCGCTGGAGCATGGCCGACTTGTCCTCTTCGGTAAAATCACGGGCCTTGGCGCATATCTCGGCCAGAACCGGGTCGTTTTTCAAATACAGGGGATCGGTCCAAGCCAAGTTGAACCAGACCTGGAGATCAAGCAGATCCTGGCGGTGAAAACGTCTGAGGATGGCGGGCAGCTCCGACGGATGGAAGAATGTTCCCCTCTTGTGCAAAAGCTCCCAATAGCGGGGGCTGGGGCGGATCATGTTCTCCCAGTTGGCCATGAAGAATTCCTGGAGCAGAAAGCAGGCCTCGGACTCCGACAAATCCGCGGCCGGCTTCCGGGTGATCTCCAGATGCCGGTCGGTGGCCGACCCGTCGGCATAGGACTCCAGCTGTTCCACTAGGGCCGGCACCAAGTTGAAGGTCAATCTCAGTCCGGGCTGGGCCATGGCCAGGGCCGGCATGTCCCCATAATCCTTAAGACCGTGGAGCCTGGTCCAGGGAAGTCGAAAAACCCTGCTATCGGGATCACGATAGCAGGGCTGGTGCATATGCCAGAGCAAGGCCACATTAAGACGGGACATGGCTTATTCTTAGGAGGTCGGGGTCATCTGCAGGGCGGTTTTGGCCTCAGGTAAAAGGGCGCTGGCCGGATAGTCGTCTATCAGCCTCTGGTAGGCGCCTCGGGCCCGTTCCATCAGGCCGGCCTCGGCAAAGCACCTCCCGGCTTGCAACAGGGCGGCCGGGCTTAGAAATTCCTCCTTGGGCAGGCGGTCGGCGATGGCCTGATATTGCTCGGCGGCCTTGGCGAAATCTCCCTGCTGTTCCAGACAGGCGGCTATCCCGGAAAGGGCGGCGTCAAGCAGGATCGGATTTTTGGGGCGCGTTTTAAGACATTCCCGGTACTGCTTGAGGGCCTCTTGGTAATTTCGCTGCTGGAAATAAATGTTTCCCAGGTAAATTTTGGCCTCCTGGCCGGCGGGGGTGGAGCCGTAACGTGAGGCGATCTCCTTATAGCCTTCTTGGGCCTGGGCCGGACTTCCCGATAAAAACGCCCCATGGGCCGAGTTCAGCATCAGACCGGCCTGCTCCTGGCTTTTGGCCCGGTTCTGGGATATAAAAACCAAGCCTACGGCAATGACCAGCAGGCCTACCGCCACCGCCAGCACCTCGGTCGAGTAGCGTTTGACAAAGTTGACCGTCTTCAGCAGGTCCTCGGCGAATTCGTCGTGCTTGAGACGGTGCTTGCTAATCCTATGCGACACTATACCCCTCGGAATTGCGTTATCGAATTTTAGGCTACCTGGTAATTATAAAGCATGGAGGCGGAGCCTGTCAAGGCGGGCCGTCTCATCTTAGGCGCAACTCGGTGTGAGGGTCGAAGGCCAATATCGCTTTAGAATCAGGTGACAGGCCGATATTGGTTCCTCTCTCTATTCGGACATTGCCTTCGGTCCTGGCCACCAGCTTCTCCCCTCCCTCCCCCAGGGCGTATACCAGGGATTCGCCTCCCAGCTGCTCCACCAGTTCCACCGAGGCCCTGATGCCCCGTCCCGGTTTATCGATGGCCAGATCCTCGGGCCTGATCCCGATGATGATCTCGGCTCCCTTGGCCGGTTGGTTCTTAATCGGCGGCAGCCGCAGCCGGCAGCCCCGGCACTCGAGGGCCGCTCCCCCCTGGCCGGCCGCCACCCGTCCCTTGATCAGGTTTATCCCCGGCGTTCCGATGAAGTTGGCCACGAACAGACAATTAGGATCGTGATAAATTTTCAGCGGCTCCCCGACCTGGAGCAGCCGGCCGGATCTCATGACCGCTATCCGATCGCCTAAGGTCATGGCCTCCACCCGATCGTGGGTGACGTAAACCGCGGTGGTTCCCAGCTGCTGCTGCAGCCTTTTGAGCTCGGCCCGAGTCTGAGTGCGCAGCTGGGCGTCCAAGTTGGACAGCGGCTCGTCGAAGAGGAATGCCTGGGGCTCCTTGACGATGGCCCGGGCCAGGGCCACCCGTTGGCGCTGTCCTCCGGACAATTCCTTGGGTTTTCGGTCGAGCAGTTCGGACAGCCCCAGCATGGAGGCCGTCTCTGCTGCCTTGTTGGCTATCAGCTTCCTGTCCATCCCGGACATCCGCAGGCCGAAGGCGATGTTGTCGAAGACGGTCATGTGGGGATAGAGGGCGTAATTCTGGAAGACCATGGCCACGTGGCGGTCCTTGGGGTGCATCCCGTTGACCTGTCGTCCTCCGATGAAGATGCGACCGCGGGTGGGATCCTCCAACCCGGCGATCATTCGCAGCACCGTGGTCTTGCCGCAACCCGAAGGTCCCACCAGCACCAGAAATTCCCGGTGGTGCACAGCCAGGTCAAATTCCTTGACCGCCTCCACCCCGTTGGCGAATGTTTTGGTGACCGCTTCCAGTTTGACTTCAGCCATGGCAGTATGTCACAATTGTTTTGACAGGCAGATCAAAAGTTCTCCGGTATGGGTGATGTCCAAGTAAGCTCTCAGCGATCCGTTCGCTCTCTCCCTGACCGGCAGCGACATCAGATGCGAGAGCGGCCAACAGGAATTCGAATCCGCCTCCGGAGGAAGGCTGATCTTATTGAATAAGACGGTGGGCATGGGGTTTCCCGGTCCGAATGGCGCCCGTTGGGCCAACTCTTCTTTTGATTCGACCGCTTCGGAAAAATGGTTGAACTCATAGTCTGCTTCTTTTTCCGGTGCCGGGACTATCAACTGACGTCTCTCCTCCAGAGCCTGGGACAGCAAGCCGGGAAACTCGGCCTCGAACCCCGGAGAGACGGTGAAACCGGCCGCCTGTTTATGCCCTCCATGCTGGAGGAACACCCGGGAAATCGAATCCAATAATTCGACCCAATCCAGAGGCTGATATCCCCGGCTTTCGCCGGTCAGCATTCCGTTCTTTTCCGAAACCACCACCGCCGGCTTGCCGGTTCTGTCTCTGAGCATCGAGGCCAAGGAGCCGATCATATCGGGCTTCAAAGACCGGTCGACGATCAAGATATAGGGCAATAAGGCATCGCTGCCGTCCCGCAGCCGGGTGAAGTTCTCCTCCAGCTCCTGTTGGCGCCGAGACATCAGTTGTCTAATTTCCGATATCCTTTCCGGCCTGATATCTCCCCGGAGAAGCTCTACGGTCTCATGCCGAAAGCCGGCGGATTCGACCAGCGATAGAAACGGCACCAATGTCCGGCGCAGGAGTCCGGGTGAAAGGCCCAGGGAGAGGTCGAAGCCGGCTATCCGGCAGACCTGCCGAAGCACCCGATTTTCGGCCAAAACCGGCAGTCCGGTTTTTACGATGGCCCGATTCTCAGCCGACAGAGGCACTCGGTCCGAAACTGTTCCCAAGGCTGCCCAAGCCAGGGTTTCGGGATCGTGGGTCAGCCAATCCTGTATTTCTTCCCCTTCCAGCGCGGCCGCCAAATAAAGAGCCACTCCGCATCCGGCCAGCTCCGTCGTCGGCCTGGGTTTCTCCGGTATCTTGGGATTGACCACCATGTCGGCCGGCGGCAAAATCGGCGGAAGCTCGTGGTGGTCGGTGACCACCACTGGAAAACCCATGTTCCTGGCCGTTTTTACCTCAGCCGAATTGCTGATGCCGCAGTCGACCGTTAAAAGGAGAGTTTTGGCCCGGCCGGTAACGGCGCGCAGAACCTCGGGATCCACTCCATAGTGCACCGAGGTCCTGGGAGGAATGTAATAGCCTGTTTTCCCCGGTGTTCCATCCAGGGCCTTGAGCATGATGGCGGTCGAGGTGACGCCGTCCAGGTCGTCATGCCCCCAGACCAGAACCTTACCCTTCTCCGCCCGTTGGCGGACGAATTTACCCGCCCTGGCCAATGATCTCCAGCGCCAAGGCTCTAAAGGGTAGCGGTCCTCCATGGTTTGGGGCATCAAAAATTCATTCCGATGGAAAAAGCGTGGACGTCGCCTAAGCCCCCGTAGGATCGGTAGCCGTACTCCACCGAGTAATCCTGGACGCCGGTGGTGTGGACGGCAATTCCCAGGCCCAAGGGCGAGCGCTCCGGTTTCCCCTCATCGTTATCATAGCCCAGTCGAAGGCTTGCGAAGGGCAACGGCCTCAGCTCCAATCCGGCCGAGACCACCGGTTTTTGGTCCCGGGCCGAAGTGAACACCAGCCCGGCCTCGGCCCTCTCGCCCCAGGCCCTGGCGCTAAGCCCGAGGTTGACCGAGGCCGGGAGGTCAAACTTGAAGTCGCTGTTCACCGGGTATCTGGTCCCCAGATTACGGGCCAAGAGGCTTCCGGTCAGGAAGCGATGGCGGTAGCTGGCCCCGGCATCCAGGGCCCATCCCCAGTCCTTGCGGTCGGGCATGATCAATGAATACCCCTTGACGGCCAGCCCGGCGCTGATTTCCATCAAGAGCTTCCGACCCAGTCCCAGGCCCCAAAGGATGGATTTGGGCTCGATGCTTCCCAGCGGCTCGCCCTGCGGGCTTAAGGCAACCAGGGAACCGAACGACCAGTACCCGAAAGAAAGGCTGGCCGTGCCCAAAGGCTTTGCCGGAACGACGCCGGAGAAGGTTCCGGCATAGACGTCCTGCCACCATTGCAGGCCTGAGGCCCGGACAGTGCGCCAGCTGATCTCGGATAGCCGGGCCGGGTTTAGCGACAGGCCCTCAGGTTCGGGCGAGAGAGCCAGGCTGGCCAGTCCCAGGCTGAGGCTGCCCGGAGTGGCGGGCAAATCCCAGTAAAGGCTGCACTGGGCGGCCAGGGGCGAGGCTGCGGCCAGCAGGGCCAAAGCGGCCAGCAGATGCTTGATCCTTTTCATCGGGACACCATCGTCTTTCCGGTGTAGGTTACGGTTTGGTTCGGGCCGCGCTGCTCCACCATCAGCACATAGATCCCGTTGGGCACCGGCTTGCCGCTTTGATCCTGGACGTTCCAACCAACGGCCTGCCCGGGCTGGGCATGATCGTCGGACCAGACCAGGGTTCCGGCCAAATCGAAGATTTTTATCGAAAGGCCGGTGGCCCCGTTCAGGGGCGGAAAGATTATCTTGGCCTGATCCTTGATCGGGGTCGGCCAGGTGGTTACCTTGAACCTGACCTCGTTTTGAGAGACGATGTCCAGAAATACCGGGCTGGTCCAAGCCCGATCGCTGTCGTTCTGGACGGCCTTGACGAAGAAATACTGGGACCCGGCATTCAGCTGCCTTTTAAAACTCCAGTTGACCACCCGGGTGCCAGGCGCCAGAGAGTCCACTATGCTGCCGTTGTTGTAGAGGTAGAGTTTTCTGAAAGCCGAGGTGTCGGATACGGCCGAGACCTCAAAATTAGCTTCACCCTGACCCCTGAGGAGGGACGAGCCCTGCCAATAGCCGTCCACCTTGAGCGAAAGCCAGAAGCGGTCCGAGGCCGGGCTGACCTCGACGGCCGTGGTCCGCCTGGCCTGAAGCGCCTCAAGTATGGCCGTCTTGGTCAGGGTGTCGGCCCAGATCCCGGTCAGGGGAATATTTCCGTTGGAAACTCTATTGCCCCAGTTATGTTGATGGTTGTCCTGGTTGGCGGCTGGGCCGATATGCCAGCCATTAGACAGCGCCTGAATATAGAAACGCTCATATTCATAATTGCTGTTTATCACTTCCATCAGGTCCATTGATTGCATGTAGTCTAGATAAAAATGCAAGTTATTAAATATGTTGTCATCACCGGCTCCCGGGTGGTTGAACTGGGCCGGGGTATTATGATCCGATATCCATTTGTAGCAATTCACTAACTCGCTTTGGCTATTGAAATACGGAGACAACTCAGTCTCGAATACATTCAGGTGTCCAAAACCTCGTGAACCTTCACTGCCGATCTCGAGCCCGGCCAAGGCCACAAAGACGCCGGGCACGGTCATGGTGTCGGCCACCAACCTCAGGTTCAGGTAATTCTCTGGACTGATTGTGTAACTGACGCCACCGGACATGCCCCCATTATTATGATCGGTCAGAGCTTGGACATCAATACCGGCCACATCCCTGGCGTAGGCGAAGGCGGTGTCCGGAGTGCTTACTCCGTCGGAATATCCGCAATGGGCGTGAAGATTTCCGAAGAAGCACTTGTAATTCTCCTGGGCCCAGAGAATTGAGGTTACAATCAACAACGCGGTGACCAAGGGGAAGAACTTCCTCATGGCGCCACCTCCTGGGACTTACGGGTGCCTTCCCGGATGCGCCCCTCGGTTCTGACGTCCACCGGAGAATGCTTGTGAATAAAGTCCACCATGGCCTGGCGAACGAGTATGCCCGTGTCCGTCCAGTTCTCGGCCTCCTGGAAAATGCGGTAGTTGCCGCCCCCGGCCGCCAGAAAGCTGTTGGTGGCCACCTTATACTTGGCCTGGAGATCCATCGGCTTTCCCCCGACCTCGGCCGAGACGATCCGCTCCATCGGCGGCCGCTTGGGGTCGAAGACCATCCTCAGGCCGCTGACCTGGAAGATGCCGTGCCCCCCCATGACGCTGACCTCCAGCGCCGTCAGCAGCTGCTCCCCGGTCATATCCATGGTGACGATGGTGTTGCTGAAGCCGTCCACCTTGTATATTTTGCGATAGGTGATCTCCCCCCGCAGGATGTCGTCCCGGATGCCTCCCGAGTTCTGAAAGGCGACGTCGGATCCGGCCGCCTCCCTTATGGCGTCGGCCATCAGGTTGCCCAGCGAGCTTTCCCTGGGTCCTCCGGCCCGCACCATGTCCGCCGCCGCCAGCCCGATGACCGAGTCGTACCCGGCCTCGGCCAGGTCCGACCATTGGCGGATCTTTCTAAGCTCGGCCGTGTCCGGCGGCACCTCCTCGGTGAACAGCTCTCTAAGCTCGCTCTGGTAGCCTACGATTTGCTTGGTCTGGGGGTCTATCATCAGCTCCAGCTTGCCCACGGTCGATAGGTGGCCGTAAGTCTGAACGATGATGGTGTGGTTGTTGGGACACTCGTAGGCCTGACGCAGTCCGGTGTGGCTGTGGGCCCCGATGATGACGTCGTACCCCGGCACCGAGTCGGCGATGACCTTGTCTCGGTAGAAACCCGAATGGTGCAGACCAATAACCAAATCCACTCCTTTGGCACGCAGGGTGTCAAGCCACTTCCTAGCCACGGGTGTCTCCGGGAGGACGTCGAGACCCTTCATGTTCTCCGGCGTCTGCATGCCCCGCAGTCGCTGGTGGGTAATGCCTAGAATGCCGATTTTTAGCCCTCCCCTCTCCACAATGACCAAGGGTTTAAGATGCGGCAGTATCTCGCCGGTGGCCGAGTCTACCAAATTTGCCGCCAGCAGTGGGAAATCAGCCATCGCGGCCAACTCCCGCAGCAGGTCCGGGCCCCGGTCCAAATCGTGGTTGCCCACAGTCATGGCATCGTAGCCCATCCGGTTCATGTACTCGATGACCGCCCGGCCCTTGGAGAACTCGCCGGTGGGGGTGCCCTGAAAAATGTCTCCTCCCTCCAGCAACAGAAAGCCCCAGCCCTTCTCCCGGGCCCTCTCCCGCTCCTCCCGGATGATGGCCGCCGCGCCGGCCGCGTTGCCGATGGGCGGCGGGAAATTGGGATTGATCCACCAGGCCTCCTCCGGCGGCAGGTGCCCGTGGATGTCGTTGGTGTGCAGTATCACCAGACGCTGCCACTTCTCCGCCCCTGAGAGTGTCGTAATCGCCGTCAAAGCGATTAAAACCAATATACAGCGCCCAGCGAACCCAAATGTCATCTTGAGAAAGGCATCACGCCCGGCAGAGCCTGCCCTGAGAAAGACAGGGATACATTTACCCGTGAAGGATTGAAAGATGGCCCTTTTCCCCCGATTCCCCAAAAAAGAAATCAGGTTGTTTCTGCCACCCTTCAACTTGACATGCAAGAAGCTCTTTTCAGGGTGACAGTTTTCGGCGCATGGCGGTAATGATGATGCCATCGGCTTATCTCAAGGAAACGGTTATCATTAGCTCGGCCACAGACTCGGTGACAGTGGTGGGATCTGATACACTAAGAGCCTGGCCCAGGTTGTAGCTGCGCCGGCCGACGTTGGCGCCGACCGCCACCGAGACCGGACCGGCCGGCACCTCGGTGCCCAGGCCGGCCTTTGCCAGGCCGATTCCCCGGTTCAGGTAGGAATTGGCGAAAGCCAGGCCGAACCTAAGCGGCAGATTGCCGGAAAGACGATGTTCGATAGAGAGTCTGTAGCTGTTGACGGCTTGCAGCCGATGATGGGGATTAAGATTGTCCTTGAGCCGGTGCCATGGAGTATAGGCGTACTCCAGCGATACTGTGGCCGGAAAATCGCTGCTGGGATGATAGGAAAGGCCCAGTGTATATCCGGCCGGATAGGTAACGCTGCTGCTGGTGTCCGTATAGAGTTCGCCCCTCCTGCTCCAAGCGGTGCCGGTGAGCTTGGCCCCGGTATTGGCCGTCAGACCTATGGCCAGTCTTCTGGAAACCAGCCCCCACAGCCCGGCCTCTATCCGTCCCCCCTTGAAGTACCTGGTGGCGCTCGAGGATCGGGACGGCGTGGCCGGGTCGTAGGAGACGATCTCGGTCCTGATCTCTTGATGGCCCTGAAGGCGCGAGAAGCCGATGCCCGCCGACAGCCTGGCCAGCGGCTGGCACGACAGCGCCAGGGTGAAGCGGTTGATCTGACCGCTGCCGACCGAATCGTGCACCTCGGTAAGATAGTAGAACCCGTCCCTCACCTCCCGATGGGACTGGTAACCGAAATCGTATTCCCGGGCCAGGCCCAGGCCGACGCCCAGGCGCGGCCAGCCGGCTGGCGACAGGGCGTAACCGGCCGAGACGCTCTTGATCCGGTGGGCAAAATAGCTGTGCAGCAGGTCGGTATTCAGCCCCACCGAATTGGAATAGGAGTCGAAGACCTCGCGGGTCCTCTTCTCCTGGGTCCAGCCGACCGTTGCGGTGGCCTGAGCCCGGATGCCCATCCTTCCAGAGAGCAGGGCCGGGTTGTCCAGCACCGGGTCACCCAGGCCGGCCACTGCCGCCACCAGCCCCATACCGGCCGAGGAGTTCCCGGAGGCGGCTTGCCCGTATTGTCCGAATTCCAGCAGGCCGGCCTGGGAACCGGCGGTTGCGGTCAACAGGGCCACCGATACTAAGGCCATTTTTCTGGCAAAATCCATTTATATCTCCTCTTTTGCGATTACCATCTTAGATCCAACTGGAGGTCCACCTTCCACAGGTCGCGGGAATCCAGGAAATCCCGCACCGGCACTCCGGGCAAGCCGGCGTAGTAGTACTCGGACTCGGACCCATAGATGCCGTTGTAGAAGTAACGGGTGTCCTTGCCCCTGATTCCGGCCCTAATCTGCATGTTATCGGAGAGCCTGTCCGAAATGGACACGTAGTACTTGAGGCCGTCACCGTAGAGGAAGTCGATGCCCGACTCCTCGAAGATCCACTGGGACATGCCATCGGTCCGCCAACCGGATATGCCCAACTTCAAATCCCAGGCCGGCGAGAAGTTATGCTCGAAGTTGGCGGCTATGTAGGAGCCGCTCATCAGCACGTCTCCACCGTAAAGCTCAGAAGGCGTCAGCCTGACCTCGCCGTAGCGTACCTCGGCGTTGATATAGTCCCGCTGGGTGAGGGTGGCAAAGGTGCGCAGGGTGGTCTCCCGGGTGTTGGACCGGGTGGGCCAGGCGCTCTTGGGCAGGTGTTTGGCCTGGTACTTCTGCTTGAGGCGGAAGCGCACCGGAAAGGCCGGCCGGTACTCGATCTCGCCCTGGAACCTGACGTTGTCTAGCCCGTAGGCCAGGTTGCGCCAGAAGTCGATGTAGGCCCGGGTCAGGGTGAACTGGCGGCTGATCTGCCACCGGGTCTCCAGATAGGTGCCGCGCTCGGCTTTGGGCGCCGGGTAGTTGACCAGCTGCTTGTAGACCGGATCTAAAAGCCGGTATTCTTTCTCCAGGACGGTGTCGTCGAACTTGACTTGTTCCTGGAAGGCCCGGCTGTAAGGATTGTCGTAGTCAACATCATAGTGCCGTTGGATCAGCAGCAGGTAAACGGTCTCGTATTGCAAGCGGCTGGAGAGGACGTAGGCCTTCCCCCCTCCCTGCTGGCTGGCGGCCTCGCCCTCCACCGACAGATTGTCAACCACGGTGCGAAAGAAAAGACCGCCTATTCTCCTGACGTCTCCCGACCATAGGCGGGTGAAGTTGGGATCGGAAAGATCGGCTTTGTCTCCCGGAATGTCCAGATCCAAAGCCGATGGTTTTATGGTCCGGTCGTATTGGGACCGGTAGCCGGAGACGCCCACTGTCGTTCCCACCGGCATGAAGAACAGGTCGTCCAAGTTGAGTCCCAGGCTGAAGCCGGAGGTTTTCTCGCCAAAAGCGTCGCGGTATTGGGGAAAGCGCGGCGTCATTATGAAGTAGCCATTGACCGAGCCGTCGCGGTTTAGTATCCCGTCCTTGCGGTCGTCGGAATAATAGAAGATCGGCCTCAAACGCCAAAGGCCGGCCTCCAGAGCGACGCCGCGCAGGGCGAACTCCTGGGTGGTGGTGATGTCCCCGAACAGGCCGGCCGCCCGGCTGGTCCTGCGGCTTCCGTAGAAATCGTCGTCGGTGTTGTCCATCACCAGGCCCTGCCCGATGACCACCCGGTAGTTGCCCAGAATCAGCTTGCGCACCGGCCCCAGGTCTGATAATTGGGCATAGCCCTTGGCCAGGGCCTGGCGCTCGTAGGATTCCTGACTCCACAGTCCTCCAAGCTTCATCCGGTTTCCCAGGTTCGTGACCAATCGGTGCTGGACGGAGCCGTAGTTGGGCAGACCGGCCAGGTATTGCTTCTCGGCTATCAGTCTGTCCTTGAGGGCCTGGATCTGCGGCTGGGTCCATCCGGCAATGGAGAGGATCTTACCGGTGGTCATGGTGTCATAGACCGCGTAGCCCGGAGCGAAGGCATCGATGGAAGCCTGGAGCAGGGCCTCTAGGTGTCTGAAATCCTCCTCTTCGCCGCCGTCAAGCCGGTCGTCCCAGGAGGCTTTGAGCCGATAGTTGCCGTCGAATTTGAACTGCCGCTCCTCAGACTCCAAGGTCACGTAGTTCCTCATGTTGAGAAACCCGTAGTTGGAGAGACCCTGAACGTTGCGCCTGAGGCTGCGCCAGTCCTTTATCTGGCCCTGGGTTCTGACATGGCGCACCACCGCGGCCGCGTCCACTGCAGTGACGTTGTCCAGCACCAGCAGATCGTCAACGCCGGCCCGATTGACGTTCATCGGCCTCAGCAAAAGTCCTTCCCAGGTATCGATGGCCCCCTTGCCCGGGCTTTCCTCGGCCGCCAGCTTGTCCTGAAGCTCGGCGATATAGCGGGTCACCTGACTTTGCTCGGAGGGCGGCGACAGTCTGACCTGCGGCCCCAATGCCCTCAGGATTTCAGGCGTCATTCCCTCCACTTCCATCAGTTGGTAAAAGCTGGTCAGGTGGCCGCGCCGGAACCGGAAAAAATGGATGTTGTCGGCCACCTTCCGCGGCAGTCCCTCTAAGGCCCTGATCTGGTCAAGCGAAGCCGAGTTCAGGTCCAGTTTATGCCGGGCCGTAACCTGAACCGTGTCCGGCTCCTGGTAGAACTCGGCCTGCTGGGCGGCGGCGGGAAATACCCATAGGAGGCCGAGCAGGAAAGCCAACACGCCGATAAAAGCTGCGGCTTTCCTGCGATCCCTGTCACCCTGAGATTGGCACGCCTGCCCTGCAGGCTGAAGGGTGACGAAGACATCCTTCAAACGGGCAGGCAAGAAAGCAATCCTTCGAATGCCGTTCAAGAAGCCATTCTCAGGACAGGCCCCAGGTTGGCATCCATAGCTTGCTTTATTGCGGATTTCGTATCTCATTTCCCTCCCCAACTGTAGCCCAGCCCGAACTGGTGGGTGCCGGATAAAGCCTCATGTCCGCCCTCGAAGGCATAGTTGACTGAAACCCCCAAGGACTTGACGCCGAATCCCATGGTGTACAGAGTCAGCTGGCCCTCGTTTAGGATTCCGGCCCTAAGTTTTAAGCGATCCTGAGCCAGTGAGAATTCGGATCCGAACTTGTATCTAGTGATTCTGGACGGCTCCTTGGCGGCCTCGGCCGTGCCCATAAGACCGGGAAACGGCTGGAAACCTACGCCGGCCGAGACCCAGCTGGGCAGATCGTACTGGTAAAGCGTCCCCAGGCTGGGGTGGTTGAGGTTGTGGCCGTGGATGCCGATGCTCCATTTTCGGTAGACTCTGGCCAGAAGCCCGATGTCGAAGCCGGCGGTCGAGGCCGAGCCGAAACGCTCCTGCCAGAGCCGGTAGAGGTTGACCCCCCAACCGAACGACAGCTGCCGGTTCATGGCAAAACCGTGGGCCAGGGTCAGGGCCTGGTCTTTTTCCCAGTCGCAGCCTACTTGTTGCAGCGATACTCCGGCCCCGCCCCAACGCCCCCAGGATCTGGCTAAGCTTCCGGTGCCGTTCACCAAGCCCTTTATGTTCCAAAGCCTCTTGCCGAATACCTGCGCCTGCCAGCCCTGCAGCCCCGACAGCCCGGCCGGGTTCCACCTGACGGCCTCGATATCGTCGGCAATAGCTGTATAGGCGCCGGCCATGGCATTGGCCCGTATCCCCACCTGCCAGTCTTCGAAAGCGGCCCCGGCTACGGTTGCCGCCAAAGCCATGGACGACAGTATCAATGCAATCCTCTTCATCTATCTTTCTCCTATTTCAAAGGCGTTCCCAGAACCACCAGCTTAGTGCGGTCGACGCTTCCGCCCTGGGGCGAGACGCTGCGCAGGTGGGCGATGTAGATGCCGATGTTCGCCCTCCGCCCTATATTGTCCTTGCCGTCCCAGGGATAGGTCTGGTGTCCGCCCGGCGCATTATTGAGGCATGTCTTCACCAGTCGTCCCTTGAGGTCGTAAATTCTCAGCGTCAGCCGGTCGGTGGCCGGAGCATTTAATTCCAGCCAGGCCACCTCGCCCCAGTCGGGTGAGAACGGGTTGGGCGTGACCCCGGCTATTACCGGAGATTCGGATGGCGGCGTCAGATCGGTGATCAACTCGATATCGGCCGGGTAGCTGCGTCCCCCGTACACGTAGGGCTCGGGGAACCGCGGCACGATCTGGTAGCCTGTCGAGTACGGCGGCTCCTTGTCGTACTGGGAGACGATGCCGGTAACGTAGACCTTGACTCCCGAAGTCAACACCGAGTTATCGAAACCGGACGTCTCTCCATAGCGCAGGGCCACCACGGCATCGCCGTTGCGCACCTCCAGGTTGTAGCCGCCTCCGGCATAGGCGGGCGGGGCGTTGACTATGCCCTCAAAGTCGATGAGCAGACCCTCTATCGACTCTGTGGGAAACTGGTTATAGATCATGGTCTTCGGCCTGGGCAGGCTGTCGGCCAGGTCCCAGACCGAGATGTCGGCCGCCGAGGAGACGGCCACCTCAGTCACCCCGTTATACTCGGTCACCACGCCGGTGGCCACCACCCGGCGCCCTAAATCGAAGTCGCTCTTGGAGCCGCCGTAGAGGTTCACCCCGCCCGAGGCATCCTGGATATAGGAACTGGCCGCGGAGCTGGTGGAGCTGGAGATGATGTTGGCCGGACCGGTGACCACGCCCTCCACCGTCACCGTCTGCCCTACCAGCACCGGGGTGAAGCCGTCGGAGCCGGGCCGCTGAACATCGGCGATCCGGGTGGGATTGAGCAATGTGGTGAAGCTGAAGCGCACCTGGTCGGTGGTATCGTTGGAGCCCACTCCGTCTCTATTGCCGTCCAAGTACCAGCCGAAGGTGTCGCGCAGGGCATAGGAGACCCAGACGCTGACCGTCTCCCCCGGGGTCAGGGCCGGCTGTGCCTTCAGCGTCACCAGGTAGTTCAGGCTGTCGTAGGAGACCGTGAGCGGATAGTTCCCTCCCAGACTGCCGGTTACGGCAAAGTTGGCGGGTATCACGGTAGCTTGGTTCAGCGGCTTATCGAACTCCAGCCTGATGCCCACCTGCGAGGGCACGTTGGCCTTGCCGTTGGCGGGCATGGAGCTTAAGAAACGCACAGGTTTGAATTGGACGATGTCCTTAGTAAAACGCGGCAAAATCTTCCATCCATATGAGGCGTGGAAAATTCCCTGCACTCTGGCCAGACTATCGCCTATCACTGGCGTGTAACCCAAGCGGGATAGAGAATCTAAGAAATCATCGTTGGTGGCCGGGCCGCTACCGTCGTTTATATCCCATTCGAAGTAAGAGTTGGGCACAGAGGAGACGGTAACTTTGTTGGTGGCCACCAGTACCCCCTCGTAAGCTTCGGCATTGGGATTGGCCACAGAAAGGCTGCAGGTCGGCAGTACCACCGGTTCCGGAATCTTGACGCCCTTCTTGAGAAGATTGAAGCTACTGACAGGCGAAATTTCAGTTAGTCCATAGTATTCAATGACGGTACCGCTGACCGTCACCGAATCCCCCTCGGCCGGGAAGCGGTCACGGTCGTAGCAATAGACGCCGTTCCAGGGACCCTTGCCATCCTGGATGAAGTACATGCCCCGGCTGTTGCCAGCCCTGACCACTCCGGTCACCACACCGGCCACTGTTACGTTCTGACTAACGTAGGGCGAATTGCCCGAAGGATCGGTAGTATATTGGATGTCTCTTATGGTAATCCCTGGTCTCAGCTTGGTGGTAAAAGAAAAGCTGGTGTCCCTAAGGGCGTTGCCCGACAGGTCGGTGATGGCCGAAGAAACGCTGACAGTAATCGTATCCTTGTACTGGAACCCCCCTACCGGCTGGATGGTCACCCGCCGGTCGCCGTTGGATAGCACCGGAGCGCCAATGGAGTACTGGGGGGTCCGGCGGCCGGTGATGGAGAAGGCCGATGCGGTCACGCTGGACGGCAGCAGTATTTCGTTGAAGTTGATCTCCACCGAAGCGTCGACCGGGACGTACTCCTGGCCGTTGGCCGGAGAGGTTGAGGTGACGACCGGCGGGATGTAATCGGGCACCAAAGTGTAGAACGACCATGAATAATTGGCCGCCAGGCTGTCGCCGGCCGTGTCTCTGATGGCCGTGGTCAGAGTGACGGTTACTGTGTCCGACTTGCGCAGGCTGTCTCGGACGTAATAAGTGAAGCTGGCGCTGTTACCGGCGGGCCTGATGGAGTCGGCTGGATAGTAGGTCTGCCTCCTTCCGGTCACTACGAAGCTGCTGGTGTCCACCGTGGCCCAGTTCACCAGACGGTCGAAGGTGACCGAAATGGAAGCGTTCGGAAGCACATTGGAGGCCCCGTTGGCCGGGCTGGTGGAGGCCACGTTCGGCCCGGCGGCATTGAGCCCGCTGATGTCGCCCCATTCGGTGCCCACCCTTATGCCGTCGATGTCGGCCGTCGGAGTGTAGGTCCCCTGGCGCAGGGCCAGGCGTCCGATGTCAGCCGGGTCCGAGCCGCTGATGATCTGCACCACCTGGGTCTCGGGCTGGGTCGGGCCCAGGGAGGGGTTGAGCCATAGATATACGGAATCGTTGGCCGTCCCTGAAATGAGGGCGTACTTGACAGCCACCAGATAGGTCGTGCCAGGGTTCAGATCATCGACCGCCCAGGCCGTGGCCGGAGCGCCGGATGCTCCCGAAGCCCGGATGCCTATCTTGTATGCTCCGCTGGTAATGCTGCGTTTAACACATATCCGGCCCACATAGGCGGTGGTGGAGGTGCTGGGCAGAAGGGCGGCCAAGTAATCACCCAAGGTGCTGGTGTCGGCCTGCATGCCGGTCAGTTCGTTCACCCGCAGCAGGAACGAGACGTAGACCGACCCGTCCGGCGCCTGGGTGGCGAACTGGCGGTAGTCGTCCTCGGCCGCGCCGTTGAGCATGGTCACCATGTTGCCCGTGCCCGAGGACGGATAACCCGAGTAGGACAGGGAACCCGTGCCTACCCTCAGATAATTGGTCAGGCTGTCACCCGAAATCCACACCCAGGTCCCGGCGCTGACCGTTTTCAGGCGTCCGGTGGCATAGTCGAAGTTCTCCTCCATCAGCAAAGTGGCTTCTGCGACCGGGCCCAGGAGGAAGATCAGCGGCAGAGCCATCCAGGCCATACGCCATAATCTTGAAATAGCCATGTGTTCCCCTTTTCTGTTTGCGTATATAATGATTTATTATCAAAGTAATGGTTTAAAATAATATCATTACATATTAAATAAGAATATGTTATGTCTTCTTTTTTGATTTTTTTGTCATTATTACAGTCGCGATGGAGATGACTATCAGGGGAAGCAGCGCCAGCATCGAAGTCCAGGGATTGCCTTCACGTCCATATTGCTGGTTTATCCTTTTGGCGGCATGATGTAAAGCCTCTTGCGGAGTTTTCAAGCCCTTTAAGGCGGGCTGCAGGCCCTCCTCCTCCACCACCGCCCGGCCGGTAAGCCAGGCCACCTCGCGCGGCTCGGGATAGGCATATTCGATCTGCTGGTAAGCCCGCTTAAGCCCGGGAAACCTTTTGAACTTGGCCAGCATCAGGGGATGGGCCAGAGCCGAACGCCTTACCGGCAGATAGCTGGTCTCGGCCGACCATCGGGCTGTATTTTCGGTTCGGATGAGAAACTTGGCAAACCTCCAGGCCGAATCCATGGCCACCGAATCCTTTTGGCGCATCAAAGCCAAGTTGGTACCGGAAAGCACCACCGCCCTTCTCTTCCATCCCGGCAATGGAGCAATTCCCAGGTTGAAGGGAATCTTTTGAAGCGAAAGATAAGCCAGCGAGGCCGATGATCCCTGGATCATGGCCACCCGGCCAGCCAGAAAATCGTTTTGGTGTTCAAAACCGGTGGTGATGTATCCTACCTTGTGTTTATTTACCAGGTCTGCCATCAGCTGCAGGGCCTCCACCCCCTGCGGACCGTCGAAGATCGCCCGGCCCGAGCTGTCGAAGATGTCGGCGCCATTTTGCAGAATCAGGCACTGGAAAAGCCACAGGGAGTTGATGGGAAAGGCCGTTCCCCAAGTATCGGGCTTGCCGTCTCCGTTGTCGTCCTTAGTCATCCGCTTGGCCGCCTCAACGAACTTGTCCCAGGTCTCGGGAAAGCTGTCGGGATTTAATCCGGCCGATGCCAGCATGTCCCGATTGTAGTAGATTACCGGAACGCTCTTGTTGAAGGGCAGGGTGGTTATCCTGCCTTCGCGTGAGCACTCGTCCAGCATCACCGGGAAGATGTCGGACAGGTCGGTCGAGTCCATTCCCTCCGGTCCGCCGATGAAATCTTGAAAAGGCCTGACCGCGTCCTTCTCCAGGAGCTGGCTGGTCCAGGCTTCGTAGGATTGGGTGATCTGGGGCAGGTTGCCGGCCGCGGCCGCGGCCATAAGTTTCTGGGATAATGCGGTGTAGTTTCCCATGTTCACCGCCGAAACCCCGATTCCGGATTCCCTCCGAAAACCCTCGGTCAGCGAATCCAGGGTGGCTTTGAGCGGCCCGCCCATGACGTGCCACAGGGTAATCCTTTTTACCGGCTCCCCTGATGCCGTTTGAGTAGAAATCACTCCGGCAGCAAGGACCGCTATGGCCGCCAGAAAAATTGCTTTGTATTCCGGTCCCCTCAATTCTACACCCGCATCGCTTTTATGATTTCTGCCTTCTGGCTTCGGCGTTGTCCTACTCTTTGATCCCGCTGGAGACAAAACTTTCGGTAATCTGCCGCTGGGCGAACAGGTAGAAAACGGCCAACGGCAGCACCACCAAGGTCGAGGCTGCCATCAGTTGGTTCCAAAACGATCCCTGCTCCTGGGAAAAATAGGCCAAACCCACCTGTAGCGGTCTGACCTTCTCGCTGTTGGTGACGATCAGCGGCCACAGAAAGCTGTTCCAGCTGCCGATGACCGAGAACAGGCTGACGGTCACCAGCACCGGCCGGGAGATCGGCAGCAGTATGTGCCATAAAAAGCGCAGGTCGCCGGCGCCGTCCATTTTGGCCGCTTCGTAGAGGCTCTGGGGCACGGTCTTGAAGTGTTGGCGGATAAGGAAGATGGAGAAGATATTGACCGTCCAGGGGACCACTAAGGCGTAGAAGGTGTCCAGCCAACGCAGCTTGGCCAGAATGACATAGGCCGGCACTAAGTAGACCGGCTGGGGTATCATCATCATGCCTAAAAGGGCCATGAAGGTAAGGTCCCTGCCCCTGAAATTGCGAAAAGAGAAGGCGAAGGCCGCCAGACACGATGTCAACAGCACTCCGGCCAGGGTGAACACGGTGACAATGACCGTGTTCAGAAAGTACCGCAGCAGCGGTATTTGCCGCCAGACCGTCAGGTAGTTGGCCCATTGGGGCGCCTGGGGCAGCAGCCGCGGGGGGATCTGGATGGTCTCCGGCTGGGTTTTAAGAGAGGTCAGTATCATCCAGCCGAACGGAAAGACCATGGCCAACGACACGGCCGTCAGCGTTGCGTAAAGCGCTATCCGGAATGCAGGTTTGCTCATAATACGTAGCAACTTTTAACGTAGCATCGTTCAACGTCCAACTTTACTACGTTATCACGTCTATCCATCACTGGTAATGCACCCTCTTCTCCAGCACTTGCCTCTGCAACAGGGTCAGGCCCAGCACGATCAGGAACAGGACGAAGGCGATGGCGTTGGCATAGCCCATCTGCCAGTCGGAGAAGCCCTTCTCGTAGAGGTAGTATACCAATGTCCGGGTGGTGCCCATGGGATTGCCGCCGATCGGCCCCTGCATGGTATAGACTTGGATGAACATCTGAAACGAGGTGATGGTGGTCATTATCAGCACGTAGAAGGTGGTGGGAGAAAGCAGCGGCCAGGTGATGTTCCTGAAAGTCCGCCACCTTCCCGCCCCGTCCAATTGGGCCGCTTCGTAATAGTCCCGGGGTATGGATTGCAGCCCGGCCAGGAAGATGATGACGTTGTATCCTAAGGTATGCCAGACGCTCATGACGATGATGGCGCACATGGCTAAGCTGGGACCGGCCAGCAAGCCGGGCAATTTGACACCCAGAGGAGCCAGGACGATGTTGGCGATGCCGGATGATTCCTCCAGCCACATGGATGGAGCCAGTCCGATCCATGAAAGGAACTGATTGGCCACCCCCATTCTGGGATTGAAGATCCACTTCCAGACCAGGGAGACGGCCACGGTTGAGGTGATTACCGGCAAAAAAAGGGCCAGACGGTAAGCCGAGGAAGCCCTTACTTTCTGGTTTAAGAGGACGGCGATGAAAAGGGCCAGGAAAAGACCGGCCGGGACCACGCCCAGAACATAGTAAACAGTGTTTATCAAACTCTGCAGAAATTTGGCGTCTGACAGAAGGTTGAAATAGTTCCACAGCCCCATGAAACGGCGGGCCCCGGCCAACCCCCAGTCGAAAAAGCTCATGGAGACGGCGTAAACCATGGGCAACAAACGGAAGACCGCCACCACTGCCAGGGCCGGCAGTAGGAAAAGCCAGGAGGTATTTAAGCGTTTGGTTGCGATCATTGACTGACCATAAAATATAAATGATAAATCATAAAACACTTAATGTCAATATGATAACCTAATAAAAAGAGGGAGGTAAATTCCTCCCTCTTGGCACGTCATAACTTTTTTACCTGACGACCATGGCCCGCCGGGTGATGGTCTGCCCGTTGGCGGTTAGCTTGAAGAAGTAAATGCCGTTAGGAACCATGGTCCCCTTGTCGTCGCGCAGTTTCCAGCTGGCGGTGTGGCTTCCGGCCGCTTGGTTGCCGTCTACCAGAGTAGCCACCTGCTGCCCCAAGATGTTGAAGACTGAGAGATTTACTTTCCCAGGTTGCGGCAGGCTATATACGATCTTTGTAGAAGCCTTTATGGGATTGGGTGTAATGGGAGCGAAGGTGAAAGCGGACTTTGGGTTATAAGGATTTCCAGTAACTCCGGTCACAATGAACGAAAAAGGATACGGGGGGCGAACAGCGTCATCGCCTACCCAGTTTGCCAGATTTCCTATGGCTGCTAAAAGTTCTGCCTTGGTACCGGAGGTGATGCCGTTATAACCCACGTTATCCTTCTCAGGATACATGCCCACAGCCGATGTGCCGTTAACCAGGCCGGTGGGTAGTGCGGAAGTGTTTGAATTGGTTGCATCCGACTGCCAGGCGTTGCCACCGGTTGTGTCGTTGTTCAAAGCATAGATTGGTGTCGGGGCGGCATCCGTCCCCTGGAATGCGATAACCTGGTCACCGGCTGTCGCCAGAGAAAATGACCCGGTCATAATAGTACTTGTATAATATGTCCACGCTGCGTCTAACGTATCGTAGGATATTACTGTGCCGCTTGGTAAATCGGTAGGTGCTGTGTAAGTCCAACAACCCTCGGCACCGGTGCGAAAACCACCGCTACCCAGCCATCCAGCATCGGTGAAGCGGATCACCGTTCCGGCTTGGATATCAACCATAAGTACAAAAGCGAAAGTGTCCGGGTTGTCGGTGTACATGCTGATTATGGCGATATCGCCAGGGTTTAATGTTGATTGCCCCCAAGCCATACCACATAAAACCAGGGTTAATGACAGCAAACCGATCTTCTTCATGCTTTTTCTCCTTTTTTTATTATTATACTATTGTTTTAATTTTTGTCAAGTAAAATCTTTGTTATGCCCGGCTTATTTCTGGTACCCCTGGGCCGATTCGAACGGCCGGCACGCGGTTTAGGAAACCGCTGCTCTATCCATCTGAGCTACAGGGGCATAAGCTGTTTTTCTTAGCCCCCGTCAGCTAATCGCTCTATCCATCCATGGACGACGAAGCCTTGGCGAAGTTGTCTGAGCTACAGGGGCATAGCACGGATGAATTATATCAGAAACCCGGCCGTTTTTCAAGCGGAAGCCTGTCGGCCCCTTCCTGTCAACGGACGAACAGCAGCTTGCCCGAAGCTTCGTTTTCCCCCGACTTCAGGCGGTAGAAGTACACCCCGCTGGAGACCCTCCTGCCTTGGCCGTCCCGGCCGTCCCAGGAGACCCGGTGGACGCCTGCCGAATGCTCGCCGTCAGCCAATGACCTCACCTCCTGACCCAGCACGTTGTAGAGTTTCAGGCTGGCCGCCCCAGCCTTTGCAATCTGATAACTGATGCTTGTTATCCGATTAAAGGGATTGGGTCTGGCCGCCCCCAAGGCGAACTCCCAAACGCCTCCGGGACGGAAGTCTACGCTCACCGGACCGTAGTAGTTGCGCTTGCCCGAAAGATCCACCTCGCAAAGCCGGTACCAGTAGGTGCCGGCGGTCAGCTCCTGGTTGTCGGTGAACTCGTAATCGTGTGGCTGGCTGGTTGTGCCATGGCCGGGCAGTGATCCTATTTTTGCATAGCCTATGTTTTGCTGGGTCGATCGCTCCACCTCCCACGACAGGGTTCCTTCTTCGCTTTCGGTTTTCCACAGGATCCTTATGGTTTCGTCCGGGGTTGTCGTGGCGGTAAGCATCGCCAAATGCACGGACAATGGGGTGCCGCCAAGCCAGGGATAGGTGGATCCATCGTTCAGCACCTTGAAGCAGTAAGCGGTGTTGGCGGGCGTCACCTCGATGTGGATGTTCTGGTTCATGGCGGTATCCCTGCCTGCTACGCATGGGGCACCGCTGCCGAGCTCGGTGCGGTAAAGCCGGTTGCTGTCCCCGGCTGCCTTGCTGGTCTTAGGATCGGCCAGCAACGAGTCCCTAGCTCCAATGTGCACGTGCCCGTAACTATTTCCGTCGCCCACAGGTATCAGGGTCACCATGGGATTTAAGTCGGTCACCCACTTGAGGCCGTTGGCGTCATCGCTGCCATGGTGGTTGGCCTTGAGCACCGACACCCTCCCTCCCAAATCAGGGGATAGTATCCTTTCAATGTTTTTGCTGATGTCGCCGCACATCACCATCTTGAACTTATCGGCATAGTTGAGCAGTAGGCCCAGGGAGTGATTGTTTTCGTCGTCACTAGCGGGAACGATGCTGTCGCCGGATAGGGTCTTCCCGTTATAGGTTATGACCTGTATGGAAGCGCCGCCGCCTATATCGAAGGTCTGTCCCATGGTTACCGGATGTCGCTTGGCCGACCATCCCTTCGAGGCCAGGGAGTCTATGTAGTTTTCGTATGTGCTGTTGCCAGCGGCGTGCCAGTCGCCGCGGTCGTAGGCGCCCACTCGCAACGAATCCATCCGGGAGATGACCTCGTCCAAACCTCCGCCGTGATCGTCGTGATAGTGGCTCAAGAACGTATAATCCAGGAACTTGGTATTGGTGCCGATGTCGATACTGTCCTTGATGAAATTGGTTATCATGAAATCGTCACCGCCGTCCCCGGCATCGATCAATATCCGTTTGCCGGTGGGCGACCTAATGACGATGCAGTCTCCCTGGCCGACGTTGAGCATGGTTATGTACATGGGAGGCGCGTTGGGATTATAGACTGTGGTGAAGCTGAAGGGGTTTGGAATATTGCCCGTTGCCAGATCCAGACCCTCCAAATCCCTAGCCTGGGTCACGGTGAAGGAATAGCCCTGTCCCACCTGATGGTATTGGAAATTATTATGCGTCAATGTGACCGTGTCCCCGGCTGCGTTCCACGAAGCCGACCAGCCTCCCGGATCCGGGGAGCAAGTATATGCCAGCGACGAAGTGTTCATCGGTTCGGAAAAACCGATCTTGATGGGCGCGTTGACGGCCACCCCGGTAGCCGAGTCGGCCGGCTGGGTGTAGACGATCCGGGGCAGTGAAACGCCGTTAAAGGGTATCAGTCGGAAATCGTCTATGGCCAGGCCGTCATCATAGCTGACGGCATCGGCATCTACCCACCTTACCCTGAAATCCGCCCCGTTGGTGATGTTAATACCGTTCAGTGAGGCCCAGAGACACGAACGATATTTTTTTAAGTTTCCATTGCGCGGTCCATAGCCGCCTACGGTGTCCGGAGTCAAAAAATCCAGCTGGGAATAAGAGACCCATACACCCTCCGAAGTGCTAAGCTCAAATTTTAAGGTATCGTACCTCTGCAGACCCAGCCGCCAGAGTTCGCCCCAAAAGGTAAAGTCAACGGATTGAAGTGTGCCTCCGGTATTATTGGTGAAGACGGCGCTTATGGTTGGTATCAGACTGCTGCTTCTTAAACTGCCAAAAGCCCTATCGGTACTGTCGTTTTGACCGTAACTATAAATATTGCCGGTGTTAAGATCTCCGTTATTTGCCGCATATTTATAATTGGCATAAGTCCCTTCCTCCCGGTAATTCCATCCTGGTGGCAGAATTTGGGAGGTCGTATCCAAGCTGTTGAAGCTTTGATTATAGGCCGTTCCCAAAGTTGTCAGGCTTATCTTCCCCGACATGGATTTGGTGATCCGGCTGCCGGAGGGATAGCTGGAAGTCAGATAATTCTCACAGCTGTCGGGGCCGTTGTACTCAAACACGGCGAAATGGTAGGTAGTGATTCCGTATAGTTTCTTGACGTTGACCGATGTCCCCGTGCCCTTGTAAACTACATAGTGGCCGGCTCCAGCTGCGGATCCCTTGCCGAAGGAATCAGCCGCCGTGTAGAAATAGCCATCCAGAGGAACATTGGCCATAGGCGATTCACAGCGTGCCAGGACCAGACAGCCGGAGCCGTTTCCCCTTGTCCAGCTGACGGTCATATTGAGGCTGTCCACATTGCTGAAGGATATCCCGGATGCCTGGACCGTGGGTTCGTGGTCTATGGCCCGGCCATAGGTGCGGCGATAGCGGGTGATGGCCCCTATGCTGGCGTGGCTGATGCTGTCGAGTTTGGTGCCGATGCTGGTGGGCGCGAATCTCACATAGACCGTATCCAGGGGCAGGCGCCCGTTTATGGGGATCAATTTTGTCAGGGTCCCGGTGAAGCCAGTTCCGGATGTCCAGGATATCTGATAATGGCCCGGAGCAGTGATCACCAGGTCCTCGTCGCCCATCAGCCCAGACCCTTGGTAGGTATAGAATTGTTCGGCAGACGTCTGTCCCACCTCCACCCCGCCAAAACTGCTTAAAGGATTGGAGAGTTTGATTTTCGTCCCATAGCCGCTGACGGCCACATTCTGGGTGACGGCCCCGGATGAAGTATGGACGATGTTCCCCGAATATATACCTTCGTTTGAAGATGGCAGGAAAACAACATATACTGTCGCCGAAACCTGTCCGCCTATCGGAGAAAAGATCAAGGTATCTTTATAGCCCGTGCCGCTGGTTCTGGAAATTTTATAATTGGCCGGTGCGGTTACATTAACGTTGTCTGTCAGATTGTTGCCGGATAATACATAACTTAATTGCAGGGTATCGTTAAGGAGCAATGTATCGAAATTCAACGAGGAGGGGTTAACCGAGATGTTGGGTATTGAAGGAATGGTCATAGAAAAATCATCCAAAGACAACCCATCATCGGCACCGGAAGCATTGGCGTCCAACCATCTTATCCAGAACGAAGCCCCCTGGGTAATATTCAACCCGGTTATGGTGTAACTGATGTTGTTTCTATACGGCGGATTGTTCCCATTTTTAGCACCAACAGAAAATGTATCCGAAGGGGTGATAAAAAATAGAGATGGATAATATGTCCAGTTTCCATCATTAAGTCCAGTGGCATCGGTACTCAGTTGAAATTTTATAGAATCCAATCTGGCGGTAGCGCCACAGCGCCACAGTTCTCCGGTATAACTTATATTTAACGAAGTGATGGCGCTACCGCTATTATTGACGAAATTGGCCCCGATGCGGGGGATAAGGCTGCTGCTCTGTAAGCCGCCAAAAGCCCTTTCATTATTGCCTGAAAGGCCGAAACTATAGGTGTCTCCAGTATTATCGCTGCCAGTCCCAGCACGGTATGTTGTATTGGCGTTCGTTCCTGTTTCATATAGAGCCCAGCCAGAAGGTAATACATCCGAGGTTCCTGAAATAGCAAGCGTATTGAAATCTTGGTTATATGAACCTGAAAAACTAACCTGGCCCCAAGCGATGTGCGTTATGAGTAAAATGGGCATTATAAAGATTGACTTTTTCATTGTTTTCCTCCCCTTGTAGTCTGGCCTTTATAGAGCATAACCTCTGATCATGATGGCAGGATTAGGCGAAAGTTAAATCGATGTTTAAACAGATTAAATATTAAGCATTTATTGTGCCAAAAAATAATCTGTAACTTATTGCAGGTCAAAGTATTTTTTAAATAGTTTAGTTTTATTATAATAAAAAGTGATGTATTTTTTTCATTTTTGCAGTTTTTTGCACTTTCATGTATTTCTTTCTAAAAAACCTCTCCCCAAGCCACGATCATTTTCCAACTCTTTAGGTTTTTCATCTGAGACCCTGGCGCGGATAAATCCAACCTTCCCGTCCCCAACGGCAGCACATACCTCAGGCCCGTTCCCGGGCTGGTATAGGCTTCTTTGAAAGACATCTTCCTCAAGGGGCTGTCGGAAAGGATTCCGATGTCCAGAAACAAGCTGGCCAGCCATCTTTTGTATATGGCAGGCCTGGCCTCAAAATTCATCAGAACCATCTTTTTACCACCTTGCGGGACACCGTTTACCGCAAGACTTCCCGCTTTTCCATTGGGATATCCCCGCAAGGTGGTCGGTCCGCCAAGATAGTACCTTTCATAGTAAGGCACCACATGCCTCTGGCTCCAATCGCCGATTATTCCTCCCCGTAGCCGGCAAGCGAAAGTCGTTCTGGGCTTTTCCAGTGAAAAATACCCGATGCCGGTCGCGCTTATCCTCTGGAAGGTATTCACTTCCCCGAAAATGCCTCCGGTGTACTCGCCTTCAACCACTGCTGAAAAACCCTGCTTTGGCATAAGCGGATCGTCCAATTTGCTCAGGGACCAGCCGGCAAAAACACTGCGTCTTCCGTGATACTTAATGGTGTCGGACGGGATTCCGGGATCGCGCCAGTTGGGCGACAACCTAAGCCATTGCTGACTGGCCCGCCAATCCACAAATGTTTCGGGGCTCAGCCTCTGGATGATATCCAATTCGAATCCGACGGTCTGCAGCCGATAATCGGTATAGGGAGGACGATGATCATCGTAATAAAGCAAGGCCTGCCCGGGCAGATCCTTGCGGAAAAGCCAGGGTTCGCGGTATGAGGCCTGGGCTCTGGCCCGCACCAGCCTGATATTGCGCCATAGTTGGACGGCCGTCAAACCGCTGAATTCAAGGCGCTGCCCCCAACCTCCAAGGTTGCAGTTGAGCCAACGCGTCGTTACCCTAAAGGCGTCGCCGCTGCCGTAACCCAGCCCGGTTTCGAAGCGGCGTCTGGGCTTCTCGGCCAGCGAAATCTCAACATCGATGTATTGGCTGTCCTGGCTGACCGCTCCCGGCTGAACCTTGACTTGGCTGAATAAGCCGGCGTTGCCCAAGGTTAGCTCGCCGTCCAGCATTGCCTTCCGGCTGAAATATTTTCCCGGAATGATTTTGACCCATTTGGCAATGGCCTCGCTGGAGGTAAAGGAGTTGCCGGTTATCCTAAGTGAACCTAACCTAACGCGTTTACCTTCGCTGATGTTAAAGGTCAGTTCAGCCGTGGTATCGGGCAATAAATCCACAGATGTCTCAACCCCGGCAAAGACATATCCCTGATCGGCATAGGCCATCATGATTTTAAACTCATCGGATCCCTGGGCATCAGGGTTATAGGGTTTTCCCGGCCGGTTGCTAATTGATTTCAGAAGCTTTTGCTCTAAAAGTTTGGAGTTGCCGGGGAAAAAGACTCGGCCTACTCTATAACGAGGGCCTTCATTGACCAATATCCCGATGCCGTCTTCCAAAGCCCAATCCCGGCTTTTGATGAATTCCACCCTGGCCTCGATAAAACCGTTGCGGCGGTAAAAGGAGGATAATCGTTCCAAAGCTACCGCCAGGCTTTCGGGAATATTCTCGGCGCCATTGCCCAGCAACATCACCCGACGCAGCCTTCTGGCGTCAAATGTCAGGTTGCCTTGGAATTCCAAGCCCGGCGCCGCCTGACAGACCGAGGTCAAGCAAACGACCGCCATCAGGCAGAATTCAATGGACCTTCGTGTCATGAAACATATCCAAAGAGGTGCTGATAGTCACATAGGGCGACAATCTACTTTTCTCCCCAAGAGGCAGGGCCAATCCGAATCCGCTCTGAAGGCCGAGGGCATAGAAAAACTTCCAGTCGGCCTTGAGCTCTATTCCCAAGCTGCGCTTTACCTCTTTCAGGATTTGATGATTCAATCTCCTTCCGCCCCAACCGGCTTCATAAAACAGAGCCCCATGGACATTTGTCAGAAAAACAGGCCATGTGCCTCTTCCACGTTCCACGCAGACTATCGGTATCCGGGCCTCCACCGTAGTTCTGAGCTTGATCCTTCCGAAAGGATCGTCATCGAAACCGCGGATAGTAAATTCATTGGATAACTCGTCTAAAAAAGCACCCCTGCTTCTTCCCAGACCCATCTTGGCTGCGGCCGCCAAAACAACGTCCCCCAAGGGCAACGGGCGGTATTCCTTCCATTCCAACTGATCCCACGATTGGTCGACATCTCCACCAAGCGACCGGCGGTACAATCTGGTGGAAAGGGCGACAACCCTCCCGTCCTCCGGACCGATAGATCTCAGATATCGTTTGGCATTGCTGTAGGATAATCCCAAAATGACGTCGGCCAGACGGCCGGTCCAAAATGGATTCGAAGACTGATTCTCGGGACAATCGTCAGTGATTCTTTTAAGCCGGTATCCAAAGCCGAAGCTCAGACGCTGGGAAAAAGAGGCAAACGTTTTGGTAAAATCGGCCAGATATTCCTTTTCACGAAGGTAGAAACTACTACCCTCGGAATTTCTAATTACCACATAGTCGCTGGATAGAGCATAGATGTTCAACGGCCAGGCAGTGCTTTGGTATTGTATCCGATGATAACAGCGGTTAAAGCTCCGTCCCGGCGCCAAGGCGGCTGCGTAAAGATGGCGCATCAAATCATCGGCCCCGAAGGCCATGGCCCCCAAGTGACCGCCATCATAATCGATGAAGCCGGCGGGCAGCCAAGCCACCGGGAAAAGACTTTTCCAAAAATGGTAAGGCCGTAATTGGCCGCTATATTCGGCTATCTCTCCGCTGATAAAATAATTATCGCGGAATGATTCTACGGAAACGTCATTTTGATTCCGAAGCTCTATCCAGGCGATATCATAGCCTCTTCCCCCCAAAACGGCTGTCCAAAGCCTTTCTCTGCCCGGAGTGGGCCAGAAGGACCCTCCTATCTGTTGGGTAAGCTGATAAATTTTGCCATTTGATTTGTCCCAACGATATATATTCCAGACTCCAGATCTGTCCGAGCTGAAAAAAAGGTTTCCACCGTCGGCCGACCAGCGAGGCTGGATGTCCTGAGCCCGATCCGTGATTATGGGTCGACATCCGCCGTTCTCCAAGTCGTAGAGGTAAATATCCTGGTATCCTTCCCCGGTCCAGGCGGAGAAGGCCAGCAGTCGGCCGTCCGGCGAGACCGCCGGGCAGCTGATGGCCGAGGAATCCTCGAAGCCCACCAGAGTATCCACCGCCAATCCGTCCAGCTTGAGGCGGCAGAGGGCTCCCTGCCCCAGCCTAGTGGTGACGAAGTAAAGACATCTCCCGTCAGGCGAGGGGGCTGGGTCCCTGGCACGCCAGCCGCGGGTCAGCCGGGTAAGTTTCCGATTGAAGAGATCAAGACGGTAGAGATCCGAGGATGTCTCCCTGCCATCGTTTGTTAGATCTACTTGACCGAAAAATACACTTCCGCCGTCAAGGCTGAAGGAGATGGCTCCGTCGACATAACCTTTATGAACCGTTTTCCGGCGACCGGTATCCAACTCCATCATTACTATGCCGGGATGGCTGCTCCCGTCGTTGCGATAATAAAGTAAAAACCGCTCATCCGGCGACAAGGCCAGCGCTGACTTGTATAAACCGTCTTCCGACGTCAAACTCAATATCCTTGAACCGACGCCTTTAATAATAGAATCAGCCTGATGGCGGTATATTACATTGCTTTTTCCGCTCCAAAAACTCCATAGTTCCGGGAAGGAATTGCCGTAGATCTTTTTCGCCGGACGGTTCTGCATGAAGGGTAGTACCAGACTGCTGTGGGCCAGTTGGTATAGGCCCAAAGAATTTTGGCAGAAGGAATCGGCTAAAAATTGGGTGAACTTCCCCCCGAACAGATAAGGAGCATCCCAGGGCCATCGGGTATTGAAGACAGCGACGCGGTCGACGGTCGGCCAGTCTCCTTCTAAAGCCGCGGTTCGTAAAATTCCCTCGGTAAGAGCGCTGTTGTTACGCCCTAGAGATGAATATCTGCTTTCGGCATATACTGCCAGGCCTTCCACCTGGTTTATGGGTTGGATGGCGTTGGGGACGACTATTCTGCCGAAAACAGACCGCAGATCGGACATAAAGCCGGTGACCATGTCGGCCTGTATGATGTGGGCATACTCGTGAAGCAGTATTTCGTAAAGCCAGTCCAGGTAATTCCCCGGTTCGCCGGAGGGCGGCACGGGATGAACGATGATGGTGTTCCTGGGAAAGGCCGAAGCCATGGCGTTGGCCTGGTCGGTGTTGTCCAGAATGATGAGGCGGGTTTTGTCCTTAGGCTGCCAGGACAGAAACTTGGTCAGCCGGCGGTGAACCAGCTCGGCTATGGAAGCGGCCCTTCTGGCCAGGGGCTCGGATCCCTGGTGATGGAGCACCCGGAAATGTTCCGTTTCCAAGTAGCTCCAGGAAAATCCGTAGGGAACAGCGGGCAGGCTTTGGCCTGAAGCCGTAAAAGCAGCGGCGGCAAGAAAAACCAAGACCGCGATCGCGGAAAATATTACGATTGCTTTATACACCGACCTGACTGGCCAATTTATAAATCAAACTCTCCGTTTCTCCGTTTGATCGGGAGATGTCGAGCCAATTAGTTTCCTTCATCCCTCTAAACCAGGTTAGCTGGCGCTTGGCAAAGCGGCGGGTGTTCTGTTTGATGACGTCTTTCATGGTTTCGCAATCAATCAAACCATCCAGATGAGCCATGGCCTCCCGATAGCCGACCGCTTTGCTCTGCTCTAGAGCCTGACGCCATCCCTGCCTTATAAGCCAGCGGACTTCGTCAATCAGGCCGTCGGAAACCATTTTGTCAACCCGTTTTTCAATGCGGCGGTAAAGCTCGGATCTTTCCCTATCCAAAACAACGATTTTATACTTTCTGCCGTCTTTCCGCCTGGGCCGCTCCTGCCACAAGCTGATGGGGTTTCCGGTGGCTTCCAGCACCCCCAACGCCCTGATGATCCTAGCCCGGTCGGCCGGCTTGAGTTTCGAGGCCGTCTTCGGATCATTCTGGAATAATCGGCGATAAAGCGAATCTAAGCCTCTTTCGGACGCCTCCTGAGACAACCGCCGGATGATTTTGGGATCAACCGGCGGTATGTCAGAAAGGCCCTCCACTAAGGCCTTGATATAAAGGCCGGATCCGCCGGCTACCAAGTATCCTCTGCGTTCGTCATCCAGACGGTCCATGATGGTTCTGGCATCACGGGCAAAAGCGGCAGCGCTGTACTGTCCGCCCGGCTCAATTATGTCTATCAGATAATGCCGGACATGTCTTTGCTCCTCGGCCGAAGGTTTGGCAGTACCGATATCCAGAAACCGGTAGATCTGACGGGAATCAGCGGATATGATATCGAACCCAAGTTTATAGGCCGCTTTAATCGCCAGAGCCGTCTTGCCCACGGCCGTCGCACCCGTCAATACCAGCACCGATGCCCCGGACCTCATACCCTTCCGAACCTCCTCTCCAGGTCTTCCAGTGTCAGCTTGATGACCGCGGGACGGCCATGGGGATCTAGATAAGGGCTGGAGGTGGCGAACAGCAGGTCTACCAACCGGTTCATCTCTTCTTGGGATAGGGCCTGCCCGGCTTTGATGGCGGCATGGCAGGCGAACGACCGGGCGACACGTTCCGCCGGATCGGAGCCGGCTTGCGCCGTGTTTTCCAGATCGGCCAGCATGGCCCGGATCACCTTTTCGGCGTCGGCTTCGGCGGTGGCGGAGGGCAGTCCGTCAACAACGATGGTCCTTCCGCCAAATGCCTTCAGATCGAAGCCCAGCGAAGCAAATATCTCCTTGTATTCGTTGAAAACCAGCGATTCGGCGGCAGTCAGTTCGATGCTGGCCGGAAACATCAGTTGCTGGGTGCGGATCCTGCCCGGCCGCGACATCAGGTCCTCATAGAGAATGCGCTCATGGGCGGCGTGTTGATCCACCAAAATCAAACCGTTCTTTATCGAGGCCAATATATAGCGATTGTGGAGCTGCCAGTACTGGATTAATGGCGTTGGCTGAACTTTTGCCCCGGACGGCAAGGCGGCTGCATCGGCGGCCGAATCCAGGTTGAATATCGTCTGTTGTTTGGAACCCGAAAGTTCTTTCCATGAAGCGCGTTCCTCTTGAACGTAGTGACGTTCTGGGGAGTGCCACTGATCGGCAGCGTGGGGTGGCTGCCCTTGTCCGAAAACAGATTTTTCCAGCGAGGAGCGGACAAAACGAAAAATGAGATCGTCGTCGCGAAACCGGACTTCGCGTTTGGCCGGATGGACGTTGACATCCACCATGCGGGGCGGCATCTCCAGGAATATAATAAAAGAGGGATGCCTTCCCTGCAAACAAGGCCCGTAGGCTTGATAGACAGCCGACTGGACGATGCGATGGCCGACTTTGCGTCCGTTGACGAAGATATGCTGCTCCCGGCGTCTGGTCCAAAGTCGATCGCTTTGGGAGCTTATCCCTGTTATGGCCAGATCGCCTGACCGGGCTTCAATCGGCGCCATGGACCTATAAAGTTCGTCGCCAATCACCTGCCGGCATCTCTCCATTTTTTCCGCGGAAAGCAACTCGAAAGAGATGCGGCCGTCGGCAATCAGACGGAAGCCTATTCCCGGATTGGCCAGCGCCTGATGGGTCAGCTCTTCCAGGCATCTTCGTGTTTCCGTTTGGGCGGAACGCAGAAACTTACGACGTGCCGGAATAAAAGCAAAAAGTCCCTTGACCTCTACCGTCGTCCCCTGCGCCGCCCCCGCCTGTCTTTCCTCTATGGTCCCGCCATGTCTGCATTTCAACGACCATCCGTTGCGGCTTCCGACCGCTCGGGTGGTGACCACCACCTCTGATACCGAAGCTATGCTGGAAAGGGCCTCGCCTCTGAAACCGTAACTGGATATATTTAGAAGATCCTCATAGGAGGCGATTTTGCTGGTGGCATGTGGCCGAAGACAGAGTCTGAGGTCGGTTAGATCCATGCCGCAGCCGTCATCGGAAACCCGGATCAGTTCAAGGCCTCCGCCGGTTACTTCCACTTCGATATTCCGGGCCCCGGCATCGAGGCTGTTCTCCACCAACTCCTTGACCACTGATGCCGGTCGTTCCACCACCTCGCCGGCGGCGATTTTATTGACCATTTCCTGGGGAAGTAATTTTATCGACATAAAACACCGGGATCAGCGATCCGCAACTATCAAGGAATTTATGTCACTGGATTTTGCTTCTGCTCCGGCGGCAATGCTATCGGCTTTGTGGATGACATGACGATAGATGTCAATCGGCTCTGATCTCCAAGACCGGTGATCTGATTTCTCTGTCAGACTACAGCCGATGAAGAGCCCGGAGCCTAAAAGCATAATAATACTAACTTCGATAACCATAAGCTTCCTGTTTCTATCCCGCCTGATTTGACGTTTTATTCCGATCCGCGATCAACTGGGCACAGATGCTGACGGCGATCTCGGCCGGCGTCTGGGAGCCGATGGGCAGGCCGATGGGAGAGCAAACCCGTTGCAACAGTTCTCTATCAATTCCCTCAGAGGCCAGTTTGTCTAACAATAGTCCAGCCTTACGCCGGCTGCCTATCATCCCCAGATATCTCCAGGGCTTTCCTAAACAAGCCCGTAGCGCCTCCTCGTCATGGGCATGTTGGTGGGTCATGATGACGATAAAGGCCTGGGGCGAAAAGTTAATAATGCCTTCGAAGTCCGTATAACTCCGGCAGAGCCGGCACAGGGCTCGGGGATGTTTTTGCGGCTGGCACCACTCCAGCCGGTCGTCTATCACCGTCACCGAAAAGCCGCACCGGGCGGCCAGGTCCGAGAGCTCCACGGCGCAGTGACCGGCGCCGATGATATAGAGCGGAGACTGGAGGCCAAAGGGTTCGATCAAAACCTCCTGTGAGCCGCCGCAGGCCATGCCCGGACGGCCGGAGAAGTCACCGGACATCTCGAACGACAGGCGGGCCAGGGTTTGATATCTATGCTTTTTGATATGGACGACGACGTCCTGTTCCACCTGTCCCCCGCCGACGGTGCCCGAGGTCCGACCGTCGGTGTAGACGATCATCTTCATACCGGGCTTTCCCGGGCTCGAGCCCTGGCTGTCTATCACCGTGACCAACCAAAACGGCTGTTGGTTGCGGGCCGCCTGAGCCATCTCCTCGATGATATCAGGTAACATGCCTCACCTCTTCCCAGGTATTGATATTTCTCAGCACATTGGCATCGGAGACCGAAATCTGGCGGAAATCGTCGGCTGACTCTTTTAAAAATTCATCCAGCCTACTGTCGCCCCTCCATTTCTTCATTCGCTTCATTACCGAATCGGGGATGAGGATCGGATGGCCAATCCTCCCTCGATACGATGGCCGGATGACGGAAAGAGGGGCGTGACGAAATTCCGCCACCAATCTTCGATAGGTTTTGACGGCTACCAAAGGGTGATCCACAGGACAGATCAGATAACCGGCATATCCCGGCATCGCCCGATATCCTTTCTTCACCGACGAGAACATGCCACTGTAGGGGCGAGGGTTGATAACGGGTTTGGGAGTCCGCACGGCGGGAAAAGATTCCCTATGCTCGGACCGAATAACGATAGCTACATCCTCTATGCCTGCTTTCTTCAGATTGCGGACGATCCAATCCCAAAAGTATCGCCTCCTGATCTTCAGAAAGAGTTTGGGCTGACCCATCCGCCCTCCCCTCCCTGCCGCCAGGATGATGGCGGCCACCGCTGTCTTCATGGATTTTCTATGATCCATGGCCGAAAAGGATCTGGTTCAGGCGATACCGACTTCTCTATTGAATTCCCCGATCAGCCGGTCGAACTCGACCACCTCATCTTCGAATATCCCCCTCCAGTATTCGGGATCCCATTGCGCCTGGATCTCCTCATAGGTCTTGCCCTGCTGTTCCACCCAGGTATAATATTTCAGATTATGGATCTGCTTTCTCTCCCGGTAGTTCAGCTCGCGGAACCAGTCGTCGCGCTGATGGATCAGGCAGGCCTCGTAGTCCCTGGCCGACATGACCTCGGTATATTCCCCTTTCAGTTTCCGCTGTTCTTCTATTCTGGATGAATAGAGTTCCATGGAGTCGGTGAAGATGGTGAAGATGACGTCGTCTGGGCCGAGCTCATAATACCTGGCTGTTTTAACGGCCGCCAGCAGATTGCAGATAGAGGAGATCCCCAAAAGAGGCAGCTGTTTCAGAATTTGTCCCGGCACCCCCAAGGTTTTCAGGAACTGGTGCCCGGCCGGCTCGTTGAACAGCCGCATCAGCCTCAGGCAGTCCTCGTCGTCAATGGCGGCCACGGCGTCTGTGTTGCGGACGTTGTGCACCCAGGGCACGTGCTTATCGCCTATGCCCTCGATGCGGTGTCCGCCGAATCCATTCATGTACAGGGTCGGACACTGTCGAGCCTCGCTGGCCACTACTTTTATATGGGGATGTAAGGTTCGAAGATAATCCCCGGCGGCTATGGTCCCGGCCGAACCAGTGGCCGAGACGTAGGCCGCCGCCCGCAACTTCAAGCGGTTCTCGCTGATCAAATCTTGGTAAACTTCCTGGATGGCCGGCCCGGTCACTTGGTAATGCCAGATGGGATTGCCGAACTCGTCGAACTGGTTGAAGATAACATTATGCGGGTCCTTCCTGAGCTCCCAGCACTTATCGTAGATCTCTTTGACATTGGATTCGCAGCCCGGGGTGGCGATGACCTCGGCCCCGATCTGCCGCAGCCAGGCGAAGCGTTCCTGGGACATCTCCTCGGGCAGGATGGCCACCGCGGTGCAGCCCAAAAGGGCGCAGTCGAAGGCCCCCCCGCGGCAGTAGTTGCCAGTGGACGGCCAGACCGCCTTGTGCACTGTGGGGTCGAACTCGCCCGAGACCAAGCGGGGCACCAGACAGCCGAAGGCGGCTCCCACTTTATGGGCGCCGGTGGGGAAAAACTTTCCCACCAGTCCGATGATACGGGATGGGACGCCGGTGATGGCGGACGGTACCTCCAGATGGTTGACTCCCCCATATAGCCCGGTGGCCACGTCATTCTTCCAGGTGATGCGAAAGAGGTTAAGAGGATTGATGTCCCAGAGGCCGACGCCTTTGAGTTTATGTCTGATATTCTCAGGGATGAGGCTGGGATCCCTCATCTGGGCGAAGGTGGGGATGATGATGTTTCGCTCCCGGCAGCGCCGGGCGGTGCGCTTGATGACGTCCCGGTTTATGGTTTTGATGATGCGTGACATATAATATCTTTTTTCGTGTTTGGCGTTTATGCGTTTTCGTGTTATTTGCTGATCACTTTTTTGTTGCCGGCATGATGCGCGAGGATCTTCTTTTGATTAGGCTTTCTAAGACCATCGCCGGGTGTCGATACTTGGATAGAAGGATCATGGCTGCGATGATGAAGGGCTTATAACCCGCCTCCCGATAGGTGTCCAACCGGTATTTCTCGAAGACCTCCCGGGATACCTCTCCCTGCTTGCAGGAGACGTCGCTGATATCGGCCGGCAGGCAGTGCATGTAGAGCGCCCGGCCCTGTTTGGTCAGGGCCATCTTTTTGGCGTCGCACTCCCAGGCGGTGAACTTAGAATTATTGGCCAAGCACTCCTTCTCCAATTCCACTAAGCCCGCTCGGTCGTTTTTCCGAAGAAGCTCGGTGCGCCTCTGCATCACCTGGAACGGAGCCCAGGATTTGGGATAGACGATATCGGCCTCCCTGAAGGCCTCCTCCATGGTATGCACCACTTCAAACGATCCCTGGCTCTGGGAGGCATTCCTCTGGGCGATGGCCACCACCTCGGGCAGCAGCTCGTATCCTTGGGGATGGGCCAGGCTGACCCTCATGCCGAAACGGGTTAAAAGCCCGATGATGCCCTGGGGCACCGACAGCGGTTTGCCGTAGCTGGGCGAGTAGGCCCAGGTCATGGCGATCTTCCGGCCCTGCAGTTTTTCGAAACCGCCGAAGTAGTTGACCAGGTGCAGCAGGTCGGCCATGGTCTGGGTGGGGTGGTCGATATCGCACTGGAGGTTGACGATGTTGGGACGTTGGTGCAGAATGCCCTGCTGATAACCCTCGGTGACGGCCGCGGCTACCTCCCGCATGTAGCGGTTGCCCTCGCCCAGGTACATATCGTCGCGGATGCCGATGGTCTCGGTCAGAAATGAGATCATATTGGCCGTCTCCCGCACCGTCTCGCCGTGGGAGATCTGGGATTTCTCCTCGTCCAGATCGGAAACCGCCAGGCCCAACAGGTTGGCGGCCGAGGCGAAGGAGAAACGGGTCCGGGTGGATTTGTCGCGGAAGATGGAGATGGCCAGGCCGGATTCGAAGATCCTCAAGCTCCTGCCCTGTCGGTGCAGTTCTTTAAGAACGTCGGCCGTCAGGGCGGTGGCTTTTATTTCATCCAGGCTCTGCTCCCAGGTCAGGAGGAAATCCCGGCCTTGCATGTCGGTCTTCAGTTTTCTCAGGGCGGCAATTTTGGAGGCAGGATTTTTTTCTTTCATGTATAGCTCCAGTATGTTTTAGGATACGGTTTTTCTTTTCTTCACGAGATGATGGATAACCGTCCCGGCCGCCAGGCCGATGACGTAGCCGTCGGGCAATGTCAGACAGGACAAGGCCACCAGCAGGGCGATCAGGATATCGTCCCGGTCAGATGCGATGTCACGGACGAACATCATCAGGGCCAAGGACTCGAAGATCAGAATGACTCCCAACATCGGCATGGGAAATACCTCAACCACCTCAGCAAAGGTTCCGGCAAAGAAAAGGCCCAGGACCAGGTAGATGGAGCCATAGATAACTGCCGAACCTCCGGTGCGGCCGCCGAAGGCATAATGGCCGGCAAGGCCGCCGACGCCGTGGCAGGTGGGGACGCCAGAGAACCAGGGATTTATTAAATTCATCAGCGAATAGGTTAATCCTATCCTGGTGATGCTCACCTTACGTTCCGGAAAGAGATCGGCTATGGTCTGGTTGGTGGCCACCACCGAGTTTGAGACGGAAAGGGCGATCTGCGGCAGGGTTAAGATCAGAAAACCGGTTCGGACGTCGTTTATGCTTACTGGGTTCGGACGCGGCAGCGACAGCCCCATCCCCTGCCAGATCTTTAATAGATCCAGCTTGAAAACGATGGCATAGACAACACCTAAAGCTATCACTAAAAGCGCCGGCGGTAATCTTCGGTTATCTAAAAACAGGACGAGGATAGCCAAACTGGCCCCGGCCAGGAAAAATCCTGGCAGGGAATCTGATAGGATGTAATTCTTGGCGGCCACCATGGCCAGGGACAGGCCTAAGCCGAACTGGATGCCTCGGATTACGGCCTTGGGGATAGCCCTTGCCATCCATTCTAAAAGTCCGGTCAAAGTCAACGCCAGCATCAATAGGCCGATGGCCAGACCGGCTCCATAGAGGATGGCGCCCGAAAGTTTCTGCGATATCATCAGCGCGGCCATGGCCTTGAGCGGCTGGACCGGCATCGGCAGGCCATACCAGAATCCGGTGAGGACCTGCATCAGGCCGAACATTATGAGGGTACTGGCCGGGTCCAGCCCGCAGACGGCGATCAGCCCCACCAAAAGAGGCAGGTCGGTGCCGATGTCGCCGAAGGCGCCGGACAATTCGTTGCGGTCGAATCGGATCCTTTGAGGTGTTAGCCATGAAGACAGGAAGGCCATCGGAAATTTGACAAAGATCATATAGATCAGTTGCCGTATTGGCTGATGATTATATCCTCCAGCCTTCGCTTGGGCACATGGTGCACCCCGTTTTCATCCCTCCAGTAGTCCGGATTCCCGTCCGGAGGCATATCGTCCACAATCACCATCTCGGCAGAATAGCCCAATGCCAGCACCAGCAGGATCTCGTATCTCTCTTCGATAGCCAGGGCCTGTCGCAAGGCCGGACGGTCTATGTTGGCGATCATACAACCACCCAGGCCCTTCTCGGCCGCGCCCAGCATGATGCTTTGGGCGGCGATCCCATGATCCTGGTTGAAATTTCCGCTGATGCTGCGGTCTCCTAAGATGATGATATAAGCCGACGGTCTTTCCCCCTCTTTGGGCCTGAGCCAGTTTTTAAGCTTTTTGGCCCAACGCAGGTGGGGGAATATCCGAAGGTTTGCCTCCGGATCGTTGCAGATGATGTACTTCAATGGCTGCTGATTGGCATGGCAGGCCGACATCCGGCCCAAGTCGACCAGTTCCCGCAGGTCGGATAATGCTGGAAGGCGGTATTCTTGAAACCTGCGGAAGCTGCGATTTTTGTATACCAGATCTCTGATGGTCATAATTTGATGCTGGCTCCTATTACGGCATAATGGAACAGGCTGAAGGTATAGACCTCATCATTATCGGCCCCGCCCTCCAAGATACGATATCCTGCTTTCAGCCATAATCTCTCGGTCATTTGCCGGGAGACGCCGCAGAAGACATCCTCGGCCCGGCCCTGAGGGGCGGCTAAGGCGTCGCCCTCTAAAATAACATTCCATTTGCTGTCGGGCTGCCAGGTCAGTTGGAAGTTGACGATGGGAACGAATCCGGTGTTCTTCTTTTCGGCCTTTCTACCTCCGCCTTCCAAAGTGATGGAGGCATCGCGGATCTTGGCGGTGAAACCCAGGCCTAGGCCAAGATTACCCCGCTTTAGGACCTCCCAGCGATAGGTAAGGCGGTAGGAGTCGAACCGATAAAGGGCAGAAAGGTTGGTGCCCGATGGAAAGGTGTCGTTCAGATACCGCAGATCATGATCCAACCGGCCCTGGGATCTGACCCTTAGGGGGGCCGCCAAGAGGCTTAGAATATGCCTCTGGCCTAGGCGGTAATCGGTTCTCATTCTGATGAAGGGCACGGGATCGCTTTGGAGCTGGCGGGCCAAGGAGAAAAGTGTTCCGCTATTGCCAGGAATGCGGATGTCGTTGTAGCCGCTGAAGGCGGCCCCGGATTCGAGGTCTACCCGAAAACGCCCGGCCGCCGACGCCGTGAAAGAAAAGACCGTCCATATAGCAGCAGCAAGAAATAATCTCATATAACGCATGTTAACCCTTGCAAATCTCATTTTTTTATTCCTAAGACATCGAGGAGAAAGGCATATTCCAGGGCAATCTCCCGCAAATGGCTGAACCTGCCCGAGGGACCGCCATGGCCGCTGGATAGATCTATCTTGAGGAGAAGCGGGTTGGAATCGGTTTTGAGCCTTCGCAGCCTGGCCGTCCATTTGGCTGGCTCCCAATAGGGCACATTGGCGTCGTTTAGGCCGCCGGTGACCAGCATGGCCGGATAGTGCTGGGGTTTGATGTTTTCATACGGCGCATAGGAGGCGATATATTCGTACTGCTCCTTAACCCTGGGATCGCCCCATTCCTGGTATTCGGCCGTGGTTAGGGGGATGGTGGGGTCCAGCATGGTATTGATGACATCCACAAAGGGCACATTCAGGATGGCAGCCCTGAAGAGCTCGGGCCGCTGATTGACCACAGCCCCGATCAACAGCCCGCCGGCGCTGCCCCCCTGGATGCACAACAACTGCGGCCGGGTATACCCTTGACTAATGAGATGTTCGGCGCAGGCTATGAAGTCAGAGAAGGTGTTCTTCTTCTTCAACATCTTGCCTTCTTCGTACCAGCGTCTTCCCTGTTCCTGTCCGCCGCGGACATGGGCCATGGCAAGTATAAAACCCCTATCCAGAAGGCTGAGGCTGTAAGGGCTGAAATTGGGATCGGAGCTCGAGCCATAGGCACCGTATCCCGTCAACAGACAGGGATTGCCCGAGATCTGGCGCCGATCGCGGCCATAGACCAGCGAGATGGGTATCGGCCGGCCGTCGGACGAAGGAGCATAGATCCTCTCGGAGACATATCTCCCCGGTTTGTAGCCCGGCACCTGGTATTGCTTCATCAAACGATAGGAATCGGAGCCCATGTCATAATCGTAGACCGAAGCCGGCGAGACCATGGAGTTGTAGGTGTATCGCAGGATCGGGGATTCATATTCATAGCTCCGCCAGGGATAAACCGAGTAGGTGGGCTCGGGGAAATTCAAATACCGATCTATCCGGCCGTCCCAGGACATGACGCGCAGCCGGCGCAGGCAGTCCTTCCTCTCTACGGCCACTAAAAAATCGCGGTAGATTCTCACATCCTCCAGCAGCACCTCCGGCCTTGCGGGGATGACCTCATGCCAGTCATCTCCGTCCGTATCCTGCAGGGAGGCGGACATGAGCTTGAAGTTTTCCGCTTCTTGGTTGGTGAGGACATAGAGGGAATCTCCGTGGTGGTCCAAGTTATATTCTACCCCCGGCCTCCTGGCTCGTAACATCCGAAAGTTGGCTTCCGGCGAATCGGCCGGACAGAAATAGGCCTCGGTGGCGGTCTTACTGTAGGAATGGATGAAGAGATACTGTCGCGATTTGGACCGGGTGATGTCCAGCGAATACTGCGCATCGGCCTCCCGAAGCACCACCCGGTCGCTGTCCGCCGGTTGGCCCAAGCGATGACGGATGATCCGGTCGGTGCGTTGGGTGGAATCGCAGGCCTCGTAGAAGATGGTGCGGCTGTCGTTGGCCCAGACCATGCCCCGGGAAGAGGATATGGAATCGACCAATCCGCCCGTCCTGAGTTCCTTTATGTAGATGGTATAGAGAAAAGTACCCGAGGTGTCGGCCAAATATGCTAACAGGTTATGATCCGGACTGATATGGGTCCCGTCGATAGAATAATAGGCACGTCCGGCGGCCAGCCGGTTTTCGTCTAGCAGTATCTCCTCTGCTGCCTTGAGCGATCCCTTCTTGCGGCAATAGATGTTGTAATCCCTGCCTTTTTCGGTGCGATCGTAATAGTAAAAGCTGTCGATTTTGACTGGGACCGAAAGGTCCTCCTCACGGATGCGATGTTTCATCTCCCGATAGAGTTTCTCCTGAAGCTTTCGGGTATGGGACATCATGGAATCGGTATAGGCGTTCTCTGCCTTGAGAAATGACAGGACTTCGGGGTCCTTTCGCTCCCTGAGCCAATGGTATTCGTCCCGGCGTAGATAACCGTGGATGCTGTCACGCCAAGGGCGCTGGGGTGCCACAGGCGGCACTGGCTGGGCGATCATTATTTTCCCCAGCAGGATGGCCCCAACAAATATTATTGAACGCTTCATGGGAAAAACTTGCATCATTGGGCTCTGGTATTCGGCTATCGGTAATGCGGCGCCGCGGCCTCGATGGCGTCCACGATCTGCTGATAGCCGGTGCAGCGGCAGAGGTTGGCCGAGATGGCGCGACGAATCTGCTCCCGGGTGGGGTTGGGATTGGCCATCAGGAAGGCGTGGGCGGTGAGCACCATGCCCGGGGTGCAATAGCCGCACTGGATGGCGCCGGCGTCCACGAAGGCCTGCTGCAGAGGATGCAGGGAGCCGTCGGCTCTGGCCAGGCCTTCAATGGTCAGGACGTTCTTATCCACAATATCGGCCACAGTCCTCCGACAGGAACGCACCGGTCTATTGTTGATCAATACGGCGCAGGAGCCGCAGGCGCCGATGCCGCAGCCACGCTTGGTGCCGGTGAGGTCCAACTCATCTCTGATGAAATCCAAGAGGCTTCTTGAAAGTTCGGACTGGTCAATTCTATGCTTTCGGCCGTTTATATAGGTCAGCATGGCGGCTACCCTTGCTGGTTTATCGGTATTTTAATCGGCAGAGAGAAATGCCTCCGGCCGGTGGCATGGTAGATGGCATTGGCGATGGCCGGGGCCATCAGTTCGTTGGTGGGCTCGCCCACGCCCTTGGCGCCGCTGGGCGAATTGGGATCGGGATTCTCGATGATGATGGCCGTCATCTCGGGGAGGTCGGTGGCACGGGGGATGCGGTATTTGTCGAAATTGAGGGCCTCTATTCTTCCGTTATCATGCCGGACCTCCTCGAAAAGCGCATAGCCGGTACCCATGGCCATTCCGCCGTAGAACTGGCCCCGCACCATTTCCGGGTTCACCGCCCGGCCGACATCGTGCGAAGCGACCATATTCAGCAGCTTGACCCGGCCGGTTTTCTTGTTGACGGAAAGCTCCACGGCCTGGCAGCCGTAGACCCAGGTGAAATAGGCCTTGCCCTGGCCGTTATGCTCGTCCCAGCTGACCTTCGGCGCCTTGAAGGTTTCAAAGCTATAGGGATATTCCTGTACAAGGAATAACTGGTGCATGGCCTCCGGCCAGTTTATTTTTTTAGAATCATCTCGGCCCCAGATGGCATCGTCCTGGAAGCGGACCTCCCCAGGTTTACAGCCGAGTTTCGGAGCCAGCAGTTCGGCCAGTTTCGATTTTAGGGCCCGGGCGGCCTTGACTACCGCGCCGCCGCCCATGATGGTGCCCCGCGAGGCCACGGTGGTGCCGCCGTCCGGGATGTTGGCCGTGGAAGGCTGGCGGTACCTGATCCGTTCCTTGTTGACCCCCAACTCCCGGGCGCAGATCAGGATCATGGCGCTCTCGGCTCCCTGGCCGTTCTCGTGGACCGCGGCCTCCAATAGTATGGAACCGTCGAACTGGACATTGATCACCGCCGCGTTGAAGTCCATGCCCTCGGCGCCCAGGCTCATGCCCCGGTAGCTCAGGGCGTAGCCGATGCCGTAGAGTTCGTCACCGTCATCTTTGCCGAACGAACATCTCCTATATTTGGCCGGGTAATCTATCTCTCTCAGGGTGCTCTCCAGGGCCTGTTCCAGGCTGACCGTATGATCGTCCAGCCTCTGCCCGGTGATGGTCACCGAACCCTGACGCAGCATATTTCGCCTGCGGAACTCGGTAGGATCCATGCCGCATCTTTCGGCCGCCATCTCCACCAGCTGCTCGATGGCGAAGTTGATCTGAGGAGAGCCGAAGCCCCGCATGGCTCCGGTGAAGGTGTTGTTGGTGTAGACGCCGAAGACGTCGGCCTGGACATGGGGCACATCGTAGGGGCCGCAGCACTGGACGGTGGAGCGCCAGGTGACCCAGGGCGTCACCGAACAATAGGCGCCGGCATCGGCCACCACCCTGACCCGGCAGGCCTGGATCCTCCCCTCCTTGGTAAAGCCGAGTTTATAATAGATGCGGTAGGGATGGCGTTTGTAACTCTCCCTGATGGACCACTCCCGGTCATAGGTCATCTTCACCGGCCGTTTGGTAAGGAGGGCCGCCAGCGCCGCCCGGGCGGCCACGGCCGAAACCGTATCGTCCTTGCCGCCGAAGCCGCCGCCCATGGGAAGGCTCTTCACCTCCACCTCGGAAAGCGGCAGGCCCAGGAAGGCGGCCACGAAGCGCCGGGTGGAGAAGGGATGCTGCATGCTGGCATAGATCTCCATCACCCCGTCGTGGCGGGGAACGGCCACTGCCGTCTCCGGCTCCAAATAGGCATGCTCCACGAACTGGGTGCGGAACTCCTGCTCGATGATATGATCGCAGGAGGGAAAAGCCTGCTCGACATCTCCCCTTCGCACTTTGTGGTGAACGACGATGTTGCTGCCGTGGGATTCGTGCACCAATGGCGCTCCGGGTTTCATGGCCTCCTCGGGATCTAGCACCAGCGGCAGTTCCTGGGCCTCGATGGAAACCAATTTTGCCGCCTCCAGCGCCTGTGTCCTGTTCTCGGCCACCACCACAGCCACCACATCGCCATGGTAGCGCACCTTGTCGTCGGCCAGTATCCGATAGTCTCTGATGATCTGTCCGAAGGCAACCGTTCCGGGGACATCGCCGGCCGTCAACACCCTGACCACGCCCAGGCTGGCTGAGGCTTGGAAAATATCAACTTTTATTATCTTGGCATGGACATAATCGCTGTAGACCGGGACGGCATGGAGCATGTTATGAAACTTGAGGTCATCGGTGTACTTGGCCCTGCCGGTGACCTTGCCGTAGGCATCGTTGCGCCAGGCTTTTTTCTGGGAATTCATATCCGTCTCCCCATAGGTTCGGATGAGCAGAGTTGGCCGTCTTCCAAAACCTTCTGGCCCCGCAAAAAAACTATTCTGACCTCGAATCTGGTTTTCCTTTCAACGAATGGATCGTAGACATCGGAGAGGCTGGATGTGATATTTCTTTCCCTGCCTTCTATATCGGCCAACACCACATCGGCATCGGCTCCCTTCCTGATGACGCCCTTGCGAGGATAGAGTCCTGTTATTTTCGCCGGATTCAAGGACAGATGCTCCGTCAGCCTCTGCAGATCCCGATGTAACTCATATATCAGGGGCACCAGAGCTCCGATGCCCGGCAGGCCGTTGGGGACGGCGGCGAAATCGCGCCGATGCCCATCCTTGTCTTTCCTTGAAAAAGCACAGTGATCGGTGGCATAGGCATCGAAAACCCCTTCGCAGGCCATCTCCCATATCTTCCTGCGATCGGCTTCGGGGCGCAGCGGCGGCGAGCAGATGAAACCATGGCCGTTTTCCTCTTTCAGTTTATCGTCGGAGAGGAAAAGATACTGGGGGCAGGTCTCGCAGCTTACTGGAAGATCCTGCTTGGCCTTGGCAATGAGTTCGGCCGCCCCGGCGATGGAGACGTGGACGATATGGGTCCGGCAACTGGCTCTATCCACGAGATCCAGGATACTCTTCACCGCCTCCACCTCGGCCTGCGGGGGACGGGAAAGAGCGTGATGGTAGGGAACTGACCTGTCCTTTATATTTTCGCCTGCCGATTCCAAAATGGCCTCATCCTCGCAATGGATAAAAACCCTGGCCCCCATCTCCCCTATCCGTTCCATGACGGTCCTAAGGCGGCGGTATTCCATGAACAGCCCGGCCGGGCGATAGGTGGTGTAGAACTTGAAACTACGGAAGCCGTCGGAGAGAAGATGTTCGATATAATCCCAATCCTTCTTCTCCCAGGATATCGGCGTCAGATGGAAAGCATAATCGCAATAGCTTCCCTCGCCGGCTTTTCTAAGCGATTCATCGACGGCGGCAGATAAATCATGACCGGGACGCTGGTTGATGAAGCCGCAGAGCGTGGTGATCCCGTTCTGCAGGGCGATCCGGGAGCCGCTGTCCCAGGTGTCGGCCAATGGCACCCCGCCGATGATATCGTCTAAATGAGTATGGATGTCTATCAAGCCCGGGAGGACCTCAAGGCCGGCGGCATCCACGATCTCGCAGTCCTCCAGGCGATAGCCGAACCGTCCGATGTCTGCAATCAGGCCATCCGCCAACAAGAGGTCAGTTATTTTCGACCCGTCCTCAAACCACACATTGCCGTTTTTTATTAATATTCTTTTCATCACAATCTATCATCGCCAAGATGAAGAATAATACCCATTGGATTTTAGTATCTTAGCTTCTTTGGGTATCAACACCTGGGCGCTGCCTTCAATAACTTCTTAATGGGCTTGGAGCCAAGCGGCGCCTCTATATCTTTGAGACCATGTCCGGTTATCAAAAGGACGACTTGGGCCGTCCGGGATATCCTCTTTTCACTGACCGCCCTTTTCAGGCCGGCCAGGGTGGCTGCGGCCGCTGGTTCGGCGAAGATGCCGGTGGTCTTCGCCAAGCTTGTCTGAGCTTCAAGTATCTCGGGATCGCTGACCAGTATCGAGAAGCCCCGGCTCTCGGCCACCGCCCTTTTAGCCAAGTGGGCATTGCTGGGCACCGAGACCGAGATGGAATCGGCGATCGTCTTGGTCTTAAAAGCTTTTCTATATCTTCCGGTGACGATGTAGTGATGGATGGCGTCCGATGATTTCGCCTGGACACAGACTAACTTTGGCATCTTCTCTGTTAGGCCTGCCTGCTTAAGATCCCAGAATCCTTTATAGACGCCGGAAATGATGACTCCGTCGCCCACCGGCACAAAGATGTAATCAGGAGCGCGGAAATTGTTCTGGGCGAAGATCTCCAGTGCCACCGTCTTCTTGCCCTCTATGGTTAGTGGATGGTAGGCGGTGTTGCGGTTCAATCCTCCCTTGCTTTGGGTATATTCCAGGGACATTCGGAAGGCATCGTCGTAGCTGCCATTCACCAGGACGATATTGGCGCCATAGAGCACGATCTGAACCAACTTGGCCTTGGGAGCGGTCCTAGGCACAAAAATGACAGCTTTCTTGCCGGCGGCGGCGCAGACTGCGGCTAAGGCCGAGGCGGCATTGCCGGTGGAGGCGGTGACGAGGGTATCCTCTCCGATCCGGTTGGCCTCGGCCACCATTAAAAAAGAGGCCCGATCCTTGAGCGAGCCCGAGGGATTGAGCCCATCGTTTTTCAGCCAGAGGTTATTGAGGCTCAATTCATCCCCCAGCCGCTCGGCCCTGAAGAAGGGTGTGATGCCGACCGGGAACTTTGGATAATATTTTGGCTCGACCGCGGAGAAGATGGACCAGTCGGGCTTTCGCTTGTCAAAGAGTCGGGAGATCCTTTTATAATCAAAGATGGCTTCGAGCACGCCGACCAAAGGTTTTCCCGGCCGGTAGCGCTCTCCGCACACCGGGCAGAGGTAACGGAACTCGTCGCGGTCGTAGGTACGGCCGCATTCATAACAGCGATAGCGAAAGACAGCCATGATTCTTAAGCTTTTCCGTTAATATGCGCCACAAGCGCTGCGTAGAACGCGGCCGCGCCCGAGAGGTGCTCCACCGGACAGTGCTCGTTGGGGGCATGGGCGCAGACCTCGTTGCCCGGCCCTAAGCCCAAGGTGGGGATGCCGAACATGCCGGCCGTAGCCACCCCATTGGTGGAGAAGGTCCATTTGTCAACCAGCGGCTTCTTTTCGAAAACGCCCTGAAATGCCTCCACCGCCTGCAGAAGATAGGGCGAGTCCTCTGGCAGGGCCCAGGTGGGGTAGTATTTCTCGGTGGGATAGACCTTGCCGGTGTAAGACTTCTCGGCGTATTGCAGCACCTCCACCCTGAAATCGCCGTCCTTGAGCCCGGCCCTCAGGGCGGCATCCGCCACCTCCGACAGGGCGCTATCCTTGGTCTCCCCCATGGTCAGCCTGCGGTCCAGATGCAAGCTGGCTCCATCGGCCACGGCGCACAGCGAGGGCGAGCTGGAGGTAATCTGGCTCACGGTCACCGTGCCCTTGCCCAAAAATGGGTCATCCCTGAGGCGCTGATTTAGTTTCTCTATTTCCAAAGCGCAGCGGGAAGCTTTGTAGATGGCGTTGTCCCCCCGCTCCGGCGCCGAGCCGTGGCAGGAGCGGCCGAAGAAGTTTATCCGGATCTCCATCCGGCCCCGATGGCCCCGATAGATATTCATGTTGGTGGGCTCGGTGATGACCACCAGTTCCGGTTTTATCCTCTCCTCTTTGATCAGATACTGCCAGCACAGCCCGTCGCAGTCCTCCTCCATCACCGTGCCGGTGAACAAAAGAGTGAACCGGTCGTTGAGCCCCAGCTCCTTGATGATCTTGCCGGCATAAACCATGGAGGCCATGCCTCCCTCCTGATCGGCCGTCCCCCGGCCCCAGACTTGGCCATCCTCTATCCGGCCGTTGAACGGACCGCCGCCCTCCCAGGCCTTAAGATCTCCGGTACCCACGGTGTCGATATGGGCGTCGAAGGCGATGACGCGTGGCCCCGAGCCGACTCGGCCGATGACATTGCCCAAGCCGTCAATCCTGACCTGGTCGAAACCGACTCTCTCCATCTCCTGCGCGATCCTCTTGACGACCGCCTCTTCCTGGCAGGACAGGGACGGGATGCGCACCATATCGGCTAAGAACTCGGCAGCCTGACGCTCGTATTCCTTAGCCTTTTGCGCTATCTGAGTGTAGCTGATGCTCATCTTAATATCCTGTCTAATCTTTGTCGCTTTATGTCTTCACGGTAAAAATTCATATCCTGCTTATTTAGAACCTGGCCCAGAGTTTTTTGGCTAGCTCCCGGGACTTGGTCGCCACCTCGGCCTCTTCGATGCCGAGCTTGATCTTCTTTTTCTCCATCAGCACCCGGCCCGAAGCAATGGTGGTATCCACCGCTGATTGAGAGATGCCGAAACAGAGGTGCCCCAAAAATGTTTTCTCATCCATCGGCGTGGGCGGATGATAATCTATCAAAACGATATCAGCGAAGTTCCCCTCTTTTAAAACACCGAGTTTGCCGTTCCAGTAACGGTTGGCGATCAGGGCATTGTTGCCGACAAGAGTGGACATGGCTTCTATAAAGCCGCAGCTGGGATTATTGTGCCACAGGTGCTGGGCCCAGAGAGCGGTCCTTAATTCTTCGAGCATATCGACCGTCATAGCGTCGGTGCCCAGGCCCACCAGAATTCCCTTCCTATTCATTTTAATAATATCGGCCACCCCGACGGCGTTGTTCATGTTGGACTGCGGATTGTGGACCACCGCGGTTTGGGTCTCGGCCAGAAGCTCCATCTCCTTCTCATTGATGTGGACACAGTGGGCGGCTATGGACCGTGGTCCCAAGAGGCCGTATTTATGGAAACGCTCCACCACCCGCATTCCATAAGTTTTACGGCAATGTTCCTGATCGCTTTGGGCTTCTGCCGTATGAACGTGGAAGCCGATATTCAGCGAACGGCCGGCTTCGCCGGCTTTCTCCAAAGTTCCATCGCCGAGGGTGAACGAAGCATGCAGGCCGAACAGCGCCCGCAGTTGGTCATCGTCTTCCTGCTGACAGCGCCTGATGAAGGCCATATTCTCCTCGATGCCCTCCTGTGCTGTTTTCTCACCATCACGGTCGGAGACCTCATAGCAGAGCGAGGCTCTTAGCCCGACCTGCTTCACCGCCTCGGCGATGGTGTCCAGCGAGCCCCTGATGGCACGCGGCGAGGCATGGTGGTCGATCAACGTGGTGGTGCCATGCTTCACCGCCTCCAAAAGCGGTATCAGGGCCGAGTAATAACAGTCGTCGAGCGTAAGCTTCTTATCCAGCCGCCACCACAGGTTATCCAGGACCTCCTGGAAATCGGCGGACGGCGCCGCTTTGCCCAAACCCCGCACCATGGTGCTGTAGAAGTGCATGTGGGCATTGATGAAGCCCGGCAGCACCACCTGGCCCGTGGCGTCGATCACCTTGTCGTACTTGCCGCGGAATGTCTTCCGAGGAGCGATCTTCTTGATATACTTGCCTTCGCATAGCACCGCGTGGCCGTACAGCACCCTATTGTCGTCACCCAGTGTGACGACAATACCGTTCTTTATGAACAATGTATTAGCTTTTTTCATCTCTCTGAAAGATAGAAAGGACCATGTTCAAAGTTGCTGTTGGTAGTTCAGCGCTCATTTAACAATACTTTCTCCTTCTTGGTCCTTTCGCGCATGTACAGCGCTCCCGAGAAGCACTTCTGGACGCAGATGGAACACCCTATGCACTTGGAGGCGTCGGTCTTGGGCACCTTCTCCTCGTCCAGCGTGATCGCCAGGTACGGACAGCGGGTGCAGTTGCCGCAGTGCTGGCAGAGGTCGGGATCGACATCGGATATCTTCTTCTCGGACGAGAGATCCATGAAGCCGGTGATGGGATCCGGCAGGGCGCAGCCGATGAGCTGGGCCACCGACATCATCCCACGTGCCTCCAGGAGGTAGGAAAGTCCGGAGTGCAGCTCCCCCACGATGCCATAGCCGTACTTCATGACGATGGTGCAGAACTGCACGGTCTGCGCCCCCAGGGCCAAAAAGTTGGCCGCGGCTTTGTAGTCCATGGGGCCGCCGTTGCCGGAGACGGTCACTCCCAGCTTGGAGACGTTGGCCAACGTCAGGTTGGAGATCGGGACCACCCCGGCGCCCGACATCCCGACCACTATCCCCTCCTCCCAGGTTTTCTTGGCGCCTTTTCTGAACGCCATTGTCGGAAATGTATTGGCCAGGGTCACTCCAGCCTTCTTTTCCGGGTATTGCGCGAAGACCCGCTTGATGGCCGCGATAATGGGGTAGATGGCGGTCACAGCGGCGGTCAGCTTGAACAGCTTGGGGACGTTGGGATCCGAGACCTCCATCACCCAGTCCACTATCTTGGCCGTCAGTTCCGGATCCTGGGAAACGATGTCGCCCTTGGTGCCATCGCCGCCCTGGGGACAGGAGAGTGAGTATTCTATGGCCATGGCGCCGGCTGATTCTAACTTCTTGGTGTTCGACTGCCAGACCTTTCTATCCTCATGGTCGTTTCCAGTGACCGGGCCGCCGGTGGAGGCCATGGTCAGCCGGTCGGGGAATTCGGAGACCAAACGCCTGACCTCGGAGCAGACCCGATCAAATGAGTGACCGGAGACGTTGTCGCAGTTGGCATAGGTTTCCCGGGAGAAGGCGAACATATACTCGCCCGGGATATGGATGGGGACGTTGTCGAAAGCGGTCTTCATCACTCCCCCGGCCCATCCGGCCTGATAGGCGCGTTTCATCTGCTCATAGCCATCAGTAGGCGGCGCCGCCGAGAGCAGGAATGGCGAGAGTATCCTGCGTCCAAAGAAATCAACCTCCAGCGGGATGGGCAAGAGCCTGCGGCCTGGCAGCACCACGATGCTCTTGGTCGGCCTTTCGGCTTTATCGGGACTTCGTTTGGAGAGCCAAGCGTCGGCCTCCAAAGCTACATTCTTGCCGGCCGCCGCCGCCTCCACCACCGAAGTCGGCCCGTTGGCCATGTCTCCTGCCCAGAAAACCCCATCCCTATCGAACCTTTCGATACCCGGGCGCGAGCCGATGGCCACCACCACCACGTCGAACCCTTTATGGTCCTCCTTGGTGCCCTTAACGTCCTCCATTAGTGATGGGTGGAACTTCTTACCTCTAGGCAACCGGACACGTATGGTGCGGATCCCGATAATCCTCTTGCCCTTCGCCAGAACTCGCTTGAGCCGGACCCGCCCGTGAACCTGTACGCCCGTATCCAGCAGACTTTCCATCTCCTTTTTGGTCAGCGGCATTTCCGAGGGTTTTTCCAGCATGAACAATTCCACTTCGGCCGCCCCATCTAACGCCGCCGACTCGGCGCAGTCGGCCGCCACGGCACCGCCGCCAATAACCGCTACCCTCTTGCCTTTGGCCCGCCGCCGCATATAATAGCGGAGGAACTCGTTGCCTGACACCGCCAGTTCCTCGCCCTTGACGCCAAGCCTGATGGGTTTGGAAAGCCCGCCGGCGACGATCACCGTGTCAAATCCTTTCTGAAGCAAATCATCGACCTTTTCAACTCGGGACCCGTACCTGAACTTGACGTCGCCCAGCCTCCGCAGCCACTCCAAGTCCGTCTTCAATATCTTGGGATCGAGCCTGAACTCAGGGATCAAGCAGCAGGCTCCGCCGGGCTCGGGTTGTTCCTCAAACACCTGCACCGGATAGCCCAGCTGGGCCATCAGGGCGGCAGCCGCCAGGCCGGCCGGCCCGGCCCCTACCACGGCCACCTTCTGCTTTCGGATCCGTCCCGATTTAAAAAACGGCATCACCCCCAGCTGCTTGGCCTTTTGGATGATGGTGGCCTGGACGGCTGGGATGTTGACCGGATGGTCGAAGGTGGCCCGGGCGCAGGCCTTCATGCAGTGGCGGTCCGGGCAGACGGCCCCGCACACCCCTCCCAGCGGATTGGAGCCCATGATCAGGGCCGCGGCCCGTTTTATGTCGGAATCGGCTCCCACCCGGGCCGCCATGATGAAGTCTGCCGGCGAGCAGTCGCAGGGGCAGGCCGCCTGGCAGGGCTTCTCCTGGCAGTACTCGCACTTCTCCATCTCCGCCCGAAGCTGGGCGTCGCTGAGGAAAGTTACCTTGTTTGAACTCATAGCATCAACTTTTTTACTGCCCACGAAACACACTAAAAACGCCGATAATATGCCGCATCGGTTTTCGCGTTATTCGTGTTATTCGCGGGAGATGGTCACTTTACGACTATGTTCACCAGCTTGCCCGGGACAACGATTATTTTCACCACCTGTTTCCCCTTGGTGTGTTCGGCGGCCTTATTGCTGGCCAGGGACGCGGCCTTGAGGTTTTCGTCTCCAGAGCAGGCCGGAACTTTGATGGTGTCGCGTAATTTACCGTTCACCTGCACCGCAACGGTGATTTCGTCCTCGGCGGCCACCGTCTCGTCGAATGAAGGCCAGGGTGCTTTGTATATTGTTCCCCGGTTTCCCAACTGCTGCCAGACCTCCTCGGCCAGATGGGGGGTGATGGGAGCCATCATCAGAACCAGGCTTTCTGCGATCTCGGAGACGATATTTGGATCCAATTCCGGATCCAAAGCATCGTTTTTGACCGGGGCGTATTCGTGGACGGCATTCAACAGCTCCATCAGGGCGGCCACGGCGGTATTGAACTGAAACCCAGAGATTTCGGCTCCAATCTTGCGAATGGTCTGGTGCAGTTTACGTCTCACCCTCTTCTCCGGTTCTGTCATCTCCTTTGACAGGCTGCTCCTCCAGTCCCTTCGGTACAGGGGCCGAGCCGCCTGCAGCCACCGCCAAACCCTAGTGACGAAGCGGTAGGAGCCGTGGATTCCCTCTTCGGACCATTGGACATCATCCTCGTAGGGGGCCACGAACATCTCGTAGACCCTCAAAGAGTCGGCCCCGTAGCGTTCGGCGATCTCGTCCGGAGTGACCACATTGCCCTTGGATTTGGACATCCTGGCCCAGCGCCAGACCACCTGGTCCTGGGGAAAAGACTGGCGCTCCTCAGGCCTAAGCACAATCCAGTCCACTATTTTATCTTCGCCGGCCGTGTCGTCATTGTCCGATTTAGGCCGGCGTCCCGGAGTATAGGCAAGAAGAGACCCCTGGTTTTTGAGCGTCAGAAAAGGCTCCTCGAAACCGATCAGACCCTCGTCGAAAAGCACCTTGGTCCAAAAGCGGGCATAGAGCAGGTGCGACCGTGCGTGCTCGATGCCTCCGGCATAGAGGTCCACCGGCATCCAATAGTCTATGGCCTTCCGCGAGGCGAACTCCCTGTCATTGTGGGGATCAAGAAAGCGGAAGAAATACCATGAAGAACAGGCGTATCCCCCCATGGTGTCGGTCTCACGCCGAGCCGGGCCCCGGCACTTTGGACATTTGGTGTTGACGAACTCGGGGATGGCGGCCAGCGGCGACTCGCCGGTGCCGGTGGGACGATAGTTTTCGACCTGGGGGAGAAGCACCGGCAATTCATCTTCCGGCACCGGAACCTGTCCGCATTTCGGGCAGTGGACAATGGGAATGGGAGCACCCCAGTAGCGCTGGCGGGAAATCAGCCAGTCGCGCAGCCGGTAGTTGACCGCGCCTTTCCCCAGTCCCTTCTCCTCAAGCCAGGCGGTGATGGCCTTCTTGAACTCGGCCGTCCCCATGCCGTCGTAACGGTCCGAGTTGACAACCACCCCCTCCTCCGGCTCGGCCTGGGTTAGCTCGTATTTAGTTCCATCCTTGCTGACCACCTGGATTATCGGCAGTCCGTATTTCTTGGCAAATTCGAAATCCCGCTGATCGTGTCCCGGAACCGACATGATGGCCCCGGTGCCGTAGCCCATGAGGACGTAATCGGCAATCCAGATGGGAATCTCCTTTCCGTTGACCGGGTTCACCGCGTAGGCCCCGGAGAAGACACCGGTCTTGGCCCGGTCCGCCGCCATCCGCTCGATCTCGGTCTCGCCCTGGACCTTTTTGACATAGGATTCGACCTCGGGCCGTCTTTCAGGAGTCGTTATCTCAAAAACCAGCGGGTGCTCGGGCGCCAGCACCATGAATGTGGCCCCAAAAAGCGTATCAGGCCTGGTGGTGTATACTTCAATTTGAGATTTTGAATTTAGGATCTGAAATTTTACCGTGGCTCCTTCGCTCCTCCCTATCCAGTCCCGCTGCATCTCCTTCATGCCATCTGACCAGTCCAGCTTGTCCAGGTCGGCCAGCAGCCGGTCGGCGTAGGCGGTGATCCTGAAGAACCACTGGGGCATGGGTTTCTTCTCGACCAAAGTTCCGCAGCGCCAGCAGCGCCCCTCCTTGACCTCCTCGTTGGCCAGTCCGGTCTTGCAGTCCGGGCACCAGTTGATGGGCGAGGTGGCCCGGTAGGCCAGGCCCCGGCGGTGGAGCAGCAGGAAGAACCACTGGGTCCATTTGTAGTAGTCGGGCAAACTGGAGTTTATCTCCCGGTCCCAGTCATAGCTGCACCCGGCTAACTTCAGAGTCCTTTTATAATTGGCGGAGTACTCCGGCACCATCTCCCGCGGGTTTCGCCCCTTGTCCAAGGCCTCGTTCTCGGCCGGCTGGCCGAAGGCATCCCAGCCCATGGGGTGCAGGACGGCAAAGCCCTGCATGCTGCGGAAGCGGCAGTAGGTGTCGATGGGGATGTAGTTCTTAAGATGACCCACGTGAAGCCCCTTTCCCGAGGGGTAGGGAAACATCTCCAGGCAGTAGGCCCGCTTCTCCTTGGGAACCGACGGATCCTCGGTCACCTTGAAGGTCTTTTCCCGCTCCCAAACCTCCTGCCACTTTTTTTCGATGGCTTTGAAGTCGTAATGGCTCATTGGGCGCTTCTCATACTGCGGTAAGTTAAAATGATTCAGCAATTTAATGTAACTTTTTATTTTATCATAATGCTTGGCTGATATCAAGAGATAAAGCGAAAAGAGCCCGTAAAACGGGCTCTTTTCACCAAACGGGTCTGCTTCATGGCTTCATCCCCTCCGCCGCCGCCAACACCGCCTCGGGCGTGGCCGGGTGCGACAGGTCGGCTTCCTTCCGGTGACCCGAGAGCGACTCCACCGCGTCCTTGATGGCGAACCAGGCCGCCATGCCGTAAATGAACGGCGGCTCGCCCACGGCCTTGGAGCCGAACACGCTGGCATGCTTCCGTTCGGCCTCTACCATCTCCACCTCGAACACCTCCGGCAGGTCGCGGATGGTCGGGATCTTGTAGGTGGACGGGGTCAACGCCAGGTAGCGGCCCTTGTGGTCGTGGGTGATCTCCTCCATGGTGCACCAGCCGTACCCCTGAACGAAGGCTCCCTCTATCTGTCCCCGGTCAATCCCTGGGTTCAGGCTTTTGGCTGTCTCGTGAGTAATATGAACCTCGATTAGGCGATTAGACCCGGTCAGCACGTCCACCTCGGCCACGGCCAGGCAGCAGCCGAAGACGTAATAGTGGAAAGGTTTCCCCTTGCCGGCGGCCCGGTCGAAATGGACTCCTGGCGTGGCGTAGAACCCGTGGGCGCAGAGATCGACCCTATCCATGTAGGCCTGGTGGGCCAGCTCCTGGAAGGTCAAATAGACGTCGGGATGACTTTTGGAGAATATCCTTCCATCCTCGAAGGCCAGTTCACTGGCGTCGTATCCTGAGTTTGATTTCTTCGAAAGCATTCCGGCCGCCACCGGCGCCAGCCGTTCCTTGATCTGCCGGGTTGCGTCCCGGGCCGCGTGGCCGTTGATGTCCGAACCGGTGGAGGCGGCGGTGGGCGAAGCGTTGGCCGTCCGCTTGGTGTTGGAGGTCTCCACCCGGATGCTTTCCAGCTTGACCCCCAGCTCCCGGGCCACCACCAGGGCCACCTTGGTATTCACCTCCTGGCCCATCTCCACCCCGCCATGGGAAAGCGACACCGTGCCGTCGGAATAGACCAGCACCAAAGCCGAGCCCTGGTTGAGGAAGGCCGAGGTGAACGAGATGCCGAACTTGACCGGCACCACCCCTATCCCCCGCTTCAGATCCCGGTTTTTCGCGTTGAACTCTTCGACTTTCTTCCGAAGCTCTTGATATTTTGTTTTCCTATCCAACCTCTCGAGCATCCCGAGCACCGCCGCTTCATGAACAGCTTGGCCGTAGGGAGTCTGCTGCCCCTCAATGTAAGCATTACGTTTGCGAACCTCGATCGGATCAATACCCAGTTTGCGGGCGATGCGCTCCACGATGTGCTCGATGGCGAAGATGCCCTGAGGCGCTCCAAAGCCCCTGAAGGCCGTGTTGGGGGGCAGGTTTGTCCGGCAGGCCCGCCCGACGATGCGGACGTTCGGGATATAGTAGCCGTTGTCGGCGTGGAGCATGGATCGTTCCAGGATGGCCATCGACAGGTCGGTGTACGCCCCGCCGTTGGAGTTAAGTTCGACCGAGTAGGCCAGGATTTTGCCTGTCCTGTCGAATCCTGCCTTATACTTGATCAGATAGGGGTGCCTCTTGCCGGTCCAGGACATATCCTCATGCCTGGCCAGGGAGATCTCCACCGGCTTTTTGAGTTTATAGCAGGCCAGGGCGGCCAGGCAGGCCCAGATGGTGGCCGCCCGCTCCTTGCCGCCGAAGGCGCCTCCCAGCCGACGGACATCAACCGTGATATCCTTGCTCTCCAGGCCCAGCACCCTGGCGGCGATCTCCTGAACCTCGGCGGTGCTCTGGGTGGTCGAGTATAGAATGATCTCCTGGTCCTCGCCGGGAACCGCCCGGCAGGCTTGGGTTTCCAGGTAGAGATGCTCCTGGCTGCCGGTCTCCACTGTTCCTTCGATCACATGCGCTGATTCTTGGAAGCCGCGGTCCACATTCCCGCGCTCGATTTTGCGCTCCGGCGCGTAGAAAAGTTTTTTAGACAGGGCCTCCTCGATCTCTAGCACCGGCTCCAGCTCCTGAAACCTGGCCTTGATGAGCTTCACCGCGCGCTCGGCCGCCTCCTCGGTCTCCCCGGCCACCACGGCCAGCGGTTGACCGATGTAGGCTGTCTCCTCGACCGGAAGCAGAGGCTCGTCCAGCACGGCGTGTCCGATCTGGTTCTCGCCCGGGATGTCCCGGTGGGTGAAGACGCCAAGAACGCCCGGCGACCGCTCGGCCTCGGCGGCGTCCAGCTTGAGTATCCTGGCCCGGGCGAAGGGACTGACAAAAAACTTGAGGAAGCACAGCCCCTCGGGTCTGGGCTCGTCGACCACGAAGCGCGAGCGCCCGGTGACGTGGAGTGGGCCTGCGATGTGGAAGGGTTCTGGTTTCATGGTTCGCTTTCGACCTAACCCCGGCCCCTTCCCTCGAGGGAAGGGGTGGAGGGTTTGGGTTTGGCCCAGCTTTCCGAACTGGTAAAAAGACCTAAATGCCTTACCACATGGTTCCGCACCAGCGTTCTCCTGTACATCGCCCCGCCGCGGACATCGCTGAAGGGCGAGCATTCGGCAACGGCCATCTCGGCCGCTTTTTCCATCACTTCCTCGGTCAGCTTCTTCCCGGCAAGAGACTCGGCTGTCTTCCGGGCCAGCACCGGCGTCGGTGCCACCCCGCCTAGGGCTATCCTGGCCTCTTTCACCTTTCCCTTTGAAAAACTGATTTTTACCGCCGAATTGACCGAGGAGATATCCACTGCCCGACGCTTGGCGCTTTTCAAAAAGATGTGAAAAGAACCGTCCAAAGGCACTTCCAACCGGACGATGACCTCGCGGTCTGCCAGACAGGTTCGGCGGTAAGACTTGTAAAATTCATCAATGGGCACAGTCCTGACGCCCCGGGGAGAGGCCAGCCTCAACTTGGCGCCCAGGGCCAACATCAGGACGCCGCCGTCGGCAATGGGCGAGGCATTGGCCAGGTTGCCTGCCAGGGTGGCGACGTTGCGCACCTGGGCCGAGGCCATCTGGGAGGCGGCCTCGGCCAGCACCGGCAGCCGGCGGCCGATGACCAGGCTTTCGATTATCTGGCTGAGGGTGACGTTGGCGCCGATGTATAAGGTCCGGCCGACCTGTTTGATTCCGTTAAGAGCTGCAATGCCGGAGATGTCCACCAGATGCTCGGGAAAGATCCGTTTGATGTTGCGGTCTACCATGACGTCGGTGCCGCCTGAAATCAGCCGGTACTGACGGCAGGATTTGAATCTTTTCAGCAGGGAGAAAAGTTGGGGCAGGGACTTGGGCGAGTGATAGGTTTTAGTCCTTTTCTCTTCTTCTTCCCCTGACTTAAGAACTTCAGGACCGGTCTTGATGGCTGTCAGACCTCGGCGTACCCTGGTTTCATAGCCCGGCAAAACATCCTTGCCAACAGAGATCAGCCTGTTATTAAGAGAGTCCGCCACCTGAAAAGCCGCCTGGCGTATGGACCGGTATCCGGTACAGCGGCAGAGGTTGCCCTCCAAAGACGCGTTTATTTCCTCGGTAGACGGGTTTTGATTACCGGAGAACAGACAGAACAGCGACATGATGACCCCGGGAGTGCAAAAGCCGCACTGGGTGGCCCGATTCTCCAAAATGGCCTGTTGCAGAGGATGCAACTTTTCTGCCTGAGCCAGACCTTCTATGGTGATAACATGCCTGCCGTGAAGCTTGGCCGCGGGCAATATGCATGAAGTAACGGCCTGGTATCGAATTCTTCCCTTATGCAGAGTTCCGAGGGCTACGGTGCAGGCCCCGCAGTCGCCCTCGGAGCAACCCTCCTTGGTGCCCGTCAAGCCCAGCCCGTTCCTGATAAGGTCCAATGCTGTTTGATCCGGCATTACCGGGAAGGTACACAGGCTCCCGTTTATATAAAATTTGATAATCAAGCTTTGCATGAGAATAATATAATTAAAGTAATAGTTTATTAATAATTGTTATTTCATTGTTTTTCTTTATGTTATGAATAAGTCAATAAACTTGAATTCCTTGGCATCAACCAAGCCTTTGTCAGTCAATCTTAGTTCAGGGATGGGCACCAACGGTAGGAAACTCAGAGCGGCAAAGGGATCAGGCAAAGTGCATCCCAGGTCTTTGGCCGCATGGTTAAGCTCACGCACCCTCTGGGAGACATGTTCCAGGCTCTGGTCGCTCACCAACCCGGCCACCGGCAGGGCCAGCTCGGCCAGGACCTGTCCGTCGGCCACCACCACCTGGCCGCCGCCCATCTCGATGACCCGGATGGCCGCCTTGAGCATGTCGGCGTCGCTGGCACCCAGCACCCCCAGGTTGTGGCTGTCGTGGGCCACCGAGGAGGCGAAGGCCCCCCGCTTGATGCCGAAGCCGCGGACGAAGCCCAGCCCCACGTTCTTGGCCGCCCGGTGCCGCTCGATGACGGCGAACTTGACGATGTCCCGCTCGGTGTCGGACACCGCCATCCCGTCGACTATCGTGGCCTGGTCTGTGATGTGCCGGGTGACTATCTGCCCGGGCACCATCTGCATGATCCTGACCTTGGTGCCCTTGGCCGGCACGGCAAAAGTTGACTCATAGAGCCACTGGACGTTCATGGTGCCCCGGATGTAGGTATGGTCGATGTCCTGGGTCTTGAAAAGGGCCTTGCCGTCCTCGGCCACCAGCTCTCCCTTTTTGAACACCATCCGCGGCCTGATGTTCTTCAGGTCGTCGAAGACCACCATGTCGGCCCAGTAGCGGGGCAGCAGGGCCCCGATGTTCTTCAGTCGGTAGAACCGGGCGGTGTTGATGGTGGCTATCTGGATGGCGGTCACCGGATCGATCCCGTGGCTGACGGCGATTCTGATATTGTTGTCGATGTGCCCCTCGCTGATGAGCGAGGCCGGATGCCGGTCATCGGTGACAAAGCTGAAGTTTCGGGCGTTCTGGGTGTTGATCAGGGGCAACAGGGACGTCATGTTCTTCTCCGAGGACCCTTCCCTTAGGTGGATGTGCATCCCCAGACGCAGTTTTTCCCGCGCCTCCTCCAGTCCGATGCACTCATGGTCCGAGCGCGGCCCGGCCAGAACATAGGCGTTCAACGCCTTGCCGGAAAGTCCGGGGGCGTGGCCGTCGATCTGCTTGTCCCGTCCCACATGCAGCTTGTTGAGGATATCCTTGTCCCCGAACAGAACCCCGGGATAGTTCATCATCTCGCCCACCCCCACCACCCGCGGCTCGCTGACCAAAAGGTGGAGATCGTAGGCCGAGAGCCTGGCGCCGCTGGTTTCCAGGTCGGTGGCCGGCACGCAGGAGGGCAGCATCACAAAGACGTCCAGGGGCAGGTTATCGCGCTCCTCCAGCACATAGCGGATGCCGTCCATGCCCAGGACGTTGGCGAACTCGTGGGGGTCGGCGATGACCGCCCCGGTGCCCAGGGGCACCACCGCTCGGGCGAACTCGGTCACCGTCAGCATCGAGCTTTCGAGGTGGATGTGGCCGTCGATGAAGCTGGGAGCCAGGTAGGAGCCCTTGAGGTCGACCGTCCGGTGGCTTTCATAGTCCCCGAAGCCCACGATCCGGCCGTCCACCGCCGCCAGGTTCGTTTTGTAGATCTCGCCGGAGACCACGTTGACCAACTGGGCATTTTTCAGCAGCAGGTCCACCGGCTCCTTTCCCAATGCCCGGTTTATTTTGTCCTCTACTTTGCGCATTTTAATCTCTTCGCTTACTCCACGTTTTCTCGTCCCCTCTCGAGAGTGGCAGGGGTGTGTTGTCTTTCGTTCGATCTGAGCCTACTGACACACCCCTTGCTCCCCACTTAATAGAGGGGACGCCGTCAACTTAGCGTGTCAGTTTAGACCGGCGGCCTGGTCTTCCAACGGCGATGCACCCAGTACCAGTGATCGGGGTGCTCCCGGATATAGCCGGATATGATCGAGTTCAGTTCTTGGGTCAATCTAAAAACCTCGGACTCGGCCGGCTGGTCGAACTTGGGGTAAATTATGTCGTGTATGTATCCGATGTGCTTTCCCCTAAAAATCCTGACGATGGCGCCAGGGATCAGAGGGGCCCCGGCCTTGTAGGCCAGCAGGGCCGGACCGCGGGCGGTTGAGGCCGGATGGCCCAGGAAGTCGCAGAAGATTCCGTCAGAGCCGGCATCCTGATCGATGAGCACGGCCACGAACCGGTTCTGCCTGAGGGCCCGGAAGATCTCTCGGGCAGCGTCGCGCTTGTATATTATCTCCGAACCCTTGCCGCGCCTCAGCCGGTTCAGCTGCTCGTCCACCCGACGGTTGTGCTGGGGATAGACCACCATGCTCAGCGGGTATCCGGCGCAGGCGATGGCCGCCCCATAGAGCTCCCAGTTGCCGAAATGGGCGGTCACCAGAAGGGCTCCTTTCCCTCCCTTACGAGCCTCTTCGAAATGCTCCAGCCCCTGGAATTCCACGGAATTGAGGACCTCGGTCCGTGACATCGCAGGGAATCGCAGCAGCTCGGCCAGGTTGCGCCCCAGATTGCGATACAGGCTCCCGGCGATCGCCTTTCGCCACCTCTGCGGCCTTTCCGGGAAGACCCGCTCCAAGTTGGATAAGGCCACCCCCCGCCTGATCCCCAGTCCGTAAACCAGCAAGCCCAGCCCCGCGCCCAGCTCCAGGGACGCCTTCAGGGGAAGCGCCCTGAAAATAAAACCGGCCGCCGACAGCATCCAGTATTGGAGCAGGTAGCCCAGGGTCTTCATCGTAACAGGCCGGCCAGCAGGCTCTTCTTTTGGGAGATCGCGTGCTCCGGGCAGATCTCCTGACAGCAGAGGCAATTGATGCAAAGCCGGTAGTTGAAGGTCGGAATCTTCTCCGAAAGCGACAAGGCGCTGACCGGACAACTTTCCACGCAGGCTCCGCATTTGACGCACTTTAGAGGATCTATCATCGGTCTGATCCAGAAAAGCCTGGCTCCGGCCCTGGCCAGAGAAGAGGGGATCAAAGAATACCTCCAAAGCGACGGCCAACGAAAATCGCTTCTCACCATGGGAACATCCCCAGTCAGCTCAATATTCTTGATGTCCCCCTGGCCCAGCCCCCTTTTATAGGCGATGGCCGTGGTCGGAACCTTGAAAGGTTCCATTCCCAGCAGATAGGCGGCCGCAGCGTCCACCGCCACCCCGTCGGCCCCGGCCATGATGAAGCCCAGCTCTTTTGGGTCTCCGGCCGAGGGCCCGGCCCCGTCCATGCCCACCACTGCGTCCACTATGTTAAGATGAGGTTTTACTAATGAGAAGATGTCGACCACCAGGTCGGAAAACTCGCGCGGTTTGGGCTCCTCGCGGTGATGCATGGACTTGCGGATTCCGGGCACGGCGCCGTACATGTTTTTAACGGCGCAGGTGAGCACCGTCAGGCTGTGGGTCTTGAGCTTCGGGATGTTTATGACCACATCGGCGTCCAGCACCGGGCGGGCGATGTAGTACTTCCGATTCCCCACCCTCTTTTCGTAAACGCCCGATTTCTCGAAGCTGACCAGCTCCGCCCTCTGCCTTCGACAGACATCGGCGGTGCCGGTAGTTTCCCAATAAGTCTTGAGATCGGAGATTTTACCGCCGGGGCTGTCGCCGACCACCGGGATCCCCCCGGCCTGCTTCACCAGAACAATGGCTGCCTCCAGCACCGCGGGATGGGTGGTGATGGCCTCCTCGGGTTTTTTGGCCGAGAGAAGGTTGGGCTTGATGAGTACTTTGGCGTTTTTCTCGATATATTTATTTATACCACCAATTAATTCAACTGAATCAAATACAGCTTTACTAACGTTTTGATCAGTGTAAGAATTGCACGTTTTAATAGATACCCTAACCATTACCCCCTCATAAATTCCTTGTGCCAGCTTTCTAGAATATCCGAAGAGAACAAAAAAGTTTTTTCTCTATGATTTTCACGTATAAATTTATTACCACCGATATATGTTGTAATATCAGAGTTGGAATACTTTAACTTTGGGAATATGAATAGGTCTTTGTATCGCTTCTCAGTGCTGCCGTCGCTGTCTTTGCAAATGACGTCAATATTTTTAAGATGCTTTGAATCTTTTAAGGCATTGGCAAATAAATACTTCACATAATTATCCGATAACGGTAAAGAATAACCTAAAATTCTGATGTAATTTGCATCTCTAATTAAGACATGTGCTCTTTTCCAATATTCTCTTAAATAGTGAGGGTGTCTTTTGTTCCACGTAGGGGGTATTATATCCGCGTTCAGTGAACCGTGCAATTTTGAAATGTATAAAGTATTGACATCCGAATCGTTATTTATACTTATTGATTGTTTTGTTCCAAAGTTTTCATTTATAAAATTAACAATACTTTCAATAACTAAATCGTAATTTAAAGTTATTATCGAGTAATTATTGCTTTTTGGAACGATACTAAAGTCAACAATCTTTCTACCGTCTGTTAAATTAACACGTTTAAACTCAATATTAAACATTGCTGATATAAAATGTCCGTATGATTGATAATTACGGTTAAAAATAAAATCTTCCCAGTTCCCTGTATTGAATACTACTTCATCTAATTCTATTGCCGGAGTATAATAAGCAATAACATCTTTTAAATACTTTTTATACTTATCAACAAGATCATCTTTATCATCAATGTAATAATTCATCTCCATAATTGATAATATTTCTTCAATATTCGTAAGATCACTATTTAAATAATTCTTTAAATAAGAAATTGCTTTTATTAGATCATATATTTCGTTAAAATGTGCATAGTTTGTTTGATTTTCAAAAAACATGTCTTTTGATTTTTTAATAAAGTTATGCATAAGTGGTAAACCGAGCGGTGCAGAAAAACCAGCACCTAAAATATACACAACTTTCTCCATTTTTTATCCTCACAGTTATGCTTTTATATACATCTTGCCCGGCAGCTGCCTCACCAGCCCCCTCATCTCCAGATCGAACAGCGCCCGCAGTACTTCGGTGACGCTGCGCTGGGCCTGTTGGGCCAGGCTGTCCACGTGCCGGGGCTGGTCCGAGAGCAGTTCGAATATCGGTTCCTCCTCCTTGCCCAGCCTGGGCGCCGTTTGCTTGAGGTCTGTTTTTCGGAGCCCGGCCATTTGGGGCCGCAGTTCCTCGATGATGTCGTTGACCGACTGCACCAGCTTGGCCCCGTGCTTGATGAGCCGGTTGGTGCCCGAGCTGGCCTCCGAGCTGATGGGGCCGGGAACGGCGAACACCTCGCGTCCCTGATCGGCCGCCCAGCGCACCGAGGAAAAAACGCCGCTGTCGGCCCGGGCCTCCACCGCCACCACCCCCAGCGACATCCCGGTGATTATCCGGTTGCGGTTGGGGAAATGCCCAGCCAGCGGACCCTCTCCCATGGGGTATTCGGATATCACCGCGCCGCAAGCCGCTATCTGGTCGCGTAGTTTTAAATTCTCCGGGGGATAGACCACGTCCACCCCGCACCCCAGCACGGCCACGGTCGGTTCACCGGCCGACAAGGCCCCGCGGTGGGCGGAGCTGTCGATTCCCCGGGCCATGCCGCTGACCACCAGAAACCCGGCCGAGGAGAGATCCCTTCCCAGAAGCTCGGCCGTGGCCTTGCCGTATTGGGTGGCCAGCCGCGAGCCGACCACCGCCACCACCGGTTTGGCATTGAGCTCGCAGGATCCCTTGACGAAAAGCACCGGCGGAGCATCATCGGTTTTTTTAAGCAGGGCGGGATAATCGGGCTGGTCGATGGTCAGCAAAAAGGCTTGGTGCCTGGCCATGGCCTGCTGTTGGGAGACCGCCCAGTTGTCATCCCGGTGGCCGGCGATGGCTGAGGCCGTTTTGGCGTCTATCTGATCGACCGTTCTCAGTTGGCTGTCCGATGCCTGGAAAACGGCCTGAGGTTCGCCGAAACGGGCCAACAGGGCCCGATAACGAACCGGACCCACCCCGGGCACGGACAGCAGCCTTAGCCACCAGTAAGCAGCGTCAGGATTCCTCATCCTCGAACTTCGCTTCCTGTTTGCCGGCCGCCTTCATGGCCGTTCTCAATTTCTGCAGCATCTCAGGAACGACGGGCGAAGAAACCTGTTCCTCAAAGTCGGCCTGGGTAAAGGCAAGATTTTTCTGTTTGATGAAATCGTTCAAAGCCGACCTCTGCTCCGGAGCCATAGAGGCCGCCATCGCTTTTAAGCGTTCGCTGTCAAGGCCGTTCAATATCAAGGCAATTGCGGCTCGGGCCGATTCGGCCACGCTGCGGTTGGTATCTTTGGCCACCAAGCAAAGCGGCCCCAGAGAAGAAGGGTCGCCCATTATCCTTAGGGCCTGGACCGCCGCTGCCCGAGAGAACCAAACTCCTGAGTTCAACAGGCGGCAGAGCGGGGCCACCATCGGCCGGCCCAGCTTGGCCGCTTTCCCGATGGCATACTCCCTCAGGCTCCAGCTTTGGTCCTGCAGGGCTTTGACTAAAAGGGCGGCCGCCTCGGCGGTTCCCAGCTCGGCGGCCAGATCCACTGCCCATCGCCTTTTTCTGGGATCCTGGGACTTGAAAAGCTCCACGGCTTGATTTATGTCACCCTCGGACATAGCGCCTAAGCTTTGTTATCATACTTTTTTTGAGGGCAGCCACGCCTTGGCCGTTTAAGGCCGAGATGCATGCCGCCGGCACCCCTTTTCTTGCCCGAGGTTTTTTAGAAGCCAAATCCATTTTGTTGAAAGCCAATATCGAGGGCTTCTTGGCCAGCATTGGATTGAAGTGCGCCATTTCAACCCTAAGCACGTCGTATTCGCGCCAGGGGTCCTTGGCAGAGGCGTCAATTACGAAAACCAGCATTCGGGTGCGTTCGATGTGCCTGAGGAAATTCAAGCCGAGCCCCCGGCCCTGGTGCGCACCCTCGATCAGCCCCGGCATATCGGCCACGGTGAAGGTCGCAAGACACTCGTCGTTCATGACGCCCAGGTTCGGGGAAAGTGTGGTGAAAGGATATTCCGCCACTTTCGGTTTGGCATCGGTCAGTCTGGACAGCAGGGTCGACTTGCCGGCGTTGGGAAACCCAACCAGTCCGACATCGGCTATAAGCTTGAGCTCCAATCGAAGCCGGAGGGTCAGGCCGGGCTCTCCCTGCTCGGCCACCCTCGGTGTCTGCATGGTGGCGGTGGCGAACCTGGCATTCCCCTTCCCTCCCCGTCCTCCGGCGGCGACTACTGCCTTTTGTCCCGGCTCCACCAAGTCGGCCAACAGCTGGCCGTTTTCGGCGTCGTAAACCAGAGTCCCGGGCGGCACCGGAATCAAACAGTCGGCACCGTCGGCTCCGAACATCTTTTTGCCCATCCCCTTTCGGCCGTCCCCTGCCCGAAAACGTCTTTGAAATTGAAAATCCCGCAGGGTCCAAAGATTGGGGTTTACCGTCAGAATCACCGATCCGCCGCGCCCGCCGTCGCCGCCGTCCGGTCCGCCCTTGGGCACATATTTCTCCCGGCGGAAGCTGATGGCCCCGGCCCCTCCCTGTCCCGAGGCAACCTCGATCTCGGCCCGGTCGACAAACTGGTTCAAGCCACCTTCTCCCGTAAAGCCTTGGCCACTGCCGGCGGGACCAAGCCGGCCAAGCTCCCTCCCGAGGCGGCGATTTCCTTCACCAGTCCGGAGTTAAGATAGATATGGCTCTGCGACGGCATCAAAAAGATGGTGTCCACCCTGGGGCTCAGTTTGCGGTTCATCAGGGCCATTTGCAGCTCATACTCGAAATCGGACACTGCCCGCAATCCCCGGATGACAACCGGGGCTTTCTTTCTGACGGCATAGTCCACCACCAGACCGTCGATGGAATCCACCTCCACCCCGCGCCATCCGTTGGTCGACCTTCTCAGCATGGACATCCGCTCCTCGACCGAGAACAGCGGAGTTTTACGGGGATTGGCGGCCACGGCCACTATCAGCCGGTCGAAGACGGCCAGGGCCCGTTTGATGACGTCCAGATGGCCGTTGGTCACCGGATCGAAGGTGCCGGGATAGACTGCTGATTTCATGCTAATGCTCCTGCGCTTTCCGATAGAAGGCCAGCCGATGGCGGCCGTGTTGGCGTGTCCTCCATAGCTTCATTGGACCTGCCCCATGGCAGGGAGGCCGCGACGACGGCTCCTGAATGACCACTAAGCCGTCATCCTTTATGGCGTTTTTTTCAACTATCTGCCCCAGCAGCCTCTGGGTCAGATCCTCGAAATAAGGCGGATCGGCCAGCACCAGGTCGAAGCGGCTGCGGCAATGTTCCAGGTAGGAGACAGCATCCATGTTGACTAGGTCAGCGTCGCACCCTGTCCCCAACATAACGAGGTTACGTTTGAGGAACTCGGCCGTCCGCCTGTCTCCTTCCACCAGGACCACGTGCCTGGCTCCGCGCGACAGGGCCTCCAAGCCCAAAGCCCCGGTGCCGGCATAAAGCTCCAGCACCTCCGATCCCTCCACCTTTCCGGCCAGCATGTTGAAGAGCGCCCCGCGCACTAGGCTGGAAGTGGGCCGGATATTCCCGTCCTCAGGACAGGCCAACCGCCTACCTTTGAAAGTCCCGGCGATTATCCGTATCCCGCCGTCGGCACGTTTCATGTCTTCGGATTCCCTCTTGAGGGTCCTAGTACTCGCTGCCCAGCGAGAACGAAAACGCCGGCCGAGGTCGGATGCGGGCCAGATCGGTGGGCCAGGCCAGATCCAGCTTTATCATAAAGGGGTAGAGGTTGACGCGCACCCCGGCGCCTAGAGAAGCCTTGAGATCCTCCAGCCGCAGCAGGGCCGTCTCCGGCCGGGAGGCGCCCTGAAACTTGCGGTCGTCGCTCCAGGCCGCCCCCATGTCGTAGAAGAAGGCTCCCCGGATGCCGTAGATCCGGATGGGCGGGAAGGCCAACTCCAGCCGGTCGATGAACGGGATCCTCATCTCCAGATTGGCCAGGGCCATCCGGGTGCCGTACATCGATTCATATTCGTATCCCCTCAGGGTCTGGCTGCCGCCCAGATAGAACCGCTGGGGATCCGGCCCCACCGAAGCGCCCCCCATCAATCTGGCAGCCAGGCTGTAGCGCCGAGAGAGCCTCCAGTAGTTGCGCAGGTCGAGGAAACCGGTGGAAAAATCCAAATCGCTGCCCCAGGCCTTGCGGCTGGCCTCGGCCGCGGCCAGCCACCTCCGGCCCACCATCGGCCCAGTATGGCCCCACAGGGCATCGTCGTGGACCAGCATCAGGGTGGGGATGATGACGTCCAAGCTGGCATCGGGCCGGGAGTAATAGTAATAGCTCTGACGATAATGGTTCCAGCTGCCCACCAGGTCCGCCCGCTGGTACTTGTTGAAGGGATAGGAGACGATGCCCTGGATGCCGTTGACCTTCTCGATGATGATATCGTCGTTGGAGGCCAGGTAGTAATTGTGGCCCTGATAGTAGCTGATCCCGTAGTCCAGCCGCCGGGGAAGATAGAAGTAGGTTAACTGGTAGTCGGAGTTCTCCAGGTTGACGACCAGATCAGACTTCCAGTAGAACAGGTGGCTGCCCATCATGTCGGTGACCACGATCTCGGCCTGTCCGGCCACCCCCACCAGGGTGCTGTAGCCGACGGTGCCCCGGGCCCAGTCAATAGAAAAGCGGGTGGCCGCCTTACGGCCGGCTCCGGCCGAGCTGTCGTCAGGCGCGATGACAATTTTCTTGGGCCGGTGCCAGGAAGTGTCGCCCGAGGCCTCTTCGGCCATGATTACCTTCGGCCTGGAATCCAGCGGATGGCGCACCAAGCTGACGTTCCACCCGGTCTGGTGGTAGCCGATGAAGGTCAGACGGCTGCCGTCCCGCGACCAATTCGGCTGGAGGCAGCCGGTCAGGGCGTTGGTCAACAGAGTGGGAATGCTCTCCGGAGCCGCCAGATAGAATAGGTTGGGAACGCCGTTGAAAGTGGAGACGAAACAGATGCCTGACCTGGACCAGGTGGGATCGCTGGCCTGCCATTCATCGGGGGTGAGGCAGACGGGCGATGATCCTCCCTCACTGTCGGATTCATCGCTTACAGCTGACGGGTTGGCGGAGATCTTGGCCGGCAGGGTGAACAAGCGGTAACGGCCGAATACCAGACGTCCCTGGCCGCCGCTGTCGGACGGAGCCGGCCGATCCGAGGAAAATAGGATCTCTTGTCCGTCCGGAGACCAGCAGGGATGGCGGTCATCGTAGAAATCATGGGTCAGCCTGGCCAAGCCTCCATCAAAGGCGTCGGTCAGGTAGAGGTCGGCCTTGCCGTCCTTAAGGCCGCAGATGACTATGCGGTTGTCGACCGGAGACCAGTCGGGAAAGTAGATTCCGTCCAGGTCCAGCCGGTGCTCTTTGACCATCCGGCCGCGGTCGGTGTCCACGATGTACAGCCGGTCCCCGGTGGAGGATTTGGCGGCAAATGCCAGCCACCGGCCGTCTGGCGACCATGACAGTCCTCCGCGGAACCAGGCCAGGTGCATGGCCTCGTAGCTGGAGGTCTTCTCCCCCTTCACCAGGTGGCTGATACGGTGGCCGTCGATGCTGGAGATGATATAGATGCCGGCGTAGCCGCCCTGGTCCGAGATGTAGGCGATCTTGTCCCCCTGGGGCGAAAGCACCGGGTTCAGGTTGAAATACGATTCGCTCTTCTGATGCTCGGTCAGCTGCTTGGCAAACTCAGGCAGCTCCTGTCGCTGGGCCAGGGCCGGCCAATACTGCCGCTGGACGCTGCGCATCCACTCCTCGGACAGCTTTTCCAGACCCTGTCCCAACAGGGCGCGGCAGGTGCGTTCCATGCTGCGGGTGGTGCGCAGCATGTGCATCATCTCAGGTATCTTGCGCTGGCCGTAGCGTTCGGCAATATAGCGCAGCACCGCCTGGCCTTCTTTGTAGACCAAATAGCTGCCGCCGTAATTGTCCAGCTGGTCGATGGGTATCAGCCTTTGGTTGACCGCCAGATCCTTGATGATCATTTCCGATTCCGGGTCCCAGCCCCGGGAGCAATACTCGGCCAAGCCTTCGGCGAACCACAGCGGCACCGCCGACAGGCTCTGGCGGGAGAGGATCGACTCCAGCGACTTCCCGAAGAAGAGGTCGAACATGAAGGCATGAACCAGCTCGTGGGTGATGACATGATCCAGGTCGGCGTAGGAGCCGGTGAAGGGGACCACCACCCGGTTTTTGAAGACGGTGGTGAAGCCGCCGACCGATTCCTCGATGAGCTCGGTGGTGATGTTGGTCTGAGCGAAGTCGTTATGAGAGGTATAGATCACCAGGGGCACCCGGCCGGTAAGGCGGTGGTCCAGCATTTTCGAGAGCCGGCCGCCGGCGTTCTCGGCCAAACGGGCGGCAATCCTGGCCAGGCTGTCGCCCCCCTGATAGTAATAGACAGTGAAATTTTCGGTCTCCAGTTGCCGCCATTCGAAATTGCGGTAGTTGACCTTGTTCTTTCCGAAGTATCCGTCCTGGGCCAGGCCGGCGGCCGGGGCCAGCGCCAAAAGGGCGGCTGTCAATATGGTTTTAAGCATGATCATCGGCAACAGCCTCGCATCGTTTCTCAGTATTCGATATGGAAGATGAAATCCAGCCAGGCCTCGCTCCGCGCCGTCCGCCTGGCCACCTCGCCCCTAACCGTCAGCCGCGGCCAAAGCTGGTATTCAATCACGGCCGATTGGAAATCGGATCCCGAGAATGCCCCTAGGGAAAGGTTCAAGCTCAACCTTTGCTCCCAGAAGCTGCGGTTCATGCGGAATTGGCGGCCCCCGACCACGATCCCCCAGTTTTTGGCCAAGTCCTGAATTTGGCTGAGGCGAAGATCCTCCACCAGGCGGTTGAGGTATTCCTGGTAGAAAACATCGGCGGTGTCGGGCATCAGGTCCTGGGAACCGGCCGAGTCTACCAGCCAGATAGTCAGCGCCAACCCGGCCAGGATTATGGGACGCCAGACGGCCATCTACTCGGACGAATAATGGATCAAAGACTTCACCGGGTATCTTCGGAGCTTTTTCCGGCCATGGAGAAAGTCCAACTCTATCACAAAGGCCAAACCGGCCACCCGGCCGCCCAGTTTTTCCACCAGCTTGGCCGCGGCCAAGGCCGTGCCGCCGGTGGCCAAAAGGTCGTCCAACACTAAGATGCCCTGGCCCGGCCGAACCGCATCGCGGTGCATCTCCAGTGCGTCCCGGCCGTATTCCAAGGCGTAGCTCTGGCGGATTTTCGCGGCCGGCAGCTTGTTGGGCTTGCGCACCAGGATTACGCCCTTGCCCAGCTTGTGGGCCAGGGCCGAACCGAAGGCAAAGCCGCGGGACTCGATGACCGCCACCCTGTCGAACTTCAGGCCTTTGACATCCTTGGCCAGACGGCTGACGGTTTCCCTGAAAGCCTGAGGATGGGCCAGCAGGGTGGTAACGTCCTTGAAGCCAATGCCCTTCTTGGGAAAATCAGGCACCTCCCGGATGTGTTTTTTAAGGTCGATGGCCATCTTTTTCTCCTTCAATGTAGGATGTCGAATGAATGGTAGTCTCCCTGGGCCTGGCCCCAAAAGGCGTCGACCCCATCTACCCTGGCGCCGGAGGGGCCGGATTTCAACAAAGCCAGCAGTTGTCTAAGCTCGGCCTCCTCACCCTCGGCCACGATCTCGACCGACCCGTCGTCCAGGTTGCGGGTATGGCCCTTGAGTCCCAAGCTTCTGGCCTGCCGGATGACGAAGTAGCGGTAGCCGACTCCCTGCACCCGGCCCCAGGCCCGGGCCGACAGACGAACCGCCATGGCTTTAGCCCTTGGCCGCCTCGAAGGCCAGACGCACAGCCTCGGCCGGCGTCCGGACGTGCCTGACCGGCATTCTGACCTTCCAGGTGGACAGGCCGAAGACCGGCACTCCGAATTGAGCGGCATAGGCCAGCTCGGACAGGGTCCCGTATTTGCCCCCTATGGCTATCAGGGCCTGGGACGTCATCACCACCAGGGCGTTTCTGGCATACCCCATCCCGGTAATCACCGGCACCGTCAGATATCGGTTGCCCTCCCTGGCCGAGTTCCCCGGCAGGATGCCGACGGTGATGCCTCCGCTTCCGGCCGCTCCCCGGCAGGCGGCCTCCATCACCCCGCCCATGCCGCCGCAGACCAGAATTCCTCCCCTTTGGGCCACCAGCTCCCCCACCCTATGGGCGGCCTCGGCCTGCTTGGCGGTGCAGTTTGAGCCTCCAATGACGCCGATCCGCAAAGGCGGTGTTTTATTCTCCATTGCCTTTCCAGCCATACTTGCCCAAAAGCGGCACAAAGACGCATCCCCCCTGGTCGTGGATCACCTCCCGGCCGTCCTTTTTCTCAATTATCTTAAGAGATTGAACATAGGTGTCGCCCACCGGAATGGCCATGATCCCCCCTTCGGCCAGCTGCTGCCAGTAGGCCTGCGGCACCCGGGGCGCGCCGGCCGTGACTATGATCCGGTCGTAGGGGGCGTGCTCGGCCCAACCCAAAGTGCCGTCGCCTATTTTGACGGCTACATTGTGGTAGTGCAGCCCGTCCAGAATCTGCCGTGCCTGCCGGGCCAGAGTTTCGATGCGCTCCACGGTGAAGACTTGGGCGGACAGCTCGGCCAGAATGGCCGCTTGGTATCCGGATCCGGTGCCGATCTCCAGCACCCGCTCCGTTCCGGTGAGCCTCAGGGCCTGTGTCATCAGGGCCACCATCAGCGGCTGGGAGATGGTCTGTCCCTGGCCAATGGGAAGCGGGTTGTCGTCGTAGGCCCGATGCTGCATGGCCGGTTGGACGAACAGATGGCGCGGCACCTTGAGGAAGGCCTCCAGCACCCGGCGGTCCGAGATGCCGCGGCGCAGCAGCTGCTGTTCCACCATCTGCTGCCTTTGGTTCTGATAGTCATGCATCCGGCCTGTTTCTCCTCATGGCCGCCCTAGATCTCCTTTTCCCACTTTTTAAGCGAAGCCAGGGCCCGGTGGTTGGTCCAGTCCAGATGAAACGGAGTGATGGACACCATGTTCTGCTCGATGGCCTCGAAATCGGTGCATGGCTGCCGCTCCCAATCGGGATCGGCCCCGTCGATCATGAAGTACTGCCGTCCGTCGGGCCTTTTCTGTTCGACGATCATATCGCGGTAGATGCGCTTGCCCAGCTTGGTGAACCTGACACCCTTTATCGACCGCAGTCCGGCGTTGGGCACGTTGACGTTTAATAGGGTGTTTCGCGGCAGCCCCTTCCTGATGACCTGCCTGGCCACCCGCACCGCGAAGTGAACGGCGGCCTCAAAGCGGCACTCCTGCCAGGAGACGCAGGAGACGGCGATGGAGGGGATCCCCAAAAGCGTTCCCTCCATGGCCCCGGCCACCGTGCCCGAATAGGTGACATCATCGCCCAGGTTGGGTCCGTGGTTGATGCCCGAGACCACCAGGTCCGGCCTCTCCTTGAGCAGGCCGCGCACCGCCAGCATCACGCAGTCGGTGGGGGTACCGTCCACGGCCGCCGTAGCCGGATCCCGCCAGACCACCTCCAAAGGCTTGCGCAGGGAAAAGGAGTGGCTGGCCCCGCTCTTCTGGGACATGGGGGCAAAGACGCGGGTGTCGGCCATGCGGGACAGACCCCGGCGGAGGGCCTGGATGCCCTGGGCGTCGATGCCGTCGTCGTTGGTGATGAGGATTATGGGTTTTTTAGCCATGCTATTCCGTCAGCTATCTGCTTTGTCCCCTCTTTAGAGGGGTTCGGGGGGTATGTAATCAGTTCCGGACACACCCCTGACCCCTCTTTATAGAGGGGATGGAGTTTACAAAGTTGACTAGACCCACAGCATTCTCAGGGCCATGGCCAGGAACCTCAGCGTGTCCCTCCCCCGTCGGATGTGGCTGAATGTGCTAGGTCCGTTGACTATCGGCACATGGGCGATGCGGAACCCCATCCTGCCCGCCCGGATCAGGAACTCCGACTCCATCTGGTAGCGGTCGCTGTCGGTGGCCACCTGCCGCAAGGCCGAAGCCGAGATCAGCCGGTAGCCGCTCTGGCTGTCCTCTATTCTCTGTCCGGCCAACAAGGAAACAACGACCGTGGTCAACCGGTTGCTCAGGTATCGGTCGAAGGGAAGATCGGAAAAACGGAACTTCCTGGAGCCGATTATTATTTGACGACCGGAAATTTTGAAGCGTTTAACGAAATCCGGAATATGCTCCGGCCGGTGCTGGCCGTCGGAGTCTAAGGTTATGACGGCAGCGCATCCGCGCCTCAAGGCTTCGGCAAAGCCGGTACGCAGAGCCTGGCCCTTGCCCAGGTTATGGATATGTCTCAGGGGCTGGATCCCAGCTTTAAGACATACTCGAAAAGTATCATCGGTTGACCCGTCGTCCACCACAATTATACCACTTTTCGGGACAAAATCCAGCACTCGGCCCAGAAGCGGGCCTATGGTTTTCTCCGAATTATAGGCGGGAAGGACGACAAAAATAAGCATGGGCCAATAAAACGAGTATAATGTTGTATTATATAGAATTATGAGGATTTTGTCCACAAAAAACAACAGGTGCAGCCTTTCAGCCGCACCTGTATAATCTAAGTGCCGTCAAATCACAAACTTCCCATCTCTATAAACCACCTTCCCGTCCGCCTCTATGTATCCCCCCTGCTTCATGTCGCACAGCATGTCCCAGTGCACCGACGACCGGTTTTTGCCCCCGGCCTCGGCGAACCCCTGTCCGATGGCCAGATGCACCGTGCCCCCAATCTTCTCGTCGAACAGCATGTTCCGGGTGAATCTATCGATGCTGTAATTGGTGCCCACCGCCACCTCGCCCAGCAGCCTGGCCCCGGCATCGGTCTCCAAAAGCTGCTGCAGCAGCTCCCGGCCCTTGGCAGCCTCGGCCTTGACCACCTTCCCCTTGTCGAACTCCAGGCGGATGTCCTCTATCTCCCGCCCGCCGTAGATGCCGGGAAAACTGAAGCGGATCCGGCCCTGGGCCGAATCCTCCACCGGGCTGGTGAAAACCTCGCCGTCCGGAAAATTCTCGTGGCCGCAGCAATTGACCCACTTCCGGCCGCCGACGGCAAGGGTGAGGTCGGTGCCTTCCGCGATTATCCTCAGCTTCTCCACCCTGTCCAGCAGGCGGCAGATCCTCTCCTGCTCTTGTTCCACCTCCCTCCAGCGCGCCACCGGATCCTGGTCATCCACCAGACAGCAGCGGTAAACAAAGTCCTGGTATTCGGCCAGCGACATGCTGGCCTCCTGGGCGTTGGCCGCCGAGGGGTGCAGGGTGCCGCACCAGCGAAGCTGGCCCTTGGCCATCCGCTCGAAGAATATCTGGCGATAGCCGGCCACGCCCTGGGACTGCCACTTGATCCGCTCGGCCGGGATGCTGGTGAACATCCGGGTGTTGGCGCTGCCCATTAGGGTCAGCACCGCGTCCATGGTCTTGATGGCCTCCAGTTCATGGGAGTGCATGTATTTTATCTGTTCCTGGCTGCCCTGGCGCAGCAGTATCTCCTGGAGCTCCTCGCTGGTGATCTTGACCACGGGATGGGCCCCTAGGGCCACTGCCTGGCGGTAGCATTCCCGAATGAGGGGCATAGCGAAGGAGCCGCCTTGGATGAGGACGCGGTCTCCAGCCTTAAGCCCCAGGGAGTACCTCATCACCACCTCGGCCTGTCTGGATAATCTCTGGTCCATTTGGTCCACTCTTCCTGATCTATATGTTTTTGGATCGGTCTTGATGCATAGAAATTAGTAGTTGGTCCTGATGGGCAGGACCACGGTGGTGATGCCCTGCCATTGCAGGCGGCGCTGGATGGCGAACGGCGTCTCGTTGTGCAGCAGGCGCTGGAAAACGCTTTCCCGGGGAAAGATCAGCCGGCTGGTGAAAACGGTGCACCGGGGAAACTCCTTGGCCAGCCCCTGGCACAGCTGGCTGACGGTCTCCACTACCTCGGTGCCGGTGTCGTAGCGGTATTCGGCCGCCAGCCCGAAATCGTGGGCCACGTCGACATAAAGCTGCAAGGATTTCTCCACCGAGGCCTTGAGGGCGTCAACCTCCTTGGAACCCTTGAAGGCCCCGGAATCCACCACTGCCGCCGAGACGAAAATGAAGTTCTTATAGAGCCGGGGAAAGCTGCGGATGACCGACATCAGGGTGTGAACTCCGAAGCCGTTGTAGCCGTTGACCAGGACTATGGCCGTCATCTCCTTGGGATTGACCGGCGCCACTTTCTTCTTCTCAGCCACCGGGATGTCCAGCAGGATCTCGTCCAGCTGGCGGCTGCCCCGGCGCACCGTCTCGTAGTGGTTGCGGATGCGGTAGCAGATGACGATCAGGCCGGTGGTGATCACCAGGGTCAGCCAGCCCCCGTGGGCGAACTTCTCCACCACGGCTATGGTCAGGATGGTCAGACAGAGGATGAAGCCGACGCCGAAAATGAACAGCTCCTTTCTCCACTTTGGTTCCCTCTCCCTGTTGGCGGCGAAATACCGGAACATGCCGGCCTGGGAGAGAGAGAAGTCCAGAAAGACATTGATGGAGTACATGATCACCAGGGTGGTAACGTGCCCCCCGGTGTAGAACAGCAGGGCCAGTGAGGCCAGGCCCATCATCATCACCCCGTTGTTCATGGTCAGCCGCTCCGAAAGCGAGGCAAAGCGGTGGGGAAACCAGGAGTCCACCGCCATGTTGGCCATCACCCTGGGGCCGTCGATGAAACCGGTCTGGGCGGCCACAAAAAGCAGGGCCCCCTCGGAGACGATGGTCACCAGGGCCAAAACATTGCCCAGCGGCCATCGGCCGTAGAGGGCGTCGGCCAGGACCGCGTTGAGGGTCCTTCCCTCCTCCGGCTGGACCCGCAGCAGCAGGTAGCAGATCAGCAGGCCGCCGGCGGTGAAGGCCAAGGAGCCGGCCATCAGGGCCATGGTGTTCTTCCCGGTCTGCACCTTGGGCTCCCGCATCACCTGAAGTCCGTTGGCCACGGCCTCGATCCCGGTGTAGGTGCCGGCCCCCATGGAATAGGCCCGGACCAATATGGCCAGTACCCCCCACAGTCCGATGGCCGCCAGGTCGGATCTCAGACTGCCATGGATCTCTGAGGCCACCGGAAGAAACTGGGTGGTATGGCTGAAAATCCCGTAAAGGATCATCAGGACGTGGGTCAGGAAGAAAACGGCGAAAATGGGGGCCAGAAACGAAACCGACTCCTTGACCCCGCGCAGGTTGAGGATGATCAGCACCAGGATCAGAAGAGCACAGAAGGGTATCTTGTAGGCATGGTAGCCCAGCGGCAGGAAGCTGAACAGGGCATCGCCGCAGGCGGCAATGGAGACGGTGATGGTCAAAACATAGTCCACCAGCAGAGCGCAGCCCGAGACCACCCCCACCCTTTTGCTCAGGGTATGGGTGGTTACGATGTAGCCGCCGCCCCCGTGGGGAAAGTGCTCGATGATCCGGGAATAGGCATAGGAGATGATGAGCACCGTCACCGCTGTGGCCAGGGCGATGAACACCAATAGGTAGGTATGCGGGCCCAGAGCCCGGAAGGCCTCCTCCGGGCCGTAGGAGGAGGAGGAAAGGCCGTCGGCCCCCAGGCCGATCCAGGCCAGCAGGGCCACCAGCGATATCTTGTGGAAGATCTTCGGATCCTCGACATCCTTGGGCTTGCCCAACAGCAGGCTCCGCAGTTTGCCGAAGAACCTGGAGATATATTCCGACTCGGTGAATGCCATGAATCGACCGCTTACGGTCGTACCTTTCGGATGAGTTTTCCGGTTTATAAAAAAAAGCAAAACCCTCAGTGAAGACCACTGGAGACTTTTGCCGATCGTCGGATTATTATTTAGTTGATGGTCGGGGCGAGTGGATTCGAACCACCGACCCCTTGACCCCCAGTCAAGTGCGCTAAACCGGACTGCGCTACGCCCCGACCTTATTTCCCTCGGCAATCGACTGGCTAGATATTTTTATCGCAGTCAAGTGCGTTAAACCGGACGGAGTTTATCCCGAACCTGTCGAGGGACTACGTCCTAAACTTTGATTAATTATACGACAGTTGAGACCGGAAAGCAAGCCCTATTTGCCGCCTTCCAGGAGGCCGATGATCTGGCGCAGCTCGGAGGCAATCTGCCCCAGGCTGGCCCTCTTGCGCCATTCATCGAAGGGGATGTCCAGCTGGTTGGGCTCGTGAAGCTTGATCTCCTTGAGCCTGGCCCTGGCCCCGGCGATGGTGTAGCCCTCGCGGTAGAGCAGCCTTTTGATTAAAAGCAGCAGCTTGATGTCGTCCAGCTGATACTGGCGCCGTCCCCCCTTGCTGGTTCTGGGATGCAGCTGGGGGAACTCACCCTCCCAGAAACGCAGGATGTAGGGCTTGACCTCCAGGATGTCGGCCACCTCCCGGATGCTATAGTAGACCTTGGTCGGCAGGTTGGCCAACACCGACGCCTCGCATTCCCGGCGATCCTCAGTTTCGATCTTCTTCATGGCCGGCCTCGATAAATGCTACCATCTTTCCCCCAAGCCCCGCCCCCTCCCGGCGGTAGGAATGGAACAGTTCTCTACGGCACCTGGTGCACAGCGGCGCCACTTGGCAATTCTCCGGCTTGAGCCCCGCGGCCGAAAGCTGTCTCTCGTTCTCAGCCCTGAGGTCGAGGAGCCATCGCCCACCCGGCGCCGGCCTTTTGACATCCTCGCCGAACCTTTCGGCCACCTCGGCCCCCACCGGGTAACAGCCGGCCTCGATGCACGGCCCGATCACCGACAGCAGCTCCTCCGGCCCCACCCGGTATTCCATTGCGAACATCCTGACGGCCTTCCCCAGGAACCCGTCGGCCGTCCCCCGCCAGCCGCAGTGGAACAAACCGACCGCCCGGCCGTCGGCCGCGGCTAGGAAGACCGGCACGCAGTCGGCGGTGTGAATGGTGAGACGCAGGCCGGGCTCCTTTGACATCAGAGCGTCGGCCCTTACGCGCTCCGGATAGAACAGACCCGATCCAGCTGTTATCAACGCCGCCCGGGTGGAGTGGGTCTGCTCGGTGACAGCGGTATGCACCCGGGCTGAGAAAACCCGGTAGACCTGCTCGTCGTCCAGAATACGGCCTTGGTCGCGGACCACCAGGCCGTGGCGGATACCCCTCTCCTCCAGCAGGCCAAAACGCATCACCGCCAGCCCATCCTCCCGATCCAGCCGCCAGTCCGCCCCGTTCACTCGGCCTTTGCCTCCCGGGCCATCAGCTCCCCAATGGCCTCCTTCGGAGACTTGCCTTCGAAAAGGATCTGGTGCACTGCACCGGTGATGGGCATATCCACCCCGTGCTTCCGGGCCAGCTCCCAGGCCGACCTGGTGGTTGGCACGCCCTCGGCCACCATGGTCATCCCCTCCAGCACCTCGGTCAGGCTTTTACCCTGGCCGATCTTAAGCCCTACCTGCCGGTTGCGGCTGCGGCCGCTGATGCAGGTGGTCACCAGGTCTCCCAATCCTGAAAGGCCGGAAAATGTTTCCGCCTTGGCGCCCAAAGCCTGCCCCAGCCTGACCATCTCGGCCAGACCCCGGGTTAAAAGAGCGCCCTGGATGTTGGCACCCAAACCCAGCCCGTCGACAATTCCGGCGGCGATGGCGTATATATTCTTTAAGGCTCCGCCCAGCTCCACACCCAGCAGGTCAGAGCTGGTATATACCCGGTAGCGGGTTGAGTGCAGCAGATTCTGAGCCTCGGCTGCGGCCTCCTGGCTTTCCCCGGCCACCACCGCCGTGGCCGGCATGCCCTGGGCGATCTCGGAAGCGATATTGGGGCCGGAAAGCGCTGCCAGACGGCATGGCTTTTCTGATAGGCACTGTTTGATGACCTGAGACATGCGGAGCAGGCTGCCGTGTTCCAGCCCTTTGACGCAGGAGATGATCAAGATATCAGGCTTTGCCTTAGGCGCCATCTTGGCGCAAACCTGGCGCATGGTTTGGGAAGGCACAGCCAGCAGACAGACGGAAACTCCGGCTAAGGCGGCATCCAGATCGCCGGTGACAGCAACCTTTTCCGGAAGCGGCACCCCGGGTAGAAACAGGGTGTTCTCGCGTTTTCTTTCGATCTCAGCTGCCAGCTCCGGCCGGTATTCCCAGAGACGGGTCCGGCATCCCTTCTCGGCCAGCATCACCGCCAGCGTGGTCCCCCAGTTGCCGGCACCTAGTATTGCTATGTCTTTATTGCTTAATTCTACCATTTTCTGGTATTTCCGCTCGATTATCCCTAAACAGCCTGGGCTCTTTTCCCTGCAGCAGCCGGACGATGTTGGTCCGATGGGTGACCATCACCAAGATGGTCAGAAACCAGGCCACGGCCAGCACCGGGGTGAATGGATATTTGTTTCTGAGGGCCAGCTCCACGGCCACTGCCAGGGGGAAGGCAAACGAGGCGGCGATCGACCCCAAAGACACCCAGCCGAAGGCCGCCAGCACTGCGGCGAAGATTATCAGTGAAGCCAGCACCGGCAAGGGTGCCAAAGCCAACATGGCTCCCGAGGCGGTGGCCACCCCCTTGCCTCCCTTGAAACCCAGATAGGGGGTGAAGACGTGACCCAGGATGGCGGCCAAGGCCGTCAGTATGTGGTACCATTCGCCCGAGGGGGAGACGGCCGGCCATATCAGCTTGGCCGCCAACACCGGGATCAGGCCCTTGATGGCGTCCAACAGGTAAACGGCCATACCGGCGCCCTTGCCCACCACTCTAAAAACATTGGTGGCCCCCACATTGCGGCTGCCGTGCTGGCGGATGTCGATTCCTTTGAGCGCCCGTCCCGCCAGATATCCGAAAGGCACCGCCCCCAACAGAAAGGAGGCTAGAACCAAAAGAATTTTTTGGACAGCAATCATATTGTTTCTCGTTACCTTATTGATTTATCACTCAATGCTCAAACGATCTGCTCTTACCTTGTGTCTCTTCAGCGTTCCGCCCGGAATCTGGGCCGTTGGCCGAAGGGAAGATAGCGGCGCTTCTGCCAATCATCCGGCGGCGCCGATTTTTTATAGGTGATTCTGATGGGCGCGCCCTTGATGCCCAGCCTTTCCCTCAAGCCTCCGATCAGGTAGCGGCGATAGGACTCGGGCAGGAGCTTGGGCTGGTTGGTCAAAACCTCGAACCACGGCGGTTGGGTGCCCGTCTGTTTGATGGAGTATAGGATAACCTCCCGGCCCCTGGGCGCCGGCGGCTGGTTCTTGGCCACCGTCTCCTCGAAGGCCGAGATCAGAAGTTCCGGCTCCAGCATCTTCCGCCACTGGTTATGGGCGGAAACGATCTCCTGCAGCAAGTGCTGGATGCCCTCCCCCCTGACGGCCGAGGTAAAGACCGGCTCGGCATGCGGCAGGAACGGCATCTGGCTTCTCAGCCATCCGATGTAATTGGCCTGGTTTCCATCGGCAGCCAGATCCCATTTATTGACCGCCAGCACCACCGCCCGATCTGAGGCGTCCAGCATCCCGGCCAGGGAAAGATCCAAGTGGGACAAGCCCTGGCTTCCGTCCAGCACCAGCACTCCGACCTGGGCCTGATCGATGGTGCGCTCGGTTCTCAGCCTAGTGTAGAACTCGAGGTCGTCGCCCTTGGTCTTTCGCCTCAGCCCGGCGGTGTCTATCAGCACCAAACGTTTATCCTGCCACTCGAACCAAGTGTCCACCGCGTCCCGGGTGGTGCCTGGATCCGCATCCACGATCACCCTCTGCTGGCCGGTGATGGCGTTGACCAAGGATGATTTTCCCACATTGGGCTTTCCCAACAGGGCCACCCGGATGCCAGCTGGCAGGCTTTCGGTTGGGGCCGCCGGCGGCAGCTTCTCCACCACCGCATCCAGCAGATCGCCGGAACCCCGGCCGGACGCGGCCGATACTGGCAGCGGCTCCCCCAGCCCCAGCTGGTAAAAATCATAGATGCCCGACTCTTCCCGGGCCGCGTCCACCTTGTTGGCGGCCAGCACCGATGGCTTGCCGCTGCGCCGCACCAGCTGGACGATATGGCGGTCGGTGTCGGTCAATCCCTCCTTGACGTCCACCGTCATCAGCACCAGGTCGGCCTCGGCCAGCGCCGTCTCCACCTGCCGTCTGATGGCGGACTCCATCCGGTCGCGGCTGTGTGGCACCAGGCCGCCGGTGTCCACCAGATAAAAGTCCCTCCCCCGCCACTCGGCCAGGGCATAGTTGCGGTCACGGGTGACGCCGGGCCGGTCGTCGACGATGGCCGCCCGCCGCCTCAGCACTCGGTTGAACAGGGTGGATTTGCCCACGTTGGGCCGCCCGATAATGGCCACCACCGGAAGCCTCATCGCTTCCGCCTCGCTGCTGTTTTGATGTCGCCCACCAGCTGCATGTAAAACCTCAGATCTTGCCGCTAAGCTTGGACCAGGCCATACCCATGGCCTCGTGGATCACGGTCTCCCAGACCTCAATCCCCACCGAGCTGGGGAAGAACCGTCCCGGATCGCCGGTCTGTCCCCTTTTGATCATAAAATCCGATGAGGCCGGCACCGGGTACATCCCCTGTTTTCGGAACAGGGCCATGGAGCGCGGCAGGTGGGCGGCCGAAGTCACCAACACCAGCCTTTGGTCGCCTACTATCCGGCCGATCCGGCGCGCCTGGTCGTCTGTGTCCCGGGAATCGGATTCGAGCACCATGGCCGAGTCCGGCACCCCCAGCTCCTTTGCCAGTTGAGCCATGGCCCGGGCTTCGGGCAACTGATTGTAGACCCGCCCTCCGGAAAGCAACAGTTTGGCTTCCGGAATTTTCCGCCACAGCCTGATGCCCTCGGCCAGCCGACAGACCGAGCTTTGGGTAAGTTGGGCGGTGCTGGAAAGCCTGGGATCGTCCCAGACACCGCCCCCCAGCACCACCACCCATTTGACCCCGGCCAGTTCCGCCTCCAGAGCTTGGGGGCGGTAGCGGTACTCCATCCTCTCCAGCAGGGGCCGGCCGGTGAATCCGAAGGAGGCAGCCAGAATCAAGGCCAGACCGGCCAGGACCAGCAGGCGTCCTGCACTCTTGGCTTTTTTTCGTCCCTGCAGCATCAAACCGGCAATGATAAGGATGAAGGCCAGCGGCAGGGGTTGGAACAAAGGCGATATTATCTTTTTGATAAGGAACATCTGGGCTCCGGTTAATTTCTGTTTTATAAGGCGACAAGGTTTCTTGAATACTTCTAATCAAAGATCCGGCATCACTACAGCAGCAGTCCCAGACGCCGCCATTTCCGGTTCCACAGCACCGCTATCAGGCTGGCCAGGCCTCCGTGCGCCAGTCCGGCCAGCAGGTCGATGACGTAGTGATATCCCCCGTAGACGGTTGACACCAGCAGCAGCAGGGTGGCCAAAGTGAACCAGGGCGCCCAGCGCCGGGCGTAGCGCCACATGAAAACACAGATCGATATCGAGGCCGAGGAATGCCCGGAGGGGAAGGCTCCGCCGGGATAGGCCGCCCGGTTCAAAAAATCGTTGATAATCTGGGTGATCCATCCGCCGCGAAGCTCCAGCTCCGGGCAGGTGATGAAACGGGGGCTGTGGGCCGGCAGCAGCATGAAATACAGGTAAGTGCCGTAAAGCGCGGTGATGGTCACCATCTCCATGTTCTGATACTGGCGCCGATTGCCCTTGAGATACAGAATCAGATAGCTGGAGAAGATGATGAGAAAGAACGAGCAGTACGAAAGCTGCATGAGGTCTGTCAGCCAAGGCCGGGCCAAACTTTGGAGGAAGGCGGTGGGATCAGAGCCCAAAAGCCTGAGATCAATCATATGGAGCACGGCATCCAGCTTCCAGGGAAAAACGGCGTGGACAAAGGTTCCGGCCCAGGTGTAGGCCAGCGGCAGTGATAAAATCAGGTACCAATCGGATATAATCTGGAGCCATCGCTTTTGGTACTTCAACCTAAGGCCCCGGACGGTGACCATAAAGGCCAAAGCCAGCAGGTGGCGCAGGCTGACTCCGGCCCAAAGGTCGATATTGTTGCGAAAGACCACCGATACCACGGCCATGGCCAGCTGATAGCCGGCCACCAGCCAGTCAACCGGCCGCATCAGGCTGACAAGCTTGTCTCCTATCCTGCCCATGAGCCAATGGCCTTTACCAATTCCTGCAAACCGAAGGTTACCTTGGCCGGGACCAGCTTTGATCTAAAAGTTTTGGCAGATATGCCGTCGATAAAAATATTTTGCCTGTTGAGGACGTTTTCAGGCAGGGCATAAAGGTCAAAGGGGGCCATTGGCCGCAAAGCGGATAGTATATCCCAAGCAGAGAGCAAGCCGCTGACCGTGACGCTGGAGCCGAACAGCCTGTTTTCTACAGGAAGAATTTCGACGCATAAGCCTTTGATGGACTTTAATTTTCTGGCTACGGGTTCAAGCACTTTTTCAGCTAAATTTCCGGTGACCAAGCCTATTTTCTTTTCTTTTTTAAGCTTGGGGGGAAAATTTAAAGAACATTCTCGAAATTCATCCCAAAATAACCTGGACATTCCCACTCCATTTTCGATTTGTGGATAATCATCATACCAAATGGTTTCCGGCATGTCAAGCCCGGCCAGCAGATAGAACTCATCTGAAAAATAAAGAACCGTCCTTTTAAACCTTTTCCTCAACTTTTCCTGCAATAAACGATATTTTTCAATGGTTTTCCCGGCCAATAATCCATCCACGGACTTAAGGTCTGCCAAGCCCTGACGGTATTTGGTCAGGCCGACCGGCACCACTGCGATGCTGGCCACCCCTGGATGCAATTCAGCCAGATCGTTTATTGTCCGTTCCAGCACCTTGCCGTCGTTGATACCAGGACAAAGCACTATTTGGGTGTGAAGTTTTATGCCATTTCCTGTCAAATCCCTGATAAGCGGAAGGATGGGAACAGGTTTTGGGGCTCCCAGCAGACGCCGCCTGACCCTTTCCTCGGTAGCATGAACCGAGACATAAAGCGGGCTCAGTTTCTGGGAGATTACCCTTTCCCTATCCCTATAAGAAAAGCCGGTTAAGGTCAGGTAATTGCCGTGCAAAAAGGATAGCCTGAAATCCTCATCCTTGACATAGAGCGACGGCCTCAGGCCTTTGGGCATCTGGTCCACAAAACAGAAAAGGCATTTATTGGCGCAACGCCGCCATCTGGGTTCTTCAGGCACTATCCTCAGCCCCCGGTCGGCCTGCTTTTCAACTGCGATGATTTTACGCATTCCTCTGCGTCCAACCACCATCGACAGGCTCTCGTCTGCCGAATGAAACATGAGATCGACAGCATCGCGCACCGGATGGCCGTTGATGGAAAGAATGTTGTCGCCCGGCCGCAAACCGAATCTCCAACCAGGACTGTTTTTATCTATTGACTTTATCTTCATGCAGAAAAGGGGAGATAAAATCTCCCCTTCTTGTACAGGTTTTATGATCTTAAATCAAGTTTATTATTATTTGATGGGTTTTACTTTATCTTTAACGGCTAACTTCTGCCCCGGCATCAATTTGACAGTCCGGCAAACCGAGATGTTCTCCATGACCTTGGTTACCGCCAGCTCGGCCTTGTCAAAAATGTCGGTATCCATCAACTCGCCGGTATCCGGGTTTCTGATCTCCCTTTCCCCCACTGCCATAAAACGATCGCCGACCTTGATCCCGCTCTTGTTGCCGATATTGATATAGACCTCGCCGGTGGGCTCAAGTTTCATTATCTTTGGCACCAATTCCATCGGCTGTCCCTGATTTTCAGCCGCCAGGGCCTGCGAGCCTCCCTGGTTGGTGGGCAGGCTCCCGCGGAAGGCGCTTTTGATCTGGGCCACGTTTTCGATGAGGATCTTGTTTCCCGGATCCAGCTGCAGAGCCCGGTTGTAGGCCTGTTCCGCCTGTTCGATCCTGCCCAGGGCCTCATGACCCACCCCGATGTTGTGCCAAAGCGCCGGATCATTGGGCGCCTGGCCGGCCGCCCGCTCCCAGATCTCCACCGCCCGCTGCCACTCGCCCTGTTTGGCGTAAGCCTGTCCCAGGTTCTTGGGATCCGCCTTGGAGGAAAGCAGCTTTTTGGAGACGGTGACGTAATGGGGACTGATATCGCCCACGAAATCGGAAGTGACCCCGGTTAAAAGCTCGGCCAGCACCTCGTCGTCACCCACCGTGTTCTTTTTAAGCGTCTTCTGGTAGCTCCGGGTATGGGTCTTGCTGACCACCACCTGGCCCGAGGCGATGTCTATCATCCGGTAGTTGACCGAGACGGTGCCGGACTTGTCGAACCGGTCCTCGTCCACCAGCACCGTCTTCATGATCTCCTCCTTCACCTTGTATTTTTTCTTGGTGAAGGGATTGGTCTTCTCCACCTCCTCGTACTGGCCGGTGCCCTCCTTGCGCTCCACCTTTTCGGTGCGCTTGGTGGTCTGGACATCGTAGGACAGGATCTCGCCGGTGATGATGGCGTCCACCCCCAAAAGCCCGCCCAGCTCCTTGGCCGTGGCCGGATCCACCGCCCCGGTCAGGTTGAAGGCGTGTTCCTTCATCACCGACTGGATCTTGGCCCGCTCCAGGACCTGATAGTATCCCTGGGAGCCCAGTTCGGCCACCAGCCGGCTGCCCACGGCCGATCCCCTGCCCTGGCGGGTGGCGTCCTCGAAGTCCACCACCGCCACGCGGCTGACCGGAGGTATCTGCATCTTGGCGCGCTCCAATCTTTTGATGGAGACGAAGACCGGACCGCAGGATACCAGGGCCAGCCCCACCATCCCGATGATGAGAGTAGATATTTTTTTCATAGGCAGTTAGCTACTGGGTTCTCCGTAAAACTTGGCTATCCCTCTCCTGGTTCCATTTCACCCATTCGTCCTGGGCGTCCAGCTGGGGATTGAACTGGACGATGCCGTAGGTGCCGTCCGGGTTGATGGTGATCTCCTGGTGGATCTTGACGATCTGGATCCACTGCTCCAGGGTGACCTCGGTCGGCCCGGCGATCTCGGTGGGGCCCTCGATCTCACCCTCCCGGCCCCCGGCCTTCTTCTTCTGCTCCATGAAGAAGTCTGGATGCGGCTTGACGGCCACCGCCCCGGAGTAGACCGCTATCCGGGTGGTCCGGTCCGGAGCCACCGCCATCCGGTAGACCGTGCCCCGCACCGCGGCCACCGCCGTCGGCGATTCCAGCTCGAACTTGGACTTCTTGCTCATCTTGTTGACGTTGGCCCAGACCTTGCCGCTCCACACCTTGGCCTCCACCTGCTGGCCGGCTTTGTCCTTCTTGGCCTCGACGATGTCCAGCGATGAGTTGCCGTCGATGCGGATGATGCTGCCGTCGGAGAAGCCGATCTCGGCCCGGGACTGATCCTCGGTCTTCACCTTCTCGCCGTTGGCCAAAGGCTGCTGGAAGATGGCCTTCTTCCAGTCGTCCTTCTTGGGCGGCTGGGTTTTGACATCGCCGGTGTAGAAGGTGATTTTGGCGATGGAGGTGGTCTTGGCCCCCAGCTGCAACGATCCCAGCAGGAACACGGCCGTCGCCAGGGCCAAAGCGCACCAGACCGCCGGATTGTGCCTTATATCTCTCATGATCCTTGGCTCCTATGTTGAATTGACCGGAATGCCTTCCCTGGGGAAAGACCCGGAGGCTATTGCTGGCGGATGGTGTCCAGCTTCTTGAAACCGCTGCCGGAGACCACCTTGGCCTTGGCGAACTGATCCTTGACCTCGGTCACCTGGATGGTGCCGGCCTTGGTCTCCTCGGCCCCCAGCGACAGCCCGGTCTCCGGATCGATGACTTCCTGGCCGATGGAATAGACGGTAAAGGTGTCGCCCACCTTGACCCCGCCCTGGGCTCCCGGCTTGATCATGACCGTCTTGTCGGCGTTGACGGCGATGATCTTCCCGGCCCAGGGGATGTTCTCCATGGACTTGGTGACCAGCTCCACCACCTTGCCCACCGCCTTGCGGGTGGCCTTGCCGGCCAGGGTGTTGTCCCATCCGGCGTCGTTGGAAAAGGAAAACTCGTTATGGCCTATGTCCAGGCCCTTCTTGGACTCCTCCTCGGCGATGCCCTCGGCAGCCACGATCTCGCCGGTAGTGGTGTTGACCAGGCGGATGTCCAGTCCCACCCGGGCGGTCTTGGATTCCACCCCCACCCGATGGATGCCGCCCAGTTTGCCGCCCAGCTTGCTGCCGACGCTGCCGCCCACCCGACCCTCCTTCTCGCCGAATTCGTTGACGCTGCCGATGACCATCAGCTCCACCCCCAACAGCTTTCCCACCTGGGCGGCGCTCTGCGGGGTGATGGCCCCGGACAGCCCCATGGCTTGCTCCTTCATCACCGCCTCCAGCTGCTGCCGCTCGATGACCATGAACTTGCCCGATTTCACCAGGGCGGTGGTCAGCATGTCGGCCATGCCCGAGCCGATGTGCCAGGAGCCGTGCCCGGTCTTGTCCTCGAAGTCCATCACCGCCAGCCTCTTCTTGAGCCCCTGGGCCATGGAGGCGGCCGCCAGCAGGCAGGTCAGCGCCAGAACGATAGCCAGTGTTTTCTTCATATTCGATGCTCCTACTTATGATTTCATGTTTAACTCAACGTCCATGGTTGCTAAATCCGAATGTCGAAACTCGAAATCCGAAACAAATTCAAAAATGAAACCGCCAGGTGCGTTTTTATTCTTTTTGTTTTAATTATTGTTTCGTATTTCGATATTCGGATTTACTTTTTAGGGATTAGCCTCAGGTTGATCTTGTTGGCCGTCTTGCTACGGATCAGGATGGTGTACTTGGGAAAGGTCTTGTAGAGGAGCTCCTGGGCCAGCTGGCTGCTGTTGAACTTGGTGTCCACCTCAACCAACCCCACGTTGCCAGCCATCTCCCGCTCGTGCACCGCCTTGACCCCCCGGATCTCGTACTTGAGGACGTTGATGAAGTCGGAGAAGAGATTGTAGTTGGAGACCCCGGTCACCGACAGGGTCACCGAGCTGGAGCCGCGGACGAACTTCTTGACGATCTCGTCGGTCAGGTAGTCGGCAGCGTCGTTGGCCGCCATCTCCAGGGCCTTGGTGCCCCCGGCCACTTCGTCGATGTGGACCGTCTTCCCCTGCTTGGTGACCGAGGCCAGCACCTTGCCGTCGTCGGTGTTGATGGCCTTGACCGTCACCGTGGACTGCATGGACTTCATGCCGCCCAGCATGTCGGAGACCCCGGGCGCCTCCTTGACGAAGGCCTTGCCGGTGACGATGACTTCGGCGTTGGCCCTCTCGCCTATGAGGGCGGCCGCCTTGGCGTCGCCCTCCATGGCCAACAGGGCCTGGTCGCGGCGGGCGCTGCGCTCGGCCTGCTCCTGGTCCACGAATTCGAAGCCCTTCTGGCGCATGTTTTCGATGATGGCGTTCTCCGAAACCCCCAGGCTGATGTCCAGCCCGGACCACTCGTGCTGCCCGATGTTGCGCTCGGACACCAGCACCATCATCCTGGGGTTGCCGGCGCCGCGGATGATGTCGCCCACGTCCTCCTTGATGGCCCCCGACCTGACCACCGCCTTGATCTTGACGTTGTAGGTCATCCCGCCGTCGGCCTCGCCCTCGCTGACGATGGAGTAGCTCTTGACGTACCCCTTGGCCTTGGAGTAGATGTTGTCCTCCACCGTCATGGCGTTCTCCACCAGGGTGCTGGAGGTGATGACCGCCCCGGTCACCTGCTCCACCGCGTTGCGCAGGGCGTCCTGGATGGCCACGTCCCGGGCCTGGGCCTTGTCATTGTTGAGCACCGAGGCGGTGCCGTCGGTGGTGATCTGCTGGAGCTCGTCCTGGCCCAGGGCCGGCAGGGCCAGCAGGGCCATGGCCGACAGCAGGCAGATTAACGTTCTCTTCATTTCTCTCCTGGGTCCTCCGTCAAAGGTGGAATGCGGTTTTCCGCCAGCCGGGCGATGCCTCCCGGGCCGGCGGACGTGTGTTCCCCTTCAAGCCGGGCGGGGAAGGCCGGGTTCCGGCCTTCCCCTGCCCTATTTTCGACGCGGATGGCTACTGGGCCTTAAGGACGATGATCACCTTGCAGTTGTCGTAGACGTCGGTGTTGTCGGCGATGGTGGCCAAGGTCTCGACATCGCTGTCCGAGATCACCAGGTCGGCCTTGTTCTTGCCCGAGGCCTGGACGGCCCGGATCACCAGCGGGTTGGTGCCCACCCGCTCGGTCCTGGCCTTGGCGTCGGCCACCGAGTTGCTGTAGGCCACCACCCCGTACTTGACGGCCGACTCCTGGGGCACGAACTCGTCGCCGTAGATCCCGTCGCCCGATTCGGTCAGGATGTTGGGCACCATGGCCGGCTGGGCGTCGGCCACCCCGGAGGCGTCCACGATCAGGCCGGTCCAGGGCTGGGGCTCCTGCGGCGGGTTGGGCACGGCCTGGAAGGTCGGCTGCTCCTTGACGTTCCACTTGAACTCCGGGGTGCTGTAGAGCACGTCGCCCACCTTGCCGTAGAGCAGCATCTCCATGTCCACCTCCACCGAGCCGTCGGACATGTAGCGGGGCTTGGAGGTGAAGCGGAAGTTCTTGACGATGCCCTCCACCCTGGTCTTGATGACGTCCGAGGACATCATGGCGTTCTCCACCGTGGTCTCCGAGCTCAGCACCACGCCGTTTAAGGTCTCCACCATGTTGCGCATGGCGTCCAGCTGGGCCGCCCGCAGGGCGTTCTTGCGCTGGGCCGAGGGAGGCAGCTTGGGGTTGAGGGCGCCGATGCCGGTGGCCTTGACCGCCTGGGTGGTCCAGTCGATCATCCCGGCCGCTCCGGGCAGGTCCTGGACCACCTGGGCAAAGCTGAGGCCGGCGAAGGATAAAACGACGATAGCTGAGATGGTTAGCTTTTTCATCATGTACTATCTCCCTTAAGAGTTAAAACCTTATGGGGCGAAGCCGTTTTTTCATATAACGTCACCACCCCTAGTGCCAAGAGGTATCAAAACAATTTCCCGAGTTATTTGAAATGGTAGATAATCGATGCCATGATGTTATGGCTAGTCTGGTCTTCCTTAACTGTGCCGTTCGGATCCTCTATGTCAGTTAAATTAGCCATACCCAATTCGTAGGAAAGGTCCAGCATCAAAGATCCCATCATTAAACCAAATCCTGCAGTAAAAGTTTTCCCCACAGCCTGTGGCGTATCCACAGCCGAGAATGTGCCCTCGGTCTTGTCGTAAACCCTGGGATCGGTGCGAAAGCCGAGCCTTACCGGAAACACTGCGTTGGGACCGCTAAACACATATTCCAACCCCACACGGAATTGGTTGCAATTGTTCCATCCCAATTTAACGGTTGTGTCGGCCAATTGCCCTGATGTGTTATAGTATTTATAAGTCATCTCGGTGCTTGAGTATCCTCTCATCTCAAAATCGGCTGCCAAAGTAAGCTTGTCCGATGGCTTTATCGCCATGCCGAAACCAAGCATCATGGGCATGGTGAACTCATTGTCCGGATAGGTGGTATCACCCGAGAAGGCCGTACCAAAATTTCCCTTCCAGCTCTCCTCGCCGCTTTCAGTTAGAGTGAAAGGAAGCTTAAGAGAGGCACCAATGTTGAATTTCTGCATGCTAGCCAGGGCGCCGAACCCCATAAAGAACCCGCTATAATTCCAATCCTCTTCAGAGCTGTATGACCAGCTAGTGCTGTCAAGAAATGTTACTTCATACTCCGAATGCGTGCCCCTTACGATGATGTTACCAGTGCCGCCCACCATAAACTGCGGGGTTATTTGATAGGCTATAGCCGGGGTTATGGCGTCGATACCTCCCGTGGTCTTATCTGTAGACTCCCACCGAGATCCATAATACGTGCTGTCGTCCTTGTCGTACATACCAAAGTCAATAAGCCGTTGATAAGCAAGACCTAGAACTAGATTTTTATCTGACATCTTAAATGGTAATATAAAACTTCCGAAACTCGGTGCGAAGTGAGTCACCCCTTCATCCCAACTATCGCTATAAGATATTGAAGGAAAGTTAATCTCCCCTTTGTACTTCGTAATGTTGAATAGCCCGACCGCCGAAGCCTCCATCTTGTCAAGCTGGGCGATACCGGCCGGGTTCCAACCAACCGCAGTGGCGTCGTCGGCTACGCCGATAAAGGCGCCGCCCATGCCCCGGGCCCTGGCACCGGTGCCCATGATGTTGAAGTCTATCTGGGCTAGCGCCAATGGGGCCATGAGAGCAACAGCCACTAATGATAGCATCAGTTTCCGCATGGTTGTTCCTTTCCTAATTATAAATTTATTGTAGTGAATGTCTTTCCCTTTTAGGTAAATTCCGACTTTTGCTCCGCTCCCCTCACCTCCTTTCTTTATACTAAATAATATATCAATATGATTTTTTTCAGGATTCAATCGTTACATGACACGTTTGTTACTTGGCCACCACCTTACCGGTCCGCCGCAGCTCAAGCGCAGGCGGGTTCCCCACCGCACGGCTATGGCCCTGATTGCTTTTATAAAAGTTTTCGAAATTGCTCTTTGGTTAATCAGGCATCACGCACTATCCCGGCCATCGTAAAGGGATTCACCAGATTGGCCCTGGGAATGGTGATAATCCTTACGCCGTCCGTCATAACGACATGCTTGCCCTTCCGCGAAATCCAGAAACCAGCTTTTATAAAGGCCCTGATCGCTCTCTCGTGGTTGACTCCAGGTAATCCTGGCATCCGCTTCGACCGTTATTACCTGACTTCTACCAGGCGGCACTGGTTCTTTTTACACAGCTCCCGGGCCGTCTCCATATAACCCTTGATGGCGTCCTTGATGTTCTCTAAGGCTTCTTTTTCCGTATTGCCCTGGGACCAGCAGCCTGGAAGACCGGGAACCCATATTGAGTAGCCTTCGAGGGTTTTCGTTATGTTTACCCTATATCTCATGATTTTTCCCTTTTTGCCGCTTCGCCATCCCGCCTTGGGGCCATTATGAGCCGGCACTCTGCCCGCCGCCTGACCCTAACTTTTTAAAGTGCCATCGCCCGCCGATGTCTCAGTTCCTCCAATTCTTTCCTCAAAGGCCGCCAATATCGGACGTCCTCGTCCACCTCTTTTGCTTTTTCCTCGGCCAGCATACGGGAGATCAATCCGGCATCGTTCTTCAACGCGGCCTTAAGCAGCGGCCTTTCCCTTTGGCAGCTTCTGGCAATTCTTGGATAATTTTCAGCCAGCCCGATCAGGGTGTCGGGAACCCGGCCCTGCAGCAGCCACCACCGGATGCGGTCCTGGTCGGGGTTCGGGTTTAAGAAGATATCGTTTTCCACCAGACGGGACAGCATCAGCCAGTCTTTTTCCCGCTGGGTCTTCTTGCTCCGGACCAGATCCCGCAGTCCGATGATATCCAGAATCGTCCCTGACGGGAGCCTTAGCCGGTATCGCCGTTTCCATAGTTCTGCAAACCCCTGGCAGCCCCTGAGGCGGGCCATGATGTCGATGCGCAGCCCTTTCACCGTCGATGCCAGGCACCGAAAATGGCAGGCATGCCCCTTTCTCAGGTATTTACTTTCGAGCGGCGGAACATAGATATTTTCCGCCCGAAGCTCCTTAAGAGCCAGCTGCAGCCGGATTAGGTTGGCGGGATGACAAAGAACGACGAAATCGGAATCGCGGCTGAACTCGGCGGCTCCGTAGATGATGCAGGCTTGTCCCCCGATGAGCAGGCTTTTTACCCGGTGTTTCCGAAAAGTAAAAAGGACTTTGAGGATCGGGTTCCGGGTCAAGGCTGCCTCCCAGAGACAGATAGAGGCTCCACAGTTTGGCCGTTTCGAAAAGCCTTCTGGCCGGGGTCAGGTTGAGCCATTCCCGTTCTTCATCAGGATAGGCTTTGGCCATGGAACGATCGCTACTTGGCCACCACCTTGTTCCCCACCGCCAGGGTCTGGCCCTGCTCCTTCTCTAGGATGCTGGCCTCGGACATCTTCTCCTGGACCTCCATCAGCAGCACCTCGCCCAGCTTGGTGACGGTCTTGCCCAGTATCTCGCCGGTGGCCGGATGGGTGATGGCGTCGCCCTCCTTGTAGATGACCATTTTCATGCCCTTGCGCATGCCCTTGTTGGTTCCCACGTCCAGCACCACCTGGGTGGGATCAACCTTGATGACGTAACCCTCGACTAAGGGCACGTCGTTGTAGATCTGTATGGCGATGTCCTGGGACATGCCCTTGATGCTTTGGAGCGAGGTCTGGTCCGAAAAGGCGTCCTTGGCCGTGATGATGGTGCCGGTCTCGGTATCTATCAGCCGGGCGGTGATGGCCACCCCGGTGGCGGTGGAGGAGATGGAGCCCATGAGGATGGCATCCACCCCGGCCACCTTGCCCACCTTGACCGCCTTGGCCGGGTCGATGAATCCGGTCATGCCCAGCTTCTGCTCCTTGACGATCTCGTCGATCTTGGATCGCTCCAGGATCTTGAAGCGGCGCAGGTTGTAGAGGGTGGTGATCATGTTGTCCTGGACCATGCTGGCCACTTCCGGATTGCCCCCCTTGTTGTCGAAGGGCAGGATGGCCAGCGACAGCCTGGTGCCCACCTGGGTAACCCGGCTGGCGTCATAGGTCAGGGCTCCGGTGGGCAGCTGGCCCTTGGAAAGCATATCCCGCTCCCTGGCCAGCCGCTCCTGCTCCAACCTGGCCAGACGTTCGCGCTCGGCCGCCAGCCTTCTCTCCTCCTCGGCCGCCTTTCTGGCCGCCTCCTCGTCCTGGGCCTTCTTCTTGAGCTCTAAAGCGGCCATCTGGTCGGCCAGGCGACGCTTGTCGGCCTCTATCTGGGCCTTCTCCCGGGCCAACCGCTCCTGCTCCTCCCGGCTGATGCCGGAAGGGACCTGCGGCGGCGGGGCCTCGCCTTTTCCCAACTTGGCCAGGAATTCGCTCGTCCGCTTGGAAGGTGAAAAGGCCTGGGATAGCTGCAGCTGCTTGGCGGCGTTTTCGGTGTCTCCCAGGTTGAAATAGCAGATGCCCATCTCCCGATGAGGGAAGTACTCGATGAAGTGCATGCCGTAGGTCCTGACGTTGGGACGGTCCTTGAACTCTAAGGAGACGGCGGCCTTGAACTCCTCGATGGCCCGGTCCCAGTCCCCGCGCTTCATATACGCCAGGCCCTCTTCATAGTAGTTGTAGAACTTGCCGCCGGCATATATTGTGGTCGCCATCAGCACCGTCGCCAGTAAAAGAAGGACGACTTTGATCTTCATATTGATGAGAACTCCTACTGCAATGTTAAGTAAAATGTTCTCATAAATTGGCTCGGATGTCAAGGGGTTTTTCAGAAAAATTTATATTTTTCCCCCTATATGGCAACGCCTTGGCAAGGTTCATTTGAAATCGGGGGGCGGCACCGGGTAGTCCCCGGTCAGGCAGGCGTAGCAATAGTCTTCGGGCCTAGCCAGGCACGACCTCAGCCCATCCAGAGAAAGGTAGCCCAGGCTCTCCACCCCCACGAAGTCGCGGATGGCCTCCGCCGGCTTGGAGGCGGCTATCAGCTCGGAGCGTCGAGGGGTGTCCACCCCATAGAAACAGGAATGGGTGATGGGCGGCGAGGCTATCCTCAGGTGTATCTGCCGGGCGCCGGCCTCCCTTAGCATGCCCATGATCTTCTTGGAAGTGGTGCCCCGGACGATGGAGTCGTCCACCACCGCCAGACGCTTGCCCTTAATCAGGCTCCGGTCCGGGTTGAACTTGAGCTTGACGGAGAAGTCCCTGATGGCCTGGGTGGAGCCTATGAAGGTCCGGCCGATGTAGTGGCTGCGGATCAGGGCCAGCTTGTAGGGCAGCTCGGCCTCCTTGGCAAACCCCAGGGCGGCGTTGTTGGACGAGTCCGGCACCGGCATCACCAGATCGGCTTCGGCCGGATGTTCCCGGGCCAGGGCCTGGCCCAGCATGAAGCGCTTCTTGGCCACGCTCTCCCCAAAAATGACGCTGTCCGGCCGTGAGAAATAGATGTGTTCGAAGACGCAGTGGGCTAGTCGGGACGGCTCCCTGAGCTGCCGGCTCTCCTTGCCCCGGTCGCTGACCGTGACCAGCTCCCCGGCTCCCACCTCGCGCTGGAAGGTCCCGCCCATGGTCTCGATGGCGCAGCTCTCCGAGGCAAAAAGCCATTGGCCGTCAAGGCTGCCCATGGCCAGGGGCCTGATGCCCAGGGGATCGCGGAAGACATAGAGTTCCCCCCTAAAGAGCAGTATGGCCGAGTAGCTGCCCTTGACCTCGTCCATCATCAGTCCGATGGCCTGGGAAACGTCCCCGGTCTGTTCGTAATGATAGGCCACCGTGGCCACGATCACTTCGGCGTCGTTGGACCCGTAGGGGGTGAAGCCCCGGGAACGCAGCCGCCGGGTCTGCTCCAGCATGTTGGTGACGTCGCCGTTGGAAACGATCACCATCCGTCCCTGGCGGGTGTCGGCGTAATGGGGCTGGGCGTTGGCGGTGGAGCTGTCGCCGGCCGTGGGATAGCGGGTGTGCCCGATGCCCACCCTGCCAGGCAGCCCGGCCAGCGCCTGGGGCTGGAAGATGTCGAACACCAGCCCCCGGTCCTTGAGGATCCTGGGCTCCCGTCCGTCCCAGACCGCCATTCCGGCGTTGTCCTGTCCCCGGTGCTGCAGGGCAAAGATGCCCAGGTAGAGCATCTCGGCCGCCCGCTCGAAATTGTAGACTCCGCACACTCCGCACATGATCGCTTAATCTGCTTTTACGTAGTTTTCCCTATAAAAGTTCTTCTTCCCGCGAAATACGCGAAAACTTGTCCTGAGCCGTGTCGAAGGAACACGAAAGAATGGTGTATTATAAGCCACGGTTATCAATAGCTTTATTTTGGTCGCATATTTACCCGATTTATTGTATTTAGCGTGTTTAGCGGGTTTTTCAGAAGCAACTACTTAGAGTGCTTTAGCGGTTGCAAAAACCCCTAAGAAACCCAGGTAATCATGAAGCGTATTTTCCCATAAAATTCCTGCCTTCCTGGTTTCCTTATATTCAGGTGTGTCAATCTGTGCCCAGTAATCAGTCGTACTCGTGGACGAACAGGCCGCTCTTGAGCTTGGGTTCGAACCAGGTGCTCTTGGGTGGCATCACCTGGCCGGAGTCGGCCACCGAGATCAGCTGCCTCATGCCCACCGGATGCAGGGAGAAGGCCACCGCGTAATCTCCGGAATCCACCATTTTTTTCAGCGCTCCTGTCCCCTTGATGCCGCCGACGAAGTTGATTCGTTTGTCGGTTCTAGGATCTGCGATGCCCAGTATCGGGCCCAACAGGTTGTCCTGGAGTATGGAGGCGTCCAGCCTCTTCACCGGATCCTTGGCCTCAAAGCTTCCGGGGCGGGCCTTGAGCAGGTACCACTGGTGGTTAACATACATGGAGAACTTGCCGTTGCCGCCGGGCCGGTCCGGCCCATGGGAAGCCACCAGAAACTTGGCGGAGATCCTGCTCAAAAACTCATCTGGGGAAAGCCCGTTCAGGTCCTTGACCACCCGGTTGTAGGGCATGATGTTCATCTGGTTGTCGGGGAAGATGACCGTCAGGAAGAAGTTGTACTCCTCACGTCCGTTGTGCCTGGGGTTCTTGGCTTTCCTGTCTTTCCACAGCCTCCAGGCGGCGGCCGAACGGTGGTGGCCGTCGGCCACGTACAGATGCTTCATTTTGGCGAACAGGGCGACGATCCTGGAGATCGTTTTATCGTCGTCCACCACCCACAGCGCATGCTCCACCCCGTCGTCGGACTTGAACTTGTATTCCGGTTTCTTGCGGCACCAGGCCTTGATAACCTTGTCGACAGCCGCTTGATGCTTGTAGGTGAAGAACACCGGCTCGGTGTTGGCGCCTATGGTGGCGATGTGCCGGGTGCGGTCATCCTCCTTGTCGGGACGGGTGTGCTCGTGCTTCTTGATGATGTCCCGGTCGTAGTCCTCGGCCGAGGCCACGGCCACCAGGCCGGTCTGGACGTGCCGGCCGCCCCGCTTCTCCCTGAGGGGCATGGTCTGCTTGTAGACGTAGAAACAGGGCTTGGGATCCTGGGCCAGCCAGCCTTGGTCGCGGAACTGTCGATAGTTGATCCGGCCCTGCTGGTAGACCCGATCGTCGTGCTCGTCGATGCCGTCGGGCAGGTCGATCTCCGGCCGGCTGATGTGCAGGTAGTTCATCTGGTTGCCCCAGGCGATCTCCCTGGCCTCCTGGCTGGTGACCACATCGTAGGGCGGAGCGGCGATCTTCTTGACCAAGCTCTTGGGCGGGCGGACGCCGCGGAAGGGAAGTACGATGGCCATATCATGCCTCTTTCAGGGTTTATCCTAAAAGTTGAAAAATAGATTTTAATATATTTGGCGGGAAAATGCAACAGCAAAGCCCAAGCGTTATGCTTGGGCTCTGATACCTAACCGATCCCTGTTTAGAAAACCAGGTGCAGCTTCAGGCTAGGTACCACCAGTTCATATACTATATTATTATAGTGTGCCTCCTTTCCCGCGGAATAGGATATCTCCGGCCTTACCTTGAGCCTGGAGCCGCCCAGGGGCAGCGTCCACACCATCCCGGCCGACACCCCCAGGGTGTTGGTATAGGCATAGGTCTTGTTTTGTTCCTTGTCCGATGATAGGCCCGAATAGGTGATCTCCTCGACCATCATCACCAGGTTCTGGGACCTGCCGCCACGAGGCGAGACGTATAATGAGAGCCTTTCCGGAACCAGCGACACCCCCAGCGGCAGGGAGAAGCCCAGAGATGCCCCGTCGCCCTTATCCTTGCTCTGGTAGTACTGGCCGAAGACGTCCAATCCGGCAGAAAGATAGCCGCGCCAGGGCACGAATTTCAGATCGGCGGCCAGATAGTGGTTGTTCTGGGTCCAGGCCGCGGCCAATCCGGCGTCGCACCAGCGCGCCAGCCGTTCCCGGAATCCGAAGCTGGGATAGGATGATTCTACCGCCATCCCGGAATCCGCCTGGTACAGCAGGCGGCCGTATCCCAACCATAGCTCCCGCCCCTTGTCCCCGTCGCTGACCTCCGGCGTGGAAAAGTCTCCCTGTTCCCCTCCAGCCAGGGTCCGGCCGAAGTCGTAATAGTTGACGTTGGTCTTGCCGTAGCTGCTGCAGCCGGCCGTGACTATCAGCCCCGCCAGCAACAGAACGAGAGACCACGGTTTTACGCTTCTCGGCATATCGTCTCACCTCCTGTCCTTTTGGGACGGTTTCCCCTTGAAAAAAGCCGAGATCAGACAGACGGCAGCGCACCCGGAGGCCGCCGCCAGGGCCGCCTTCCCCTGGCTGCGGTAGGCGTCCGCTTTTTGGCGGTTATCCTTCTCATTATAGCTTTTTGCCTGGCGGAGGCTGATCAAGCCCAGCGCCCCGAAACCGGCCGACAAGGCTAAAGAGCCATAGGTCAACTGCGGAGCCTTGAGTGTTGATGACGGCTTCTCTCTGGCAATTTTTTTTGCGGCTATTTCCGGCTTTGAGAAAACGGCCTCCCTAGCTGTTTGGGAGGTATCCCGCGGCTGAGCCCCCAGCCGGCCCATCAGTTCCAGGGCCACCTCCCTCATCCCTCTAGTCAGCAGTAATTCCGCATCGCCGCTGTAATCCCTGACCGCGGTTCGCTCCACGGCGCCGGTTCCCAGGTCCACCAACCGCACCTGAACGGATATCACTTGTCCGATCTTTCCGATCGAGCCTCCTACGATCTTCTGCACCGCCAGCAGGCGGCCGGCCTCCACCAGGCAGCTGACGGCGTCACAGGAACCGCTCTTCTGAAATTGGCGCTCTTTGAGCAGCTGGTCCCGCTGGTTTCTTTCCATTACCTCCAGGCCGCCGGCCCGCTGCAGTTCGATCATCAGCCGTTCCGTCAGGAACTCGGCGTCGGACCCGGCCAGCCCGGTTAAGTTAAGGGTCATCACCGCCGCTGTCCAGTTATTGTCCTGCGCCGGCGACGAAGCAGAAAGCGATACGGCCCAAAGAAACGCAGCCAGAGAAATTTTGAATGTAAGTTTCATAGTGTATCACCATTTATGAAAGATATCGAGTAATATCAACATAGTTTAAGATACTACATACCTATGCTTTTGTCAAGAAAAAAACACCACCTAAAGAGGTAGTATACCTGCCGTCGTCTACTTCTATCGCCGACAGTTTCAGTCTGGAGTCGCAGCCGTGCCGCTTAAACGGGCGATCCTCTGATCCACCTCCTCGGGCGAAAGTTCGGCAAAACGCTGGGGCAGAAAGCGGGCATCGGTGCATTCCTTGACCGCCAACAGGTCCATCAACTCCAGCCTTTTGGTGTGGGCCGAGGGCCGGAACTCCTTGGCCACTTGGTGTAAAACCTCGGCCAACGGCCTTTTCTCGCCCTCCTGAAGCTCGTGCTCCCGCACCGCCCGGACGATGATCCCCTCCAATTCGTTGCCGCTGACCGGCTCCTTGAATGTTAGCTTGGGCAGCTGCTCCGGCTTGACGTCCAGGCCCAGCTTCTTGGCCATGGCCGCAAAAAGCTCCATGACGTCGGCCTCGTCCACCGGCGGAAACAGAGGGATGTGAACGTCCAGACGGCCCTGGCGCTTTAGGTCGACTTCCAACAGATCGGGACGGCTGGTGGCGAAGATCCAGATGATCTTGCCGCGATTGGCGGTCTCGGCCATCTCCCGGGCCAGCATGCCGTAGACCCGGCCCGAAAGTCCGGAGTCGCCCTCGCTGCCACCCCGCTTGCCGGTGGCCTGGTCGGCCTCGTCCACAAAGACCACCACCTGTCCCAGGGCTTTGAGGATGCTGAAAATTTTTTCCAGATTGCCCTCGGTGGCCCCCACCCACTTCTCCCGGAAATTCTTCATCTCCACGAAGGGGATGCCGCACTCCCCGGCGAAGCACTGCACCAGGTAGGTCTTTCCGGTGCCGATCCGTCCGGTGACCAGATAACCCATGGGCAGGGCGTTCGATGCACCCTTGCGAATTAACTGGGCATCCTGCCTCAGCCACCTCTTGGCCTCGGCGTGTCCGGCCACGTCGTCCAGGGTGCGCCGGCTCTCCATGAACTCCAGCCTCCCCATGGCCTCCTTCTCGATGGTCTCCTTGCGCAGCCGGCTCAGGTACTTGACGGTTATCCGCTCCCGGTTGCGCAGGGCCCGGCGCAGGATGTTGCGCACCGCCACCCGGGACAGGCCCACCATCTTGGCGGCCAGGTTGGGCAGGTCGACCTCGGAAAGCTCGGCGAAATCCCTTTCCGGCTGCAGCAGATCGGCCAGAAACTCCTGGAGCTCGGCCTGGTCCGGGAGCTTGATCTGGATTTTGGCGCTGTAGGGGCTGTTGACCGCCTGTTCGTGCAGGTCGTTCAGGCTCTCGGACAGGAGCACAGTGGCCAGGTTGGCGCCGGCCAGTTCCGGGTCCTCGGCCCAGTCCAGGATGCGGATGAGGTTGGTGCCGGGCTCCCCGGCCATGTAGAGCGATTCGCCGCGCGGGATCAGCAGATGGGCGTGGTCCAGGATGACGGCCGCCGACTTGGCGCCGGGAAGCTTGGGATTGCGCTGCTTGGCGGCCACGCTGGACAGGAACCGATCCAAGAGCTCCAGAGCCTGGGCCGGCTGCCGCGGCAGCAGGCCCGGCGATTCCAAGGCCCGACCCGGCGATCCGGAGGCGCCTCCGTCCGAGGCAAAGCTGGTGCCGTGGAACTTGTCGAAGGCCTGAAGGTAACCGAAGAACTGCTCCCCGCCCTTGTGCAGCTGGAATCCCCGGCCTCGGTCGTAACCGATGACCGTTTCGAACGGCTCGAGCAAAACCTCGGCCAGGTACTGGGCCAGCGGCATAAACCTCGGCTTGCGGCCCTCGGGGGCCGGCACCAGATCCTTGATGTTGCCGAAGAGGATGAACTGACTGACGGTGTCCGACCGGAACACCCGCCGCATATCCTCGGCCCAGGGCGTTAAGACCACTGCCATCATCCCTCCGTCTGCCGGGGCGGCATGTCCAAAAGGTTCTGGGGCATGGTGGCCTCCTCCAACCCGCCGAAAAGCTCGCCGTGCTCCGACATCCATTTGTTAGTCCCGTCCAGCGACTGCATCACCCCGTCCAGCCGGACGGTCAGGGCCTCGGGATCGCTGGCCATGGAGGCCTCCTCGTTGAGCAGGCGCACCTGGTGCTCGATGCGGTTGAGCTCGGCCTCGATCACCTTGAGGCTCTCCCTGGCCTTGGTCAGATTCTCCATCCTCCGCCTTTGTATCTCCAGGGTGCCCTGCAGAGAGCGGTGGATGGCCGAGCCCTCGGCCTCCCGCGACAGTTGATCCGAAAGCCTTTTGATCTCGGCCTCCAATTCCTCGGCCTTGACCTTTTCGGTGATGGACCTGGTCCGTATCTTGGTATAGAGCAGCTTGAGGAACATCCAGGCCATCTGGCTCAGGCTGCCGGTCCTCAAATCCTCCATGGCCGAGCCGGGCGCCAGGGCCTTGGTGCTTTTGAGTATCTGCTGGCAGGTGTCGGCCAGGCTGCGGTAGCGTAATTGCGACTGGGGGTCCAAGCTGTCGAACAGGTTGCTCTGCTTGGCCTGCCACACCCGGCGCTCCTCCATCAACATCCGGCCTTGAACCAGCCTCTGAAAACGGGCGTCCCCGGACATCAGGGTCAGATAGCCGGCCTCGAAGGCCAGGCCCAACAGCCAGAAGGCCGGATGGCCCAGACCCAGGATGCCGAAGCCTACCAAGGCCAGGATGTTGAGCGGCAGGTGCCCCAAGCCCGGCACCCGGTAGCGCCAGGAGAAGGCGGCCTTGACGTAGTCCAGAAAACCCAGCTCGGTTTTAGCCATGTTATATTTTTATAGCAATACAATTGCCTGGTTTGACCGGGCCATGGTTTCAACGCATGGAAGACAAATCCTGGCCCGACTCGATGCGGCGGAAGGCCTGGGAGACCTCCTCCACCCTCTCCAGGAACTCCGGGGTGCGCTGGATCTCCAAGGGATGGACATGGGGCTCGGGCACCGGCAGGTCCTTAAACTCGGCCGCGATCCGCCCCGGAGCTTTGGTGAAAATCCAGACACGGTCGCCGATGTAGACCGCCTCGATGATGGAGTGGGTCACCAACAGCACGGTGGCATGGACCTCGGTCCACAGGTCGACCAAAAGCCTCTGCATCTCCAGCCTGGTGGGCTCGTCCAGGGCCGAGAACGGCTCGTCCATCAGGATGATCTTGGGTTTGAGCACCAGGGTGCGGGCCAGGGCCACCCGCTGCTGCTGGCCGCCAGAGAGCTGATGCGGGTATTTGTCCTGGTGCCCCCCCAGGCCCACCTTCTCGATCCACTCCATGGCCCGGGCGTCGATCTCGGCCTGCTCCAGCCCCAGCTCCTTGCGGTTCATCTCCAGCCCGAACTTGACGTTCTGGAAGACGGTGTACATGGGATAGGAGCTGTATTTCTGGAAGACCATGCCCCGGTCTATGCCCGGACCAACCACCGGCTCGCCCCGCACCAACACCTCCCCCGAGGTCGGCGGCAGCGACTCCTGGAAGCCGGCCACCAGGTTGAGCATGGTGGACTTGCCGCAGCCGGATGGCCCCAAGATGGCCCGGAACTCGCCCTTGTCGGGAAGATCGTCTATGCAGAATGAAAGGCCTTTGAGGGCGGCAAACTCCCTTTTGGTCCCGGGATTCCATACCTTGGAAACGTCGCGGAATTCGATGACCGGCGGAATCTGTGTATTACACCCGGGCATCTTTTTCCCCACGAAAAACACGAATCACCCGAAAATCCTTTTTTCTGGTCGGATTGTTGCACAGGAGTCGTTGATACTCCATTTTTGGGTAATGCCCGAAATTAGCCAAGATACCAAGCTCAATTTTAGTGGCGTTCAGATAATTGATGACCTGGGCTCTGTGCTCGTCAATGAGGTTTGATACGGCCTTGATTTCAAGGATAATCTTTCCATAACAGATGAAATCCGGAACGAAATATTGTTTCAACTGATTACCTTGGTAGTGCAGCTTCAATTCTGGTTTTTCCTTATAAGGAATTGATTGATTCATGAGCTCAAATCCGAGACATTCTTGGTAAACCGATTCCAAAAATCCGCATCCCATCTCCTTGTAGACATTGAAACAAGCGCCGACAATCTTGTAGCTTTCCTCGGCCAGGAATATTTTCCCTTTTTCGTGCCTTTCGTGTGTTTCGCGGGGAATGGCACTCATCTGGCCCTCAGATAGGGAAACAGCCCATGGTGCAGGCGCTCCCAGAGCTTGTCGGTGAGATAGGCGATGAGGACGATGACCACCAACACCAGGTAGATGTGCTCCCGGGGCCCGCGCCGCTGGGCGATGATGATGATCTGGCCCAGCCCGCGGTCGGCGGCCACCATCTCGGCCAGGATGATGTAGGTCCAGCCCACCCCGAATCCCAGCCGCATGGCGTGTATTATCTGTGGCAGCGCCACCGGCAGCAGCACCTTGGTGATCAGCTTCCATCTCCCGGCCCCCATGGTGTAGGCCGTCTGCAGGTAGACGTTGTCAACCTCCTCCACCGCCTTGACGAACAGGGGCAGCAGGTAGATGATGAAGGCCAAAGCCAGGAACATGGCCTTCTGGGTCTCCCCGATGCCGAACAGGCTCATGGTCAGCGGCACCAGGGCCGGGATAGGCAGATAGGAGAGGAAAACCGTGGTCGGCTCAAAGGCGGCTCGGACCTTGGAGAAGGAGCCCATAAACAGGCTCAGGGGAAAGGCCACCAAAAGGCCGATGCCGAAGCCCACCACCACCCGGCCCAAGCTGGCCACGATACTGCGGGAAAGTTCGGCGTCGAACCAAAGGGAATGAAAGGAGCGCAATACCTCCAAGGGCGAGGGGAGAATCAAGGGCGAGATCACCCGGGATTCGGCCGTGCCCCAAGTCAGCCAGGTCCATATCGCTATGATCAGAAACACCGGCATTGCGCCCAGCAGGATGCGGAGGCGGAGATCGACCCGCTCCCGAACCTTGAGCCAACCCTGGAACTGGCGCCTGACGCCTTTGGGGTAGACAGCTTCTGGGACCGGCCTCTGGCTTTGGGGCTGCGGCGGTGACTTATCCGCCTGAATAACCGGCGCCTCCTCCTGCCGGCGATGGAAGAAGAGATCGATAAAACCCATCAGGATCTTCTGCTATTTATTTATGGTGTCCGCCCCGCGCCATTCTGAGCAAAACTTGCCACCGGGTTCCCGAAATATCGAGTCCGATTCTTCGGTAAAAAGGCAGGAAAGCCCGGCTCAGAATGACGTCAAAAAGCCGGCATCGGCCAAGGCTACTGCTCCGGCGGGTAGACCGAGATCTCCACCCGGCGGTTGAGCGCCTGGTTGTAGGGGTTGGCCGGGTCGGCCGGCTCGTCCCAGGCCTTGCCGTCAACCGCAAACTTGTTGGGGTCGAATTTGTACTTCTTGATCAGGGCCTGCTTGACGGCGTTGGCCCGGTCCAACGACAGCTTGTAGACCTCGTCCCGCGGGATCTTCCCCTTCATGGAGTTGTCGGTATGGCCGACGATGGAGATCACCGCCCGGGCATACTGGCCGGAAAGCCTGCCCACCTTCTCCAGGGTGGCGTCGGCCGTCGGGTCGTAGCGGGTGTTGGGAACGGCGTTGCCGAACTCATCGTGTTCCGGCTCGAAGATGTTGGCCGAGTTGGGATAGAAGTTGATGCGGATGGTCTGGGTGAGGATGGGCTTCTCGGCCGACACCTTGGAGAACGAGGACGGGGTGAAGACGGTGGCGTACTCGTTCTTCATGTCGGCAAAAAGCCCCTTGGCATCCAGCTTCTTGATGACCGAGAAGTCCATAACCTCGTCGAAGCGCACCGGCGAGTCGATCAGCCCCAGCTCCTTGTAGACGAAGGTGACGTTCTTCCAGGTGCGCTCGAAGTTGGCCGGACTGTTGGCGTTGAGGAAGAACTCCTTGTTCTCGGCGAAGTTGGTGGCATGGGCGTCCAGGGCCATGCCCTTGACCTCCTCCACCGACATGCCGTAGCCGTCGGCCATCCACTTGAAGGCCTGGGCCTTGAAGGTTTCGTCCTTCAGCTGCCGCATGCCCTCGAAGATGCCGGCCACCAGCCCTTCGATGATCTCGGGATGGTCCTTGGCAAAGTCGGCCCGGGCCGCCCAGACGTCGGCGATCAGCATGTTGGCCTCGGAGGTGGTGGTCAGGATCCGGGTGTTCTTCACCTTCTCCGGGATGTTGTAGATGTCGGGAGCCCAGGAGACGCAGGCGTCTATCTTGGGATCGGCCACGAAGGCGGCCGCCGCCTCGAAGGCGGTGGCGGTGTACTTGTGATTAACCTCGCCCGGCTGGACGCCGGCGTTCAGCAGCAGGTTGTTGAGAAAGTACTGGGAGGGGCTGTTCTGGGCGTAGACCACCGTCTTGCCCCGCAGCTGCTGAACGCTCTGGATGGAGGAGCGGACCACGATGCCGTCGCCGCCGTTGGACCAGTCTATCTGCTGGTAGATGCGGGGGGCGGTGCGGGAGTCCTTCATCAGCTCCGGGGCGAACAGGACCATCATGTCCAGGGTGCCCCACAGGATGTGGCTCTCGCCAGAGGCGTAGGCGTCGCGGGCGGTCACCGGGTCGTCGATCAGCTTGAGGTTGACCTTGAAGCCGTACTTCTTGAAGAAGACACTCTCCTCGTTGGGAGCGAAGCCGTGGTTGGCGGCCACGATGGGCAGCCAGCCGATCCAGACGTTGATGGGGAACTGGACCGTCTTCTCCTTCTTGTCCCACTTGTAGTTGCTGGTGCCCTTGACCGGGGGCAGCCGCTCGGCCGGTACGTACTTGTACTCGGAGACGGTGGTGATGCCCTTGGGGTCGACCGCCTCCACCGCGTTTTCCACCAGCTTACCAATAACTCCCTTCTTGGCGGCCGAGGGGAACAGGGTGTTCCGGAACAGGTACCCGGCGCCGACGATGCAGGCGGCAATAAACAGGAAGATCACCAGCTTGCCCAGGAAGGTCGGCCCCACTTTTTGTGTTTGATCAGCCATCTTTCTTACCTCACTTGCGGTTAAACTCGAATTTCAAATCTGGAATATCGAAACAATCCCAAAGATCCAAATCCGAAAAGCAACGGGTTTGGTGATTCGTATCTGTTTCGAATTACGTGTTTCGTTATTTGATATTTCCCGGACTATCCGCTCAGCCCCCCTGCGGCCCCATCTCCTTCTGCGGCGCCGGGGCCGGCGCCTCCCCCTCGGCCGCCGGGGTCTTGAAGCCGTAGGCGGCCTCGAACTCCACCAGAGCCTGCTCAGCCAGGGCCTTCTGCTCCTCCTCCTTTAGCTCCACTTCCTTGATGTCGATGCTGGTGGAGGCCACCCGAGCCCGGCCGGCCGCCTTGTCGCGGCGCTCGTTGAGGTACTCCTCCACCCGGTTGAGGGTGTCGCCCGAGCCGCCGATCTGGGTGATCATGCCCTTGGCCATCTCCTGGAGCTCGGCCTGGGCCTCCATCATTTCGGTCTCGGAAAGCAGGCGCTTGAGCTTCTCTATCTTGGCCTGGGCCTCCTGCACCGCCACGTCGCGGGTCTTCACCAGCTTCTTGAAAGTGGCCTCGGACTCCACCAGCTGCTGCCGGTTCTCCTCCAGCTGCTGCTTGACGGTCTGAAGCTCCAGGGCCATTTGGCCGGCGATGGCCCGGTTGCCCACCTTGATGTTGGCGGCGATGCGGGCCGTCAGCTCCTTCTCCTTGGCCTCAAGGGACTTGATCTGGCGCATCAGGCGCTCCACGAACCCAGCGTGGGTGGCCAGGTTGTCGTTGAAGCGGGCGATCTGCTTGCGCAAATTCTCTTTCTCGGCCTCGATGAGCACCCGGGGGTTCTCCCGCTCGATGCCGGAGATGAACAGGCTGAAGAAACCCTTGAACAGGGTTGTAATCCGACGCCACATGGTTTTATCCTTTCAAAATGATTCTCAAGGCAATGGATTATTTTAGTTTAAATGGAGGGCAATTTCAATAGTTATTTCAAAAATAATGGCAAGGCCCGGTCCATCGGCCGGGCCCTGTTTCGTCGGATCAAAATCTATTTATTTACCTGGAAGTTTCGGTCCCCCTTCTCCAGGAATCCCACGATCTGCCGCGCCGCGGCCAGCCCGGCGTTGATGTTGGCCTCCGATGTTTCTGCCCCCATCTTCTTAGTGGTGGCATGGTAGCGCATGCCCCACTTCTCGGCCACTTCGGCGTGACAGTCCGGGGCCACATCGGTGGCGTACTTTAAGTCCTCCCGCTCGGCCATCACTTTCTTGAGGCCCTCCTCGTCAATGACCTCTTTGCGTGCAGTGTTGATCAGGGCGGCTCCTTTTTTCATTTTGGAGAGCAGGTCGTAGCCGATGGATTTCTTGGTCTGGTCGTTGGCCGGAATGTGCAAGGAGACATAATCGCACTGGGCATAAAGGTCCTCCATCTTGTCGCAGACCTTGACCCCCTCTGCCTCCATCTTGGCCTTTTCTACGAACGGGTCGAAGGCCCAGACCTCCATTCCGAAGCCCTTGGCGATCCCGGCTACAAGTTTACCAACATTGCCGTAAGCGTGGATGCCGACCCTCTTGCCCTTGAGCTCCGAGCCGTTACCCTGAGTAAACTTGTTGCGGGCCATAAAAATCATCAGGCCGATGGCCAGCTCGGCCACGGCGTTGGAGTTCTGGCCCGGGGTGTTCATAGCGCAAATGCCCTTGGCGGTGGCGGCCGCTAAATCTATGTTGTCGTAGCCGGCCCCGGCCCGGACGATCACTTTAAGATTCTTGCCGGCCTCGATCACGGCGGCATCGGCCTTGTCCGAGCGGATGATCATGGCGTCAACTTCGGCCACCGCCTTCAGCAGGTCGGCCTTGTCGGTGTATTTTTCCAATTTTACCAGTTCGTAGCCGGCCTCGTTGAAGATCTTAGCGATGCCGTCCACCGCCATCTTGGCGAATGGTTTTTCGGTAGCTAAAAGGACTTTCTTGGCCATGGTTTCCTCCGTTATTGTGTCAATTCTTTGAGTATATGTCTGGCTAGGTATTCGTCTATCTCAGTATGCCTGGGCACGGTCTGCTTCTTGCCGGTCCTGGTATTCTGGTACAAGTCGTGTTTGGCCCCGCGTCTCACCATCTCACAGCCTATGCGGTGCAGGCGCTTCACCAGATCCCTCCGTTTCATACGGACAGGGCCAGCTCTTTAACCTTGTGATCTGCGGGCACGTCATCCAAGACCATCATCCGGTAAGCGTCACGCATGTTTTCCTCAAGTTCCTTCAAGGTCAAGCCCTGGGTCATGATCTCAGGGTATTCCACCAGTTTGCCGACCCAGAATTTCTTGCCCTTCCAGTACACCATATTAAGTTTTGTCTTCACTTTTCACCCTCAAAGAATTTTTTGGCACTATCTATGTTAGCAAAACCGGCTCTAAAAGTCAACTAAAAAGCCGACCCGCCTAAAAGACGGATCGGCTATGCCTTGTTTATCAAACCTAATCAATATGATATGTTTTTTTTAGCGCACCAAGATATGTCTATGAATTCGCTTTTTCGAACCTCTTAATGAAATCCACCAGCTTCTCCACCCCCTCTATGGGCATGGCGTTATAGATGCTGGCCCGCATCCCGCCGGTCTTGCGGTGGCCGGATAGGGTCACCAGGCCCTCGGCCTCGGCCTCCTTAAGGAATTTCTTGTCAAGATCCTCGGACTCGGTGCGGAAGGGGACGTTCATTATGGAACGGTCCTCCTTCTTTGGCACGTGGCATTTGAACATCTTGGAGTTGTCCAGGCACTCGTAGAGCATGGCCGCCTTCTGCTGGTTGATCTTATAAATATACGACAGACCTCCTTTGGCCAAAAGGTCCTCGCAAACCAGTTTGACAATATAAACAGCGTAGCACGGCGGGGTGTTGAACATTGAGCCGTTGTCGGCATGGGTCTTATACTTGAGCATGGTCGGGGTCTCGGGCCGGCAGCGCTCGATCATGTCGTCGCGGATGATGACCACGGTCACCCCGGCCGGTCCCATGTTCTTCTGGGCTCCGGCGTAGATCAGGGCGAATTGGGAGACATCCACCGGTTTGGACAGGATGTCCGACGACATGTCGCAGACCAGGGGCACGCCCTTGGTATCGGGCATGGCCTTCCAGGAGGTGCCGAAGATGGTGTTGTTGCTGGTGATGTGGAAGTAGTCGGCATCGGCCCTGAATTCGGAAGGTTTCAATTCGGGCAAATAGCTGAAGGCCTTGTCCTCGGAGCTGGCCACCACCTTGACGTCGCCGAAGCGCTTGGCCTCGTTGATGGCCTTGGTCGACCACTCGCCGGTGTTGACATAGTCGGCCTTGTTGGACTTCACCAGGAAGTTCAGCGGCACCATGGCGAACTGAGTGGAGGCCCCGCCCTGCAGGAACAGCACCTTGTAGTTGGCCGGGATGTTCATCAAATCCCTAATGGCCTTCTCGGCTCCGTCGATGATCGACTGGTAGACCTTGGAGCGGTGGCTCATCTCCATCACCGACATGCCTGATCCCTGGTAATCCAGCATCTCCTCGGCGGCTTTCTTCAACACCGCCTCGGGCAGCATCCCCGGCCCGGCCGAAAAATTGTAGACCTTGCGCGCCATTTTACCTCCTTGATATTAGATATTAATACTATCGACTTCTTGCCCGCCAGACGAAGCTCCGTCATCCCAGGAGCGTAGTCTGGTGGAGCTGATGGGATTCGAACCCACTACCTACGCGATGCGAACGCGCCGCTCTACCAACTGAGCTACAGCCCCACGCTTGACCCCTTGCTGTGCCTGGCTCCCTGCGTCCTGCCCTGAGCGAAGTCGAAGGAAGCTACAGCCCCACACTTATACAAAAATTAAAAATTCAAATATCAAAATTCAAAATCATGCTTTCCTGGTAGAACGTGACTGGAGAAAATTTATTCCCCCTGGGGCTTCGGCTCGACGTCGCTTTCCAGAGGCACCAGCTGGGCCACCTTGGTGGTTGAGTATTTGTCCACTATCTGCTGGTAGTATCCGGTGGCCAGCGCCGGCTGCTCCCGCTTCATATACTTGCGGGCCTGCTCCAGAAGCCTGGCGGCCTCCAGGTCGGCCGGGTCCTCGGAGAGGACTCCGACCTTGACCCAGCCCTTCTTGTTTCGCAGGAACTCGCACTCGTAGAACCCGTCCTTCTCCTTGTAGATCCAGACGATGGTGCCGGGCTGGGCGTAGGGCGTGTCCACCAACGCCCCGCGGCTGGAGATGTCGGGCCTGAGGAACACCTGGGCCGCCTCGGTCATCACCGCCATCTTCTCCACCCCCAGGCGGATCATGTCGGTCTTGATCCAACCCTCCTTGTCATCGGAAAGCCTGATCTTGGTCCAGCCGGTGGTGTCGCCTAAAATCTTCACCTTCTCCCCCCTGTCGACCGAGGTGAAGACATTCCCCTTGAGCGTCTTGTCGTCCGAAGGCTGCTTGCGGATGCCGATGCCGTCATAGGCCACCAAGGCGGTCGGGGCCGTGGATGTCGGGATCGTCTGTTGCGCCTGTTCGGGCGCTTTTTGGCCGGTGCAGCCGACAAGGGTCAGCAGGCTTAACGTAAGAGCCGTCCAACTCTTCATTTTCCCTCCGTTTGTTCTTCTTGTCAAGTATTGTATCAAAAAAGTGAGCATTATTCAATGGCTTTCCCGATGGCTCTAAGGCAGGACTGTCAGCCGGGTCGTCATCCTCCTGTCGAACCCGACACTCACAAAATAGACTCCTGGCGAAAGGCCTGTGGTGGGCATCAAGGCCGGGCATCCGATCTCAAGCTTCAACATCCTGAGGAACCTGCCGCCGGCATCGTACAAACGCACCTCGGCCATACCCGGGGCGCAATCCAAGACAGCCGCCGTGCCCCGGGGACAAGGATTCGGATATAGCCGCAAATGGCCTTTCCTGGAGGTCGGGACTGACGGTTCTGAAGCAATACCGGTCAGCGGAGATGAATCGAACAACACATCGTTGTCATTGTCGTAGTCGTTGGCATACGCCCAAGCCAGGCCCAGGCGGCCTTCGAAAAGAAGCGGGCAGGGCTGGGTGTTGTGGTGCATTGTTCCATTAAAGGTCAGCTGCTGCTCCGGCTGCCAGGAGACGCCGTCGGCCGAGCGGCGGCGGCATAGGTTGTAGGCATCGTAGGGGGCCGCCTGGTACTTGGCGTAATAGACCACATAGCCGCTGTCCGGGACATAGAGGCACCGGGCGTCGTGGGAGTTCTGGTTGGTGGTCAGCCTTACTGAGTCTGTCCAGTTTGTCAAATCGGTGGAGCGGCGAATGAATATGTCGATTTGCGTGGACGACCCGCCGCTCTGCCGTTGGAAGGCCGCCAGATAAGTCCCGTCCGGGTGCTTCATGATCCGCGGCCGATAGGCCCGGTAATTGACCGGCCGGCGCAAGGTGTCCCAGTCTCCGCCCTTGGGCCGATACGAGACATAGGCTCCTCCGGCGGTCCCCGAGCCCCCCCGGTAGATCATGGTCAGAGAGCTGTCCGGCTCAAAGATCACCGTAGGATCGTAGCAATTCACACTGCTGCCCCATCCCAGTGAAACCTCCCCCTGGGCCGTCCAGTTCAAACCGTCAAGCGACCAGGCGGTCTGTATGCGGTAGTATCCCGTAGCGTTGGAGGCGAACCAAAGCCTGATGGTATCGTCCGGCAGCTCCAGGGCGGCGATGGTGGCCTGGTCGGCCGCGCCTCCGATCGCCATGGCCGGTATGCTCCAGCTGGCGCCGCCGTCAGAGGAAAAGGAAACGTAGACATCGGTGGCATTCCAGCTTCCATATGGATTGCGGGCGATGGCCGCCATCAATCGGCCGTCGGAGAGTTTTATAATGCGCCCTTCGGTGTCGTTGGCGGTTCCGCCGGCGATGATGGTGGCTGCCCCGGCGGTCAAGGAAAGCAAGAAAGGCAGAAGTATTGTCGAGGATTTTTTTATCATCTTCTCCTCCGGTAGCTGACAACCGCATCGCTCAAACGCCTTATCGCCGATGAAAACCGTCCGGCATCGCCTCCGAAACCCACCCGGAACCTGGACCGGTCACCGAAGAAACTGCCAGGAACCACGTAGACCCGGTGACGCAAGGCGGCATATTCGCAGAACGGCCCGGCGTCGCTCACTCCCCTAAGGCTGGGAAACCAGATGCTGCCGTGCTCCGGAATTTTACCATCAATAATTCTGCCGTCGAACAGCGGCTCCATAATACGGCGGATGGTCTTTCGGTTGCCTTCTACGATAGCAACACTGCGATCGGCGTAACTCCTGAGGTTAGAGAATACTACCGCCGACAGCGATTCCAGAAAGCGCGAGCCGTTGCCGTCGCTAAGCACGAAAAGCCGGGTTACGCGCTCGATGGTTTTGATGTCGGCCATCACCCAGCCGCACTCCAGGTGGCTAAGCCCGTAGGACTTGGAAAGACTGCCGGTGGAAATGAATAGCGGATCGACGGCGGATGCCGGCTTGGGCCTTTCTGGACCCAGGTCACGGAAGACCTCGTCCACCAGCACCCGGGTACGGCGGTTTCTCCTGCCCACCGCCCGGGCAATAGACTCCAGGTCGCCTTCAGCAAGCAAAGCGCCGCTGGGATTGTGCAGGTTAGTGAGGAGGACCAGGCTGGTGCCTCGGTCCACCAGACGCGAAAGCTCGTCCGGATCAACCCGATAATCAGGCGGCCGGCGCGCGATCCACTTTATTCCGGCGCCAATCAACTGGGCCGCCTGCCACATCGGCTGATAGCAGGGCTTCTCGCAGATCACCGAATCTCCCGGCCCCACCAGCGACATGATCACCAGGTAATTGGCGTTGGTGCAGCCGTTGGTCAAAAGGATATTTTCCGGCCTGATCCGATAACGCCGGGCGATCCGTTCCTTGAGCACCGGATGGCCCCAGTCGTTGTTGTGCGACTGAAGCTTCCTCAATTCGTCCCAGTTAGCCTTGATGTCTTTCTCCAGCATTTCCAGAGGCTCGCAGACGTTGCTGGAGATAAGAGAATGGGCGCTCCGGCTTTTGGCCAGCCTGGCGTCCAGGTCCTTGAACCAGGTCAAGTAGTCTTTCGTATTTTCACCATTAAGACACCAAGGCACGAAAAATATACCTTGGCGTTTTTGTGTCTTTGTGTTTATAAGTTTTCGGCCTTCGCCCCGCACTCCGGGCAGAACTTGGCCCCGGGCTCCATCTTGGCGCCGCACTTGGCGCACTTGATATCGACCTGAATGGGCGCGCCGCACTCGGGACAGAACTTGGAGGGTTTGGACAGCGGCTTCTCGCACTTGGGGCAGGTGGCCCGAATGCCCTTCCGCCAGTTCTCCTCGCCCAGCTTCTTGTCCTCCTCGGCCATCTTGGCGTGGGCCCACACCTCCTCCACCGACCGGCTGGCCTGGGCGGCCGCCATCTCCACCCCCAGGTCCGGAGCACATTCCTTGCACAAACCCTTCTTCGAGTTCCAGCAGGCCTTGCGGCACACCCAAACGGAACAGCGGGGACACTGGATGAACTCGGGCTTCATCTCCTGGGTGGCCTCGACGAAGGCCTTGTCGTGGGCCTTCTCCCAGGCGGCCGACTTGACCTGATGCCCAACGCTTGATGCCCGGCCCAAGGCCCCGCCCAGAAGGCTTCCGGCGATATCCAGCAGGCCCGAAGCCTTCCCCAGCAAAAACTCCTTAAAGGTGCTGCGGTATCCGGTGCCGCAGCGGTTGCAGGAGAACTCGAATTGAAAGCCGTTGTCGGTCGAGAGGTCGGAATGATTTTTAATGAATTCGATCTTGTCGGACATATAACATATATCCTATATATTTTACGACATGTCTGCTGATCCCCGGTCGTTGCCATGCCGAGGCGATTCCCTGCCCGATGCGCTGGGATCATTCTTCAACCTGCGAGGCACAAAGCCGTATCAGGATGATATTCGAAGGTTACTTCAGGGCTTTCTCGATGCGGTCGCAGGCCTGGCCCAGGTTCTCCACGGTGTTGGCGTAGGAGAAGCGCACGTAGCCCTCCCCCCGGGCCCCGAAGTTGGCCCCGGCCAGGGCGCAGACCTGGCACTGGTTGAGCAGGAAGTCGGTGAAACTGCGCGAGTCCATCCCGGTCTTCTTTATGTTGACGAACACGTAGAAAGCCCCGGCCGGGGTCCGGCACGACAGCTTCGGTATCCGGTTTATACGCTCGACTATAAAATCCCTCCTTTTTCTGAACTCGTCCACCATTTCGTCAACCGCCCCCTGCGGCCCCCGGAGGGCCTCGATGCATGCGGATTGAGCAAAGGTGCAGGTACAGGAGTTGATGTTGGTCATCAGCTGGGACATGTGCTCCACCAGGGCCGGCGGCATGATGCCGTAGCCCACCCGCCATCCGGTCATGGCGTAGGTCTTGGAGTAGCCGTTGAGGATGATGGTCCTATCCAACATGCCCGGGAACTGGGCGATGCTCTCGAACCGGCCCTGGTAGATCATCCGGTCGTAGATCTCGTCGGCTAAAACAGGGACGTCGAGAGAGGCCGAGATGTCGGCTACTTCCTTCAGGTCCTCCTTGGTCAGGATGCCGCCGGTGGGATTGTGGGGCGAGTTGATGATTATCAGCCGGGTCTTCTTGGTCACTTTTCTCCGGAGCTCGTCCAGGTCCATGCGGAAGTCGTTCTCCTCGCGCAGGGCCACCGGCACCGGCACCGCCCCGTTGAACTTGACCATGGACTGGTAGATGGGGAAGCCGGGGTCGGGCACTATGCACTCGTCGCCCTCGTTGAGGAGCGCGGTGATGGCGAAGGACATGATGGGCTTGGCCCCGGGGGTGACCACCACCATGTCCGGGGTGATCTTAACCCCGATGTGTTTCGAATAATACTCGGCGATGGCCTGGCGATGGGCCGGCAGTCCGGCCGAGGGACCGTAATGGGTCTGTCCTTGGTCCAGGGCACGCTTGGCCGCCTCCTTGATGTTCTGCGGAGTGTCGAAGTCCGGCTCCCCTATCTCCAGATGTATTACCTTCTGGCCCTCGGCCTCCAACTTTTTGGCCTTGGCCATCATCTCGAAGGCGGTCTCGACCTTGAGCCGCTGCATCCGCTCCGCGAATATCATGTCATGACCTTTCGATGGTATTCAATCTATGCCACAGAGACACTGAGGCACCGAGACCTTGATGAGATGGCGCTCTGTGTCTCCGTGCCTCCGTGGCGAATTCTACAGCTTCCCCAGTATCGCCAGCACGCCCATGACGATGAACAGCCCGCCGGCGATGTAGTGAAGGGCGTGCACCGGGACGAACTTGGTGATCAGCTCCCCGAACAGGGCGCCGACCAGGGTCACGATCACCAGCGCCAGCCCCCCGCCGAGGAAAACCGAGAACCAGGCCTTGCTCTGGGCGCTCATGGTGATGACCGCCAGCTGGGTCTTGTCGCCCAGCTCGGCCAGCAGCAGGGTGACGAAGGCGGCGAAGAAGATCTTCCAATTCATGATCCAGTACCTTGTTTTATTTATCCGATCCGCTGGATTTCTCGCCCTCGTTTACAATCCCGGCGTTCTTGTTGACTATTTCCTCGGCCGATTTCTTCTTGTCCCTGTCCAGAAATGCGTCCACCGCCCCCAGGCCGGTGGTCGTCAGGCTGCCGCCTCCTTTTCTCACCTTTTTCGACACCAGGATGACGAAGAGGATAAAGGCGGCAAGCAGGGCAGCTGCGAAAAGCAAAGAAAACACTTGACGGCCCCACTAGTTCCTTCGCCGCAGGACTTTCTTTACCGCCCCTGCTATGTCGCCTTCAAGAAGGCCATATTTTCCGAGCAGCTCCCATGGCTCCCCCGACTCCCCGAAGCTGTCCCGCACCCCCACCATCTCCACCGGCACCGGACACTTTTTTGCCAACACCTCGGCCACCGCCGAGCCGAACCCGGCCATCACCTGGTGCTCCTCGCAAGTGACCGCGGCCCGGCACTCCTTCGCCGCCTTGACTATCAGCTTCTCGTCAATGGGCTTGACCGTGTGCAGGTTAATGACACGGGCCGAAATCCCGAGCTTGGCCAGCTTCTCGGACGCGACCAGGGCAAGGTAGACCATCAGCCCGCAGGCGAAGATGGCCACGTCCTTCCCCTGGCGGCAAAGTTCTCCACTTTCTATCTGAAAGGGCGCTTTGTCGGTGGTGATGACCGGAGTCGGCTCCCGACCCAAGCGGATATAGACCGGGCCCTTAATCCTGGCGGCCGCCAGCGTCGCCCGTTTAGCCTCGTTGGAATCGCAGGGCACGATGACCTTCATGCCCGGCAACACCCGCATCAGGGCTATCTCCTCCAGGGCCTGATGGGTAGCGCCGTCCGGGCCGACCGAAAGCCCGCCGTGGGCGCCCACTATTTTGACATTCAGGTCCCCGTAACAGATGGAGGTCCGTATCTGATCCCAAGCCCGTCCCGCCAGAAAGACTCCATAGGTGTTGACGAAGGGAATCTTTCCAGTTAATGACAATCCGCCGGCCATGCCCACCATATTCTGCTCGGCGATGCCGCAGTCAAAAAAGCGCGTCGGGAACTTTTCGGCGAACCTGGAGGTCAGGGTGGACTTGGCCAAATCGGCGTCCAGCACCACCACCCGGGGGTCCGACTTTCCCAGTTCCAGCAGGGCCTCGGCATAGCCGAACCGGGTCGGCTTCTGCTCGATGGTTTTCAGGTCCAGATCACAGGCCAGCCAGGCGGGTTGCCGGGGACCGATCTTTCTTGCTTTTTTTTCTGCCATTCTCATTCAAACGGCGACTGGTCCAGCATCAGATCGAACGGCCAGTTCCAAAGCTCCAGGTAGGAAGCTTGGCGGCTGGCCACCACGTCCTCGATACCCTGGTCGTACACCGCCGAGCGCAGCTTGGCGTACACCAGCTTCCCCCTTATCCTGCCGCCGGGACGGGCGTCGCACTCCTCGACCGTCAGTCGCCCTTCGGCGTCCGGGAACGATGATTCGTACCCGAGCATGATGCCCTCTGGCAGGGGTCGGGCCGACGACAGCCGGTAGTTCACCCAGACCCCGCGTTCGCTTCCCCCGAACGCGATCTCCCGGCCGGTCTCGACGTCGGGCTTGAATGATATCTCCAGCCCCGGGATGGGGCGGGCCGTCCGCCGGTTTTGAGGGAAGATTATCAAGACTCCGCTGGCGCTGTAGGAGCCCTCATGCTCATAGCCCGAGACGTAGGCCACCGGAGGCCCCGGCTCCCAGACGAAAAGCGAGCCGTCCAGCCCCATGGCCCGTTCCTTGCTGGGATCGGGCTTGGAGGTGCACCCGGCCATCGCCGTGAGCAGGACAGCCATTACAACAGCATAACGCCTCATTTCCCGGGCCACTCCTTCAGCGTTTCGCGGACCTTGGCCAGCAGATCCCGGATGGCCAGCTTCTGGGGGCATTTCTCCTCGCACAGGCCGCATTGGGTGCAGGCCTCGGCCCGCTGTTCCGGCTTGGGCTTGAGCCATTCCCAGTACATGTACCAGGAGAGTGTGAAGTTGTTGTAGCGCGCCCCCTCGTTGTAGATGGAGAAGTTCCGAGGGATGTCCACCCCCTGGGGGCAGGGCAGGCAGTACTTGCAGTCGGTGCAGCCGATGGCGACCGACTCAGAGTAAAGCTTCCTGACCTTCTCCACGATTTCCCGGTCGCCGGACGACAGCCCCCCGGCTTCGGCCTCCGAGGCGGTGGCCAGGTTGTCCTCAAGCTGCTCCAGGCTGTTCATCCCGGACAGGGCCAGGGTCACCTCCGGATGGTCGTATATCCAACGCAAGGCCCAGGATGACGGACTCCAGTCGCGACCGCTTGTTTTATAGACTTCCCGAACCGCAGGCGGCGGCGTGGACAGCAGTCCGCCGCGGAGCGGCTCCATGACCACCACCGCCATCCCCTTTTCCGCCGCCAGCTTCAGTTCCTCATGCCCAGCTTGCTCTCCGGCGTCCATGAAGTTGTACTGCACCTGGCAGAAAGCCCAGTCGTAGGCACCGAGGATATCCCTGAAGACCTCGGGTTTGTCGTGGAAGGAAAATCCCAGATGCCCGATCCTCCCCTCCTTCATCTTCTCCTCCGCCCAATCGAAAACCCCGGCCTCCCTGATGGCCGGCCAGCTGCGCTTGTTGAGTGCGTGCAGCAGGTAGAAATCTATCCGATCGTCTCCCAGCCGCTCCAGCTGTTCGCCCAGAAATCTGTCCATGTCCGCCCGTTCCTTGACGCTCCAAACCGGCATCTTGGTGGCCACCCGCACCCTTTGCCGGTAGCCGTCCCTCAGGGCCTTGCCGACGACCGTTTCGCTGTTTCCCCCGTGGTAGACGTAGGCCGTGTCCACGTAGTTGACGCCGCCCTCGATGGCACGGCGCATCAGCTCGATGGCCCGTGGCTCGTCGATCTTCGCCATGTCCCCTTCCAGGAATTGCAGACGCATGGCTCCGAAGCCAAGTATCGATGCCCGAAAGCCTGTCTTGCCGAAAGGTCGGAATCGCATGTTTTCTTTCAGAACGTTGCCTTTTCCACCCGGGGACTACCACTGCTCCTGGTGCACCTTGCCGGCGTCGTAGCGCTTTTCCTTGTGAGGTTTTTCGCCGGGCCTGCCCAGAGAAATGACGGACAACGGGACCACGTTCTTGGGCAGGCGCAGCAGCCTCTGAATCCCGGAGACCCTTTCCCGCCGGGGATGCACCCCCAGCCATACCGCCCCCAGCCCCAGGGCATGGGCCGCCAGCAGGACGTTTTGGGTGGCGGCGGCGCAGTCCTGCACCCAGTAGCCCCGGTGTTTTTCGGCGCCAAGGTCGCCGCAGATAACGATGGCGGCCCCGGCCTGTTTCAGCATTTGAGAGTATGGATGGATATCGGTTATCTTCAGGAGGGTTTCTTTCTCACGGACCACGATGAACTGCCAGGCCTGCTGGTTTCCGGCCGAGGGGGCGTTCATGGCCGCCTCTAGAATCTTCCTGAGTTTGTTTTCCGGGATCGTGCCGGGCTTGTACTTCCGGATACTGCGCCGGGTCATTATGCACTTCATGGCTTCCATCTCTTTCCCCGTTTTATTATAGCAGCGTTGAACGTTCAACGTTGCTAAGGGTCCTACGATAATTCGTTAAGTGCCTTTTCGTATTCCTCCCGGTTCGGCGCCCGGCCGTGCCACTCCGCCCGGTTCTCCATGAACGACACCCCCTTGCCCTTGACCGTCCGCGCCAGGATGACGGTGGGCTTCCCCTTGGCACTGGAGGCTCGTTCGAAGGCGCTGATCAAAGCCTCCACCCTGTGGCCGTCCACCTCCAACACGTTCCAGCGGAAGGCGCGCCATTTCTCGGACAGCGGGGCCAGGCCCATCACCTGCTCCACCTGGCCGTCTATCTGTAGGCCGTTGTAATCGACCACGGCGCACAGATTATCCAATTTATAGTGCCCGGCGGCCATGGCCGCCTCCCAGACCTGGCCCTCCTGAAGCTCGCCGTCGCCTAATAGACAGTAGACGCGGTTGGATTTTCCATCCATCTTGAATCCCAAAGCCGTGCCCGCGGCCAGCGACAGGCCCTGTCCCAAGGATCCGCTGGAGGCCTCCACCCCCAAAGTCTTCAGCCGGTGGGGGTGGCCCTGGAGCATCGAACCCAGTTTCCGGAACTTCAGGAACTCTGGCCTGTCGAAGTAACCGGCCTCGCCCAAGGCGGCGTAGAGCACGGGACAGGCATGGCCTTTTGAAAGAAAAAAGCGGTCGCGCCCCTCGCCTCTCGGTTTTTTCGGGTCGTGACGCATCACATTGAAATAGAGAACCGCCATGATCTCGGCCGCGGACAACGAACCGCCGGGATGGCCCGAGCCGGCGGCGTGGGTCATCTCGATGATATCGCGCCGGATGACCCGGGCGATTTGTTTCAATCTTTCGGCCGGCGGAGTGACCATGCAACTTTGGCCGGTTGAAAGCAAGGCCTCACTTCTTCACCTTGGCCCAGTCGTCCAAAAAACGCTTGATGCCGATGTCGGTCAACGGATGGGTCGCCAGCTGCTTGAGGACGCCAAAGGGCACGGTGGCGATGTGGGCTCCGATGCGGGCCGACTCCAGCAGGTGTATCGGATTGCGGACGCTGGCCACGATCACTTGGGTCTTGATGTCGTAGTTCTGGTAGATGTTGATGATGTCGTCGATGAGGTCCATGCCCTCGGTCGAGATGTCGTCCAGCCGGCCGACGAACGGGCTGATGAAGGTAGCCCCGGCCTTGGCTGCCAGCAGGGCCTGGTTGGCGGAGAAGATCAGAGTGACGTTGGTCATGACGCCTCGCTTCGATAGCGACTTGACCGCTTTCAGGCCCTCGGTGGTCATGGGGATCTTGATGGTGATATTCTTATGGATCTTAAGCAGGGGTTCGGCCTCCCGGAGCATGCCCTCGGCATCCTGGCTTATCACCTCGGCCGACACCGGGCCATTCACGATGGAGCATATCTCCTTGACCACCTCTACGAAGTCCCGCCCCTCCTTGGCGATAAGCGAAGGATTGGTGGTCACCCCGTCCAGAATGCCCCAGGAAGCGGCCTCCCGTATCTCGGCCACATTGGCGGTGTCTATGAACAGCTTCATCAGTATCTCCTTTTTTTATCGGGAAGACAGGAAGGCATGAATTGATTTACCGTCTTCGAGTTTTCCATGGTTGTTGACTATAAAGATTGTTTTAATGGAACCTCTATAAATAGCGTTTTGTCTATGTTTCAACCATGCTCAACATGACAAAACGCCGTGTACACGGGCCATGCTGAGCCCAGTTTGAGGTGAGCTGGACCCTGAGCCTGCCGAAGGGTTGCCGAAACCGTCGAAGCATGGCCGCATCCAATGTTAACATTATTAGAGGTTTTTTTTAAGTTTGTTAAGATTCATGGTTTCCTGGATTCCTTGTGAAATAAAGCTTTATTCGAAGAACATCCCCATCAGGCCGGTATCCTCTTCCTTGCGACGGACGATCGGAGCGTCAGACAATAGCAGGACCAGCTCGTTGGTGACCTTGACCTTGCCGGTTCCCAGATGCCCGCCGAAGGCGTTGGCCCGATGGTCGGCCAGGCAGGCGTGAATGTGGAAGGCGTAAGTGCCGTCGGACTGCAGGGCGATGGTGCCGGTGGCCGATATCAGCTCCATGGGCTCGGCAAAACTAGAGGTGGCGTATTTCCCATTGCCGACGAAGGCCCGCAGCTCAACATCGGAGAGCATGCCGGCAGCGCTCACCAGCACCGCGGTCTTCACCTTATGCTGGCGGCAGGCCTGCTCCAAGGAGGCGAAGAAATCCTCATCAGGAAAGAGGCGTACGAAAAGCTTATCCCAGGAAACCTGTGAAATCATGATTCACCGCCATTAATGTTGAACTTGCATTATACTTGAAAAGGCACTTCCTGTCAACCTGTTATAACCGAAGACGGTCAGAAGTCGCTGCCTGCCAAGAGGTGTATCTTGCCGTCTAAAGGCCCGTCGTCGCGCCCCAATCCATAATCCACCTCCACCCGGCCGATTCTGGTCGCCAGCCTGAAGCCGAACCCTAAGCCATGGCGGATGCCGCGCTGGCCCCGGAAGCCGTCCCAATAATAGCCTGCATCCCAGAAAGTATGGAAAGCCAGAGCTCGGTCGGCTATCAGCCTTAGCTCAATCGAGCTCCAGGCCACCTGGTCGGCCAGGAACTGGTCTTCGAAATATCCGCGCAGGCTGCCGGCGCCGCCCATGGCGAACTGGTCAGGCCTGGGCACCGGTTTCTCGCCGCTGACCGCCGCCCGTCCATGAAATCCTCCATAGGCTAACACTTTCGGCCGAGCCTTGAGGAGCAGTCCGCCATCGCCCCATATCCTGGCAACAGTGTGTTGAACGTTGGATTGTGGATAACGCTTGCGGCCATATTCCAACCGGGTCGAGGCCCAGAGGCCTTCCGTTGATGGGCCGGATTCACGAAAATCAACCGATAGCTGCCAGAGCGAGCTGTACTTCAGACTGCGCCCCACCTGCTGGGCCTGTCCCGGAACCACCCTATCCAGGCTGCCGCCGAACCCGGCGTTCAAATTATCCCCCAATGATATTACAAGCAGGGCTCCCGCTCTGGTCTGGACATAGCTGGAATCCTCCACCCGGTGGGAGGCCTCTAATTCCGATGAAACGGGAAAGCCCAGGATCCAGGGTTCCCTATATTTCATCTCCAGCCTGCTGTTGTCCCGTCTGGGCCTCTGCCATTTAAGTTCGAATGACCTGGCTGTGCCGGCAATGTTGGCCAGAGAAATACTCAGGGCCCCGGCCAACCAGCCTTTGTCCGAACCCTCAGGCTGCGAGTAACCCATGGCTCCATATAAGCTGTGATAGGGCATTTCCTTGACCGGACAGACTAAAACCTCATTCCCCGGCCCCTGCGAGGTGGCTGCCAGGTAGGGGGTTCCGACCTCGGCAAACAGTCCGCTCTTTTCCAGCCTTTTTATGGCTTGGGACACCTTTCGGCTGTCAAAGGTCGTGGGCACCGCAAGCTGGCTCATCCTGGCCATCACGTTTCCCCGGGTGACGGCATTTCCGACAAACCTGATGCCGGTCACCGTCACCCTGGGCCCTTCGTCAACTGCGATCACCCGGTGGACCATATCCGACTCCAGCCGAAATTCGGCCGCAACCGCGGAGGCATGGGGATAACCGTTCATGGCATAAGCCAGGCTGATGGCGGACAGATCTCTGGCCAGGGCGGCGCTGTCCAGTCTGTCCCCCGGTTTTGTGGCCAGCCTTTCGACCAGATAGGCGGTGGAGATGGCCCGATTGCCCCGGATCTCGGTTCGGCCAACAATCAGATCGGGTGCGGGCAGGTCAGCAATCCGTTGGCCGACAGAGGTTCCGGCCGGCCAGGCGCCCAGAACCGTTATCATAACAGACCGCAGGATGATCGTCTTCATCAGAAGTAAGCCTTAATCTCCATGCGCCCGTTGTGCCTGGCCGATCGTTCCGGCTCGTCCTTGGCCTCGTAGACAGCGGTGATCGTTAGGTTCCGGTTCAACCGGTAGTCGTACTGGGCCCTCCAGAAACCGGTCCAGCCCAGGGGCCTGGTATAGGCATACTCGGCCGGAATGTCTTCCCGGGCCAGATCGGCCTTTCGCCTGACTGTCCCGGCCGAAAGACGCAGGGAGCCGGACAGCCCCCAATGCCTGACGGTTCCGGCTTCTCCGGTATACTCCAGGAAAATCACGTTAAAATCGGACGGGGTCCGGTAGGAGCGCTCCAGCTTCTCCCTCTGGCCCTCGAGCCTGGCATTGAGCTCCAGGTTTTGCCTGGCCTGATGCACCAGCTCCGCTTCCATCTTAAATGGCGACAGCCTGCTTTCCAAACCACGCTCCTGGGTGCTGGTCTGGAACCGGCTCATCTCCGCCTTGAGCGACAGCCTCAGATCCGGCTTGACCTGAGCCGAGGCCTCCCAGCTTCTCTCCAGCCTGGTCTGGGAAGCATGCCGGCTGACGAACTGGTTATCGTCTTCGCGGCGCCAGCGCAGTCTCCCGTGGTGATTCCAATCATCCCACCGATACCAGGCATCGGCCGCCAGGTCCATCATCGAAGCCGCATTCCCCCAACGGTCCCACATCCGGCTGGGGGCAAACCCCAGCAATTTGGCCGTTACCGGTCGATAGCTTTTTATCTGCGCCTGGCCGGAGAACTCCAGTCTGGCCTTGGTCCACCAAGAGGCAGGGAAAACCAAAGACGGATCGAAGGAGGCCGAGCCGCGCAGCCAGGCTTCGACCGTGCCCGTCGCCGGACCTTCATCCAGAATCCGACGCAGGAAGTTTCCGGAGGTGTCGGGATAAAAGGCGCCGGTGGCCGGATCGTAGCTGTACTGTCCGGTGCCGGCCGGCACCTGGTAATATTCCTCGCGCTTCTGTTGGGTCTGGGTAAGATTGAGGCTATAGTCCGCGTTGACCAGAAAGGCCTGCCGCCATGGTTTTAGGCCTAGGCGCAACAGACCCAAGTGGGACCGGCTGCCCAGACCCACCGCGCCCGGCCGCATCCGCTTTACCCGGCTTTGGTGCTCCAGGCCGGCGTCCAAAAATTGCCAGGGATAAATTTTGATATCGTTCTGCCAAGTATTGGCATACCATTCTCCCGCCCACTGTCCCCGGACGCTGTCTCGAACTAGCTCCTCCTGGCGTCGGAAAGAAGTGCCGGCCGTTCCCTTTCCCAAAAGGCGCCGCAGGCCGGCCCAAATCTGTTGGCTTCTTGTCCCCCTTTCCCATAGTTCATTGAACCTGATAAGGTCGTCATCCCTTCCGGCCCCGGCTTCCACTTTGAAAGGGCCGGCCGACAAACTGCTGCCCAGGCTGTGACCTTTCCTGGAGCCTCCCACCGCCGATGATGTAAACCAAGGTCCCTCCAGCTCGATGTCCCGCCTTTGATAGGTATTGTTCCAGCCGGACCAGGGAGAGACCGTGGCCCAGGCCGTAACATTTTGGGCTTTAAGGCCGTCCAACCGCAGGCGGCCGTAGCCGCCGCCCACCCGGATAAAACGTCCCGGCCAGTAACCGATCTCGTGCCGGTAGGATCTCCTGCCCTTAAGCGGATCTTGCTCTCTAAGACCCTGCCATCCGCTCAATCCCCATTCCGAGGCCAGATCCTGACGGCCGGCTGCGGCTCCGGTCCAGAAATTTTCCTGGACGTTCCAGGCCTGGCTTGACAGGCTGAAGCCACCCCAGGGAAGGGTGTCCCGCGACCATTGCAGGTGGTAACACCAGGCGGCTCCGGCATTGTCCCCGTCATCTCTTGACGACAACAGGTTGAGATCGCTTTTTGACCAGACACCCTCGGCCTCGGCCCGCCCCCCGGGCCATAGCCATCTGGGCCCGACGGCCATCAGCCTTTGTCTTTCCGGCCTGATAAGCCTGGCCCGGGCCAGGTATGATCCGTTTCCCGTACCTACATAAACATAGCACCCAAGCAAAGGCCGGTAGCTATAGTCCCCGGCCCCGTCGCCCACCCAGGTGAAGGTCACCCGGTAATTTCCCCCCCTGCCAACGTAGACATAGACCGAGTCGATCAGATCGTAATCGCCGCTGTCCGACGGAACCCCTCCGTCCACCCAAAGTTTTGCGGTGTCGTCCCCGGCCTCTTCTAAAAGCTGCAGCTGCCTTTCGTCCAGCGACTGGAGCAGCGGCCGGGACGGGTCGTCGCCATCGGAAAGGTATCCCAGTCCCAGGGACAATCCGGAGGCCACTTGTAAATCGAGCTCGGCCCCGGTCAGACTGCGGCGGAAATCCTCTTCGGAATACTGGAACTCGGCCATGATCCTGGAATCGTCGCTGATGGGACGGCGCGGTGTGAAGGTCAGGCGGGCCTGCTGGTAGTCGATGGTATAATCCTCGGACTGGCCGCAACGCATCAGCTGGCCGTCCAGCCACACTTTTTCGCTGTTGGCCAAAATCGGCTTGGGGCTGCGGCCGGCATCAGCCGACAGCTGGTATGGCCCCTGTACCCCGTCCTGTCCCTGGAATCTGACAACGGCCTGTTTGGCCTTGACCACCGCCGTGGCTGCCTTCGCCTTTGAGCCGCCCAGCCGGGCGCTGGCCGTGGACCCCTTGGCCTGCCTTTCGGCTCCGGCCAAGCGGAATCTGGTCAAGGAGAGGTCATAATCGCCCATGGTCACCTCCCAGGAGGGCGATTTGGCCTGGATATATACCCGGTCGAGTTGGTCCAGCTCCTGGGTGCTGCCGGTGGCCGACAGCGGCATCTCCTGGTCGCTTAAGTAGGCATTGAGCTCCAGGTTCTGCCCCACCCTTCCGTTGACGCTAACCTGAAGCGCCTGCTCGATCGAAAGATCCCTCCCCGAACCCACCACCACCGCCAGCGACTTGTTTCCGCCCAGTTTGACGCTGCCGGTATTATCCGCAAGCCATTCCTGGGCGGTAGTTTCCGCCCTCGGGGCGAAATCCATCACGGCGCTATCTGCTGTTTCGGAAATGGCGGCCGGCGGCAGGTATCTTACGGGTGCCGAAACCCTGAGGGGTAGCCTGAGGAAAAAAGCCTTAAGGGTGTCGCCTGCGGACAAGGGTGCGGCCAATGTCGCCCGGCTGGCGGAATAATCCATGGCATATTCTTGATCGCGGCGCAGTTCCCTTCCGTTGATAAACAGGGATTCGCTGCCGTAAAGGATGAAGAATTCCGACAATGCCAGACACTGCCCTCCCCCCTCGGCCGCCATCACCAGACTGTCCTGGCAAACATCGGTTAGGGGCAAATCGGCTGTTCCCGCCGTTAAGGTCAGGATGGACGCAGTTAATGAAACGAAGAGACCTATCACTCGACGGCCAATTCCATCACATCGTTTTCACCCAACGCCAGCACCGAACTGCCGGTGCCGGGAACCAAGCAAACCAAACCCGGAATATCGATGGCGGCCGATTCAACCCATCCCCTTCCGGAAAATCCGAATACTTTAACCCGGCCTCCGGCTTGGGCCGCCCATAGCCGGCCGCGGCTATCGAAGGCCAGCGACTGAGGCCCGGGTAAGGCCTCAAAGGCGTCGCTTTTTATCAGAAAGCCCAGGATCGAATAGGTATCCAACCTCCTATCTTCGGAATAGGCCACCACTACCAGTCCCTCCAGCAGGTCGACCGCCAGGGCTTGGGGCCGCCCCACTCCCCGTAGCAGCCATCTCCGATTCTCTCTAAAGCCCTGGTCCCTGAAAACCACTGACCGGGAATCGGCATCCAGGAAGACCGACTCTCCTGACGGAGCCAGGCAGAAGGCATCGGCCCCATGCCCCGATATCTCCGCCCGGAAGGCCTGGCTACCGTATTGATCGTACCTGATAAATCCCCGGCCCACTTGGTCAACCAGGCAAAGACCATGGACCATTCCTCCGGCTATCAGACACCTGGCGCTGGGCAGAGTTATCTCGAAAATCTTTAGATCACCGCCTTGGCGAACCTGCAGCCGCCAACCGCCATTATCCGCCAGAAATATGTTGCCGTCGGATGAAGAGGCCAGACCGGAAAAACGCCCCGGCTCCAGCCCGGACAGGACGGCTTTGGCTCGAATGTTTCTCGCCGGAGAGGTTTTTCCGAAATCCCTGGAAGACGTGGCGCAGGAAGTCAGAATAATCGAAAAGAAAACCGTCAGGGACAAAACTCTAATCCGCTTGGCCGCCGTTCTTCCCGCCTTGCTTTTATTGCCGGTTCTTCGTTTCCTGATTTTCATTTTAATATCCGCCATCAAAATCCTAGAAACATTTTATCGATACCCTCTATAGAATCAGAGTTCATCTGCGTCCAGGGAGATTGTCGTTTACAGCTTTATATCTATGGGGACTGTAATAATTTGTTATTATTCTCCGGCGGCCCTCCTAAAAAAAGTATCCTCCTTTTGTCAAAGAAGGATACGTTCTGGAAAGGGCCCGAATAGAGCCTTTCGTTCTAAAAAGATCCAGTCACCGTGAAAGCCAATCCCCGATCCCAGGTCGGCAGAAGATTGAAATCCATGGTTATCCGTTTTCTCTTGGCCAGCCGGTTGTTGTGGCTTTTGGCCAACCTGGCTGCATTGACCGCCGACAGCATATGGTTCAACAGGGCGGTGCCGGCGGCGTAGGTCACCCGGCGGTAGGCGCTTTCGCTTTTCACCCTCAGGTTTCGAAACCGGTCCCATTCCTCGGCGCTCTGCCATTCCCAGGCGTCGGCGCCGGAATAGAGCTTGTCGGCCACGTAGGCGGCCTGGGCGTCCGGGTCGTCGGGATAGAGGTCGCGGGCCTCGGCCCACTGGTATTCGTTGTACCAGTCGCTGTTGGGCCACTCGTAAATGTTCTGATAATAGAGGTCGTCCTTCCGGCTGGGATTGGCCCCGGCCTCGGCTGCCGCAAAGGCGATATAGTCGTCCTTCCACATGGCTCCCTGGCAACGGGAGAAAAGGGCTAAGGACCAGATGACGGCCTCGGCCGCCAGAAAACCGCGGGTGTATTTCTTTTGCCCCACATAGTACTCGCCGGCCCCCGGCACTGCCAAAGACAGGAAAAAGGCCTTCTTTACCGATTTGCGTTTGATAGGTTTGAGCTCGGACATTGACTGCTTGGCAGTGTCAGCGGCTTGGGCGGCTGGTGCCCTTAAACCCCCCTTCATCGAGCCTGCTGCCGGGATCGGAGCCTTCCCGACGTTGTCTGCCGCTATGGTCTGGGATAGGGCCGTTATGCTGGCTGCCAATAGCATGGCAGCAGAAATGGCGATATTTTTCATTTTATCACCGCCGCCTTGCAGGTTAGAACTTTGGCGCCGCCGATTCCGGAGACCTCCACCCTGATGATGTATATCCCGCTGGCCAGGTTGGAGGTGTCCCATTTTATCTCGTTGTCGGTCCTGGGAAAGGCCCGAACGTCCATATCCTGGACCAAGTCCCCGGCCAGGTTGAAAACCTTGCAATTGGTTGAGTTTATTTCCCCGGCTTTGAACCTTATTTTACCCTGGGTCTTCTTAACCGGGTTGGGATAGACGTAGAGGTTGCTTATCGCCTCGGGAGCATCCCAATAGAAATCATCATACCCCGGCATAAAACCGGTATTGGCAAAGTTGGCATGGAATTTATACCAACCCGAAGGCTGGCTGTGATAAGAGGGAATGCTCCAAACATACAGCTTTCCATCATCGCAGCCTACGGCCAACTCTATAGTCGAACGGTTCCCGTCCAGGTCCCAGGCTATCGGAGTGGAATGCGTGCCGCCGCCTAATGTCAGCGGGAATCCGGCGACCGTTTCTCCCTTGCCGTCGTAGGCGCAAAGCCGGCCGTCGGGGGAACCGATCAGTATCTCGCCGCCTGTTTTTCCGTCCAGATCGATAATTATCGGCGAGGATTGAACAGTAAGGTTTTTCGAAATCTCGACCGGAAATCCGGCGACTAGCGTGCCGTTATAGTTGAAGGCATAAAGCTTGTCGCCGTTGGCTATGGCGATCTCATTCAGGGCGTCCCCGTCGATATCTCCCACTGCCGGCGACGAGAGGCTGGGCTGGCCGAAAATGCAAGGCCAGCCAGGCTTTACCGTTCCATCCTGATTTAGGACAAACAGGCCTTTCTTGTTGCAGGCGATCACATCCAACCGACCGTCGTTGTCGACATCGCATAAGGCAACCGATGAACTCACCCAATCCACCCAGGCCTGCAGGGCCGGATAGCCGGGAACACTGGTGCCGTCTCCGCGAAGGCCGAACACCCGGCTATCGCCCGATAGTACATAAACCTCGTCGTTTTGCTGATAGGATAAACCTGTAGTGGGAATTTCAACCGCCGCCGGCGTTGACCTGGTCTCCATGCCCAGATTGACCGGAAAGCCGGGTATGGAATCCGCTGTGTGTCTCCAGGCATGAAGCTTCTTGTCGTCGGCGGCCACCATTACTTCCAAAGTATCGTTGCCGTCGATGTCGGCCAGCACCGGAGAGGAATAGACCGGCCCGTCAACCCTCACCGGAAAGCCCGGTACCGGCACCGCCCGGTTGACCGGGTAGACATGCCCGCTTTCGGTGGTGTCGTAGGCCGGCTGGGCTTGGAATCTGAATCCGTAAACGTATCCCTCGGTCAAAGTGGTGGCCGCGCTGATGAAGACCTCGGGACGTCCATCCCTGTCGACATCCCCCACCGCCGGAGAAGAATAGATGTTGCCCCTGACCTTAGCGAACTCGGCCCGGATGCGGGCGGTGTCGGAGCCGGAGACATGGATGGTGTCCCGGTTCATATAGCCCTGGCCGTCGGCGCGCCAGCAATAGAGCTTGCCGCTGACACCCGGGAGCAAGACCACGGTCTGGGCGGAATCGGTCCCGAAGTTCAGGACGGCATAGTTGGGGCTGTTCCAGTCAACCGTATCCCCCAGGGTTACCGGGAAGCCCGGCAGGTCCCAGCCCACCTTGAAGCGGGCGGTCATGGACTCGCCAGGGACCGAGACACCGGACAGGGAGATGTGGCTGTAAGACCCGTTGTTGGCCTTGGTCGGAGGATCGGAGAAATCGTCGAACCGGTCGTTGTTCCCGGCATAGAAGGCGTCGCGCGGGCTGGCGTAGGTGGAATAGGGCGAAAGACCCCACCAGCGCTCCAGGTCCTGGATATGGTCGGCCTCCTCCAGGTCGATGGCCTTGACATTGCCGGTCTGCAGGCTGTTGTCCTCCCAGCGCTGCCGGATAAGATCCTCGTCGACATGATAGACCAGCAGACCGCCGCCGCCAAGCTCGAAAGGAAGCGAGATGTCGTAGTCGTCCACCTTGACCAGCAGGCCGCGCTTCCAAACCCTTACACCGCTGGAGTCCGAGCCGTACTCGTTGGGATCGAAATGCACGGCCGTGTCCGGGTTCGACTGGGCCCGGCGGTTTTCTATCAGATAGTACTCATGGGTGTTGATCGGTATCTTGACGATGTCGTTCGGGTTCTTGGCCACCCAGCGCAGGGCCAGGGTAGTGTCGGTACCCGGCGGCAGTACGATAGGATCTGACCATCCTAGGAAAACCTTGCACCAAGCCGACAGGTGCGGCGGCACATAGGCGTTCATGTTGAACGAGCCCCAGGACATCAGCTCCCACTCCCCCAGGGCCACCGACTGGTAGCTGTAGTCGTAGAGGTCCGGCAGGCCCAGCTGGTGTCCGAACTCGTGGGCGATCTCTCCCTGGGAGCCCAGGACCATGCCGTCCTGGCTCTGGGTCTCGGCGTCTATGATACCGTCGTAGATGGTGTCGGCCCCGGCGTTGGCGATGATGGGCGAGGACTCGTCCATGCGGATAAAGACCGAGGGGATGTCGGCGCCCCAAGGGTCGGTCTGCCAGCAGGAGCCAGCGTGGATTATCATGTATGACTGGTAGTCGCGAAAGGAGATATCGGCCGGATCGGCGTCGGCCGCCTCGATGGCATCCCGCAGCAGCACGTAGATGCCGGCCCCCCAGTTGTCCCAGTTGTTGTAGAAATCGCTGTAGAACGACATCTGGTGGGGCAGGGTATAAGCCGCCTGCAGGCCATCGGGCACCTGCCTAAACTCGATCCACAGCCGGCCGCCCGAAACCGCCCAATAATAGTTGCGCAGGGCCAGCATCTGGCCGTGTATGTAGACGCTGTCGTGAGGAGGCTCGTGCTCGAAGTTATGGCCCTGAACCGGATCGTTGTTGATGTAGATGGGTTGGCCGTTTCCCTGGTAGTCGAATTGCCCGTTGCCGGTGGTGTTGGGATCGTCGTCCGTCTGAAACTGGGCTTTGATGACCAGCACCCGCACCGTATCCACCCCGAATGACTTGAATCCCCTCTCCTTTTTAGCCTGCCTTATCCGGCCCAGAATATTGCGGCGGCAGACCGCGTCCTGGTATTGCCGGGGCTGGTTCTTCAACCTCTCCAGCACCGGCTTGGCATTGGGACGGGATTCCTTAAGCCGGGCCAGCTCGTCGCCCAACGATTTGACTGAAAACAGGGTCGGTGCCAGCAGAGCCAGCAAAATGGCCGCGTATCTGGTCATCAAGGCCTCTCGAAGTTGCTAAAAGTTGTAGGACAGGGCGAATTTTTTGTTCTTGGTCCCGTTCATCAGTTCGCCGCCCGGCTCCAGGGCCACGTCAAAGGTGATCCTCCGGTAGCCGACGCTGCCGCCGAAGGTGCTGGCCTCCTGCAGCGAGAATTTCGGCTCCGAGGAATTTAGCTTGGTGCCGATCCTGCCCACCCGGTCGTAGACCAGGCCGTAGCGCAGGGCCAGCTGGACGAATCCGTTGTAGACATACTCGGTGCCGAAATGGAGGACCGACTCCCGCCACTGGTCGCTCCACCATTCCTTGCTCCATGAGGGGTCGAACTCCACCACCGTCCGGGTGAGGTCGAAGGCAGTGGTCAGCCTGATGATGCGGCCCTCGAGCGCCTTGTAGGCGATCCCCAGCCTGAGGTTGCGGGACAGGGGATCGGCCTGCTGGGCATCTATGTAAACCAGTTTCGGTCCCAGGTTCTGCAGATTGAAGCCCAGGGAGAGCCCCCTGATCATGGTGTGATAAAGCAAGCCTAGATCCACCGCCCAGGTGGTGGCCACCCCCTTGCCCTGGGTGCCCGGAGGCCCGAACGGGGCCAGGTGCGAGTGGATGACCTTGAGGTTGACGCCGGCCCCCAGGCCCGGCAGGATCTTGTTGCCGTAGGACAGGGTGGGCGAGAATTCGTAACTGGAAAATTCTCCCAGCACATTGCCCTGCTCGTCCAGATGCTGGTTCTTGCCTTCGGAAAGAAAGATGACGTTTCCGCCGAAAACGCCCCAGTCCTTTACCGGCTGGGCGTAGGCGATGAACTCGTAGTACATGTCGCCCACGTCTCCCCAGATCTCGGACAGCCAGGGCGAGTGCATCAGGGTGGCAAAGCGGGGCTTGGCCTCGGCGCCCACCTTGGCGATCTCATCCGGAAAGGCCGACTGCAAAAGAAGACGGTTTAGGCGGCGCATCTTTTTGTCCGAAAGCCCGGTCGTTCCTTCGGAAACCAAGGATTTGGCTTCGGAGCCCAGCGAGGCCCGGGGAAAATATTCCGGCTGATAGAGGTCGTCGGCATCGATCAGGGCATTGAGGCCTTCGACCGCCAGCCTTTGCTCCTCCTCCTCCGGCTCCTCTCCCTGTGACAAGCGGTCTAAAAGCTCGGCCTTCGGCCGGCTCAGGCGCTGCCTAAGGTAAAGTTTGGCCGACTTCGGCTTCTGGGCGGACCAGGAAAGAATCTCGGCCGGGAAAGCCCTCTCCATGGCCTGGCGGTTGGCCTGATGGCTGGAGATGCCGGCCGCCGTTTGCCCGCCGATCGGCGACTGATCGGCGATCATCCGGTTGATCTCATCCACCAGTGAGTTGACCTCCTCCGGCCGCAGCGCCTGTCTCCCATCATAGCCGGAAAGCACCTGGGAGACGGTGCCCGATAGCCTCTCACAGACATTCTTGCACTCAACTCCGGCTCCGATTCTGGCCTCAAGCCGCGCCACAGCCGCCCCCAGAACCGCCTCCAGATAATAACGGTTGATGAGTCTGGCCTCGGCATCGCTCAGCAGTCCTCGGTCGAACCTGAGATCCATTTCGTTGGAAAAAACGTCGGCCAGCAGCCTGAGGTTGAACCTCACCATTTCTTCGCCTTTGAGGCCCAGGGACGACAGCTGTCTGGTGGCCGGTTTTAGGAAGAACTCCTGGGACCAAGCCGGCTGATAGAGCGAACCCGACCTGGCTATCTTGGTGAGCTCGCCTGCCAAAATTTTTCTAAGGCTGTCCGGCTCCAGCTTGGCCTGGCGAGCCAAGGCGGTTTTGGCCTTGGGGCTAAGACCCTTGGCGATTTGCTTGGAGGCCGCATCTTTGGGAGCCGCCAGGCGCTGCGCCATAAGCCTGGGTTGGCAGATGTCCTCGGGATTGACGGAGTTTCGCTGGTCGGTGTAAATGGCCCGGTCCAGCGCTTCCCAGGATTCGTCCGGCAATTGGCTGCCGGCCATGGCCGGCAGTTGGAAAAGGCCTTTATCGGCCAGCAGTCCGTTCAGCCAGTGCAGCACCATCATCTTTTGTTCCGGCGTCGGCGACTGGACATCAACGCTCCCTAAAGAGTCGGAAATAGCGGGGTCAAGCCTGGAGGCGTTGACGGCGGCGCCTGGGTGCAAGGTGTCGGGATGAGAGATGGCGGTCAATAAGGCCGGCCAGTCGGCCACGTCACCCTGGCAGAAGAGCGGAGAGCTGCCGGCTTTGATCACCAAACCCTCCGGATCCTTGATGTCCCCGGCGTCCAGCAGGTAATCTTCTTCTGTGCCTTGGAATCCCTGGGACAGGCGGCGCCAGTCCTTAATATCGCCCGGAACCAAATGGGTTTGAGATTCGGGTGAGAGAAAAGCCAAACCGGCCGGATTGAAATAGGTGGCGGTGGCATCGTCGGCCACGGCGCAGAAGGCGCTGCCCATGCCCGAGGCCCGGGCCCCCGGCCGGATCATCAGGAAAATGGCGCCCCCCTCCGAGATGGCCCAAAGCGGCATGGCCGATGCGGCCCATATAATTACCGCCATTATGGCTCTAGTCATGGGACTCCCCCAATTAGTTGGTTTATTCTTGGTTCGAAAGGTTGACATGGCTACCTCATTATCACTATTTTGCTGTATTTGCTATCCCGGCGGTCGGCGCCTTTCATGGTCACCTTGTACAGATAGACTCCGTTGGCCAGTTGATCTCCTGCTTCATCCCGGCCGTCCCAGTATATCTGGCGATAACCGGCCGGCTGAGTCGGGGCCTCGATGGTCTTGATCAAACGTCCGGCCACGGTGAAGATTTTTATGGAGACCTCGGCGTCCTGGGGAAGCTGGAAGGTAAAATACGTCCCTGCAGAGGTGGGGTTGGGGTAGTTGTAGACCATCTCCAAAGAGGCATTATCATCGGCCACCCGGAAGGAGCGGCGCAAGGTAGAATAATTGCCGAAGCAGTCGTAGGCCCTGACGGTCAGCACGTGCCCGCCCGATTCCAACCGGGGCGCATAGGCCGACTGTCCCGAACTGTCGCTGTCCAGGTCGTAGATGAAAGACTGCCCCAGGTCTTGGTAGGCCTCGTTGTCCAGCCAGGCCCTGATCTCTCCCTCTGGTATTCCCGGAGCGATGTTAATGCCCAGGGGATCGCTTAGTTTTACCGAAAGGCCGGCCCGGCTGGAGACAAAATCCCCCTCCCTGACTTCGGCTCCGTCGGCCCATAGGGAGATGGCCGGTCCAGTATGGTCGTCCGCCCGGGCGGTGTCCAGACCCCCAAGCCAAACGGTGTCGGAGTTGACCCCGGCCGCGTCCTCCGAGCTTCCCCAGGCATAAGCGCTTATCCGGCAGCCGGCCCTGGGCGCGGCATAGAAGAGATCCGGAACGTTGAAGGTGAAACGGAAGCTGTCCCCGCTGACCGTGGCCAGTCCCTGAACCACCGCTTGGCCGGGCTGGTAATAATCAACCCCGCTGCTATCCACAAATTTTGGAATGTCGAAAATCCTGACCAGCACCTGCCCCGATCCCATAACTCCCAAAGGCTGGACCCGGCCGCTGACCGTGTAGCGCCCGCGGCCCAACAGCGTGTCCGAGCTTGGCGATAATGAGACGGCCCTCCTGGGGCTGCCCAGCCTGATTCCGGGATCGCCCAGCAGCACATAGGGCCGGTTGTTGTAGGCCACGGACTGGGTGCGGTATTTGGCGATGTATACGCTCTGCCCCAGATCCAGGGAGTCGCTGAAGATGGCGTAATAGACGTTCTGGTTTAACAGGAAATTGGCCCCGCCCTGGCCTTCGCGCATGTCGCCGAAGGTGGCGATGGCGCCTCCCTGGGGCAGGGCCACCAATGCGGCGTTTATGCAGCGGTAGCTGATCCTGTCGAAGCGGGAGATGGCGCAGGAAGCGGTTAAAACGAACGGCAGCTTTTGGCCGCACGACAGATAGGGGACGTCCTCGCCCCGAAGGTAGCGTTCATGTCCCCAAACAAAGTAACTTCCATGCCCAATGAAGTTGACGGCGCTGGCGCCCTGGACCCAGGCCGCCTTCAAGGCCTCCCGGGCCGAGGGCTTTTCCCCTCCCGACATCTGGTATTCGCAGCCATAGACCTTGAGCCGGTCAAAGTGCTGGGGAAGAAAATAATTGGACAGGGCCTCGGTCTGCTGGGCATGGATCCATTCGGAGCTGTTGGGGCTGCCCTCGTAGAAGTTGTCATCGGCCATCAAAATCGCTCGATTTCTCCATCCTCCCAACGAGGACCGGTAGCCGATGATCTTATCCACCATGGTCCCGGCCTCAGAGAACCCGGTGGCCGGCAGCCGGGCGATGGCGAACTGGGGATACTGGGACGTCTCCATATGGGCGAACCAGTCATCGTAGGCGGTAAAGTGGTATTCACGCAGCTCAAAACCCAAAACATCGCCCTGATAGGTGGGGATCAGGTTGATGTTGGGGGCGGTTCTGTCCAGATGTCGGTAGTCGTAATTGCCGTTGCCGAAAAGCAGGCAATAGCCCGGACAGGTCCGGTTGGATGCCAGGTAAATGTGCTTGATAAAGTTTCTGATGGTGGCCGGCTGCCGCAGGCCGAAGCCGAATTCGTTGTAGATCCACGACAGTTTTACCATCCGCAACGGCTGAAGCCCGGCCTCCCCGCCGTGGTGCTGGGCCAGCTTCTGGGCGATAGCCCACAGCTCGTCGGGTACGATCATCAGGTATCGGGCATCAAGATAGCCGGTCCTCAAGCGCTGCGGCTGGTATTCGACCATGGCTTCCGGAGCCATCCAGGCTTCGGGCGCGGCCGCCAGATAGCGGTTGCCCGGCCTCCAGTCATCCTCGAACTCGGCATAGGCCGGATAGTTTTGCGGGTTGATGATCCTGGCCGGCCGGGCCGGATGGCTGATGTCCAATATCAGCGCGCTGTCCGAGGCCAGTCCGACGAGCCTCACCCGGTGCCGCTGGTGTCCGGTGGAATCGACCCGGAATTTTAGGCTCCGGCCTGAGGCTTGAAACAGACGGCGATAGACCGCCTCGAACCAGTTGAAATGAACCCCGTCCGAGGTGTCGGCCGTTTCCTTGACCAGCTCCAGGTCCAGACGGTTGGCCGGGGAGGAGACAGCGTAGCTTGCAGTGTCGCTCAGTTCGCCGTTGGTGGGGCTTCCATTCCAGCGCAGATCGCGGGCCAGGGCACCGTTGAGCCCCCATCTCATCCGGTGCCAGCCGCTGGCCGAGGGACGGTATGATATTCTCAGCTGGCATTGGCCCCCGGCCGTCGTAGGCAGATCCAAGGACAGGGAGTAACGCTTCGTCGCCTCCGAGTTGCCGCGCGTCATGTTCAGCCAATACCAGATCTCGCCCGAGTTGAACGGGTTGTAAACGTCGCTCTCGCCATGAACCGTGTCGGTGAAGCTGGTTGGGACATGGGCGCCGGGAGTGGTCGGTTCCCCGTCCGCCGTCTGCATCCTCAGGCCGTTCGTACCGCCCCAGCCCAGCCAGTAGACATTGGTATCGCAGTAGGGATTGTTGAATTGTCCGGTGGCCAGGGCCGAGTTCTTTCCCCAGCCCGAAAGGTCCTGGCCGTAAAAGACCACCATGTCGCCCGGATCGAACCTTCCGTCTTCCTCGCCCTTGACCCATACGGCGCACTGGGTGAGCGAGTCCGGGTAGGGTTGAGCGAAGTCCTTGGGCAGGGCCTTGGAACCGCCGTTGAATATCTTGATGGTCCTAGGATCGATGGTGGCCGGATCTATTCCCCGGCTCTGAAGAAATCCATAGTCAAGGCGGTAGATTCCCTCCTTCAGGACCGGGATGCGAAACCATCTGGCCGACTGATCGAAGGGATCGCCGTCTTTGGCCGGCCAGGCCGCCGGGCTGCGGGCCCAGGTCTTGGCTTGCTGGTAGTTCACCAGCAGCGCCGCATAGAACCGGTCGAAGGATGGATCATTGAGGGGCGTTATGGACCCGGACGGCAGATCCCAGCTTACCTTGACCCTGATGTTGCGGAAAATCCTCAGCTTTCCGGCGGCCGGATCGTATTGGACCGGATTGATCCTGATTCTGGCCACCGTCATCTGGCGCAGAGGCTCGATGCTCGTCAGTTCGGCCGCAGCCGCCGGAGCATAGCCCGGCCTGGCATAGGCCTCCCTGTCTTCGGTGTAATCAAACCGGCCGATGCCGGTGGCGTCTTCGACATCCAGTCTGGGCTGGGGCGCCAACCTGATTCCTGAGCTCTCCTCGGCCAGGCCGGGCTCGGCCTGTAAGCTGATTTTGGCTCCCTCGGGTACAGCCACGAAGACGAATTTTGAGGGAACCGCCGGCTGCCCGGGAAAAACATCCGGACCGAAGCCGTCGAGGAACAGCCGGGTTCGGCCCTCTGGGCCCGTCGTTATGGCCGCCTGGGGTACCGCTACCGTGAACCAACATGAATGCCGGTCGCTTCGCTCCAGGAGTATCTGATTACGCCCGGTTTCACCCCACAGCCACCGACTGCCAACCGTTGTCAGGATTATAATTGCCAGAAAGGCGTTAATTCTCTGAGATGAGATCGTTGAAGGAAACTGGCGGGGCATTAAAACCTCATATTCTGATAAATAAAAAAACCGGCATCTTTTTGACACCGGCTTTTCCCTTTATATGAGGGAAATCTGAACTTTGGCAGTGCAGAAACGGGCCAGTGCGGTAGATATGGACTTATCCCACTAGAAACAGGGAAAATGACGATGTGGTGGATCCATGATCACCGACGTTAAAAGGCCCGGCTTTTCCTCCTTTTCATTCTTCGGTATAACTATATCCGAAATAAAGCCTTTTGTCAAGGGGTCAACGAACCATTGTCATAATTTTGTTAAAATGCCATGGTAGCGTAAATAGAAATGTCAGGGTTATAGGGTTACAATTATCGATTAATTTTTTTAAACGTTAGTTTCAAAGCCCCCAGCGCTTATTTGGTTCTTTCTTGGCGGCAAGAAAGAACGGAAAAGAGAGCATCTGATTGGAGTATGCTAACAAAATATTGCGGCGAACCATATAATACGCTAAGTGCTTAAACTAACCCTTAACACAAAATGTTTTAGAAAACGTAGAACCTGAGATTACTATCTGCTTGCGACAGGTCAACGACCCAGAATTTGTCCCAGATACCAATACAGGGCCGGACGGCCGAAAAAGAGCGCCACCAAAGCCCCCAAGGCCAGGAACGGACCGAAGGGCACCACCGCCCTTCTGGCCCTTACCCTGCCCAGCAGTATCAGGGTCGCCCCCGCCAGGCTGCCGGCCAGGAAGGCGGCGAACATGGCAAACAATAGAGCTTTCCACCCTATGTAAGCCCCGATGGCGGCCGCCAGCTTGACATCGCCGCCCCCCATGGCTTCCTGCTTGAAAACCAGCTTTCCGGCCCAGGCAGCCAAAATCAGAAGCCCGCCTCCCAAAACCGCCCCCAACAGGCTTTCCGCCAGCACCCAAAGTCCTTGGTGCCCATCGGACAGGGGATCCAGCCACAGGGGCAGGCCGGCAGAGGACAGCCCGGCCGCCAGCAGGCCGCATCCCAAAAGCGGCAGGGAAATGACGTCAGGAATGATGTAGTGCTTAAGGTCGATAAAACTGATGACCATCAGGGCCCAGCCGAAGATAAGGGCCACCGCCAGCCTTGGCTCCAGTCCGTAATGTAAATAAAGTGTAAGGAACAGAAAGCCTGAAACCAGCTCCACGGCCGGGTATTGCGGGCTAATCGTTTTCCCGCAATTACGGCACTTGCCCCCCAAGGTCAGGTAGCTCAGGACCGGGATGTTGTCGAACCACTTGATAGGGGACTGGCAATCCGGGCAGTGGGAAGGCGTCCGGACGACCTCCTCGCCGCGCGGTATCCTCCAGATGCAGACGTTGGCGAACGAGCCCCAGGCCAACCCCAAGGCGAAAAACACCGCCCCCCAGAAGATGTCAAAACTGAACAAAGTCATCTTCCACCTCCCGGCTGCCAAAATCATAAGCCCAGCCCTTGGTGAGCACTGTCCAGACTATCTCCCCTGCCTGACGGCGTCGGTCGGTTTTGAGGTAGACCTTGCCGTCCACCTCCGGCGCCTCGCCCCGGCTGCGTCCGTAGTAATTGTAACCCTTGGGCGAACAGACATCGGAACCGGGGCCGCAGCCGCCTTCGATCAGGACTTGGGCCGCCTTGCCCACCCGGCGCTGCTGGCAGACGGCGGAGATGCGCTTCTGCGCCGCCATCAGCTGTTTCAGCCTGCCGTACTTGACCGCCTCGGACACCTGGCCCGGCATCCCGGATGCCCGGGTGCCCGGCTCCGGAGAGTAGACGAAGGCCCCCAGCCTCTCGAACCTCTGCTCTCTGATGAATTCCATCAGCTGGCCGAACTCGGCCTCGGTCTCCCCCGGATAGCCGACCATCATGGTGGTGCGGATGATGAGGCCCGGACTTTTTTCCCTCAGCTTGGCGATCAAAGATTCTATCCTTTTTCTGGTCATGCCCCGGCCCATGGACTTCAAAATCCTGTCGGAACAATGCTGCAGGGGCAGGTCGATATAGTTGACCACCTTCTCGCATTGCAGCAGATCGTCGCTCAGGCCGTCGTCCCAGTGGGCGGGATGGGTGTAGAGAAGCCTTATCCAAACCAGGCCTTCTATTTTATTCAATCTTTTTGCCAAACTACCCAGGGATCTTTTGCCGTAAAGGTCTTTTCCGTAAACGGTGGTGTCCTGGGCGATGAGGTTGATCTCCTTGACGCCGTTGCCCGCCAAATACCTGGCCTCGGCCTCGATGTCCTCGAGAGGTCGGCTGCGGAAAGGGCCGCGGATGGAGGGGATCAGACAATAGGAACAGCGATTGTCGCAGCCGTCGGCGATGCGCAGCCAGGCCCAGCCCGGCCCGGTGGTCAGCCGGCGGCCCAGGTAGTAGCCTCCGGCGTAGTGGCACGTTTTTTGCGTAACGTGGCACGACTGCCGGCCCACCGCCTCGGCGATGCTGCGGCAGCCGTGGACCCCGATTACCGAGTCGACGCCCGGCACCTCGCCTTTGAGCCTCCCCCTCAACCTCTGGGCAAGACAGCCGGCGGCCACCAGCCGGAAACCGTGCTTTTCTTTCAATGAGGCCAGCCGTCGCAGCTCGGCCAGCGATTCCTCGACCGCGGATTCCAGAAATCCGCAGGTGTTGACCACCACCGCCTGGGCCTGGGACGGGTCAGCCGTGTACTCCCAGCCGTTTTTCTCCAAAATGCCCAGCATGGCCTCGGTATCAACCCGGTTCTTGGGACAGCCCAGGGAGATGAAGTGGACCCTTTTTCCAGTGGCATGAATGCCTTGATCCGCGGCCAAAGGGCTCACCTCAATTTTCTGAAATCGTCCAGATTCTGCTTGGCCCCCAGCGCCATTTTGTGGAACTCCTGAAGTTTGGCGCAGGGATATTCCTGGCATTCCCCGCAGTTAGAGAGCTTCTTCGACATGCCGCAGCGGCGGTACTCGCACACTCCGCAATGCCTGATATGCACGCCCTGGGCCACGGCGCACCCCACGCAGTTGATGTCGGCCGGCTTGAGGTCGGCCCCATACATTTTGGACCACTCCGGGGCCGTCCTTTCTCGAAGGGCCTGGTCGTCGTCCCGGTGGGCCAGGTAGGCCGGGCAGGCCGAGCAGTCCAGCCCGCAGTAGGAAAGCATCATTGCCATCGTTTTCTCCCTAACTTCTGTTTGGAACCTTTAAAATCGCGTTTTGTCTATGTTTCAACCATGCTCAACATGACATAACGCTGTGTATACGGGTCATGCTGATCCCAGCTTGCGGTGTGATAGACCCTGAGCCGGCCGAAGGGTTGCCGAAACCGTCGAAGCATGACCGCACCTAACGATAGCATTTTTAGAGGTTCCCTGTACAATTTCATTATCATTCCATTTCCCGGTGCTCGGAACAGAACCGCTTGCGTTGGCAGGTCCGGCAATGCCCGCCCATCCACAGCCGGTCGAACTGGCCCATAATCTTGGACACCAGCTCTTTGTCGTCTGTGACCAACCCGGCCTCGAAGTTGCGCCTGTCGTCAGATTTGGCCCCCAGGCCGGCCCCGGTCAGGTTGGCGCTGCCCGAGTAGGCGAAGCGACCGTCGACAATCACCGATTTGAAGTGGGCCCGGGGGCAGAGCATCCTCTCCAGGCCTTCGATCAGGTTGGGATAGCGGTCGAAGTCGCGCCTAAAGGCCGGGCCCGGCTCCCCGGCGTGGATGAGGCGGATCGAGACCCTCCGTTCCACCAACTCCGAGAGCAGTTTGAGAAACGGCGTCATCCTCCTCCCCTCCTTGACATAGAGGTCCTTTAGTCCGGAGGTGGCCAGCCATAAAAACTTCCTGGTTTGGGGAATCTCTTCCAGGATTATCCGGCGGTAGAGTTGGGAGTCGGTCAGGAACTCGAGCATGTTTTTACTGACGTCATCCTGAGTTTTGCGCCCTGCCTGGCCTGCGAAGGATCTTCTTAATCAGCCAAGGCTCAGATCCTTCATGAGCAAGGCATGGTGCCGGTCTCAGGATGACGACGGCGTTTTCGGCCTCACCAGCTTCCCCGCGGCCTGAGCCAGCACACTCCCCTGTCCGTCGCTGATCTCCGACTCGGCCTCGATCACCCGCCCCCTCTCCGACACAACCCGTCCCATTAAAATGATCTTTTCGCCGATGGGTACCGGTTTCTTGAATCTGACCGTCAGCTCCGCGGTCACCGCGCCCGAGCCGCCCCCGCCCCGCTCCTGGCCACCCAGGGCGTGGGCCAAAGCCTCGTCCAACAAGGTGGAAACGATGCCGCCGTGGAGCACGCCCTTCCATCCCTGGAACTTGGCCGAGGGTAGGAATTCAGCCCGGCACCGGCCGGGTTCGGGATATTCGAATTTGAGCCCCAGCCCGTCGGGGTTGTCCGCCCCGCAGGCGAAGCAGTGATGGTCGTCGACCAGGTTCATTACTTCCTGCATCTCTCACACAAAGACACTAAGGCACAAAGATATTTTTTTCGTGTATTTCGTGGGAAATCGGTCAGTCAAACCCGGCCCCGCGCGGCAGGTCGAACGGCAGGGGCTCGGGCAAAAAGACCTCCTGAATGCACTTGAGCGCGTAGTCGTCGCTCATCCCGGCCAGATAGTCGCCGGCTATGATCTGGGGCGGGGCCTTCTCCCGGGCATAGATCTGCTCCAGCTTGAACAGGTGCCGGCCGAACCTGCGGTAGAGGGGGACGGGATTGTCGTCGTATTTTTCGAAAGCGCGGCCCCACCTTTCCTGTATTTCGCAGAGCTCGTGGAACAGGGTGGCCAGTATCTTGCCGCAAAACTGGCCGTACTCCACCAGCGGCCTCGATCGGTAGATGTGGGACATGTTGAAGTCGTAAAGCTGCCGCATCAGCTCGTGGCACTCGTCGGAGAAGGAGATCATCCCGGTCAGCCTGGCCTGGGCGATGACGTCCGAAACCAGGGTGTCGATGATCTCGCCGTTCTTGCGCCCCAGGCTCTCCCCCACCCGGACCGGTATCTGCGCCTCGTCCACCAGCCCGGCCCGGAAGGCGTCCTCGATGTCCCGTCCCAGGTAGGAGATCTTGTCGGCCATCCTGACCACGCAGCCCTCGTAGCTGGCCGGGTAGGCGCCCAGGGTTTTCATGTCCTCCAGCCTGAGGTGTTCGGAGCGGGGCGAGATCTCCTTCTCGTACCTCTCACCGCAGTGGCAGGCGATGCCGTCGCGCACCCCGTAGGTCAGGTTGAGCCCGGCCCCGTCGTTGGCCAGCTTGTCCACCACCCGCAGGGCGTAGATCTCGTGGACAAAGCCGCCGTAATCCTTAAGCAGGTCGTTCAAAACCTCCTCGCCCCGGTGGCCGAAGGGGGCGTGCCCCAGGTCGTGTCCCAGGGCGATGGCTTGGGCCAGGTCGGCGTCCAGATCCAAAGCCCGGCAGATGGCGGCCGAGATGGTGGCCACGTGCAGGGTGTGCTCCATGCGGGTGCAGACGTGGTCGTTGTCCGGAGAGAAGAAGACCTGGGTCTTGTGCTTAAGCCGGCGGAAGGGCATGGAGTGGATGACGGCCGTCTGGTCCCGGAAATAGGGGCCGCGGATGTCCTCGTCGCGGGGACGGAGGCGCTGGCGGTAAACTTCCTGGGGAAGCGGGTTGGTCAGTTTTATCATAATCTTTCCCTTGACACTGATGCTCATAGATCGTTTTTTCTAATCAAATGAAAAATCTGTGAGGTTCTGTGTCAAAATATTCGTAGTAATAATAACGCAAACCGGCCGAGATTGCAACAAAAAGACCCCGCCGGATGCGGGGGGTGACCTTATAATATATCACGCCTTGGCATAATACTGCCCGGTGGCCTCGTCCTGCACATTCCCGGTGAACTTGTGAGTATTGCCGGCAGCAGCCGTGCCGATGTCGGTGCCGAAGGCGTATTGTATGTTATACTGTGTATTTCATAATGAACATTCTAACTTGCGAAGTGGAAGCTTCCATCCCTATCTTGGTAATACGATTCACATGTTGATGTTCTCCCGACTTTACCACCTGAAGCAATCGTTGAATAACTTCTATTATCCACCTTTGTTTTGTCGACATTTCTTATGATATGAAATCCCGGTAGTTCTCTTTGGTTATCACCTCGAAAGTCGCACCATTATAGGCCTCAAGAAACTCTTTCGGAGATTTCACCTTCCCCTGGCCCCACTTCACCTCGTAGCCCCGCAGTTTGCCGCCGCGTTCCTCGATAATGTCGATTTCCTTCTGGTCGTAGGTTCGCCAGAAGTAGAAGTTGCCGAATTCACCGGCGTTGTTGAGGGCTTTCATCCGCTCGATCAGGATGAAGTTCTCGAACATGGCTCCGGCATCGCTTCGTAAATTGAGGGGGTTGAAATTCCTGATCAGGGCATTGCGCAGGCCGGTGTCCACGAAGTAGTATTTCGAGGACTTGTATATCTCCTTGCGCAGGTTCCTGCTTAGCCCGCGCAGCCGGACGATGACGAACATCTTCTCCAGGATGTCCAAGTATTTCTCGACCACCACCTTCGACAGCGCCAGGTGCTTGGCCAGCTCGGCGGTGGAGACCTCGGATCCCACCTGCAGAGCAAGCAGGGCCAGGAGATCCACAACCTTCTGGGGCTTGCGTACCGATTCGAAGCTCAAAATGTCCTTGTGAAGATAGGTGTTCACTAGGTCGTATAGATACCTCTCCTTCTCCTCGTTACTACCGGCGGTGGCCACCGCCGGGTAGGCGCCGTAGCGCAGCAGCTCCTCCAAGCCGTCTGGGAAACCCTTGCCGGACGGGCCGGAAGGTATCTCGGCCAGGGACAGCGGGTAGAGGTGTACCGTGGCCGAGCGGCCGGTCAGGGGCTCGCTGACGCGCGAGGCCAGGTCGAAGGAGGAGGAGCCCGAGGCGATGATCCTGATCTTCAAGCTGTCGTACAGTAATTTCAGGGTCAGCCCGATATCCGGTATGCGCTGGGCCTCGTCTACGAAAAGGTATTTCTTGTTACCCACCGCCTTCTTCAGCGCCGCCAGATCTGGCTTGCCCATGGCCTCCCGGTCGCGGAGGTCGTCCCCGTTGTAGGCGGCGACGGACTTGGGGTCGATGTCCCGCAGCAACAGACGGGTGACCAAGGTGGTCTTGCCCGACTGCCTGGGGCCGTAAAGGATGACCACCTTTGGCTTGGTTGACCAGAGCTTGCGGATGGTTTTTGTTATACTTCTCTCTATTATCATGAAAAGAGTAATGTATACTTTGCTCTATTTATATGAATATAATAAACTAGATTTGGTTACTTGTCAAGTTCTTTTTTTATCAGAGTTTGTCGGATTTTGTAAATTGTGATTTGGTGCTTTCTATTCGAGGAGCCTATATCCAGGCCGTAGTATTTTGAGGTCTAAAGGCCGATTTGGGCTGGTAATTTTACTGTAAGTTATTGTAAAATCAACAAAAACAAGAGATATTTTACCATGCTAAATACAAATGCCCTAAATGATAGTCCCATTCCTTCAGGAATGTCATCCCTCTAATCTATACTATCTCGTTGCAGAAACGAGAAATAGCCAAAAGGAGGTAGTGCTATGGAAGGATTGGGTGACTTGGTTGACTTCATCAAGAGGTTTGCCAATGAGCGGATTTGCCTGAAAGCCTTGATTAACCATCGTTGGCCTGACGGTTTTACTGTTCAAATGGCTTAATTTCCAAGTTTTTTAAATGTTTAGTTTCACCAGGTTGTTGACAGGAGTGGTATGATTAGAATACCATAACTCAAACAACCTGAAGAAGATGAAGTATCACAAGAATGCCAGGACCAATCCGAAACAGCGAAAAGCCATAAAGAAAGAGCCCAGGGAAAGCTATCGGAAATTGACCGACAATATTGCGTCTCGTCAACCACCATCGGCAAGTGGAAAAACTCAGAACATATCCAGGATAAAAGCAGTCGGCCATACCGCATTCACTACGCGCCGACCAAGAACGGTGATATTATTTCCATCGAGTCGGTGAAATCGGAAGGTAAAAAAGATATGTTTAAAGTATCCCATAAGTCCGCCGGAAAGCTGGCTGAACGGTTGTTAAGTAATATCCCGAGATAAAAATATTGATTACAAGAGCCAGACCCCTTTCAAAAAAAAGAAAGGGGTCTGGCTCTTTGCCTAAATTCATTATATCCCTACTCCGTGTTTATCAGGCTCACCCCCTTGGGCACGGTGAACCTGAACCTCTCGTCCTTGGGCTTGGCGTTGAGCTTGATCCCGGTGAACCGGTACTCGGCCGTGTTGTCGTTGACGTCGGTAACGTCCAGCCCGTTTATGAGATAGGTCTCCCGGTTGACCAAGATCTTCACCTCCTTGAACATGTCCTTGAACTCGGGCAGGTCCAGCCAGATCTGGTAGTCGCCGTTGGCCCGGCAGCCGTTTTTGACCTTGGCCGAAATGAGCTTGGAGAGCGGGCTCAGCCAGACCAGGTAGTTGTTGGTCCTGTCCAGCCCCACCCGCACCACCTGCTTCTCTTTGATCAAATGTATCCACAGGTTCTGGCCGTCGCAGACGATGAGCTGGGGATCCGGCTTCTTGACCTCCAGCCGCAGCAGGTTGGGCTTTTTGACCTCCAGCTTGCCCTCGAACTTGGTGCAGGTGCCGGAGGCGGCGTCGCAGGCGATCTGGACGAAGTCGGCCCTGAAGTCGGCCACCTCCTTGTAGGTTATCCTCACCTGGGTCATCACCTCCCCCGGCTCCTGGGCCGCCAGGGCCAAGGGCCAGAGCAGGAACAGCGCCGCCATCGCCGCCACGCTACGCATCAACACCCTCCTCGTTTTTGATTAGAACCTCCCGGGCCTTGCTGCCGTCGAACGGCCCCACCACCCCGGCCGCCTCCAGCTGGTCGATCAGCCGGGCCGCCCGGGAGTAGCCCAGCTTCAACCGCCTCTGCAACAGTGACACCGAGCCCTGCTGGTGCCGTATGACCAAAGCCTTTGCCTCGTCGAACATCTCGTCGCGCCCCCCGTCTCCGCTCGGCTCCTGGGGCACGGTCATTTCCATGGAGTAATCAGATTGCACCGTCTCCCCCCGTCCCTCGCCGGTTTCCTCGGTCTGGCTGCCGGCCGATCCGTATGTCTCCTTGAGATAGGCCACCACCCGTTCGGTCTCTTGGGTGGAGATGAAGGGCCCGTGCAGCCGCACCGCCTCGGCCTGTCCCGGCGGGATATAGAGCATGTCGCCCCGGCCCAGCAGGGACTCGGCCCCGTTGATGTCCAAAATGGTGCGGGAGTCGGTCTTGGAGGCCACCTGGAAGGCGATCCGGGCCGGAAAATTGGCCTTGATGACCCCGGTTATAACATCCACCGACGGCCGCTGGGTGGCCACCACCAGGTGGATGCCCACCGCCCTGGCCATCTGGGCCAGCTTGGCGATTCGGCTTTCGATCTCCCCGGCCTCGCGCGACAGCATCAGGTCGGCCAGCTCGTCGATGACGATGATCAGATAAGACATCCGCTGGCTCGACTTGCGGTTGAAGTCCTCGATGTTGCGGCACCCCTCCTTGGCCAGGATCTTGTATCGGCCCTCCATCTCGCTGACCGCCAGCCGGAAAACCTGGAGCACCTCCTGGGGGTCGGTGACCACGCCCTCGATGGAACGGGTGACCGACTTGCCGGCATCGGACTCGACCCGGTACTGGAACTGAAGATGGGGTATGCCCCGGTACACTGAAAGCTCGATGCGCTTGGGGTCGATCATGATGAAGTGCAGATCCTCGGGCCCCAGATGGTAGAGAAGCGAGGTGATGATGGTATTCAGGCAGACGCTCTTGCCCGAGCCGGTGGAGCCGGCCACCAAAAGATGCGGCATCTCGGCCAGGTCGGCCGCGCAGGGTTCGCCGGTAATGGTTCGTCCCAGCGCCATGGTCAGACGGCCGCCGGAGGCGGCGAAGGCTGGGGAGGTGAGCAGGGGCTTGAGCAGGACCATGCTTCGGTGGCGGTTCGGTATTTCTATGCCCACCACCCCCTTGCCCGGTATGGGGGCCAGGATGCGGATGCGATGGGCCTGCATGGCCAGGGCCAAATCGTCGGCCAGGTTGGCGATCTGGTTGACCTTGACGCCCGGAGCCGGCTTGAACTCGTAGCGGGTGATCACCGGGCCGGAGTGCCTCTCGATGATCTCCCCTTCCACCCCGAACTCGGCCAGCTTTTCCAGCAGGATCTGGGATTTGTCCTCCTCCACGGCCACAGCCTTGTCCCGATCCTCGTTCAAAAGGGCCAAAAAAGCCTTCTGGTACTCGGCGCTGATGCTGGCTGATCGGGGACGGGGCCTTGGCGGCAAAGCTTGTTCCGGACTGGGTCGAGGAACCGGTCTTTCCAGTTTGGAGGATTTGGATCTCTCGGCCGTTTTATTGGCCGTAGGCTCCTTAAACAACTCCTCGGCTTGGTCCGTCTCCAAAACGGTTTCCCTGTCGGCCATGGCTTGGACTTCTCCGGCCGGCTTCTCAGGCTTCTCTTTTGGCTTGGGCAGAAGCAAAATCTTCAGACGGTCCACCCAGTGGCTGAAGTTTATCTCGGTTCCCAAAAAAAGCCAGACCCCCAGCAGAGCGAACAGCACCAGCCAGCAGCCGACATATCCAAAGGTATTGAAAAGGAAATCGGCCAGCCATACCCCCCAAGCTCCGGCCGCCGGCAGATGCTCCACATGGTAGGAAATGTGCAGCAACCCGGCAACGGCCATGGCCCAGCTTAAGACCGCGGCTGCCAGCAGGCTGTTCCACAGAAGTATTAAGACCTGTTTCTTGCGGAAAAGGAACCAGCCCCAAATGGCCAGAAAAACCGGAATAAAAAAAGCCGAATAGCCCAGCAGCCGTATCATCCAGTGTGAGATGATGTCGCCTGGAGGCCCGGCCCAGTTCTGCCTGGGCCAATCCTGAGACCAAGCATGGCTGTCAACCGGGGAAAAGGAAAAGAGGCCGGCCAGCAGATATATACCCAGCAGGATCAGGGAAAAACCCGAAAGCTCCCTGACCCTGTCTTGGCTGACATTGGATTTCTTCTTTTTTTCTTTTTTCATCTATTAGTTTATTAAAAACGGACAAAACATTGCTGCAATATAACTTAAACCAAGCGAGCTATGCGGCTTTCCTGCATAATGGGCACGGTTTCGGTGCTGTCTATTCTCGAGCAATAATCGATGTCGTCCTTGAATCCCAGTTTGGCCAGGTAAGCTCCGTGTTGGGTTTTAAGCAAAGCCCGGGCCAGGTTTTTCCGATGCTTGCGGAATAAAAAGACGGCAGCCTTGGAGCTGTCGCTCAGGTCCATGGCCTTGTCATCGGCCAACCTGTCGGCTATGGCTCCGGCACAAAGCAGATCCTCCAGAGAGAAACGTCCCAGCTTGCCGGAGCAGACCACGACCGCCTGGCTGCCCCCCTTGGCCAGCAGCCGACAGACGGCCGAAACATTGTTGAAGCAGGCCACTGCCGTCATATTGGTTTGCTTTATCCCGGCCAGGACAGCCGTCCCGTTGGTGGTGGCCATGATCAGTGTCTTGTCTTTTACCGTCTCAGGCCGGAATTCCAGGGGCGAGTTGCCCAGGTCGAATCCTTCTATCTTCCGGCCGTCCCTCTCCCCGCAGAGCACGACATGGGATCGGCCCAGGGTCTCGGCCAGCCGGCTGGCCTCCTCGACGCTGGCGCAGGGCACGATCTCCCGGCAGCCGGCATCCAGGGCCGCGGCCATGGTGGTCGAGGACCGCAGCACATCCACCACCACCACCGTCCGACCGGCCAGAGCGCCTTCGACGGCCTCGGCCGGGACCATCAGGGTGTCCAACACCATGCCCTAACTCTTGACCCCCTCGAAGGCGCCCCAGCCCCGGCCGTCTCCGGTGGACTCGATGCCCTTGAGCCTCAGCTTGAACTCGTCGGGGTTGGTGACGCTCTGGATGGCCGTCTCGTAGGTTATCAGTCCCTCCTTGTAGTGGCGCATGATGGATTGGTCGAAGGACTGCATGCCGTACTGGGTGGTGCCCTCCTGGATGAGCTGCGGTATCATCAGGGTCTTGACCGGGTCCAGCAGGTAATCCTTGACCGTCGGGGTGTTGATCATCACCTCCACCGCCGGCACCCTCCCCTTGCCGTCGGCCCGGGGCAAAAGCCGCAGCGAGATCACCCCCACCAGGGTGGCCGCCAAAAGAACCCGGACGTGCTCGTGCTGGTGGGGCGGGAAGAAGGAGATCACCCTGTTGATGGTCTCGGTGGCGTTCAGGGTGTGCAGGGTGCTCATCACCATGTGCCCGGTGTCGGCCGCCTGGAGCGCGGTCTGCAGGGTGTTCTTGTCCCGGATTTCGCCTATCAGGATGAAGTCCGGGTCCTGCCGCAGCACGTGCTTCAGGGCCGAGTTGAAGGACAGGGTGTCGGTGCCCACCTCCCGCTGGCTGATGATGGACTTCTTGTCCCGGAACAGAAACTCGATGGGATCCTCGACGGTGATGATGTTCCGGCTGTCGGTCTCGTTGACATGCTCGATCATGGAGGCCAGGGTGGTGGATTTGCCGGAGCCGGTAGTCCCGGTCACCAGCACCAAGCCGCGGTGCTGCAGGGCCAGGTCCTTGATAATCACCGGCAGGGAAAGCTCGTCCACCTTCTTGATGGAAACCGGAATGGCCCGCAGGGCCAGGGCCACCGAGCTGCGCTGCATGTAGACGTTCACCCGGAAACGGCCCAGCCCGGCGATGCTGATGGCGAAGTCCAGCTCCTTCTGGTCGGCGAAAACCTGCTCCTGGCCCTTGGGCATCAGCTGCAGGGCCACCTGCCTCAGCTCCTCGGGCGAGAGCGACGGCTCGTTGAGAGGCTGCAGGCTGCCGTGGATCCGGAAGACCGGCGGCATGCCGGATTTTAGGTGGAGGTCGGAGGCGTTGTCCTTGACCATCCGTTCCAAGGTGCGTCTCAGGTCCATCTTTTAAGCCCTTTCCAAGTATTTACCGGTCCGGGTGTCTATCTTCAGAACATCGCCCTGGTTGATGAACAGCGGCACCTGGACCACCAGTCCGGTCTCCAACTTGGCCGGCTTGGTGACCGAGGAGGCGGTGTCGCCCTTGAAACCGGGTTCGGTCTCGGTCACCGTCAGAAATACGGAGAGCGGCACCTCGACGCCCAGCACCTCGTCCTGGCGGCTCAAGACCTGAACCTCCATGTTCTCCTTGAGGTATCCCTTGATGTCGTGGACCTGCTCCTCGGCGATGGGCACCTGCTCGTAGGTCTCCCCGTCCATCAGATAATAGAAATCCCCGGTGTTGTAAAGGTACTGCATCTTGCGGCGCTCCAGACGCACCTCGGTGATGGCCTCGCCGGAGCGGAAGGTTCTTTCCAGCACCGCCCCGGTTCTGACGTTCTTGAGCTTGGTGCGGACAAAGGCGCCCCCCTTGCCCGGTTTGACATGCTGGAATTCGACCAGATAAAAGAGCTGGCCCTCCAGCTCCAGAGCCATGCCGTTTCTGAAATCAGCAGTGGTGGCCACTATGCTTGCCCCCGATTTATTTAACAGCGATAAGTTTTTTAGTGGAATTGCTGAATATCCGGCAGCCCTTCCCGGTCACCGCCACCAGGTCCTCGATGCGCACCCCGCCCCAGCCGGGAAGATAGACGCCCGGCTCGACCGTGACCACGTGGCCGGGTTGGAGCAAATCCTCGGATGTTTTTCCCAGCCGCGGACCTTCGTGCACCTCCAACCCCACCCCGTGACCCAGACCATGGCCGAAATATTTTCCATAACCGGCTTCTTCGATCACCTGGCGGGCGGCGGCATCGGCCGTTTTGCCCTTCACCCCGGGCCGCACCGCCTTGAGGCCCGAAGTTTGGGCCTGCTGCACCAGTCGGTAGATCTCGATGTGCCTGGCCGTCGGTTTCCCGAGGCAAACCGTTCGGGTCATGTCCGAGCAGTATCCCTGATGGCGGGCTCCGAAGTCCAGCACCAGGAAATCGCCGCGCCTCAGCCTCCGGTCGCCCGGCTGGGCGTGGGGCAAGGCGCCGTTGGGACCCGAGGCCACGATGCTGTCGAAGGACGGCTTGTCGGCGCCGAACTTTCTGAGGTAATAATCGAGCTGGTTGGCCACGGCCCGCTCGGTCAGGCCCGGTTTGATAAACTTGACAATGGCCGAGAAGGCCCGGTCGGCGATGGCGGCCGCCCGGCCGATCTTGGCCAGCTCGCCTTGATCCTTGGTCTGCCTGACGGCCTCCACCAGGCCGGCCGTCGGCTTCAGTCGCTGCAGGGAAATGTCTCTGGCGATCCTTTCCAGCTGGGAACAAAGCAGGCGTCCGGATTCATAGCCGATGCGGCGCGCCCGGCCTATGGACGGCAGCTGGAGCAGGTCGTCTAAAAGAGCATTTTTAATGATCACCGTGCGGCCGGCCCTGACCTCGCGTTTGGCCTGCTCCTGGTAGCGGAAATCGGTGAAAAAAACTGTTTCCCTGAGTGAAACCCAGAGCAACCCGGAGCTTCCGCTGTAGCCGCAAAGGTACCTGACATTGGGCAGTCCGGTTACTACCATCCCCTCCAGTTGCTGGCGGCGCATCTCCGATCTGACGGCCGAGATCCTTTTATCGTATGGTATGGGCATCTTAACCATTCGGCAGTTGAAGGATTGAAGATGAGGGACCGGAGCGGGGGCCGCAATCATTTCTGGATGCTGTTGAGCCAGGCCTGAAAACTGGAGACTGCGTTTTCCTTGGGTTCCTCAGCCTCAGGGGCGGAAGGCTCCGATTCGACGACGGATGTTTTCTGCGGCTCGGCTTCAGCCTGAGGTGCCGGCGGCGCCGGAGGCTCTTCGGCAAAAAGGGCGCTCAGGGCGGCGGCGGCCGGCTCCTCTTCGACACTTTTCTTGGTTTCCTCGATGGGGAAAACCTTTTCCAATTGGAGCGGCTCCGGAGCGGGGCCGGCCGGAGCCGGCTCGGCCACGGCCGCCAGCTTCTCCATCTCAGCAAACATGCCGGTCAGCTCCACTGCCTGTGCCTCCTCTGTTTTAACCTCCTGGGCCTCGACGGCCGGCTCGGGGGCTGGAGGAGCGGATATTTCCGAAGCGGCAGCCAGTTCCAATTCCGGGCCGGGGGTCAATTCAGGAAAAGCCTTGGCTAAAAGTTCATCCATCCTGCCCTTGTAGGCCTGGTTCTCCGGCTCGGCCGCGATCAGCTGGCGGTAGGCCTCGACCGCCTTCTCGTAGTGCCCCTGCGAGGCGTATAGCTCGGCCAGGGTGGCAGTGACGCCGCCGGCCGCCTCCTCGGCAACAGAAGTCTCTAAACCTTTTTTCTCGTCTCCGGCCGCAGGAACCGGCTGGGCAGGTTCGGCTGTTTCCGGAATCTTAAAGGTTTCACCCACACCGGGAAACGCCTCGGTTATCGGCTCGATCTCCAGTGGCGCCGAAGCCGCCGAAGGCGGAGCCTCCGGTTCCTGAACTGTCGGCCCTGCCGCTTCCACTTCCGTTGCCGGCATCGGCTGGGGTTGCACCTCGGGCTTGATCCCGGCAGAGCCGTCCGGCTCGGGTTCGGGTTCCGGCCTCGATGGCGCCGGCGTCTTCAGGGCGCCCTTGAGGTTCTCCACCTTTTCGGCGATGTCGACGTTGGTGGGATCCAGGTCCAACACCATTTGATAGTACTTCACCGCCTCGGAATACATGTTCTGCCGCTCGTGGGTCTCGGCCAGCAGACGATAGCCCACTATGTTCTGGGGATCGTTCCTGATGGTCAATTCGAATTCCTCTCGGGCCAGGGCATACATCTTCTTGGCCATGTAGCACCGGCCCAAGATAAGATGAGCCACCGCATACTTGGGATGAATCTCCAGTCCCTTCTTGGCGGTGTCGATGGCCTCGTCGAACATGCCGCATTTGCGGTAGGCATCGGCCAGCTGGGCGAATACCCTGGACTTGGGATCGGCCACCAGCTTTTCGGTCAGCTGTTCGATCTCCGGCAGAAGGTGTATTTTTTCGTCGGCCATTTTCTGTCTCCAGAAATGATGGTCTTCGGGCGCCGCATAACTTTATAGCCCCGCCCGATGATACCTTGGGCGAAGCGGCATCGGCCCGCCCGCATTAATAGGGATTCCTCTAGCTAAATTATAAGGGCAAGCCCCTTGTTTGTCAATAATAAAGTTGGCCTAAGAGTCTAAAGCAACAATCTTTTACGGAGCGAGCCGAAAGGCGGCCGCATCACCCCTTTCTCGGTTATCAGGGCCGTTATCAACCCGGCCGGAGTGACGTCGAAGGCCGGATTATAAGCTCTGGCGCCCCCACCGGCGATGGAGGCGCCTCGGAGGCAGGTGACTTCGCATTCTGGGCGATGCTCGATGGGGATGCCGTCCCCGCTTTTAAGCCCAGGGTCTATGGTCGAGGTGGGCGCGGCCACATAGAACGGAATCCGGTGGTGTTTGGCCAGCACCGCCAAACCGTAGGTCCCTGTCTTGTTGGCGAAATCGCCGTTGTCGGCAATGCGATCGGCGCCCACGATGACGCCCTGGATCTCTCCTTTGGCCATCAGGCCGGCCGCCATATTGTCGCAGATGAGAACGGCCGGAATCCCCATCTGATTGAGCTCCCACATGGTAAGCCTGGCTCCCTGCAGCAGGGGGCGGGTCTCATCCACATAAACCCTCCTGATCTTGCCCCAGGCATGGGCAGTGGCGATGATCCCCAAAGCGGTGCCGATGCCGCCGGTGGCCAAAGCCCCGGTATTGCAGTGGGTCAGCGCTGCCGAGCCCCTGGGCCACAGCCCGGCCCCGTGTCTTCCGATGGCGGCGCAGAGGGCCGCATCCTCGGCATGGATCCTCCTGGCCTCGGCCAGCAGCCGGCCGGGAATCGCGGATTTCTCGGCCCGACCGCCGGACGCCATGCTTCGGAATAGTTTCTCCATACGGTCCAAAGCCCAGAACAGATTGACCGCGGTCGGCCGGGTCCTGGCGATTTTCTTCCTGGCTTTCTCGAAATCGCGCTCCACGTTTCCGGCGGCCGAATGTCGCAGCGAAAGCGCCAGGCCGTAGGCCCCGGCGATGCCGATGAGCGGCGCCCCCCTGACGGCCAAATGTTCTATGGCCCGGGCCAACTGTTCGACTCGGCGGCATCGAAGGTAGACGGTCCGATGGGGCAGCCGCCTCTGGTCCAGCACCCATAGCTGTCCGTTTTTCCAAACGATGGGTTTTATCATCCAATGGCTCCTGAAAATCTTGCCAACATGCGGTCCAGGAGGGCCAGGGGCAGTCCCACTATGTTAAAATAGCATCCTTCCACCCTGGCCACCAGCAGCGCCCCCCGGCCCTGGATGCCGTAGGCCCCGGCCTTGTCCCAAAACTCGCCGGTGGTAAGATACCAACGGATGCGGCTGTCCGTCAAACGCCTGAATTGAACCGACGAAACCTGGCAGCCGGCCAGCCTTCTGCCCTCGGCCCCCATCAGGCAGATGCCGGTTATGACCTGGTGCCTCTTGCCGGAAAGCAGCTTCAGCATCCTTAAGGCCTGGGCCCGTCCGGCCGGTTTCCCCAGCAGATGGCGGCGGTAGCTGACCACGGTGTCGGCCGCCAGGATGACGCGCCCGCCCAGCCGCCCGTCACAGGACAGGCTCACCGACTCGGCCTTTCTGACCGCCAGCGCCACCGCCATCTGTTCGGGGCCAAGCCCGGAACAGGCCGCCTCATCTATATCCGGCGCCTTGACGATAAAATCGGCCCCCACCTGGCGCAGCAGCTGGGCGCGCCTGGGCGAGGCTGACGCCAGGATGATTTTCGGCCAATTCAGGCCTGACGGAAGATAGGCCATCGGCCGCGCGAAGCCACTATATGTTCAACCGGCCCCGAAAGGCCGCGGCTGTGGAGACACCAGCCGTTCCAGGCCACCATGGCTGCATTGTCGGTGCACAGGACCGGATCCGGGATCACCAGCTTTATTCCGTTCCGCTCCGCCATCTTCTGAAAGCGCCGCTTGAGCTCGCTGTTGGCCGCCACCCCTCCGGCTACTGCCAGGGTGCGGCATCCGGACTTCTCCAATGCCCGGCCGGCCTTCTCCTCCAGGACGTCGATGACCGCATCCTGAAAGCCCCGGCAGACGGCGTCTGTTTCGGCCGGCGTCAGCCGGGCGGGATAATCATCTCCCTTGGCCAGCAGATGGTTCAAGACCGATGTCTTCAGCCCGGAGAATGAGAAATCCAGGCTGTCTTCGGCCAGCATAGCCCTGGGGAAATGCGGTATCTTCCCGGCCGCTTGGGAGGCCTGGCGCTCGATGGCCGGACCACCCGGATACCCCAGATCCAGCATCTTGGCCACCTTGTCAAAAGCCTCGCCGGCGGCATCGTCTAAGGTTCGGCCTAAGAGAGACATTTCGTTTCCAGGGCCGACGTAAAAAAGTGAGGTATGGCCGCCGGAGACGACCAAGGCCACCATCGGCGGCTGTAAAGAATGATCCTCAAGAAAGGCGGCCCAGACATGGGCCTGGATGTGATCGATGGTGATGAACGGCTTTCCTAAGGCAAAGGCCAGGGCCCGGGCAAAGGAATGGCCCACCAGCAGGGCTCCCAAAAGTCCGGGCCTGCCGGTGGCCGCCACCAGATCGATTGCCGCCAGTCCGCCGGCTGCGGCCACGGCCTTTTCGGCCGTGGCCGCAATTTTCTTCAGATGGTCGCGGGAGGCCAGCTCCGGCACCACCCCCCCGAATTCCCGGTGCACCTGTTGGGAATGGATGACGTTGGAAATAATGAAGCCCCGGCTGTCGACCGCGGCCGCCGAGGTCTCGTCGCAGGAGGTCTCAATACCCAGGGTAATCACCTGATAGTCACCTCGAAGGTCCGGGGGGCGGCGGCCATAAGCTCCAGCTTGTCGGGGAGCTCGATGACCGCCTGCAGCTGGTGGCTGCCCGGAGCCAGGCCTTTAAGGTCCAGAAAAACCTTGATATCCGTCGCTTTGGCCTCTTCCAGCAGCTGCTTGGGCCCGGAGATCACAACATCAACGGTACCCGGCGAGAAGCTGACCAAGTATCCGCTGCCTCGATTGGCCAGCGTCAGGGGAATATTACGGAAAAGTTTTTCCCCGGTTTTCTCAAAAAATAGGTTTACCCATACCGATTCCGGCTCGGTACGGTAGATCATTGTGTCGGGCAGGGCCAGACGGACCCGCCGCCGCTGCGTCTCCCTAAGCTCGTCTATTCTCACCGGTTCGGTGAAGACGGTATCCATCTGTAGCACCAGACGCTCCGGCCCCCAGAGGCGAACCGAGCAGGGCTCGGCCGCGGTTGAGTCGCTGATGATGAAGCCCTCGGCCGGCTGCCCGGCCAGGTCGGGAAACACCAAGACCGATTTATCCGCCAGCCTGTCCAGCTTGATCGAAAGTTCTGTCGGCTGAAACTCGACATGGACAGGTTCCAGCCCGAACGGCAGCACCAGAGGGCTTTCGGCCAGCTTGGCCGTCAGGCTCTTGATCCTTCGGTGGCCGGCGTCGACGACCACCCGCGGACCTTTGAACTTGAGGGCCAAAAGGTCCTTGCCCTTGGCGGTAATGCTGCAGGATGCCGGAGTCAGCCGGGAGGAGACCACCAGGTCCGGCGGAATATTGACAACCTCCACCGGACAGTTGAAGGCCACGGTGTACTCCCGTTCAGTGGCCGCATGCAGCCATAGGATGGCGGCCAGCAGCAGCGCCACCAGCCTGATGTCAAGCGACTTAAAAATATTCATTTCGAGTAGAGCTCAGGCCCTCAGTCCCCCCTCGATTAGTTTGCACAGGGAATGCTCCAAGGCCAGCTGGCATTCCTGAATAGCGGCGGTTCGGCCGCCGGCCGCCCTGATGAGTATATGGCAGTGCCTGTCCATCCGGCCGCCCTTGGGCCCGGTAAGGCCGACGACCTTCATCCCCAGCTTCTTGGCTTCCAGGCAGGCCTTTGTCACATTGGATGAATTGCCGCTGGTACTGATGGCTAAAAGGATGTCTCCCCGGCGGCCCAAGGCCTGAACCTGCCGGGAGAAAATCGTTTCGAATCCATGGTCGTTGGCCTCGGCCGTCAGCAACGAGGTGTCGGTGGTCAGGGCCAACGCCGCCAGGGGTCGTCTCTCGCGCTCGAACCTGACTACCAGCTCGGTGGCCAGGTGCTGGCTGTCGGCGGCGCTGCCGCCGTTGCCGCAGATCAGCAGCTGGCCGCCCTGGCGGAAGGCGGACAGGATGGCCTCGGCGGCCTCGGCCACTTTAGGGGCCTCGGCTCGGGCAGCCATCAGGTTTGAGGCGCTCTCCTCCAGATCGCGCTGGACCGAAAAGGCCATGTCGGCTCTCGTCATCTCCCGGCTCCAAAATCGGTGGATTTAATATAATCGGCCAGGGCCTCAGGCCAACTGCGAAGCGGACGGCCGAAATCTCTGATCCAGTTGTAATTGCCCAACACCGAGTAGACAGGCCTTCTGGTGGGGGTGGGAAATTCCTTCGAGCTGATGGGTATCACCTTGGCCTTCACCCCGGACAGCCTTACCGCCTCGGAGGCAAAGGCGTGCCAGGTGCAGGTCCCGGAGTTGGTGATGTGGTAGGTGCCGTACCGGCCGCTTTCCGCCAGCTTGGCTAAAGCTTGGCTCAGATCCGGAGCATAGGTCGGCGACCCGGTCTGATCGTTCACCACCCTCACCTCGCCGGACTCCCTGGCCCGGTTAAGTATGGTGGAGACGAAGTTTTTCCCGTGCCTTCCGAAGAGCCAGGAAATGCGGACGATGTAGTATCTGTCCAGCAGTTCCCTGACCGCTTCCTCCCCGGCTAACTTGGATCGCCCGTAATGTCCCAGGGGGTTGGGGCGATCGTCCTCACGGTAGGGTTCGCCCTTGGCGCCGTCGAATACAAAATCGGTGCTGATGTAGAGCATGGGAACGGCCAGCTCCCGGCAGGCCAGGGCCACCTGCCGCGTTCCCCGGCCGTTGACCAGCAGGGCGCGTTCCGGCTCCCGTTCGCAGCCGTCGACATTGGTCATGGCCGCCAGGTGCATAACCAATTCCGGCTTTCTCGAGACCATATGTGCCACCGAGCCGGGATCGGTCAGATCGAAGTCCTCTATGTCCACCCCGTCCACCTGGTGCCTCTCCGAGAGAACCGGGACCAGATCCCGCCCCAGCATGCCTTTGGCGCCGGTGACCAAAATCCTCACCTTAATCCTCTTTTATCGATAATTGAAAATCCGAAATCGGAATATCGAAATCTGAAACAATATCTAACACCAAATGCATTTTATCGTTATTCGTAATTCGAAATTCGGATTTGTTTTGAGATTGGATTTTCGATATTCGGATTTATAAACAAGCCACGACATGACATTGTTTTCGTTCCGGTCGCATTTAAGGGATAGAGATCACTTCAGCCTTTTCGATCCTATGTAATGGTTGACCCGCCACAGGTCGTCGATGGACGAGCCGGCGTCGCCCCACCAGCCCTTGACGATCTCATAGGTCATTCGGCCCGCCTTGATGTAGGCGTTGTTGACGTCGGTGATTTCCAGCTCTCCGCGCCCCGAGGGTTTGAGGGTGTCGATGATGCGCCAGACCTCGGAGTCGTACATGTATATGCCGATGACCGCATAGTGGCTTTTCGGGTTCTTCGGTTTCTCCACAATGTTCTTCACCAGATGGCCCTTGAGCTCGGCCACCCCGTATTCCCGGGGGTTCGGCACCGACTTGAGGAAGATCTTGGCGCCGGTGGGCTGCTTTTTGAAATCCTCCACCGCCGGTTTGATGGATCCGTCCAATATGTTGTCCCCCAGCATCACCACCACCTTATCTTCGCCCACAAAATGACGGCACAGGCCCAGGGCCTCGGCGATGCCCCCCTCCCGCTTCTGGTAGGTGTAGTTCATGTGCTTCAGGCCGAAATCCGAGCCGTTGCCGATGAGGCGCAGGAAGTCTCCGGCGGCGTTGCCCCCGGTCACCAGCATGATGTCCCTGATGCCGGCCTCCACCAGGGTCTGGATGGGGTAGAAGATCATGGGCCGGTCGTAAACCGGCAGCAGGTGCTTGTTGGTGATGCTGGTCAGGGGCCGCAGCCTGGTGCCTAGGCCGCCGGCGAGAATGACTCCCTTCATGATGCCCTCTATTTATTTATAGTGAATAGTTCTTGCGTAATCGGCAGCCCCAAATCCGCCTCTGCCCTCCAGCGCGTTTCCCACCACCACCGCCAGGGCTCCGGCCTTGGCCTTCCGGGCGGCCTGCTCCGGGCTGCGGATGCCGCCCCCAACGATGACCGGCAGTCCCGAATACTTGGCCACCTCGGAGATCATCCGGTCCGGCACCGGGTTCTGGGCACCGCTGCCGGCATCCAAATAGGCCAGCTTCATTCCCAGGTACCTGGCCGCCAGGGCGTGGGCCTTGGCGATGTCCGGTTTGTCCGAGGGGATGGGCACCGAATGGCTCATATAGGCGGCCGCGGTCAGCTTGCCTGACTCCACCAGCATGTAGGCGGTGGGAATGGCCTCCAGTTTCGAGTCCCTGACCGAAGGCGCCGCCTTCACCTGCTCCTCGATCAACAGATTCGAATTCCGGCCGCTGACCAGGGACATGAAGAGGATGGCGTCGGCCTCCTTTGACACTTGGTAAGCGCTGCCCGGGAAGATGATCACCGGCTTTTTAAAGCCGCGCTTCAGGGCGGCAATGGTTCTGTCGACTTGGTTGGAGATCATCAAGCTGGTGCCGAACAGAATGGCATCGGCGCCGGACTTTTGGTAGACAGTCCCGGCCCTAAAGGCCTCGGATGCCGACAGCTTGTCCGGGTCCAGAAGGACCAGGAAGCATGAGCCTTTCGCCTTTGCCGTTTTCAGCAGGTATTCGTAGATCATAATCCCCCCATCGACCTAACCCCTAGCTTCCCCTTCCCCAGCGGGGAAGGGGTTGGGGGTTGGGTCAGATTTTTCCATCAGCGCCCCGGTGGGGCACACCGCCACGCATTGCCCGCAGCCGGTGCACCTGCCGTCGTCGACCTCCAGCCCCCAGCCGTGCAGGACGATGGCCAGGGCCGGGCAGACGCCGGAGCACAGGCCGCACTGGCCGCATAATTGGCGATTGACTTCTATCTTCGACAAGAGAAGGAACCTCAGTGTTCTTTGTGCCCTGGTGTTTTAAAAAAGGTACTCCTCCATCCTGGCAACGTGCTCCGCCAGCCGCCCGTCATCCCTGCCGCCCACCTGGGCCAGCTGGGGACGGCCCCCGCCCCGGCCCCCGGTGGCCGCGGCCAGCTTTTTGGCCAGGTCCCCGGCCGAGTACTTCTTGGTCTCGATCAACCGGTCACCCACCGCTAAGGTAAAGCTCATCTTCCCCTCGTCTGCCGAAGCCAGGACAACCACCCCATCGGATAATTTTTTGCGCAAGGCATCGGCCACCTCCCTCAGCTCGTCAGCCTTGTATCCTTCGAGCGACTTGCAGACAAATCGAACCTCCCGAACCTCTCGAACTTCTTTTAACAGCCCCTCGATTAGGTTTCCCTGCTGGGCCCTGGCTGCCTCATTTTTGGCCTTCTCCAGAGCCTTGAGCTCCTCCATCAGAGAGTTCAGCTTCTTAATAACTTCTTCGGGAGCAGCCTTGAGCCGGTCTCTGACCTCGTTTATAAGCTGTTCGTTTTGGCGCACCAAATGCAGGGCCGGCACCCCGGCCACGGCCTCGATGCGCCTCACTCCGGCGGCTATGGCTTCTTCCCGGATAATCTTGAACAGACCGATCTCCCCGGTTCGGTGAAGGTGGGTGCCTCCGCAAAGCTCCTTGGAGAAGTCGCCGCAGCTGACCACCCGCACCTCATCTCCGTACTTCTCGCCGAACAAGGCCATGGCGCCCTGGGCCTGGGCCTCGGCCAGCTTCATTTGCCCGGCCTCGACCGGAAGGTCCTCCATCACCTTGTGGTTGACCAGCTCCTCGACCTGCTGGACCTGCATGGGGTCCAGGGCGGCAAAATGGGTGAAGTCGAAGCGCAGTCGTTGGGGATCCACTGCCGAGCCCTGCTGCTGGACGTGCTTGCCCACTATCTGCCTCAGCGCCGCCTGCAGCAGGTGGGTGGCGGTGTGGTGCCGGGCGGTGGCCAGCCGGGCCTGCCGGTCGACCTTGGCCTCGACTCGGTCGCCGACCCTGATCTCTCCTGATAACACCTGACAGCGGTGGACGGTCGCCTTATTGAAGGCCTTTACTGCGTCCAGCACCTTGAGCGACCCGCCCTTGAACTCGATGACCCCGACGTCCCCGGCCTGGCCGCCGCTCTCCCCGTAAAACGGCGTATCCTCCAGGGTGACCTCCACCGTCTCCCCCTTCGCCGCGGACTTCAGCGGCAGGTCCTTGCGGAAGATGCCGGTGACCTTGGTCTCGGTCGACAGCCTCTCGTACCCCACAAAGATGCAGCCTGGATAATCCGCCTGCTTCTCGGCCTCGAAGGCCACCTCTCCCCGGGCGGCCCGGGATTGTTCCCTTTGCTCTGCCATAGAGGCATTGAATCCATCGACATCCACCGTCAGTCCCTTCTCGGCCGACATGGCCTGGGTCAGATCCAGGGGAAAGCCGAAGGTGTCGTAGAGCTTGAAGGCCTCGGAGCCGGGAATCACCGTCTTTTTTTGGCCGGCCAACCGACCGGTGATCTGGTCGAACAAAGCCAGCCCCTGGTCCAGGGTCTCGCCGAATCTTTCCTCCTCGGCCTTGACCACTGCGGCGATGTGCTCGTGCCTCGGCCTCAGGTCAGGGTAGGCCTGGCCCATGATGTCGACCACCTGTCCCGTCAGAACATACAGAAACGGATCCTTGATCCCCAGAAGCCTCCCGTGCCGGGCCGCCCGGCGCAGGATGCGCCTGATGACATAGCCCCGACCCTCGTTGGACGGCATCACCCCGTCCCCGACGGCAAAGGTCAGCGCCCGGGCGTGGTCACAAATCGCCCGGAACGACATGCCGCTTTTATCTTGGGCTGGGTGAGCGGAGTCGAACCCGGGGTACTCCCTGCCGCTCAGCTCCTGAAGCTTTTCGACCAGCGGGTGGAATAGATCCGTCTCGTAGTTCGACCTCTTCCCCTGGAGGACGCGCACCACCCGCTCGAAGCCCATGCCCGTGTCCACGTGCCTGCTGGGCAGGTCCCGGAGAGTGCCGTCCTTTTGGCGGTCGTGCTGGATGAACACCAGGTTCCACAGCTCGATGAACCGGCCGCAGCCGTCGACGTTGACCCCGCAGGCGTGCCCCGGCTTACCCTCCAGCGGGCAGGTGCCCGGCCCCATGTCCATGTGAATCTCGGAGCATGGGCCGCAGGGGCCGGTCTCGCCCATCTCCCAGAAATTGTCCTTCTCCCCGTGCCGGCTAATATGCGAGGGATCTATATCGGTTTCCGACTTCCAAAGCTTTTCCGCCTCGTCATCAAGGCGATAGACGGTGGCGTAAAGTCTGTCTTTGGGCAAATTCCAGACCGAGGTCAACAGCTCCCAGGCCCAGCCGATGGCCTCGCGTTTGTAATAGTCGCCGAAAGACCAGTTGCCCAGCATCTCGAAGAAGGTGTGGTGGAAGTGGTCCTTGCCCACCTCCTCCAGGTCGTTGTGCTTGCCCGATACCCGGAGCACCTTCTGGCTGTCGGCCGCCCGGGCGTAGTCCCGCTTCTCAAGGCCCAAGAAGACCTTCTTGAACTGGTTCATGCCGGCGTTGGTGAACAGGAGGGTCGGGTCGTCGTCGGGCACCAAGCTGGCCGAGGGCACGATGGCGTGGCCCCGGGACTTGAAGAAGTCTAGGAAATCGTTTCTTATTTCACTTGAATACATAACTAGAATTAGATTACTTAATCATACCTTTAAGCTCATCCATCCTCTTAAGAAATTGTTTCTGCGTTAAAATGTCTTTTATTTTCCAACTTGGGTAGACAATTGCGATACCAGAATTATCTTGATAAAACCACTTTGATTCCGTTGTTTCAATTTTAGTTACTTCCTGAGGTATTGCATTGTAAAATCCATGCATAATGCCTAATAATAACGGCTTTGTACCGCCCACGGCAAAACTATTTCTAATAACTCTTGGACCTGGCCATAAAAATATCGGGGCTCCGCTTAAACCCGGGATAGAGATGCTATTAAGAAATATTACTTCTTGTTCTGTCTGAATTGTATTATCCCCAACTTTGAATTTTATGGGAACTTTTTCATCTGGTATAAGTGCTATAGAGCCTTCTTTCATTATTGGGAGCGATGAGTAAATTTGGTTGATGGTTAAATCTGTAACCTATTGAAAAAAGG
>CAZPNX010000002.1:0-179833 GCA_964588285.1 uncultured bacterium
TGGCCAGGATGTTGATGGTGACGAATTCGTCCTGGGTGTGCGGGTCCAGGCTGACTGCCCCCCCGTTCATGGCCACCACCAGCACCGTCCGCCGCCCCGGCGAACAACCCATGGCCATGATGGCGGCCAGCAGAGCCGCCATGGCGGCCCGCAGGGCGGGCCTCCCCGAGGCTCTGTTCATCGTAATTCCGAGTTTATTCACAATATTGATTACCCAAACAGTTCAGGGAAGCTGGAAACCAGCCCTGACCGATGGTGTTCGGTCAAACCGATACACCATCGGTATAAGGGGTCCGCCCCGGCACGGCGGGGCGGTGCAACCGGGCAGTCAGGAAGGGCGGATAGTTTTACCAGAAAAGATAGGATAGTCAAATCACAATGAGCCGCTATTTGTAATGCCTTCTTGTTCCTTCCTCAACTGGCATACATGGGTACTCAAGTCTTCAACGGCTTTTTCTTGGCCGCCGGGAACAGGATGTTGTTCAGGATCAGACGGTAGCCCGGCGAGTTGCGGTGCAGGCGGAGGTCGGTGGCCGGGTCGCCCACCAGGTGCTGGTAGTCCTCGGGATCGTGGCCGCCCATGTAGGCGAAGCTGCCCTTGCCGAAAAGCCCGTGCAGGTATTTGACTTCGTCGCTGCCGGCCACTTCGGCCAAAAGGACGATGCCCGGCTTGATAAGGCTTTTTCTGAACCCAGTGTCTTGGCCTAAAAACTCACGGACTAGGGAGGTGTGACATTGGGTGAGCATGCAGGAGACCGGGTCGTACTTGGCGGAGAAGTCGAATAAAGTAAAATAGGTCTCCGGTCCCCGGGCGGCCGGAGCCTCCAAAGGCCCGTCCCTGGAGCCGACATCGAAGTTGTTGTTGACGTCGATGTCCGAATGTTCGTAGACCGTGGCCCCGGTGATCGCCTTGAAATCCGTGAAGGCGATGGTCTGGGTGTAATCCACTTTCTCCTGGCATCTGGGATCAACCGGATCGCCGTCGAACTCGGCCGGGACGATGTCGGTCTGGTGGGCCGCCAGGGCGATGTCCAAGGTGGCCGGCGCCGAACACATGGCGAACAGAAATCCCCCCTCCTGCAGGTACTGTCTAATCTTCTGGGCCACTGCCAGCTTCAATTGGGAGACCTTGGCGAAGCCGAGCTTCTGGGCCTGGCGGGTGTTGGTTCGGACCTCGTTTCGGTACCAGTCGCTGTTCTGAAAGGAGGCATAGAACTTGCCGTACTGCCCGGTGAAATCCTCGTGATGCAGGTGCAGCCAGTCGTACTGGGCAAGCGCATTGGAGAGCACCTCCTCGTCCCAGACCGTGGCATAGGGCACCTCTGCGTACTCCAAGGCCAGTCGCACCGCGTCGTCCCAGGGGTCGTAGGTGGGCGGCACGTAGACCGCCAGCCGGGGGGCCTTCTCCAGCTCGATGCGTTCCATGTTGGAGGCCTCGATCTCACCGTAGATCTCGGATCTGCCGGCTTCGCTGACCGCCAGATAGGAAACCCCCCTCAGCCGGCACAGGTCCTCCAGTCCTTTCGAGGATGGCAGCAGAAATGATCCGCCCCGGTAGTTTAATAGCCACTCCACCTTGTTTCCCTCCAGCAGCGCCTGGTAGGCGATGCCGTAGGCCTTTAGGTGATCGGTCTGGGTCAGGTCCATGGGAATGAGAAGCCCCTGTCCGGATAGAGTTTTACCGGTCAGCAGCAGCAGAACAATGAGGAATATAATGGCAGAGATCTTGCTTTTCATTAAAGCAAACCAGCAACTTCGGGCCGCCCCCAAGCCGGTGAGGAGGCAGCCTAACCTTATGATTAGTTTATGATTATTAGCCGTATTTGTCAAGGGATTTATTGATAAAAAAAGGCTTTATCAACCACCCAATGGGCGCGAATAGATTTAATTCTACCCAATTCCCGTTCTTGCGGATACAAGCCTTATTCCCTGTGATCATTTACTGTTGACAACGCCTTTTTTATCTGCTAATATCATTCAGGGTTAGTTGCAACACCGAAAGCCAAACCTCAAATTTGTAACTTATATTTTGGCCGCTGGATTTTTAAGCATGAGACATTGTCATAAATGCAACCGGGCGCTCCCCCTAGGGGCCGCCTTCTACCAGTTGAAGATCTCGGTGCAGCAGGGATTCGACGGAGTCATCGAGCCCGGTCCGGCCGAAGACCTCAAGTCGCTGGTCTCCAAGATCGAGCGGCAGACGGCCGGCATCCCCGAACAGCTGCTGGAGGACGAGGTCCACAAGGAGTTCGACTTCGTTCTCTGCCCCCGCTGCCGGGAAAAGTATTGCGCCAATCCCCTGGACCTCCCCCTTGACTCCAGCCAGATACCCAAGAAGACCTCCGACCTCAGTTGAGTTCCAAAAGAAAAATGTTGCATGTTGCGGGTTTACGTTTTAGCCAGCTATTTCAGCTGACAGACGTAAACCTGCAACTTTATGACATGCCACCTGCAAACCGATGAAATGAAGTCCCCCTTCGTCCATCTCCACGTCCACACCGAATACAGCATCCTCGACGGCCTGACCACGGTCGACGAGCTGGTGCGCAAGGCCAGGGAGTACGGCATGGACTCTTTGGCCGTCACCGACCACGGCAACATGTTCGGGGCCCTGGATTTTTACACCAAGTGCCGGACCCAGGGAATCAAGCCGATCATCGGCTGCGAGGTCTACGTGGCCCCGCGCAGCCGGCTGGAGAAGCAGGGCAGCGAGGGCGACGAGACCTCTTTCCACTTAGTGCTTCTGGCCCGAGACGAGGCCGGCTACAAAAACTTGATGAAGCTCTCCTCGGCCGGGTACCTGGAGGGTTTCTATTACAAGCCGCGGATCGACAAGGAGCTTTTGGCCGCCCACGCCGCCGGGCTCCTGGCCATGTCCTCCTGCACCAAGGGCGAGATCAGCCAGATGATCCTCAAGGGGCGCGACGACCGGCTGCGCGAAGCCGCCTATTTCTACCGGGAGCTCTTCGGGGAGAATTATTTTCTGGAGGTCCAGAACCACGGCCTGGAGGAGGAGCGCACCGTTTTGCCGGCGCTGGTCAGTCTTTCCCGGGAACTGGGAATCCCTCTGGCGGCCACCAACGATGTTCACTATCTGTCTCCGGACGACGCCAAGGCCCACGCCGTCCAGCTCTGTGTCCAGACCGGCTCCACCATGGACGACCCGGGCCGGTTCCAGTTCGCCAACAACAGCTTCTATTTCCGCTCCCCGGCCGAAATGGCCCGGCTGTTTGAGAACCTGCCCCAAGCCCTGGCCAACACCGCCGCCATCGCCGAGCGCTGCAATCTGCAGCTTTCCGACCTGGGCACTGGCAAGCTCAATCTGCCGCATTTTCCGGTTCCGCCCGAATTCGACGGCCAAAACGCCTACCTGCGCTACCTGGCCAATACCGGACTGGCAAAACGATATCCCAAGGTCACCCCCGGCCTCCAGGAGAGGCTGGACAAGGAGCTGGACATCATCGAGCGCATGGGCTTTGCCGGATACTTCCTGGTGGTCAAGGATTTCATCGACTTCGCCCGCCAAAGCCGGGTGCCGGTGGGTCCGGGGCGCGGCTCGGCCGTGGGCAGCCTGGTGCTCTACAGCCTGGGCATTACCGACGTCGACCCCATCCGCTACGGCCTGCTGTTCGAGCGCTTCCTCAATCCGGAGCGCATCAGCATGCCCGATGTCGATATCGACTTCGGCGACCTCAAGCGCGACTTGGTGATCGACTACGTCAAGTCCAAGTACGGCCAGGACAGCGTCTCCCAGATCATCACCTTCGGCACCATGAAGGCCAGGCAGGCGGTGCGGGACGTGGCCCGGGTATTCAAGCTCTCCTACCCAGAGGCCGACCGCATCGCCAAGCTGATCCCCTTCAACAAGACCATGGCCGAGGCCCTCAAGCAGGTGCCGGACCTGGCCAAGCTGGTGAACTCCGATCCCCGCTATAAGGAGGTTGTCGGCATCGCCCAGCGTCTGGAGGGCCGCATCCGCAACGCCTCCACCCACGCCGCCGGGGTGGTCATCACCCCGGGTTCCCTGACCGACTATCTGCCGCTCTTTAAAAACCAAAAGGGAGGCGAGATTTCCACCCAGTATGAGATGGGCTGGCTGGAAAAGTGCGGCCTTTTGAAGATGGACTTCCTGGGGCTGCGCAATCTGACGGTCATCGACCAGACCTTAGAGCTGGCCCGGGCCAGTGGGGTCGAGGTGGACATCCAGTACATCCCCTACGACGATCAAAAGACCTTCGAGCTGCTGCGCTCCGGAGACACCGTGGGTGTCTTTCAGCTGGAAGGCTCGGGAATGCGCGACCTGACGGTCAGCTTCCTGACCTCGTCCATCGAGGACATCATCGCCATCATCTCCCTCTACCGTCCCGGACCCATGGACCTCATCCCTGACTTCCTGGCCCGCAAGAACGGCAAGCAGAGGATCGAGTATGAGCATCCCCTGCTGGAGTCGGTCTGCCGCGACACCTACGGCATCCTCATCTACCAGGAGCAGGTGATGCAGGCGGTCCAGGCCCTGGCCGGCTGGAGCCTGGGAGCCGGCTATCTGCTGATAAAAGCCATCTCCAAAAAGAACCCGGAGATCGTCGAGCAGCAGCGTCCGGCCTTCATCAAGGGCTGCTGGGAGACCAACCGCATCCCCAAGGAAAAAGCCGAGAAAATCTTCGACCTGCTGGCCAAGTTTGCCGGCTACGGATTCAACAAGTCGCACGCCGCCGGTTATGCGGTGCTGGCCTACCAGACCGCCTACCTTAAAGCCCATTTCCCGGCCGAGTATATGTCGTCCCTGCTCTCCAGCGTCATGGGCGACGCCGACAAGACCAATTCATTTTTGGCCGACTGCCGGGAGAAGGGTTTGCGGATCCTGCCTCCGGACATCAACGCCAGCCACTATCGCTACCGCCCCGAAGGGCCGCCGGGCAGCCAGGCCATCCGCATCGGGCTGGGCGCCGTCAAGAACGTGGGCCAGCAGGCCATCGAAGCCATCGTGGCCTCCCGGGAAAGGCTGGGCCGTTTTGATTCGGTGACGCGAATGCTGGAGAACGCGGACCCCAGGCTGGTCAACCGCAAGGTGGCCGAGAGCCTCATCAAGGCCGGCTGCTTCGACTCGGTCGACCCCGATCGTCTGTCGTTGCTTGAATCCCTCGAGGCCGCTATGGACACCGCTTCGGCCTGGCGGGAACGGCGGGATCAGGGCCAGACCTCATTCTTCGACGAAGAGGCCCCGGTCCGGGCCAAGACGGCCAAATCGGAGAAAAAGATCGATCCCAAGTCCTTTCTCTCGTTCGAAAAGGAGTCGCTGGGTTTCTATCTTTCGGGCCATCCCCTGGAGAAGTTCAAGGTGGAGCTGAGATCGTTTGCCACCCATTCCATCGGCCAATTGGGGGAACTGGAGGACAACCAGCCGGTGATCGTCGGCGGCTCGGTTTCAGCGGTCAAGCAGACGCCCCAGCGCAACGGCAAGCCCATGGCCTTTGTCACCCTGGAGGGGCTGTCCGGAACCTGCGAGGTGCTGGTTTTTTCCGATCTGCTGGAATCCAAACGCCAGCTGCTGGAGCCCGACTCCTTGCTGTTGGTGGCCGGCTCGGTCTCCACCCGCGAGGAGGAAAGCCCCAAGATCGTAGCCAGCGATCTTTTCCCCCTGGCCCAGTGCCGCCACCAACTGGTAGAGCATATCGAGGTGGTCCTCAATCAGTCGCAGATGGACGATGACTCCACCCGGCAGATCACCGCCATCCTGGACAAGTATCCCGGCGCCTGCCCGGTTGTCTTTTTAGTGGAGAACCCTGGAGAGCGGCCTGTAAAGATACGATCCAAACGACTCAGGGTAAGCCCCGAGCCCGAGCTCTTTCAGGAGCTGGGCCAGCTGCTGGGTTCTCAGGCCTTTCGCTTCTGCGGCCGCTGGCAGCCGCAGAACGGGCGGAGGCAGGGCAGTTTCCGGCGAAGGGATTAAGCCCGGCGAACTTAAACGGCATCGCTTTCTGCGATGCCGTTTCTTAATGCTATATATTGTATTAGCCTAATACCTGTTGACTACTTTGGCAATAAAAAATGTTTAATTATATATAAATAATGCTTGAAATATTTAACTATATGTTATATAATGATTCAAATTATTGATGGAGGCTGGAATGAAACGCCTATACTATTTTCCCATAGTCATTATTTTAACGGCATCAGGAGCATCGGCCCTCCAGTTCGGCGAGATGGTTGACTTTCCCACTGCCGGCACCATGGGCCGCGGCTCCTACGCCATCGACATGCGGATGCAGCCCGTGGGCGGCTTGCTTTTGGGCCTGTCGTTCGGCATGTTCGACCGCCTAAACCTGGGGGTCACCTACGGGGGGGACAACATCATAGGCTACGGCAGCCCCAACTGGAATCCGTCGCCCGGCGTCCAGGTAAAATACCGGTTCTGGGACGAAAGCTACTGGTTTCCGGCCATCGCCGTCGGCTTCAACAACCAGGGCTACGGGCCTTGGTGCGGCAGCCGCTATCTCACCCGCTCCCCGGGTTTTTTTGCTGTGGCCTCAAAGAATTACCGTTTCCTGGGCACCATGGGTTTCCACGGCGGAGCCAACTACAGCATCGAGGACCGGCATAATCCGGACAACTCGGTGAACTTCTTCGGCGGCATCGAGAAGTCGCTCAATCCCGAGCTGTGGCTGGTGGCCGAATACGACCTGGCCCTTAACGACAATCTGGAGGACCGGCAGTTCGGCGAAGGCTACGGCTACCTCAACGGCGGCCTGCGCTGGCTGTTCAGCAAGCGGCTGCTTTTGGAGTTCGACCTCAAGAACATTCTGCGCAACGGTTACGGGGATTCTCCCTCGGCCCGCATCGGCCGTACCGTCAAGATCTCGTATTACGATTCGTTCTAGCGTCGCCGTCCACCGGATTTGTCAGAAGCCGTCCCGTTCGAATGGGGCGGCTTTAAATACTGATAAACCAGATAACGACATTCAGAGCCTGTCTCCACGCTGGGCCATCGAAGAATCTGCCAGACTCTTCGGAGGCAAGGGAAGATGCTATGCCCAGGATGACATGGTGCGAAGCAGTTATTTAGGGAATCCATGACCGCAAGCGGCAAACCCTCAATCCTCGGCCTCTCCCCGGAGCAACTGCTCGAGGCGGCCAGTCCCGAGCCGCTTCGGCTCTACCAGGCCCGGCAGATTCTGGCCTGGGTCTACCGGCGCGGAATCACGGAGTTCAATAAGATGACCGACCTGCCGGCGGGCCTCAGAAAAAGCCTGGCAGAAAAATTCTCGGTCAATCCGCTATCGCTGGCCCGCACCGCCCAATCCCGTGACGGCGCCAAAAAGCTTCTGTTGGAAGCTCCAAGGGGAACAAGCTTCGAGTGTGTCCTCATCCCCGGCCCGGGCCGCCTGACTGCCTGCCTTTCGTCGCAGTCCGGCTGCCGTCTGGGCTGCGCCTTCTGCGCCACCGGAGCCATGGGTTTCTCCAGAAACCTCGTTCCGGCCGAGATAGCCGGCCAGCTTCTTTATCTAATGAAGCTGGCTCCTTGCCCGGTGTCCAATGTGGTCTTCATGGGCATGGGCGACCCCTTCGACAACTACGACAACGTGCTGGCCGCCGCCAGGATTATTAACTCGCCGCAAGGCTTTGGACTAGGCGCCAGGCATATAACAATTTCGACCGCCGGACTGGTTCCCGGCATCGAGCGGCTGGCCCGGGAGCCTGAACAGTTCAAGCTGGCCGTCTCGCTTAACGGAGCCGACGACCAAATCCGCAGCCGGCTGATGCCGGTCAATAAAAAATATCCCCTGGCCGCACTTCTGGCTGCCGTTAAAAATTACGCCTCAGTCACCGGCAAACTGGTGACCTTCGAGTACGTGCTCCTGGCCGGCTTCAACGACCGGCCGGCCGACGCCCGGAACCTGGGCCGGTTGCTGCGGGGAATCCCTTCCAAGGTCAACCTCATCCCCTACAACGGCCCGCCCGGCGGAGAATTCCATCAGCCGACGAAGGCCTCCGTCCGCGAGTTTCACCGTTTGGTCTCGTTGCTCCACCCCAAGGTTACCGTCCGCTCCAGCAAGGGCCGCGACATCGCCGCCGCCTGCGGGATGTTAAAGGCATCTCGCCCGACCTAGCCCCGATAGCGCAGCGTGGCGTGGGCGGGATGATAAAGGCATCTTTCCCGGCCCTGCTCCGCCTGCGGGCCGCAGTCCCTGGTTGGACGAAGGCTCGTTAGCACAGCGTGGCGCGGGCATGATGTTCACGTCACATCGATCTGACTTGGGCCGACCGCGTCCAGGAAAGAGCGGAGGCGGCCTTTTGGCCGCCTCCGCTCTTTTGTCTGCCGTTGCCCGGAATCCTCTGGCCGTCTCAGAATTCTACTACCTTCCTGTTCTTCATGGCCGGGATGGAGTAGGTAGTCAGCATGACTATTCTGGGCTTGGTGACCTTGAGCAGCTCAATTCTGAGCCGCACTTCGCGGTCGCGGGGCATTTCGATCCGTCGGTCGGTGGCGGCGTCGCGGAATCGTCTGGTGACAGTGTCCCCAGGCGATGCGGTGCGGGGCAGGGTGACCACCCTGATTCCCCCCTCCCGCATTCCAGCCACGCAGATGAAAAAGTAATCCGGCGTCTCCCCTGAAGCCACTTCTATGGGTATGTAAGGCGACGGCAGCCGGTTCCTGTCCACCGGCGGCCAGAGACAGGTAATCGTCTCTTTTTGTTGGGGCTGACCATGTTCATCGAGCAGAGCGATATCCATTGTCAAACGGCGGCCGTACTGGGCGACCCGGCCCTTCCCCTGCCTGACGTCCACCGTCGGAAACGACGGCGGCCCCTCCAAGTCCTGGGCCAGGGTGGCCGCCTCCTCCGGCCTAAGATCGGGGATGTCCGGCCAGATGCTACCATCCAGGCTGCACCCGGCCAATGCGATCAATGACAAACAGGCCGCCAATCCTAAGATTAAAGAAGATATACTATCTTTTTTTAGCAAATTAACCTGCCTATTTTTTTCAATAGTCTTGATTCCTGGGGCGAATAGCCAGGTTGATGATCACCTGCCCCGCCTCGGTCTCCAGTGGAATGACCACCGTCTCCAGGGTGGTGTTGAAAACGTTCATCTCCTTGCCAGAAAAAAGGGTGGGCGAGGTGATGTTGAACCGGTGGCCCCGGTTGACCAGGTCTGAGACCGCCCGACCGGCGATGATGTTGGCCAACTCGTTGACCGTGGCCGGAACCAGCTCCTCCCGGTCGTCCATCTCTTGGCCTTTCATCAGCGAGGCCAGGAGGCGGGCGGTCTCCCGGCTCATATCCAACAACATTCTTCCCTCGGCTTCGCCGAATATGCCCACCAAGCTGGCGATGCCCTGGGTGGAGACCACCGAGGTCCTCAGGGACACCGCCCCCCGGGACACCTGGCCGCCGATGACCTCGCCCAACACCTTGACCGCCGCCTCCACGAAGGGATGGATGTACTCGCTTTTCATGTGGCTGTCCGTCGATTGTTTATATCGAAATTACTGATCGTTGCCCTTCGGCTGTCGGAATATTTTTTCTCGTTTCTTAGTAATCCGTGCCACTCTGTGTCTTCAAGGATTATTTACATCTCGCCCACCATGCCCATCAGTCCCTCCACCACCTGGGGGTCGAACTGAGTGCCGCTCTCTTTCCTTATCTCTTCGACGATCACCGGCAGGGGCATGGGCTGGCGGTAGATCCGGGGCGAGGCCATGGCGTCGAAGGCGTCGGCCACCGCGATCACGCGGGCCTTGACCGGAATGTCGTCGCCTTTGAGCCCGTCGGGGTATCCGCCTCCGTCCCAGCGCTCGTGGTGGTGCCGGATGTCGGGCGCAATGCCGTGGAGCTGGCCTATGTTGGCCACAATATCTGCCCCCAGGTGGGGGTGGCGGCGGATCAGGCTCCATTCGGAATCAGAAAGCTGGTGCCTCTGGTTGAGGACGCTGTCCGGCACCCCCAGTTTTCCGATGTCGTGTAGCAGGCAGGCCATCTCCAACTGGCCGACATCCATCACCCCCCGCGACATCAGGTAGGCTTGGTTCATATGCTCCACGATGCGCTTGGCCCGAGAGGCAACCCTCTCCGAATGCCCCCGGACATAGGGATCGCCTATCTCCACCGCGTTGACCAGCACCTTTATCATCTGGCCGCTGACCCCGGAGAGCTGGTCCTCCAGGTTGAGGATGCGGTTGAGCTCATCCGACATCTCCTGGTGCAGCCGCTTGATCTCGGTCTCGTAGGACACCCGGAGCTGGCTGGTGAAGAAGGTCTTGGCCTGTTGATAGTTCCTCAGGCTGCGGTCGATGGCCGGAACCAGCTCCTGGGCGGCCCGGGCCCTTAGCACCAGATCGCTGGCCCCCAGCCTCCAGAAGTCTATGATGGCTGCCGGCCCGGCCTCCTCGGCCAGAAGGATCACCGGACGCAGCGGGTTCTGGCGCTGGATCTCTTCGACCACCTTTTTGAGGTCGTTTAGATCCTGATCCTGGAGCACCGACAACAGCACCACGTCCGGCCGCTCCAGCTGGATCGCCCGTGGTATCTCGGCCAGCCTCTCGACAGTCTTCACCGAAAACGATCCGGAGTCGAGCATGGCCGAGGCCTGTTGCTGCATGTTGAAACAAGGGCCGCAGGCCAAGACCCTGGTGGTCCGGCCTTTGGACCTGGCTTCTCTTTTTTCCCGCTCCTGGCGGGTGATGGTCTCGGCTAGCTCCTCGACGATCTTGCCGGCCAGTACCTCGAAATCGAGCGGCTTCTCCAGGTACTGGGAGGCCCCCATGGCCCGGAGTCTCTCCTCGATGTCGTGGGTGCCGAAGGCGGTGGTCAGTATCACAGGAACGCCGGGATGAAATTCTTTGAGATATGACAGCAGTTCGAATCCGTCCATCTGGGGCATCTTGATGTCGGTGACCACCAGGTCCACCGGCTGGGAGCGAAGAAGCTCAACTGCCTGCCGGCCGTTTTCGGCCGTAAATACCGAGAAATCGCGGCGGTAGGCCTTGAAGCCCTCCTCCAGCAGGCCGAGAAATGATTTCTCGTCGTCGACGATCAGAACGTTCTTCACTGGCCCCTCCCCCCTATTATAATGGCGGAATTCAGCCTCCCGTTGCCTCAGCTCTAGGCCGCCGGCAGCCTTAAGATAGCCTTGGTGCCCCGATCCTTTTCGCTTTCTATCCGAATATCTCCGTTCATTTTTACCATGATGTTCTTGGTGATCACCAGTCCCAGGCCGGTGCCTGAAGGCTTGGAGGTGTAGAACGGCTTGAAAAGGTTTTTCTGTTGTTCCCGGTTGATGCCGCAGCCGTTGTCCTCGACCGCTATCTCCAGACTTCCGTTGTCCCGGGCGGAGGAGAGCACAATCCTGGCGTCTTCCCGGCCCTGCAGGGCGTCGGCGGAATTGGCCAATAGGTTCAAAACCACCTGTTGCAGGGCCCGGGGATCGAGCCAGGCCTCGATCTCGCCGGGATGAAGCCTGGTCTCGATGGCGATGCCTCTTTTCTTGAAGTCCTCGGCCGCCAGCAGCCTGATCTTGCCCAGAAACTGGTTGATCTCGACTTTTTCCGGCTTCAGGCTTTCGTACATGCTGAAATTTTTCAGCGACCGCAGCAGGTCCTCCATCCGGGACACCTCCTTGGAGGCCATTTCGATCACCTTGACGATGGTCTCCTTGGGATAGGTGTCCAAATTCTTGGAGAGGATCCCGATGGCCATCTTGATCGAGGTCAGGGCGTTGCCGATCTCGTGCCGGATGCCGCTGAAGACGTAGCCGATGTTGTCCATGGTGTTTACCGCCTCGGCGATGGAGCGCAGCCTTTTCTGCTCGGTGACGTCCCGGACGGCGATCACCAGGTTGGCCACCGCCCCTCCGGGATCCATCACCGGCGACAGGGTGGCGTCGGCCTCAAATTCGGTGCCGTCCTTCCGCGGCTGGGAAAACTGGCCGTGCCATGATCTTCCGGCCTGAAGCAGGCCTGATATCTCGCGGCTGAAAAGCTGCTGGAACCCCCTGCCCAGCACCTGCCCCTGATCCAGGCCGACCAACTCCTCCCGGCTGCGGCCGGCCAGTTCTTGGAAGGCGGGATTGCTGTACCGTATCATCCCCTGGGGATCGGATATGATGACCCCTTCGGCCGCCTGCTCGATGGCCGCCACCAAATGCTTCAGCTCCTCCTCCGAATTCTTGCGCTCGATGGCCAGGGCGATCTGGTGGGAGACAAAGGTCAGCACCTCCTTATCCTTTTCGCTGTACGATTGACTCTCCTGGTAGCTGTGGACCACCAGGGCCCCGAAGGCCTTTTCCCCCTTCTTCAGCGGCACCCCCAGCCAGCAGCAGTCCGGCGTGCCCTGGTAGGCGATCAGGCCGGCGGCCACCATGTTGCTGATGGCGTTGCCGGTGGCCAGCAAAGGCTGGCCGGTGGCGATGACATGTTCGGTGATGCCGTCGCCGAAGGGCCGGGGAGCCGGCTTGGGATCGCGTTCGTCCACATAGTAGGGGAAGGAGAGGGTCTTGGTGGAGGGGTCGACCAGGGCCACGTAGAAATTTCTGGCATACATCAGCTGGCTGACGACGCCGTGGACCGAGCGATAGAACTCCTGGATATCACGGCTATTGCTGGTGGTCTCGGAAAGTCGGTAGAGGGACGATTCCAACAGGCGGGCGTGGCGCTGTTCGGTAATGTCCTCCACTGTCCCCTCGTAGTAGACGATCTTGCCCGACCTGTCCCGGATGGCGATGGCGTTCTCCCGGACGTAGATGATGCTGCCGTCCTTCTTCTTCCATTCGGACTCCAGAGCCTGGACCATGCCGTTCTTTTCCATCAGCTCCCGGAAACGGGCTCGGCTCTGGCCCGGGCCGTAGATGTCGTGCGTTTCCAGATTTATCCTCTGCAGCTCCTGCAAGCTGTCATAGCCGATCATCCTCACCAGGAAGGGGTTGGCCATCAGCACCTGGCCCTCGGGATTGGTGCGGTAGACACCGATGGGCATGTTCTCGAAGAGGTTGCGGTAGTGCTCCTCCTTCTCCCACAGAGCCTTCTCCGCCCGTTTGCGGTCGGTGATGTCGACGATGAGCCCCTCCAGAGCCTGCGCCCGGCCTTCCTGGTCGTACATCCAGCGGCCCTGCTCCCACACCCAGTGTTCCTCCCTTTGGGCATCCCGGATGCGGTAGATGATCTGAAACGGCTGGCGGCTGGCGGCCGCGTTCTGGTATTCGGCCGCCACCATCTCCCGGTCCTCCTCGAAGATCAGGGAATCATAGGAGATGGCTTCTCCCTCCAGAAACTGCTCCGGCCGGTGTCCGGTCAGCTCCAGGCAGCCTTGGCTGACGAACTCAATGGTCCTTTTCCGGTCGCCGCGGCGGCGGTAGGCCATGCCGGGAAGGTTGGAGAGCAGGGTGGACAATGTTCGCTGGCTCTCGGCCATCCGGTCCTCAGCCAGCCGGTACTCGGTCCGGTCGCGGGAGACCACCACCACGTGGGTGACAATCCCTCGTTGGTCGCGATAGGGATAGTAGGCTACGTCGAAGAAGCGGCGTCCCAAAGCGGCGAAATCGAACCATTTCTGGTAATGGACCTCCTGGCCTTGGAAGCACTGTTCCAGATATCCGCCGATGACCTTGGCCGCCTCCGGGCCCCAGACCTCCTCCACCGTCCGGCCGACGATGTCCTCCCGGCGCTTGCCATGGGCCTGGCAGTAAGCCTCGTTGGCCGCCTCATAAACCTGATCGCTGCGGATCAGGGTCATCAGATCTTTGGAGGCGTTGACGCTGAATTCGTACTTCATCCGCACCTCGTCCGACTGGGTGCGGTCGGTGATATCCATCCCCGAGATCAGGATGCTGGGCGGACGGCCCTCTTCCTGGATCATGACATTTTTCTGGGAAAAGAGGATGGTCCGGACCGTCCCGTCCCTGGCCAGCACCCCTACCTGAAGCTCCGGGGTGCTTTCACCCCTAAAATTTTTCTCCAGGTCGGCCATCACCGCCTCCCGTTGCTCAAAGGCCACGAACCTGAAAACCGGAGCTCCCACCACCTCCTCCTTGGCGTATCCCAGTCGCTCCAGCGCCAGCTTGTTGACGTCTAAAACCGTGCCGTTGGCCTCGATGATGATGTTGATGGTCGGGCTCTCCTCGTAAAGGAAGCGGTACTTTTCCTCAGACTTGCGCAGGGCCGCCTCGGTCCAGGTTCTCTCGGCGTTCTCGATCTTGAGCGCCTCCAGGGCCTCGGCCAGCTCCTGGGTCCTCTGTCTGACCTTTTCTTCAAGCGACATGGCCAAGCGCTGCAGCTCCTGTTCCATCCGCCGCCGCTCGGTGATATCCTCGGCGATGGATAGCAAGCCCCAGGGGGTGGGAAATATCCGGAAAGAAATGCTGCGGCCCTGCCGCTCTTCCTCCAGTTGCTGGGGCTGGCCTTCGGCCAGGGCCCGCTGAAAGGCCTTTTCCATAGGCGAGCCGGTGAATTCGGGATAGACCTCTTTAATGCCGGTTCCCTCCAACTCCTGGGGGCTGCGCTGCAGCAGATCGGCGTAGGCCCGGTTGCAGTAGTTGACGGTCATATCCCGGTTGACCGAAAGGATGGGGGCCTGGATGCTGTCCAGCAGGGTGCGGTGCTTGAGCTCGCTCTCCCGCAGCAGATCCATGGTTTTTTTCTTCTCCAGGGCGCCGGCAATGTGCTGGGAAACGAAGGCCATGATCTCCTGCTCCGGCTCTCCCAGCCGGCACCCGGGATCGTAGCTCTGGATGGCCAGCGCTCCAAAGGTGCCGGCCTCGCCCTTGAGCGGCACCCCCAGCCAGTCGACCGCGGGCGTGCCGTAGCTGCCTATGCCCAGTTTTTCCAGCTCCGCCCGCCTCTCCTGGACCATCAACAGAGGCTGGCCGCTTCGGATGACGTGGTCGGTGAGGTTGTTCCCCAACGGCCGCTCCCGCGGCGGAGAATCCTTTTCATCCGAGTAATAGGGAAAGCTTATGATGTGGCGGACCGGGTCGAGAAGGGCGATGTACATGTTGGGAATCGGAATCAGGGTCTTGACCGTCTCGTGGATGGACTGGTAGAACTTGTCCATATCGGCGGTGGATCCGGAGAGCTGGGCGATGCGGTACAGGGCCTCCCGGATTAACTCGCTGCGCCGGCGCTCGCTACGCTCCTGTACTTCGCGCAGGGCCCGGAGTATGGCCGGCGCCAGCCGGCCCATCTTGTCTTTGACGACGTAGTCGGTAGCCCCGCTTTTGAGGGCCTCCACCGCCAGCTCCTCCCCCATCACCCCGGAGACGAAGATGAAGGGCACCTCCGGGCACTTGCGCCTGGCCACCGCCAGGGCCGCCAGTCCGTCGAACCGGGGCACCTTGTAGTCCGCCAGGATGATGTCCGGCCGGTGGTACTCCAATCCGGCCAGGAAATCCTGTTCGTTCATCACCACCCGGGTGGAATGGGCCAGGTTCGACCGTGCCAGCTCTTGCTCGATGAGCTTGGCATCGACGGCATCGTCTTCCAGGATCAGGATCCTCAGTTCCCTGTTCATGGCCCTCCCCCACAGGCGGTGATGCCCGTCGGATGGATAGTGATTTGACCCATAATAAAATTCTTCCCGAACAACCTGTTAAACACACTAAAAACGCTAAAGGTGGTTTTTTAAATATTCCATAAAAGGAGGCTGTGATCACTGAGCAATCATAACTCCGCTTTTTGTGTATTTAGTGTATTTCGCGGGAAAAAGGCCTTTAATAGTTGCTGCTATTTATAGAATTCTTTTATGGCCTCCACCACCCGGTCCTGCTGGGCCGTGGTTATCTCGGGGTAGATGGGCAGAGAGAAAACCTGGCTGGCCGCCTCCTCGGCCGCCGGAAAATCGCCCTGCTTCAGTCCTAAAAAGCTGAAGGCCGGCTGCAAGTGCAGGGGAATAGGGTAGTGCACCGCGTTGGGCACTCCGCTCTTGTTGAGGTGCTCGATCATGGCGTCGCGCTTGGCGGTGCGCAGGGTGTACTGGTGGTAGATCATCTGGTTGTAGGGTCTGACCTCCGGTGTCCTGATGTCGCCCACCCCCTTGAAGGCCCGGTCATAGTAGGCGGCCTTCTCCCGCCGGGCCTGGTTCCACCGGTCGAGGTGCCTCAGTTTGACGGCCAGCACCGCCGCCTGGAGAGCGTCCAGCCGGGAATTGACCCCTATTTTTATATGGTGGTATTTCTTGTCCGAGCCGTGCTGGCGCAGCACCCGGCACTCCTTAAGCATGGTCTCGTCCGATGTCAGGATCATGCCGCCGTCGCCGTAGGCTCCCAGGTTTTTGCTGGGGAAGAAAGACAGGCCGGCAATGTGGCCCATGGAGCCGGTCTGCCGGCCCTGGTATTTGGAGCCCAGGCTCTGGGCGCAGTCCTCGATCACTTTGAGGTTATGCTTTTGGGCGATGGCCGTGATTTCGTCCATGTCGGCCGCCTGGCCGTAGAGGTGCACCGGCATGATGGCCCGGGTCTTGGGGGTAATGGCCGCCTCTATCTTGGCCGGGTCGATGTTGAGGGTGTCCGGGCAGACGTCCACGAACACCGGCTTGGCCGGTATCCAGGTGACCACCTCGGCGGTGGCGATGAAGGTGAAGGGGGTGGTGATCACCTCGTCGCCCTCTTTGACCCCGGCTGCCCTCAGGGCCAGATAGAGGGCGTCGGTACCGGAGTTGACCCCGATTCCGAACTTGACCCCTACATATTGGGCCACCGAGGTTTCGAACTCCTCGACGGTCTTGCCCAGAATGAAGCCGCCGGTGGACACCACCCTCTCGATGGCGGCGTCGATCTCGGGCTTGATGGTCTGATACTGAGCCACCAGGTCCAGCAGGTGCAGTTTCTCGGCCATGCTTTCTCCTCGTCTTTGATATTTATGGATGGCTTGTATAATGATCTTTCTTTGATCAGGTCTCCTCCACCGAGCAGGTCAGGGCCAAATCAGGAAACAGCCCGATGACGAATTCGGCCAGCAATATCCTGGCCCTTTCCGCGCTCTCGGCCTCCATCACCTTGGAGGCCACCCGGCGGCACTGGTCCAGCCGCAGGCTCAGGATCATCCGTTTTACCTCGGGCACGGCCACCGGGTTCATGCTGAACTCGTCCAGGCCCAGGCCCAGCAGCAAGGGCACCGCCAGCGGGTCGGCGCACATCTCGCCGCACATGCCCACCCAGATGCCGGCCCGATGCCCGGCCTCGATCACCTCCCGTACCAGCCTCAGCACCGCCGGGTTGAAAGGGTCGTACATCTTGGCCACTTTCTGGTTGGTGCGGTCCACCGCTAGGGTGTATTGGGTCAGATCGTTGGAGCCGATGCTGAAAAAGTCGGACTCGGCGGCCAGAGCCTGGGCCGACAGGGCGGCTGCCGGGGTCTCCACCATGATGCCCACCGGGCACTTCTCGTCGAATTTGATCCTGCCCCTCCTCAGCTCCTCCTTGGCCTCCTCCACCATCGCCTTGGCCCTTTTAAGCTCGTCCAGGCAGCAGATCATAGGAAACATTATCTTGACAGACCCGTGGGCCGAGGCCTTGAGGATGGCCCTCAGTTGAGATTTGAACATCTGAGGCCGGTCCAGGCAGAAACGGATGGCTCGCCAGCCTAGGAAGGGATTGGCCTCGGAGTCCGAAGCCTGGCTGCCGATCTTGTCGCCGCCCAGATCGAAGGTCCGGATGATGACCGGGTCCGGCGCCAGCTTTTCGGCCACCCGGCGGTAGATGGCGTATTGTTCGTCCTCGGTCGGCAGCCGGTCCGAGGTCAGGTAGAGAAACTCGGTGCGGAACAGCCCCACCCCCTTGGCCCCGTGGGAGAGCACCGAGGGCACCTCCTCGGGCAGCTCGATGTTGGCCGAAAGCTCCACCTGATGCCCGTCGCGGGTGATGGCCTTGGAGCGGCGCAGTTTCTTGAGATCGGCCACGTGTTTTTGGTAAGCCTTCTGCTGACGGCGGTAGGACTCCAGGGTGGCCGGAAGGGGGTTGAGGATGACCGTCCCCCGGTTGCCGTCCACCACCGCCCAGTCGTCCTGGGAGGCCTGGACCAGAGAGCCCTTGATGCCCACCACGGCCGGGATCTCCAAGCTGCGGGCGATGATGGCGGTATGCGAGGTCTTGCCCCCGATCTCGGTGACCATGGCCGAGGTTTTATGGGCGGCCAGATAGGCGGCGTCGGCCGGAGACAGTTCGTGGGCCAGCACGATGGCTTCTCGGGGTAGGCTGGGAGCCTGGCCCTGATCTCGGATATGCTTGACCACCCTCCAGGAGATGTCCCGGATGTCGACCACCCTCTCCTTGAGATATTGGTTGTCGGAACCCTCCAGCTGGCCGGCCACCTGCTCCATCACCTCGTGAAAGGCCGAGGCCGCGTCCTGCCCGTCCCGGCGAATGCGCTCCTTGGTACGCTCGGCGGCAGTGGCATCGGAGAGCATCATCAGCTGGGCGTCCCACAGCTGGGCCTCTTCCTGGCCCAGCCGCTCCACCACCAGGCCCCGCAGCTCGTCCAGTTCGGCTCTGGCCCTCTCCACGGCCCGGACGAATCTTTGGACCTCGGACTCGGCGTCGGCCACCTTCTGCCGGGCCACAGCCGGGGCGCCCTTGCGGTAGATGAAGATCCGGCCGATGCCGATCCCGGGCGAGGCGGCGATCCCCTGCAGTTTCAGCTCCTTGGCCATCTTCAGTCCTCGTTGAATTTGTCGGCCACCAGCCGGCACAAGGCCTCCAGGGCCTCGGTTTCGTCAGGCCCCTGGGCCCTGATGTGCAGGCTGGAGCCGGGCTCGGCCGCCAGCATCATCACCCCCATGATGCTCTTGCCGTTGACCTCCAGGTCATCCTTGCGGATCCAGATCTGGGAGCGGTAGCGGTCGGCTGTTTTCACCATCAGGGCCGCCGGCCGGGCGTGCATCCCCAGCCGGTTGACAATGGTCACCGAGGCCTCCTTCATGGCTTAACCTCGACCGATATTTCCAACGTTTCGGTTTGCCCCGGCTCCAGCCTTATCAGCCGGCTCCAAACCAAGCAGGAGCACTGGTAATTACGCTCCAGGCCCGATTCCGACTGGGAGACCGTCTCTACCGGATAGCGCCACAGGTCCCAAGCACGGTCCAGCCGGAATTCAACCCTGAGTCCGCGGAAGTCGTCGTGCACCTCCAGGTATTGAATATCGCCGTCCTCGGCCGCCCGGTCCAGCCTGTCGGTGGAAAGAGGCTTTGTTGATTTACAATAGCGTCCTTCCCCTGCTGAAAGCAGCCCCAGGTTGAACTCGATGCCCGGCCTCAGCTCCACCGGCTCTCTTCCCTTGTTGGTCCAGCGATAGTCCGCCCGGAGGACGCCGTAGGCCGCCAGCCTTACCGTCTTTTCGATTACTATGTTTTTATGGATACCTTTCATCCCGACGCCCGGCACCTTGTTATCCCCAAGCTCCGACTCCTCCCAGCCGGTTTCCAGCACCCCTTGGTAGGCCGGAAGGCGTGATCCTCGCAGCGATTCCAGGCAGGCCTCGGGCTCCAACAGATGATCCATCAAGGCCATCCTGGGGCAGGGATCATAGGTCAGCAGATTTTCCAGCCCCTCCTCCTTGGCCGCCATCATCTCGTGGATGCTCTTGCCTGATTCCTCCCCGGTGCGGTGCTCCTTTATGTGACGGTGGTAACTCTCCGGCCGTCGGGAAAGGTTGTCCAGCAGATTTGTCTCCTTCTCCTTCAGGTCCCATTCGTATATAGCCCCACCCCAGTCCGGCTTGAGGTAGAGGCTCATCATCCGGTTGGAAAGCTTGACCTCTGTCCGCCCGTCGCCGTCGAAGTCCCGGCGCTCCATCGACCGGCACCCGGCCTGATTTAGCGCCAAGTTTTCGGCCCGGATCAGGTGCCGGTACAAGGCCGAGCGCAGGTGCGGCAGGTAGAGCCCTCCGAAAATGCCGTGCCAGTAGCCGCAGTTGCACTGTCCCCGGTAGAGCTCACGCCTAACTTCGGGGCCGGACTGGGCCACCATGGACGACACCTCCAGCATCTTGCGGTAAATAAAATTCGATTCCGGGTACTTAGCGAAGAAGTTTTTCCAGATCCCACCCCGGACGAACGGGGCGTAACGGTCGTAGTTGCCCTCGCGCTTCAGCCTGTCCACCAGCTCCCGGTAGACGGCCTCGGCCTCGGGCTGCAGCACCCATTCGCCCATTTCGGTATAGGACCCGGTCGGCAGGTAGATCCTTCCCCGGGGTAAGATTTTTTCCGCCGCTTGGGCGAAGGTTATCGTCTCGATGCGCTCCCGATTGGCCTCCAGGGCCTCAAGGAATCTGATCAGCCAGCCTTTGGCGAAGACGTGCTGGTGGGTTCCCGGCCACACCCCGAACTTCTCCCCGTCGTCGGCCAATATCGCCAGCTGACCCGGCCGATGCTCGTTCAGCAGGTGGCCGATGACCTCCTCCACGTCGTGGAAGGGGATCAGATAACGAAGTTTTTGGCTTATGGGAAATACCTTCAGCGAACATCCCTGGTCATCGGTCAAAAAATATCCGTTCAGATCCTGGTCGAAAAGACCGGCCGCCTTGAAATGGGCGTCGTCCAAGGCCGTCCAGCCGATCCCGGCCTGGGTTAGGGTCGAGGGCAGCGACGGTTCCCATACTCGTTCCGCCACCCAGGCCCCTTGTGGCCTGGCCCCGAAGTGTTGCTCCAGGAAATCGGACATCATGGCCAGCTGGCCCCGGCGGTCCCGCTCCGGTATGGCCGGCAGAATGGGTTCGTAGAACCCTCCGCCCCAGAGCTCCACCTGCCCCCGGTCGGAAAGCTGCTTGACCAAAGTCAGGTACTCGGGATGATGTCCTGCCAGCCATTCCCACAGGCAGCCGCTGTTGTGCAGGGTGAAGCGGAACCAGGGGCGCTGGGCGACCAGCTCCAGGAAAGGCAGATAGGCCTTCTGATAGGCCTCCTCGAAAACAAAGTCGAAGTTGCCCACCGGCTGGTGGTTGTGGACGCCGAAGAGGAAGTAAGTTTTATTGGTATTCATTCGGATCAAACAAAGAAGCACAAGTTAATCTCTTTTTCCCGCTTCTTCTGCCTTTTTAACCTGAGTGAAGTCGAAGGTTTGCCCCCTGCCTTCTGCGTTAGGTGTTTTGCGTTCCGTATTTTCGCCCTGAGCCGGGTCCAAGGGCTGCCTTTATTCTATATCGTCGTCCTCGTCGTACCGGGCCGCCTCGAATTTCTTCTGGATAGAGTCCAAAAGCCTCTTATTGAACTCCTCGGCCGAGCGGTATCCGCAGAGCTTGAGCAGGTGGTTCATGGCGATCACCTCGGAGACAACGCTGATATTCTTGCCCGGCACCACCGGCACCGTTACTAATGGTATCTGGACTCCCAGGATTTCGGTGGGCTTCTCCTCCAAGCCCAGCCGCTCGTAGTCCTCGTCGTCCGACCAGCGCTTCAGCCTGACCTCCACCTCCACCCGCTTCCTCATCCGCACCGCCCGGATGCCGAAGATGGCCGTCAGGTCGATGATGCCCACCCCTCGGATCTCCATGTGGTGCTGCAGGGTCTGGTTCCCGTAGCCGATGAGCATGTTGGCCCCGCGGCGTTTTATCATCACCACGTCGTCGGCCACCAGCCGGTGCCCCCTCTCCACCAGGTCCAGGGCGCACTCGCTCTTGCCGATGCCCGAGTCCCCGGTATAGAGCAATCCCACTCCATAGACGTCCACCAGGGTGCCGTGCACCGAGACCACCGGCGCCAGGCGGTTGTCGATATAGGCCGTCAGCTTGTGAATGAAATCGGTGGTGTCCATCTCGGTGCGAAATAACGGCACCCCCCGCTCCCGGGCCTGGTCCAGAAGCTCGGGATGGACCTCCAGCTTTTTGGTGACGATGACGCAGGGGATGTGATGGGACATGATCCGCCCCAGGGCCTCGATCCGGGCCTGGGAGCTCAGCGTCTCCAAATATCCGGTCTCGGTGATGCCGATGATCTGGATGCGCTCCCACAGAAAGTATCCCATGTAGCCGGTCAGGGCCAGGCCGGGGCGGTTGGTGTCGGCGATGACGATCTTGCGCTCCAGCTGTCCCGGATTGAGCACCTCCAGCCGCAGGGCCTCCTTCCGGTCTTCCAGCAATTCCTTGACGGTGATCTCTTTCATTCCACCCCCTCTCGGGCATGAAACTGCTTACCCGGCCTTTCAGATCTTGACGCTCACCCGCTTGCGGTCGCGCCGCTTCTCCTTGAACTTCTTGACCTGGGACTCTATCTTCTTGGCCGCCATGTCCACGGCGCTCTCCATGCTGGTGGAGACCTCCTTGGCCGTCAGCCTCTTTCCCCGCGGCAGGTGCAGGGTGATCTCGGCTTGGTGGCGATGCTTTTCCTCGGTGAGAATGACCCTGGCCTCCAAAATACGATCAAAGAACCGCTCCAGTCTGGCCATACGGTCCTCGACCTCGGCCCGCATGGCGTCGGTCATTTCGGGATAGTGACGGGTGGTGATGTTCAGCTGCATGGGCGTCCCTCCTTTGTTGGCTTGTTATGCTCAAAGTCCGGATTGGTTGACAAACGACCAGGTCTATTATAATGAGTGCGGCGATCAATCATTGTGTAACTGGTGAAAATCCGAATAATCAATAGAAAGTTCCCCGGGATTCCCCAGTTTGGGTATTAGCCGGGTTGATCCTTTACCTTTGTGCTCTATCCATAGAATAATATAGCTCGGCCGCCCGATAGGAGCTTCTCACCAAAGGTCCGGCCAGGACCGCCAGCTCCAAGCTTCGGCCTTTTTCCTCCAGCCGGGTAAATTCCTCCCCGCTCCAGAACCTGGCGATGGGCCGGTGCCGGGGCGAGGGAGAGAGGTATTGCCCGACGGTGGCCGCCTGGCATCCGGCTTGAGCCAGATCGTTGAAAACTGCTTCGATCTCTTCCCTGTCTTCGCCCAAGCCCACCATCATGCCGGATTTGGTCCTAAGGCCGGCCTTGCACGCCAGGGAAAGAATCTGAAGCGACCGGCGGTAGTCGGCTTCCGGCCTGACCTGGGTATAAAGACGGGGAACGGTTTCCAGGTTGTGGTTGAGAACGTCGGGCTTGGAATCAAGTATCATCCCCAGCGCCCGCCGGTCTCCTTTTAGGTCGGGTATCAGCACTTCGACCTTGGTTCCCGGACTGGCGGCCCTGATGGCGGCCACAGTGGCGGCAAAATGGCCGGCGCCGCCGTCGTCCAGATCATCCCTGGTCACCGAGGTCACCACCGCATAGGCCAGCCTCAGCTCGGCCACCGCCCGGCCCACCGCCTCCGGCTCGTCGGCATCCAGCGCCTGGGGCCGGCCCTGGGGCACGGCGCAAAAGGTGCAGCTCCGAGTGCAGGCCGGCCCCATGATTAAAAAGGTGGCCGTGCCCTCGGAAAAGCATCGGTTGCAGTTGGGGCATTTGGCCGAACGGCAGACGGTGTTCAGACCGAGGCTCTCCAGGATATGCCCCACTTGCTGGCGGGCCGGATTCTGGGACAGGACCTGCTTGAACTCCGGCGGCAGCCGCCGGCGGTTTGTTTTGGCAGTGTTAATCATTTTCCTTTCCGGCCTGCCGGTGCTGAGTTTGTGCCTTCGGGCGGCGGAATCAAAAAACCTTGAGAAATGGAGGATCTACCTTTTACGTCTCAGCCGGGTGGGCAATATCCGTTCCTCCTCCCGGTATTTGGCCACCGTGCGCCGGGCGATGTTGATCCCCCGCTGCTTCAGCATTTTGGCGATCTGTCCGTCGGTCAGAGGTTTTTTAGCGTCCTCGCTTCCGACCAGATCGCTGATCATGGCCTTGATGCCCCGGGAGGAATCGATGCCGGCATCCGTCTTCAGCCCGCCGCCGAACAGGGAGCGCAAAGGCACCACGCCGTGGGGTGTCAGGGCGTACTTGTTCTGCACCGCCCGGCTGACGGTGGACTCGTGCATTCCGATGTCCTGGGCTACCTGACCCATGGTCATCGGCTGGATGGCCCGGATCCCATTCTCCAGAAAATCCCGTTGCCGGGAGACCACCGCCTCCAGGATTTTGCCGATGGTCCGCCTCCGCTGCTCGATCATCCTGATGATGAACCGGGCGGCCTCTATCCTTTTGGCCACATAGGCCCGGTCTTCGGGGCTGGACGATTTGGCTTGGCGCAGAATCTGTTTGTAGCCCGGGGTCAGGCGCACCCGGGGCACGGCTCTATCGTTGGGAATGATCTGGTAGCCGTCCCCCACCTTTTCGATAATGACGTCCGGATAAACATAGCGGGGCTCCTCGGTGTCCAGTCCGGAGCCGGGCCTAGGGGAAAGGCCGGCGATCACCTTCTGGGCCCGGGCCACTTCGGCCACTGTGGTCTTCAGCGCTCGGGCAATGGCCGGCAGCCGCTGCCTCTCCAGCAGATCGAAGTGCGAAGTCACCACCCTCCAGGCCAGAGTGCCCTCCTTCCCCTGCCGGGCCAGCTGGATGAGCAAACACTCCCTAAGGTCCCGGGCGCCTACCCCCGGCGGATCCAAGCTCTGCACCTTTTTCAGGGCCTGGGCCACCTGTTCCGTCTGGCATCCGGCCTGCTTAGCTATCTCCTCCAGCGGAACCTTGAGGAAACCGTCTCCGTCAAGGTTGCCAATGATCAACTCGCCAAGTCCAACGTCATCTCCGTTACCCGAGGCGATCCTAAGCTGGGTGACCAGATTGTCGTGCAGGCTCTCACGGCAGGAGATGATCGGAAAGCCGGTGACCTCGGGGGTGGTCTCGCATGACTGGGGGGCAGACTCCATCTCCTCTTGGAGATAGTCCTGCCAGTCTATCTTATCGTCCGTCCCCTGGTCCTGGTCCGGCTCCTCGACTAGCTCCTCGGCCCCTTCCTTGATGTCCTCGCCTTCGGGCACCTCCTCCAGCATGGGGTTGATCTCCAGCTCCTGGCGCACCAGCTGCTGCAGCTCCAGGGTCGGCATTTGGAGCAGTTTTAAAAGCTGGAGCATCTCCGGGGCCAGAACCTGCCTCAGCTCCCCTCTCAGCTCCATCCGGGACGGCGTCACGGAACCTCCTCTCCGAAAAAGGCGCCCCGGGCCTCGGCCGGGATGTTGATCCTGGCCAGCCTTCCTTCCTTGAAATAAAACTCCATCACCCGGCTCTGGACTATGTTGCTGCCGCGCTTTCTGCCCTGGTCGAATTGGTGATAGAGGCTCCAGACATCTCCACAGGTTTTAGCCTGTGAGATCCTGCCGTCCTGAAATTCGGCCCACAGGCTGTCGCAGCGTATGAGATCGGTATCCTCATCCGTGGCCGTGAACTGGCGCAGGGCCACCGAGTCGAAGGCCTCTAGGCTTTTTACCGTGTCGCCGTTCAGGGACAGGGTCATCACCCTGGCTTCCATCTCCGCCCCCGGCTGCCACACCCTGGGCCTCTCCTCCAGCACCAGCCGCCCCTGATCCCGATAATAGGCGGCCAGGCCGCAGGAGGCCTGGAGACCCGAATTGGACGGAGTTCCCATTGATCCCACATTCGGGCTTGGCACCGTCAGGCTGTCCTGGACAAACCTCACCTCCCCTTTGGCGATGGCCAGATTGCCCTGCCGGTAGACCTCCATCTTATGCGATGTTATGGTCCTCACCGTCGCCCCCTGACCCTCCCTGATCTCCAATTTCGGGCTGCCGTCTAGCATCCCATACCCTTTTTGGTGCCAGTACTGGCCGAAATCGGCCCGGGCCTGCTGCCGGCCGGAGCTGTCCGCAATGCGGACGTTTCCGTAAGCCTCGCTGCGCGATGTTTCCCGGAAATAGGCCAGAGAGTCGGCCGACAAAGTCCACTGCTGATCTTTGGCCACCGGGTCGCCGTGCATCACCGCCTTGCCTATTTTTTTGTAGTAACAGGCCCGCCGCCCTGTCATCTGGATGTCTCGGTCGGTCAGCGACACCCGTCCCCAGACCTCGGCCTGCTGTCTGAGGGTGGACACCCAGGCGCTGTCGCCGCGCAGCACGGTAGAGCCGTGGACGATCTCCACCCGGCCCAGCAAACGGGTGACCTTGTCTTGGCCCAACAACTGGGCCTTCATGGTGTTGGCCGACATCAGGTAGGGCTGGGAGGTGTCCGGCGAGGCCTGTCCCGAACTTAGTCGAGGGGCCTGTACCGAGCTTTGTCGAGGGGCCTGTCCCGGTCCCCGAACGGAGTCGAGGGGCCGGGCCATGACCGCCAGAAAGGCTGTTGCCATTAATGAGCCGATCATCTGAGATCGCCCAGATCGTTCAAAAGCTCTTTCTGGCCCTGGACGTTGCGCTTGAGCTCGATTTCCTTGAGGTCCGGGCTGGCCTCCATGCCTTCTCCTGTCAGCCAATCGGTGCCCCTCTCCAGCCTGACCTTAGCTTCGGTGGTCAAAAGGCGCCGGCTGTTGGTCCAGCGGATGCTGTCGGTGGTCAGAACCAGGCTGTCCCGGCTGACGATGACCACGTGGTCTCGGGCCTCCATATCCCTTGTGGCCGTGTTCACCATGCCCCGGTCGGCCGTCAGGGTGGCGTTGACGCTGTCGCCGGCCTCGCGGTAGAAGTCGATCCTCAGCCTGGTCAGGTCCACCTCCTGCCTCTGGCTGAAGCTGTTGGCCTCCTCGGCCGTCATCACCCACACCCTTTTTCCCAGCAGGGTCTCGGTCAGCCGGAAGCCGGCGATGGTCTGCGACGGCATGGTGTCCCTGGCCGCCGGCTCTTGGTCCTCGGCCGGCCCCCTCTTCCCCGGGCAGCCGAACAGGCAAAGCGCGGTCAGCAGTATTACTATATTCTTATAGTTATCGCGCATCGCCCCTCAAATCCCATGCCTTCATCCCGTCACCGATGGCTCTTTTTCCCCACACTTAACCCTTGTCACTTCACCCTTGTCCCTGGCCTTTGGGTTTCTCCGTCCACCTCAGATGCATCCAGGCCCATTGTCTGATATCCAGGTTTATCAGCCGCTCGATGGCCGCTGTCTGCCTCTGTACATCCTCCAAGACCTGTTTTTCCTTGTTGGTCTGCGTTGAGGTCTCTATCTCAGGCAGGATGGTTATCCGATGCCTGCCGTCGGGCAGCCTGTGGACGGCCAATGGCACCACCGCCGCCCCGGTCTTCCTGGCCAGCATGGCCGCGCCGGTCGGCGTCCTGGCCGGGCGTCCCATGAAGACCGCCTCGACGCTGGCCACCCTGGTGTCCTGATCAATAAGGATACCCAGCGCCTGTCCCCAGCGAAGAGACCTCAGCGCCTCCCTGGCCCCCTCGTCCCGGTCGATGACCTTCACTCCCCATCTGGAGCGTGCGGAGTTCAACAGCCTGTCCAGCCTGGGATCGTAGACCTTCCGGCCGATGACGTTTATCCGGTAGCCGCGCTGCGAGAACCAGGCCGGTATCAGCTCCCAGCAGCCGATGTGCCCGGTGACCGCCACCACCCCCCTGCCGCGCCGATAGGCCCGGTTGAAATGCTCCAAGCCGGAAACGACAACCATCGATTCGACCTTCGTTCCTGACAGCCTGGGAAGGCGGATAGCGTCCACCGCGTTCAGGCCCAATTGTCGGAAGACCTCCCGGCCTAGAACTTGGCAGTCGGAATTTCCCGGAAAGACCAGCCTCAGGTTGAAAAGGACCTTGTCCCTTTCCTTGGGCAGCAGGTGCCAAGACAGCTTTGATAAAAAACCCACTAATCCCAGGCACCAGGCCTTTGGCATTATTTGAAAAAAGAGTAAAAGGACGAATATCAGGATGTATTGGAACTGGCGGCGCCAGTACTTCATCAAACTCAACCTTCTCACCTTCTCCATTATATAAATTTATCACAGGAAAAAGGCCATTGCAAGAGAAAAATGCCCCGAATTTACATCGGGGCATTCGTAATGCTTTACTTAACAAAACGTTAATGCAAATTATGCAAGATGCGTGCCATCAATATACTATCTATATTACTCCGGCCTTCATTATATCGTGCAGATGGATTATGCCCACCGGTTTTTTCTCCCTGTCTATCACCAAAAGCGATGTCACCCTGTGATCCTCCATCAATTGGGCCGCCTTGACGGCCAGACTCTCCCGATCTATGGTCTTGGGATTTCTCGTCATCACCTCGGCCACCTTCAGGCTCATGATATCATCGGACTTGGAGAGCAGGCGCTTGAGGTCGCCGTCGGTGATCACGCCCACCAGTTTACCCGCCTCGTCTGTCACCGAGGTCACCCCGCGCTTGGCCGTCATCTCCAGCACCGCCTCCTTCATGGTGCTGTCGATGCCCACCCTGGGAACGTCGTCACCTGACAGCATCAGGTCCGAAACCTTGAGCAGCAGTTTCTTGCCCAGTCCACCGCCCGGATGAAGGCCGGCAAAATCCTCGGGGGTGAAGCCCCTCTGCTCCAAAAGGGCCACGGCCAAAGCATCGCCCATGGCCAGGGCGGCGGTGGTGCTGGTGGTGGGCACCAGATCGTGCGGGCAGGCCTCCTCCTTGACCGAAACGTCCAGCACCACGTCGGCATGGGCCGCCAGAGGCGCATCCGGCTTTCCCAGCAGGGCCACGATCCTCACTCCCCGGCGCTTCAGCATCGAAAGCAGGGCATAGAGTTCGTCGGTCTCCCCGCTCTTGGAGATGATGATGGCCGCGTCCCCCTTGCGCACCAGGCCCAGGTCCCCGTGGAGGGCGTCGGTGGGGTGGAGGAAGAAGGCCGGGGTGCCGGTGGAGGTCATGGTGGCCGCTATCTTCTGGCCGATGAGTCCGGATTTTCCCACCCCGGTGACGATCACCTTATTCTTGGCCCCCAAGAGCAATTCCACGGCCTCGGCGAAGCGGCCATTGAGACGGCCGGCCAGCTCCGAAAGCTCCCTGGCTTCGGCCCTGATGGCCTTCTTCCCAAGGGCTACGATCTTCCGCGTATCGTTCATCGTTGTGCGTTCAATGTTTTACGTGTTGGTTAACGGTCATCGCGAGCCCGACTCCTTGCTTGGCGAACGACGCGATCCCGACTTTCGTTTCAAAGCCCGCTGATGCTCGCCCCCCGCGGGTATTCCACCTGGTACTCCAAGGACATCTCCTGCTCCTGCTGGGGATCGAGCCTCATCCTCCATTCGATCACCCCGTTGGACTTCTCCTTGATCCCCCACTCCGCCTTCTCATCGTCGAACTTGGGCGAGATGAGCTTGACCTTGATCTGGTCGTTCTTGGACACCGGCCACTGCTCGTAGACGGTGACGGTCTCCGCGTCCTTCTTAAGGTTCTTCACCTTGACCGTGTAGCCGTAGGTCTTCTTGACCCTCTTGCCCTCCTCGGTCAGATCCTTCAGCTTCTTGCGGGTGATCTTGATGCCCTCGTCCACTCCCAGCGAGGCGTCGAACTTCTCCGAGGGGATGACCGTGCCGATGGCCGAGCTTCCCACGAAGTTGTTCCCAAAGAAGACGTTGATGTCCCCGGCCATGAACGGGTACTCGGTGGTGTTGGTCACCTTGGCCCGCAGATAGGCATGGGGCTTGAGCCGCGGCACCGCCGTGTATTCGAACTGGGCCGCCAGCTTCTCGAAGGCTATGGGTATCTTGTGCGGCTCCCCGTCCGACGGGATGTCGTTGACCCCGGGCGTGGCGAAGACGTAGGAGGTGCCCGCAAATTCTACTCCAGAAGTTACAACTCCTGCGGTGTTAGCCACAATGTTGCCTCCTGTCTCTGCCGATGGCATAATTTCCTGAGCCAAGTTCATTTGCATCTTCGACTGGGCGATGTTCTGACGGGCCATTTGCTCGGCCACACCCTTGCGGTAGTATGGTTGGGAGATGTCCAGGTACCAGGTGCGTACCTCCGGGACCTCTCCCGACACCGAGGGCCGGGCAGTGGACAGCACCACCCTGACGTCCTTCCAGTCCTCGCCGGTGCTCTGGTAGATGACTCCGTAATAGGAGAACTCCACCTCCTTGCCCTCGGGCGTCACCCTGATGTCGTACACTGGGTGCCAGGCCGCGCCCATCATCATGTAGGAGACCTCCAGCTCCAGGGTGCCGGCCCGCTCCACCGCCAGGTTGACGGCCACCGTCTTTTTGGTGGTCTGACCGCCCGAGGATATGCGCGCCAGACGCTTCTGGACCGCGTCCATCCTCTGCTCCAGCCCCTTCCGGGACTTCTCCAGCGCCCGCACCTCCCGGTTCAGCGCCTCGTGCTTGGAGTCGTAGAACCCGAAAAGGCTCATCCACTGGTTGACCGAGGGCATGGGGGCCTTGTCCTTGGAGTCGGATGTGCCTGCACCGAGCGTAGTCGAGGTGGAGGCCGTCTTGATCCTTTCCAGGAAGTCTGTCTCCTTGTTGATCAGGCCCAGCCGGTCGTTCATGGACTGCACCTGCTCCCTCAGCTGGTTTAGCGTGTCCTCCAGCGCCTTGTAGGCCCGGTTGGTCAGGGTGTCCAGGTACTGGGTCTCCACCTTTACCCCGGATATCTTGGCGTCGGCCGATCCCGAGCCGGAGGCCCGCACCGAGTTGTCGAATAGCCCGGCCGGCAGGTCGGTGAACTTCACCAGGTACTCACCCGCGCCGTAGGACTGCTTGTGGACACGGGTGATCTCGCAGCGGTCGTTGTAGACCACCGCCTGGCCGATCCTGGCCTTGGTCTCGATGGTCTGGACCCCGAAGGCGCCGGCCGCCAGGGCCAGCAGGGTTAACGTTGTTGCCTCTATTCTCATGGGGCCTCCTTTGCTGATATAGCTGTCATTCCCGCGCAGGCGGGAATCCAGGAAAACGAACACGCATCTTCTGGATCCCTGCTTTCGCAGGAATGACGTTGATAAGTTAAATGTACTTCCGTGCCACTCTGTCCAGCTCCACCAGGCTCTCCAGCAGGCGCTCCAGCCTGGACAGCGGCAGCATGCTGGCCGCGTCGCACTTGGCCTGGCAGGGATCGGGGTGGGTTTCGATGAAGATGGCGTCGCAGCCGCAGGCCACCCCGGCCCGGGCCAGGGGCTCGATGAACTCGGGGCTGCCGCCGGCAGGGTCGCTTGACGGCTTTCCATACTTGCGGATGGTGTGGGTGACGTCGAAAACCACCGGATAACCTAGAGAACGCATTATCGGCAGGGATTTGAAATCCACCACCAGGTTGTGGTAGCCAAAGCAGGCGCCCCTCTCGGTCAACAAGATCTTATCGTTGCCCGCTTCCTCTATCTTCTTGACGATATGGCCCACGTCCTCCGGAGCCAGGAACTGGCCTTTTTTCACGTTTACGACCTTGCCCGTCTTGGCCACCTTGAGGGTCAGCTCGGTCTGCATGCACAGGTAGGCCGGTATCTGGATGATATCCAGCACCTCGGCCGCCGGCCCCACCTCATCGGGGTAGTGCACATCGGACAGGACCGGAACATCGAACGTTTTCTTGACCTTCACCAACATCCTCAAGCCTTGATCGAGCCCCGGCCCCTGGTAGCTTTTGGCCGACGATCGGTTGTCCTTTTTGTAAGAAGCCTTGAAGATGAAGGGCATCTTCAGCCGATCGGCGATCTTCTTGACCTCCTCGGCCGTCCTCATGACCACCGCCTCCTCCTCCAACACGCAGGGCCCGGCGATCAGGGCTAAAGGCGCTCCCCCGCCGACTCTCAAATTGTTGATTTCCAGTGTTCTCATTTTGCGTTATTGCTGAAAATGGTTTTTGCGTTTTTTAGTGTATTCCGTGGGAGTATGATTTTTCTCCCAATTCTTCCAGCTTCTCCCTATACTCCACCTTCCCCGACTTCTCCCACAACACCTTGAACAGCCGCACCGCCTCCTCCCCTTTGGCCCTGTCGCCGGTTAGCTTGTGGAGATGATAAAGAATCTCGGCCCGCTCCTTTTCCCCGGACTCCCCGGCCAGCATCCCCTCCAGCCCGGCCGCGGCCTCCTCTTTATCCGTCTTGCCGAGTATCTTAAACCTCAACAACTCGGTCTGGAAAATGATCTCCCGGCGGCCGACCTCATCCGCCACCTGCCTGGCCTGCCCTAAATGCCGTCCGGCCTCATCGTTCTTCCCCTGGAGATGTTTGACCTGGGCCATCAGCCAGTAGTTCTGGCTTAGGTGATACTTGTTGTCGATGCGTTCGGCGACGGCTATGCCTCGTTCCAGCAGTTTCTCGGCCTCGGCCAGATCTCCGGTCCTCAGGTGCAGCTTGGCGAAGTTGCCGCACAGCCGGGCGATGTCCTCGACGTTGTCCAGCTCCTCGGCCAGACGCAGGGCATGCTCGAAATGTTTTCGGCTTTCCGCCAGGCGCCCCCGAGCCAGGGCCGCCATGCCCATGTCGTCCAGGGCCACGATCATCCCGGGTTTGTCGTTCAGCTCTTCGGTTATCTCCAAATAGCGGCGGAACGACTCCTCGGCCTGATCGGTCTCGTCCAGCTCGAACAGAATGGAGCCGATGTTGCCCACCGCGTAGCTGATCACCTGACGGTTTCCCAGCCTCTGGGCCAGCTCCAGATAGCGGCGGCCGTAGTCCAGCGCCTCCCGGTAGCGACCCTGCTCGTGGTGGATCATCCCGATGTTGCCGATGGCGATGGCCTCGGTCTCCAGATCGCCGGTCTCCCGGGCCAGCCGGGCCGCCTCCTGGTAGTTTTCGATGGCCACGGCAAAATCCCCCCGCTCATAGCAGATGATGCCGATGTTGCCCAACGCCCGGCTGATGCTGGGCTTGTTGCCCGACTCGCAGGCAATCTCCAGGGCCTGCTTTAGGCAGGCCAGGGCCGAGTCGTACTGGCCGCGGTTGTGCTGGATATTGGCCAGATTGCTCAGCACCCGGCCCAGTCCGGGGCCATCGCCCAGCTCTAGGTAGATTTCCCGGGCCGCCTGCAAGCTGACCTCGGCCTCGGCATAGTTTCCCCGGTTGACCTCCAGGCTGCCCAGCCGGTTGTGGATCTCGGCCAGCTTGGCCCGATCCTGGCCCGGTTCCAAAAATTTTCTCAGTTTGAGCAAAACCCGGCCGGCCTCCTCCCATTGGCCCACCGTCTCCAGCACGTCCAGCCTCCGCTCCTCGACGCCGAAAGCCAAACATGTCGAACCCTGATCGCAACGACACCAGGTCCAGAGCATTTCCCTGAATCTCACCCGGCGCCGGACTCCTGCGGTGAGCCTCTCGAGACTCATATTTTCAAGCATCCGGCCGGTGCCTTCAACCCAGCAGTAGGATCAACAGGCCGAAGCTCATGGCCAGGAACAGAAAGGCGGTGGCCAGTTTCACTCCGGCCGTCGAAGCCTTGGCCCAATGGGCTATCCTCTTGGAAGAGACCCCCCAGAAGGCTATCAGGAAGACGGCTATCATCGGGACTTCGAAGGCCAGGTTGTACAGCAGCAGCAGGCCGTAGGCCCGCGACTTTTCGCCGGCGATCTGGGAGACGAAGGCGATGGTCGGCAGATAGACCTGGCCGGTGCAGGCGAACTCCAGGACCGAGGTCAGCAGTCCGGCTACAAAAGCCCCGGCCACCAATGATCCGGCCGACATTCTCTCCCTGATCACCCGGTGGATCCGCTGCTTGGTCTTATCGGAAAGCTGGAGATCCATGCCGGAGAGGTCGCCGCGCCTGGCTTTGAGGAAGTCCCTGAAGCTGAAGAACGCCAGCCCCAGGCTCACCGCCAGGGCCAGCCAGTAGAGCGCCCGGGAGATGGCCGGCAGCGCCCCCAGCGTCATCAGAAAGGACAGGGCGCCGGCCCCTATAAGAAAATAGACGATGAAGTCGGCCAGCGTATAGGATAGGCCCACCGCCAGTATCTCCCATCTCCTCCTCCCCACGAAGGCCAGATAGGAGATGAAGAAGACCAGCACCGCCAGGGCGCAGGGATTGATGCCGTCCAAGAAGCCGGCCGCCATCACCCCCCATAGGCCGAAGGAGCGGAAACGGGAGAGCAGCCCGCCCCTGGCCTGCTCCAAAAATGGTTGCGCCCTAAGCCAGGGGGCCTGGCCGGCGCCGCTTTTATACTTATCCAGCAGGACGCCGAGTTCGACGTCGTTTACCTTTTCCCCGGCTAGCCACTGGTCGCCGACATACGCCAGCGGCGCCGCCAGCCTCTTATCTTCCGGCACACCATAGCAAAGTCCCAAGGCCTCGGCCATCAGGCGCCCTTGGTTGTCGGAGATCAAGTATCTTCGCACCGCCAGGTTGGGATGGCCGGCCTGCAAGGCTTTGAGCATATACTCGGCCCGGCCGCACTTGGGACAGCGGAGGTCGCTGACAAAGGCCAGGTAGATGGAGTCAACCCTGGCGGTGTCCAGTGCCTGATCGATGTTTTCGGCGCCGCCATCAGGTGCTTTCATCTTTAGGGATTTGGGCTTTTCGGCCGTGGCCTTGGCCACCTCGGCCCGCAGATGTTTCTCGATCTCGTCCACCCCGCCCAATATCCGATCGCCGATGACCACGGCCGGTATCTGATTGTTGTGGTCGCCCAGCTGAGACTCGATGTCCAGCAGCCTCCGGTATTCCAGGGGATCCTCCACGCTGCGGTAGACGATCTTCAGCCGGCCCGGATGTTCCCTGACCAAGGCGGTGAACAGCCCCTCCTTCAGCTTCTCGCAGTCCGGACATTCCGGCGCATAATAGACATCGACGGCCGTGGTTCCGTAGCCCTGGACCCGGACCGAGGCCTGTCCCCGGGGGATATAGACTCCGACGATCGAGGTGATGGCGGGATGGTCCGCCAGGTCGGAATTGACGCCCCAAAGTTTGGAGCTTTTCAGCCGCCACCGGCTGTCCCGCCGCTCCATCACCGCTTGGGTGAGACGGGCCGCCTTGGAGCCGGCCTCTATTATGGGCACCCCGTGGGACCGGTCGGCCTCGGCCAGCTCGTTCTGGGTGTGGCCGCCGATGATCAGATCCAATTCGGGGAATTTGGTGGCCATCTCCTGCTCCTTCTCATAGCCCAGATGGGAAAGCAGGATGAGCATATCGGCCTGCGGTTTGAGCTCGGCGATCAGCGATCGCAGCACCGTCTCCGGATCCAGGATCTCCAGGTCGCGGGAAACCTCGGCCGGATAATATTTGAAGGCCTGCGGGCTCAAAAGCCCGATGACGGCCGCCTTGGCCCGGCTGGTCTTGATTATGCGGAATCCGGGAACAATATCCAGGCCCCGATATTTGAGGTTGGCCGATATAAAGCTCAGTTTGAATTTCCCGGAAAGCTCCAGAAAATAATCGACCCCGCGCGACAGCTCCTGGTCCCCTAGAGCCACCGCCTGGTAGCCCATGGCTTGGTAGGCGGCCAGCACCAGGGAGTCGGTTTTTCTGTCCGAGTCCAGCCCCCAGATGTCCCCGGAGTCGAACAGCAAAAAATCCCGGTGGTCCCCTGCTAGTTGATCCCTGTTAGCTGTTATCTGTTTGATGAGCGAATAGCGCTTGGCTAAGCCCCCCTTGGGCTCGCTGGGACACTTGCAGGGATAGAGATAGCCGTTATTGGCGTTGGTCTGCAGCACCTGCAACGTCTGTCCGTGTGCAAACGCCAAAAATGTCATGGCTGCGATGATGATGCAGCCGGCCGGCCTTTTCATGTTTGGGATTTCTTGGTGTCTTGTTGTCTGATTAACTGCCGTTTTGTTTCCATGGCTGCCAACCCCGGGCCGTTCACCCGGCCGCCGGCTTTTTTCGCCCCGGCTTCAGCACCGCCGTTTCCGTGTTTTGCTCTTGTTCGATCTCGGCCACCAGGTCTGACAGAGCCCGGCCGATGGTGGCCTGGCCCTTCCAGCCCAGATAACGGTCCAAAGCCTCAAGCATTTTTCCGGCCGAGCCGTATCTCTGCAATGCCCTGATCTTAAGGGCCCGGTTGATTATCCGGCTCAGGCCCCAATCATGGTGGGGGGATCGCCAAAACGGGGAGGGATATTGTCCCCGGCAGATGGAAGCCACCACTCCCTGCCCGTCGCCGCCGGTGAACGGCTTCTTTCCGGTGACCATCTCATAGAGCATGATGCCCAGAGAAAAAAGGTCCGAGGAAAAGTTGACTGTTCCACCCGAGGCCTGCTCCGGCGACATGTAGAAGGGAGTGCCTACCACCATTCCTTCGGTGGTCAGCTCCGGACCGCCCATCTCCCGGGCCACCCCGAAATCGGTGAGCTTGACTGCGCCATCCCGGGAGATGAGAACGTTTCTCGGCTTGATGTCGCGGTGGACGACGCCATGGCGGTGGGCGCAATCCAGGGCGGCGCAAACCTGCCGGGCCACCCCGGCCGCCAGCCTGGGGTGCAGCGGCGCCTTTCTTTCGATGACCGTGGCCAGGTCCAAGCCGTCGACGAACTCCATCACCAGATATCTGGAGTCACCGTCCTTGAGGTAATCGTAGACCTCGATGATGTTCGGATGCTGCAGGCTGGAGGCGATGGACGCCTCGTTGTCGAACCGGGCCGACGAGGAGATGCCTTCTAAAGACATCTGTTTGATGACCACCAGCCGGCCCAGCGAGTTTTGGACCGCGGTGTATATCCGGCCCATGCCGCCCTGGTCCAGCTCGTCTATGATGCGGTAACGGCCCTGAAACCCCTTAGCCACCGGACGCCTCCACCCGGTTGCGGCCTTTGGCCTTGGCCCGGTACAGGGCGCCATCCGCCCTCAACACCAGGTCCCGAGGGCATCTGTCTTTCTTCGTTCTGGTGGCCGTCCCGATGCTGACCGTCACCCGCAGTCCGGCCAAGCCCCGGCTGCGGGCGGCCACCAACTTCCTGACGGATTCGGCCGTCGCCGCTGCATCCCCGGCCTCCATCCCCGGAAAGACGGCCACGAATTCTTCTCCGCCGTAGCGGGCCACCAGATCGTCGCGGCGGCAGGCGGCCCGTATCAGACGGGCGGCGGCCTTAAGGACGCGGTCGCCCATATCGTGGCCGTGGACGTCGTTGATTGACTTAAAGCGGTCGAGATCGATGAACACCAGGGACAACGGCCGTCCCCGATCTTCAGTTTCCCGCCACAGCCGTTCCATTTGCTGGTCGAAAAACCTCCGGTTGTAGAGGCCGGTCAACCGGTCGCGGTTGGCCTGATCCTTGAGGCGACGGCGGCTTCTCTCGGCCGTCAGGCGCAGCCGTTCCAGGTCCTGGGCCGCTCCCTGGTCGGCCAGCTTGCGGCTGAGCGCCTGATACTGGGCCCGGATGCTCATGGTCTCCTGGCCCGGACGCTCGGCACAGGTGGCCTCGCCCAGCCCGGCAATGCCCCGGCCGTCGTCGAAGACGATGGTCAGCCCCCCCAGCCCGATCTCGTCGCCGTGGCAAAGCAGATGGCGTTTCACTCTAACGCCGTTGATGAACAATCCGTTGGTGCTGTCCAAATCCTCGATGGAATAACTTGTTCCCGACCGGCTAAGACAAGCATGGCGGCGGGAGACCTGACGGCCGGCGACCACCCAGTCGCAGTCCGGGCTGCGTCCGATGAGACACTTTAGGCCGTCAAGCTCATAGCGTTTTACCAGAACTCCGTCGTCCACCAGGTTCAGCGAAGCATGCTTCTTCCGCATCGCCATGTCAACCCGTCTTTACAGGCTCCCGATGCCGATCACCTTCGGCGTCTTGATGGTCTCGTGCCCCTCGGGCACCATGATGGACACCGGGGCCGGCATCCCGGCCACCCCCGGCTTCTTGCCCAGCCAGATCTTGTAGACCTTGCCCTTGATGGCGCTGGCCCCATACCCGTCGCCGTTGGAGAACCTGACGTTGACCCGGGTGATCTTGGCCGACTGAGTGTAGAACTTGATGTTGTTGAAGTCCTTCTTGAGCGAGAAGTCCAAAAGGTCCCGGCCCAAAGCCGTGCCGTCCTCGTTGACCAGGCCGCCGCCGGCGATGGGTAGAAAGAGGGTGGCGCAGGAGTCGAGCGTCGGCGCGTTGAGGGCCGCCACGTACTTGTCCAGCACTGCCCTCACCTCCTTGGGCAGCTTGGCCACCGGGATGTCGTCCCGCTTGGACTGGGCGGGCAAAGACTGTGTGCTACTTACTAAACAAAATAGCACTATGAAAATATACTTCATTTTTCCCCTAATTATGATGTTTCTTTATTCCTTTTATTGACAAGCCTTTTTAGTTCCGTTGTTAATTGAGTAATTCTACTTCGGCTTTCTTTTTGTTTATCATTCCATTCAATATCGTTATACAATGAACGCCAATATTCATAAAGTTTTATTGCTACTTCCTCTGATAACGCTTTCCCTTTTATTAATAAATCATTTTTGTTGTGCGCACTATCTTTTTCATTTATTTTCAAATTTATTTGCTTGCAACATTCGTCAATTTTCAAGAGGTTAAAAATAATCTCATCTATTAGTGTATTATTTAGTGTGTTTTTTCTCATTTTCTTTTCTTCATGATAATCAATCATACGAAATTCCATCTTTTAATAAAATATTCTTCTATACCTAATTGATTAATTACTGTAATATTCCGGATGTATTTAACATAAATGTCAGACCTAAGGTCGCTACTTTGTGCTTTTGAGGGTATTTCATGTTTGATACCCTTTGATTGATGATAATGATAATGTAACCAATTGACCTTTTCAATTTCTTTAGCATCAAGTGCTAACAAACCATCATTAATATTTACAGAACCGAAATCTTTTCTTGTAAAAAATAAATTCGCTGTAGTAAATATTACTGGCCAAAAGTACCAAGTGTTCTTTTCTTCCATCAAGCTATTATTCTCTTTAAAATATTTTATCAAGCCATTCATGCCTCGACATAACTGGGTTGAAGCTTCTTCTATTATTCCTCTTGAGTTCCCCTCTTTTTCTCCTTTTTCATTTGTTTTTCCTTCAACAGCAATATTGAATATCCTGTCAGAATCCGTAATTCTTTTTATCTCTGTATATAATGCTCCAGTGTGCATAGTCAAGGATTCCAAAAACAAATCATTTGACCTACTTGAGTTCTCAATATCAGCTTTTGCAAAACACCAATTAGCAAGCGCTGGATTTACTCTTTTACATTCCGCTAGAATAAGTAATGGTTTATTACTATATCGAAGTATAAAATCAACTCTAGTGTTGCTCCCCTGTACTTCTACCGGAAATTCCGATACATATGGCCACCATTGTGTTTTTCCGCTTTCTGCAAGCTTTCTTATCTCATACAACACTTTATACTGAAATCCATAACCATGTTTGTTCAATGCCTGCTCAAAAGCTTTGGCGATTTGTTCATTACTTTGTGAAGGCATGTAATCCCCTAACATTGGCAGGAAATTTAGCGCCGCACATTTTGTGCGGCGCTATTTTATAAAAAGAGTCTACATCTTCCCCGCCATGTACCTCACCAGGTCGGCCACCCGCATCGAGTAGCCCCATTCGTTGTCGTACCAGCTGACCACCTTGAAGAAGCGCTTCTCACCCTTGAGGTTGTTCTGCAGGGTGGCCAGGGAGTCGTAGATGGACGACCGCGGGTCGTGGATGAAGTCGGTGGACACCAGCTCCTCGTTGCAGTATCCCAGGATGCCTTTGAGGTAGGTCTCCGAGGCCTTCTTCAGCAGGCCGTCTATCTCCTCTATGGAAGTCTCCCTTTCTGAGCGGAAGGTCAAATCCACCACCGAGACGTCCACCGTGGGTATGCGGAACGACATACCGGTCAGCTTGCCCTTGGTGGCCGGCAGCACCTCGCCCACAGCCTTGGCCGCCCCGGTGGTCGAAGGGATGATGTTGACGGCCGCGGCCCGGCCGCCCCGCCAGTCCTTCTTGGACGGCCCGTCCACCGTCTTCTGGGTGGCGGTGTAAGAGTGGATGGTGGTCATCAAGCCGGTCTCGATGCCGATGCCCTCCTTCAAAAGAACGTGGACCACCGGCGCCAGGCAGTTGGTGGTGCAGGAAGCGTTGGAGACGATGTGGTGCTTGGCCGGATCGTACTCTTGCTCGTTGACGCCCATCACCAGGGTCTTGACCTCGCCCTTGCCCGGGGCGCTGATCAGCACCTTCTTGGCCCCGGCCTGCAGGTGCCCCTGAGCCTTGTCGGAATGGGTGAACAGGCCGGTGGCCTCGATCACCAGGTCCACCCCCAGGTCCTTCCAGGGGAGCTGTGCCGGCTCCTTGGTGGCCATGACGCATTTTATTTTGTTGCCGTTGACAATGAGGATGTCGTCCTCGGCCGCCCCGGAGCTTTTATCGGTCTTGACTTCTCCCTTGAATCGCCCGTGGACCGAGTCGTACCTTAGCTGGTAGGCGAAATACTTGGCGTCGGTGGAGACGTCCACCGCGGCCGCCACCTCCACCGTCTTGCCCAGCATCCCCTGCTCGGCCATGGCCGACACCACCTGCCGGCCGATCCGTCCGAATCCGTTAATCCCGATCTTCAGCGCCATGTTGGTCTCCTAATTTTTCTGTTTACTCTCTTCTGACGTACGTCATTCTGAGGATGCCGTCCTGCTGGGCTCACGAAGAATCTCCCATTATTGGCCAGATCCTTCGGAAGCGGGGCGTGGAGTTCTGCTCAGGATGACACGGTTGGTGGACTAGACCAGTTTCACCGCCTCCCGTATCAGCCCCACCGCCTTTTCTATCGAAAACAACCCGGTGTTGATTATCAGGTGATAGTATGAAGAGTCGGCCCAGTCCTGGCCGTAGAAGTCACGGATATAGGCCGCCCGGGCCTTGTCCTTCCTTTGGATGCTTTCCCTGGCCTCCTTTTCTACGATCTCCTGTTTCTCCATCACCCGCTTGATCCGCGCCTCCAAGGGCGCCGCTACCCGGACGTGCAGACATCCCGGCCTCCCGGCCAGCAGATACTGGCTGCCCCGCCCCACCAGCACCACATCGCCCTTCTGGTAGAGATTCTCGATGACCGCCTGGGTGAACTTGAGGTACTGTTCGGCGTCGAAGAAGTCCCCGCCCGAAGGCAGCGGCCCGGCCATGGGCATCTCGAAGCCCATCACCGAGTACAGCGAGGGGTTGGCCAGGAACAGGTTCGACAGATACTTGGACAGAGGCGAGTACTCGTCCTGGTCGAATTTTTCCACCCGCTCCGAACCCACCTTGGCCTGCTGGGCCACCTTGATGATCACCGCCTTGTCGGCCAGCTCGTAACCCAGGCTGCGGGCCAGCTCCCGGGCTATCTCCCGGCCCCCGGCTCCGTGTTCCTTGGATATGGTTATCACGGCCATACTCTACCCCCCCCTTTTTCAGATGACAACTAGCCGATAACAAACGTTATTCGCGGCATTTCTTTATCGCGCTGTAAAGCATCCCTCCGATCTCGTCTACGTCCTTGAAATGCTCGCTATGCTTTTTGTCCCCAAGGTCCCTCGTGTCGAGCAGTAGGTCAAGCCAGTATTTAGTTTCCCGCGTCTCTTTGTAGGCTATCGACGTCTTGGCGGTGAACTCCCTTTTCGATATCGATCCAATCGCCTCCGCAATGTTGGCCGCAACGGACGTGCCCGATCTCAGCAACTGTCTAGCCAATGTTTTTCCACCTTGCGTTTCCCCAGTTCCTTGTAAAGCTTGACCACCTTGACGGCAAAGGCCTAGGCTTTCTTGTACAACAGGCTGTCATCCATAGCACTATATGAGTTCAGCTTTTATGTCCCCAAGCAAAATGCTGATTGCGGATTGTTAGTCGTTATCTGTTGGCTGTTAGTTGAATCAGCGCAGCAGCGCCCCCACTCCTTGGTACCTGTCCAGCTCGGATTTGCCGGAATAGAACTCCACCCTGGCCCCGCGCCGAATGGCCGCCTCCACCATCTCCTCCTTCATGTCGATGTCCCCCGACACCCCGGGCTCCTGGCAGTAGGGACACTTGGCCGCCAGTCCGCCGCTTCCCAGCTGCAGGCATTTCCGGCATTTCCATCCCTGGCCCCGGTAGTCCTCCGAGATCACCAACACCTCGGCCTGCCCGCTTTGCAGGGCGTTGAGAGCCGCCTCGGTGCCCAATGCCGCCCCCACTCCTTTTCCGGTTCCCAGAACCACCGCCTGTTTGGCCAGCTGGAGTGATTTCTCGTTCTCCGCCTGGCTGCAGAAGGCCGCGGCCTTGGCCAGTATTTTATCGCGCGGGGCGCGCATGTCCATCCGCCCCCCCACCAGAATCATAGGCTTCAGGGCCGCCGGCATCGAACCCTGCAGTTCGGCCATCGCCCCGTTTTCGGCCATCAACACCACGGCATCCACCGTTCCCGGAGCAAAAAGCTTGGCCGCTTTGGCCAGCACCAGTCTGGCATGCTTGGCCACCTGTTCCTTTAAATGGCGTTGATAGCGCTCGTCGGAGTGTCCCAGCCTACCCTTCTTGGTCTCGTATCCCTTGCTGGACACGGCCTCGACGTCGCTTAATATCTCCGTCTCCTCCTCTGCCTGCCCCAGGTTCACCCGGATCAACCGGGCCCGCTTCTCGTCGCTCAGGATGATGCCGTAGGGCGCATGGTCGTCGGCCATCCTCACCAAGGGGTAGATATAGGGCAGCCGGGAAACGATGGCCCGGTTCTCGAAAGGCAGGGCCGTCTGGATGGCGGAAAAAAACCTTTTGCTCTGGGAGATGAACAGGGCCAGACCCTTGGAGCGTCCGTCCAGCTCCTCCTTGAGATAGCGGTTGATCTCCTTGATGTCGGTCATCAGATAGTTATGTAGGGGCGATCGCGGGGGAAAGTTTTTCTCCAGCTCTGAGAATTTCTTCTTGAGAAAAGTCTGGTAGTGTCTTTGCCCCTTGGGGTCGGTACGCAGGTCCAGATAGAGGCTCAGAATCAGGCCGTCGTCCAGTTTGATCTTGGCCAGCTGCTTCAGAGTTTTCTGGATGTCGGTGTTCATGGCAGTCTCCTCTAAGCTTTATATTTTGTCGCCTATCTTTCCTTTGAAATTGGCAATCTTGGGTCAGGCCTTGCCGGCGCAGCCGAACAATTTAACCTTGCCCTTGACCACCTGTTTAACCGCGTCTCGTCCCGGCCCCAAGTACTTGCGCGGGTCGAACTCCGAGGGCGATTCGGCGAATACCTTGCGGATGGCACCGGTCAGGGCGATGCGCAGGTCGGTGTCAACATTGATCTTGCAGACCGCCATCTTGGCCGCCCGGGCCAAAAACTCCTCGGGCACGCCCCGGGTTCCCGGCAGCTGTCCCCCGTATTTATTGCAGATTTCCACCAACTGCGGCGGCACCGAGGAGGCGCCGTGGAGCACGATGGGAAATCCGGGCAACAGTTTCTGGATCCTCTCCAAGCGGTCGAAGTCCAATGTCGGCTCGCACTTGAACTTGTAGGCCCCGTGCGAGGTGCCGATGGAGATGGCCAAGGAGTCGCAGCCGGTGAGATCCACAAAGCGCTTGGCCTCGTCCGGATCGGTGTACACCGCCTCCCGGGCCCCGGGCTCGTCCGAGGTCGAGGTCAATTTTCCCAACTCTGCCTCAACCGGAACGCCATGGGCGTGGGCATACTCCACCACCTTTTTGGTGATCTCCACATTCTTCTCGAACGGCTCATGCGAAGCGTCTATCATCACCGAGGTAAAGCCATCGTCCACGCAGGCCTTGCAGAGTTCAAACGAATCGCCGTGGTCTAAGTGAAGGGCGATGGGCAGGTCGGGATAGGTCTCCACCGCAGCCTTTACCAGATGGGTGAGGTATTCCCTCCGGGCGTATTTGCGGGCGCCAGAGGACACCTGGAGGATGAGAGGCGCCCTCTCCTCGTGCCCGGCGTCGACGATGGCCTGCAAGAGCTCCATGTTGTTGACGTTGAAGGCCCCGATGGCATAGCCGCCCTCATAAGCCTTTCTGAACATCTCACGGGTTCCGACCAGTGACATGATTGATCTCCTTAATCAAACATTGGGACACGGCACTCCGTGTCTTTACAGTTTTTTCTTTTTTTGACCGCTGTCTTCATCCCTTTACCTCACGATGAATGAGCGAAAGGGTTAGGTCCATGTAGGTGATTTAAGAATGTTCCTGCCCCTCCATCCGCTGGATGCACAGCTTGCACAGGTGCTCCTCCACCGGTCCGTGCTCGGCGATGAAGTCCAGGAAGCCCTGTTTATCGAGCATCAGCAGCTGGCATTCGGTCCTGGCCGTCACCGTGGCGGTGCGTGGGGAATCGGTCAGCAGGGCAATCTCGCCGAAGGCGTCGCCTTTTTTTAGGACGGCGATCACCGTCCGGTCGTCCGGCCCCAGCACCTCCAGCTCGCCTTCGATCACCACATAGAAGGCCCGGCCCTCCTCGCCGCGGCGGATGACCACCCAGCCCATGTCCACCGACATATGTTGGGCGGCCTCGACGAACTTGGCCAGCTCTTCCGAGGTGAGGCTGTCCAGAAATGACGGATCCTTTAACAGATTGGTCCCGGCCAGGACCCGGGCCAGGCTTTGTCCGTACTCCAGCTCCAGCACCTTGGTGCGGCGGTCGCAGATCTCGGCCGGTCCGTAATATTGGATGGGGCCGGGGTAGAGGTACTCGTTGTTCAAGGCCCAGCGCTCCCGGTTTTTGGCGAACTCCTGGAAGGGCCGGCCGTCCAAATCCACCAGGGCCTTGCGGATTACGGGAACCTCCTTTCCCTTCCTCCTCTCCATGGCCATCATCGAGGCCAGGGGCACCCCGCCCGGGGCCCACTGGTCGGCCGGCCGGGCCAGGTTGCGCACCACCGCCATGTAGCCGGTGCGGCCCGAGGCCAGAAGGGCGGCGGCGGTGTAGCCCAGGCTGTAGGCGTAATCGGCGTCGAAGTTGGAGGGCGCGGCGCACCGGCCCTCGTAGCCGAAAAAATGATACTGGGCCGAAAATTTCCCCTGGTACATCCCCTTTTTGGCTAGGTCCCGCAGCCGGTCGCCGACCATGTCGCCCAAAAGCTTTTCGGTTTCGATCTTGGAGACCTGGACGTTGCCGTGGGGATCGCGGTCCTCCAACAGCTGGCCGCGGATGCCCGCCGGCATGAAGGCATATGTCTGGGCCGATTCCGGGGAAAGCTTTCGCGCCAAGAACTGCTGTCTGTCCTCGTCCGATGGCAGGCTCTCGAAATTCTCCTTGTCCTGGGCCAGGATATCGTTAAGCTCGGCGATCAGTTTCCTGACCTCGGGGATGAACTCCACCAGGCCCTCGGGAATGACGGCCACCCCGTAGTTCATGCCCTGCTCCGAACGGTTGCGGATGACGCCGGCCATGTAGTCGCAAAGCTCGGACAAACGGATGTTCCTGGAAGCCACCTCCTCGGAGACCAAGGCGATGTTGGGACGGCACTGCAGGGCGCACTCCAGGGCGATGTGCGAGGCCGAGCGCCCCATCACCCGGACGAAGTGCCAGTATTTACGGGCCGAGTCGGCATCGCGCTCGATGTTGCCCAGAAGTTCGGAATAGACCTTGGTGGCGGTGTCGAAGCCGAAGGAGCACTCCACTCGGTCGCCCTTAAGATCTCCGTCGATGGTTTTGGGCACCCCCACCACCCGGATGTTGATCCCGTTTTGCAGAAAATACTCGGCCAGGGCGCAGGCGTTGGTGTTGGAGTCGTCTCCGCCGATGATTGCCAGGGAGTCGATGCCCAGGGCCCGGCATGTCTCCGCCGTCTTCCGGAACTGCTCCTGGGTTTCCAGCTTGGTGCGCCCCGACTGTATCATGTCGAAGCCGCCGGTGTTGCGGTAACGGTCTATCGTTTCCCTGTCGAGCAGCCGGTGCCGGTTCTCCAGAAGGCCGCTTGGCCCTCCTAAGAATCCGTAGAGCTTGGAGGCTGGATCGGCGGCCTGCAGGGCATCGAACAACCCGGCGATGACGTTGTGGCCGCCGGGCGCCTGCCCCCCGGAGAGGACCACCCCGGCCGTCATGGCCGTAAGCTTGCGGCCGGGCTCAGCCCCAAAGCTTAAAAGCGGCAGGGCCCCGGCCTTGGGGAAACAACTTAACACCGCCGCGGCGTCGCCCTCGGACTCTGGCACCAGGCCCTCCAGGGCCCGCACCGCCATGCCGTGATCGGCAAAAAGCGGCGGCAGCTTGGGCCGATAGCCGGCCCTATTTTTTTGTAGAACAGAGACCTCTCCCATTCATTCATCCCTCACTGCATTTTGCGGATTTTAAGCCAGAACGCAACCGGACGGTCGTTTTTAAAGTTTATCGCTTCATTTTAGATTTCAAGTGTCTGATGAACGCAGCAACTCGGCCGCCGCAATCAGATTCAATCCAGAGGCGCGGCGGCCGCCGTCAGGGCCAGCACCTGGGAGGCCCCGGCCTCCAGCAGGGCCCGGCCGCAGGAGCCGATGGTGGCCCCGGTGGTCAGGACGTCGTCTATCAGCAAAACTGTTTTACCCGATACCCGAAACGGCTGCTCCACTCGGAAGATGCCGCGGACATTATCCAGGCGTTGCTGTTTGTTTAATTTGGTCTGGGTGGGATTGTGCCGGCAGCGCCACACCGCCTTCCGGTCGGCGGGAATTCCCAGCTTTGGGGAGAGCTCGTCAGCCAGCAATTGGGCTTGGTTGTATCCCCGTTCCCTGAGCTTGGCCGGATGCAAGGGGACGGCCGCAATCAAATCGGCCCGGCGGTGGCCGCTTTCCGGCTCCAAGCAATCGGCCATCAGCCCAGCCAAGCGGCGGGCGATGCTGCGGCGCTCCGAGTATTTCAGCAAGTGGATGGCCTCGGCCACCGGGCCGGCGAACGGCCCCGGGGTCCTGATGTCAGCGCAGGGCCAGTCCTCAATGCGGCAGCCGGAACACAGCCTGGGGAAAGCACCGGCCGGAAGCTCGGCCCCGCAGCGCTGGCAGGCGCCTTTACTCCAGAGGGTCGCCCGGCCCCAGCATTCCCGGCACATCGGCTCTCGCTGCCCCTCCGGCATCCGCCGGCGACAGCCGCTGCAATAGGGAGGGAAGACGAAATCGGCCAGACAGCCGGCCAGTTCTACCAGAAGCTTCAGCGGCCGGGCACCAATCCACCACTGGGCGCTAATGAACACCAATCACTTCGTGTTTATTATTAGTGTGGATTAGTGGATCGAGGATTAGAACTTGAACTTGACGGCTAGTCGCGGGGAGAACTTCTCCACTGGCTTGTAAACTGGCTCCGGCAGCGGGTTGTTGTCCTGGTCGTAATTGCGGAGCTCGTAGCTGCGCAGATAGGTTAGGTAGAGCATGACGTGCGAATAGACCTCGTATCCCCCCTCGACGGTGACCAGGAAATTCTCGTCCTGCTTGCCCATGTCCCCGAACTCGCCGATGCCCTTATGATCGTAGGCCGCGACCAGCTCCACCTTGGGGATCAGGTCGGGCAGCTTGGCGCCCAGATGAAGGATGCCGCTCTTGGGCACCTGGTAGGTGTACTGGTAGGAGCCCAAAATGTCGAGTTTTCCGATGAGGGTGGCCGCCAGCTCCCCGTAGGTGCCGTTGTTGGCGGTGCTGTCCAAACCCACCAGGTAGGACTTGCGGAGGGGAAACGGTCCCGGCTGGAAGCGCTCCACCTCATAGAAACGGTCGAAATATTGGGCCACAAAGCGCTTGCCCAGGAAGCGCTGTTCCAGCTTGGCCGAGATAGTGAACAGGTTGCCCGGAAACCGGATGTCGGTGCCGATGCCCACCACGTTCCCATGGCCCAGCTTATCGATCTTGCCGAAGTCATAGTACAGCCCGGTGTAGAGCAGGCTGGTGTTGATCAGCGGCAGACCCAGGTCGAAGCCGAAGACGGTGACTCCGTCGTCGGTATCCCGACCCTGGTCCGGGTCGACATCGCCGACCACCGTGGTTCCCATTTCAAAACCCTTGATGATCGGAATCCCGGTCCCCCTTAGCGGCCTGACATAACCGCGGCCGCCGTAGATCTCGGCCCGGCCGAAGTTGGAGACCACCGTCTCCAGCCCCAACAGGCCGAAGTCCGTATCCAGCTCCATGCCCAGCTTGCGGTCGGCATCGTTGGCCGCCTGATTGGCATAGCGGTACATTATAAACCCGTGCCCCAAGGTGGCTGCATCCAAAGCCCCCACCCGGATGTAGAACCGGTCGCGCTTCTGGCCCCAGCGCAGGTAGCGGATGACCCGCACCCAGCGGCTGCTTGGGTTCCAGTCCTCCTTGCGGATCCCGTCCTGGTTGAACAGGATATCTCCGTCCAGGCCGATGCCCAACTTGTAGACGGCGATCTCGGGAACCAGCTGCACCCGATAGTAGAGCTTGCCGTCGACGGTGGTGATCCCCAGGCCGCCCATCATCTGGGCCCCGAAGGCCTGGACCACCGAGGCCGAATCCTGGGACAGGGCGGTTCCCGAGAATAGAACCGCGGCCGCCAACGCGGCCATGATGACCATCCTTTTCATAAGTCCTCCTGTGGCTAATATGTTATGGTTATTATACTATCAGCGCCGGAGGCTGTCAATCAAAAAAACCAGGCAATGCCTGGTTTTGTTATTTCTTGTCGGCCGGTTCCGCCCTGGCAATCAGTTGCGAAATGACCCCGGTGACGAAACGGGCCTTCCAATCCTCGGTGAAACGGCCCAGCTCTTCCCTCATGCATTCCAGAAAAGCCGGGGCGTTTTGCGGATCGAGCTGTTCCAGCGGGATGGCGCAGCGCTCGACGACCTTCTGGAGGCAGTCCTCTGGTGCGTCCGGTACGTAGCGCCGGAAGATGTCCAGCACAATGGCCGGAATCCTGTCCCTGATGTCGCCATCCGACAGGATCATTATTTCCCCGCCAGATACTGCCGAACCCTTTCCTCCAGGCGCCGGGTGGGCGCCATTACGAAGCGGCACTGCCGGTCGCCTTTGGCGATGCAATTTACCTCCCTGGCGTCCAGCTCCAGGCCGAAGCTGTGGGAACACCAGCCGGCCGAATAGCCGGCCGAGAACAGGCACACCGGCTGGTCGCTCTTTCTCAAGCCTGTAGTGTAGTTGGCCGATTCGAAGGTGTTGGGGTGGTCGTAGATCAGCAGGTATTCGTCGTCCGGGGACGGCCGGCTTTGTGGCAGGATGTCCACGAAGGCCCAGCCGGTGTGGGAGAAATGTACCGGTCCGGCCGACAGTTTGTGGATGGGGTCGGCAAGGCTCATCTTCTCCGAGAACCTCCGGGCGTCCCCCCGGCCGATGGTCTTGGCCAGGTCGTAGAGGAAGGCCTCGGCCACGGCCGCCCCGAAGTCGGCCGTCATCTTTTCACGCAGGGTTAAAAAGATAGACTCGCCGCGGACCAGAATGTAGCGGTCGCCGCCGATCTCGATGATGCCGCGGGACGGATCGCGCACCATACCGGCGAAGAACTGCCCCACCCTATGCTCGGCCTCGGCGAAAACGGCCTCGAACTGTTGGGGAACCCTGACGGTGGTTGTCATGGCAGCGCCTCAGCAAAGGATTTGGGAAGAATTGTTTTTGGCCATAAGTTATCAGGTGCCCCCGGGGCTTGGAGGCCCTGGGAGCACCTACTGGGTAAGAATATTTTTTCCCTCATTGCCGGTTATGTTTGATTCCGGCTGACACCAGAAACAAATATTCTAAGATATCTCGATGTATTCATGGTGCCACGGGACAGAGTCGAACTGCCGACGCAGGGATTTTCAGTCCCTCGCTCTACCACCTGAGCTACCGTGGCACATAACTTTTAGAACTGCCGACGCCCCCGATATCATCGGGACGCTCTACCAACCCTGTCCGCCGCAGTGTCAACAAAGGCGGGTGAGTTACCGTGGGTGGTATGAACCGATTATATCAAATACCCCCGAGCCCTGTCAACTCTTGCTGTTCTTGGCGCCTCCCCTGACCTTCATTATCTCATCTATGATTCCGTACTCCTTGGCTTCCTCGGCCGACATCCAGAAGTTGCGGTCGGTGTCACGGCCGATCTTGTCCACCGGCTGTCCGGTATGTCGAGACAGGATGTCGTTCAAACGCTCCCGGATCAGGAGGATCTCCTTGGCATGGATCTCGATGTCGGCCGCCTGGCCCGAGACCCCGCCCAGCGGCTGGTGGATCATGATCCGCGAATTGGGCAGGGCGTAGCGCTTGCCCTTGGTGCCGCAGGCCAGCAGCAGGGCGCCCAGGGAGGCGGCCATTCCCATACAGATGGTGACCACGCTGGGCCGGATGTACTGGATGGTGTCGTAGATGGCCAGACCCGAGGTCACCGAACCGCCGGGGGTGTTGATGTAGAGTTGGATGTCCTTCTCCGGGTCGTCGGCCTCCAGGAAAAGCATCTGGGCGATGATCAGGTTGGCGATGGTGTCGTCCACCGGCGAGCCGATGAAGATGATCCTTTCCTTCAGCAGTCGGGAGTAGATGTCGTAGGCCCGCTCGCCCCGGCCGCTTTGTTCGATGACGAATGGAATCAGGCTCATGTGAATCTCCCGGTTTAATCTGTCTGCTCGGTTTTGATGTCGGCCCAGCGGCCCAGCTGTTCGCTGGCCTTGGCCGCGGCGATCCGTTCCTTCAGGTTCTCCAGCCGCTCCCGATGGCTCTCCAGGGCGGCCATCAGCTGGGCCGGATCGGCCCGCTGTCTCCGGGCCAGATCCCTGACGGCGGCCTCCACATCCTGCGGGGTGGCTTCGATCTTCTCCAGGTCGGCTATGTGGGATAGAAACAGATCCTGTTTTATCCTCCATTCGGCCACCGGTCGAAGCTCCCGGGCCATTCTTTCCTCGTCCAACTGGCACTGATCGCAGGTCGAGCCGTCGGCATGGCGATGGCTTTGGTGGTGGCGCTCCTTGGCCTCGGCCGTCATCCGCGCCAGGTCCTCGGCCACCAACGACTCCGGCAGCTCTAATGGATTTTCCGAGATGATGGTGTTCATCACCTGCAGGTTCACCTGTTGCATGGCCTCGGACTCGGCCCGGGCCTCCAAGCCCGATTTTATCTTGTCGCGGAGCTCGGCCAGGGTCTGGTACTCGCTGACCTTTTTGGCGAACTCGTCGTCCAGGGCCGGCAGCTTCCTTTCCTGCACCTGCTTGACCGACACCCGAAAACCAATCTTCCGGCCGGCCGCCTCCGGGGCAGGGTGGTCCTCAGGATACTGGACCGTGATCTCTCGCTGATCGCCTGATTTGACGCCCGTCAAATCCCGGTTGAACTCGGCCAGCACCTGGGGAGCGCCCAGGTCGACCGCGTAGCCGCTGCCCCGGAATTTTTCCGCTCCGGGAAACTCGGTCAGCGGCTGATAGTCGATGATCACCCGGTCGCCTTCGGCCGAGGGGCGTTCGACGTCGGCAAACTCGGCATACAGGCTGCGCAGGAAGTTCAACTCCCCATCGACATCGGCCTCACCGATGCGGCGGAGCTTTTTGACGGCCGGAATGCCCTTGTAGCGCTTGACCTCCACCTTGGGCAGCACCTCGAAGGTGGCCTTGAACCTGAGCCCCTTGTCGGAGGACAGATCCAGCTCCGATATCTGGGCCCGGTTAACCGGCACCAGCTGATGCTGGACCAGGGCCCGCTCAAAGCTTTCCGGCACCAGTTTCTCGATGGCTTCGGCTTCGATATCCTTGCCGAAGCGGGCCTGCAGTATGGCCCGGGGCACCTTGCCCGGGCGGAAGCCCGGTATTTTGGCCTTGAGGCCGTATTCTCGATAGATATCGTCGATGGCCGCCTGCACCTGGTCCCCGGGCAGTTCGAACTCGAATACCCGTTGACACCCCTTGGGCTGCTTGAGTTCTACCTTCACGTCTTCCTTCTGTTCCTTATTGCTATATTTAATATACTATCTGACACCGGCCGGGCGTTCGGCTTTCTTTTTAGATTTGGAATTTCCCCAACCAGCCGCCTGGCTGCGGTTTGGTGCGAGAGGGGGGAGTTGAACCCCCACGCCTTGCGGCACCAGATCCTAAGTCTGGCGCGTCTGCCAGTTCCGCCACCCTCGCCGGCCGTGTTTTTCCTGTAAAATGATGGTAATTATAACAGATACTGCCATAAGCGTCAAGGCAAGGTCCGGCTGAGCGTCCGGGCGGCCTCGTCCAAAAGGACCTCCCGTTGGTTGCGGGCGGGATCGTCCAGAACATATTCCAGCAGATGCTCCAGCAAACGTCCGATCTCCGGTCCGGGCGGCAGGTTGAACTCTGCCATGATATCCCGGCCGTCTATTTTGAGGTCTCCCAGGGCAAAGGGCGGACGGCGGTGGATCTCCTCGGTAACCGCCACCTTCAACTGCTCCAAGGCCGGATCCGACATCCCCTCTTCCCGGCCCTGGGCCCGTATGTCCGCCCGCCTCAGCTCGATGAGATCGTAGATGCGGGCCAGCCCGACCTTGGAGATCAGCCTTCTTAAACCCCTGGGTGTCTCGGGTATGGCGAACATATGCCGGCGCACCAGCAGACAGACCTTGTCGGCAATCTCCCGCGAGTATTTCAGCCGCTCCAGCACCTCCCGGGCCGCCGTCTCGCCCTGACGCTCGTGCCCATAGAAGCTGGCCGCGCCCGAGACCACTTCCCGGCATTGCGGCTTGGAGACGTCGTGGAGCAGAGCCGCCAGGCGCAGGGCCAGGCATTCGGGATGGCCCCGGGGTATGTGATCGACCGTTCTGATGGAGTGTTCGAACACCGAGTAGCGATGGAAGCCGCCGGGTTGGGTGCAGTCCACCCCCTTCTCCAGTTCGGGCAGGAGAAATTTTAGAAGCCCGGTCCTCTGCATCAGCCACAGCCCTACCGATGGTTGCTCCGCCTTTGTCAGCATTTTGTTCAGCTCCAGCTGGACCCGCTCCTGGCTGACGGCGGCGATCAGTCCCGAATGTTTTTTTATGGAACGGAAGGTCTCCTCCTCCAGGGCGTACTCGAAGCGGGCGGCGAACTGGCAGGCCCGCAGCATCCGCAGCGGATCCTCCTCAAAGGCCCGGGAAGAGACCATCCGCACCAGCCTGGCCCTGATGTCGGCCATTCCGCCGTGGGGATCGATGACATCGAAAAGCTTTTCATGGGCGTATAGGGGCCGGGCCATGGCATTGATGGTGAAGTCGCGGCGCCCCAGGTCCTGTTCGATGGGCAGTTCCGGGTCATAGTCTATCTCGAAGTCGCGGTGGCCGGCGCCGGTGCTCCGCTCACGGCGCGGCAGGGCCAGGTCGACCAGTTTGGCCTGCCCTGTGCCGCTATCGGCTTTGTCCCCTAATGCCACAGCGGAATCGTCATGCCGAGAGGCCTTGCCTTCCGGGACCTCCACCCGGAATTTGACCACCCCGAAGCTTTTGCCCACCAGCTCGGTCCGGCCGAATCCGGACAATAGGTTCACCAGCCCCTCCATGGGCAAGCCGGTGGCCAGATAGTCGGTCTCCTCGGGGGAGTAAGACCAGAACCGGCCGGGGTCCAGCCGGCCGGTCTGCGGGTCCATTCCGTAGCGGATGCGGTCGCGGACCGCACCCCCCACCTCGTAGAGCTGGCCCCGGGAGTTAATGGCCTCTATGACCCTGGCCGGAAGTTGCATTTCAATATCGAATTAACGTCCTTGCCCTGTACCCTGGCGGCTAACTACAATCAGCCGCCTTGTGGTCCAAACCCAACTCCTGATAGATGGCCCGGGCCCTATCCTTGAGCTTTTCGGCTCGGCCATCGCTGTCCCGGCCCGATTCCCCCAGCATTTTAGCGTAGGCGAGGCAGACGTCGGCCTGGCTGCGCTTCTGGCCCGACTTCTCGAATATCTCCAACGCCCTGCGGAAGTGCTCTTCTGATGTCTGATAGTCGCCCTCGGCCGACCTCAGGTTGGCGAAAGTCCATTCCACGTCGCCCAGCCTGGTCTCCGAGCCGATCTCCTCGCCCAAGCTGCGGGCCTTGGCCGCCAGCCGGTCGGCCTCCGCCAGGTCCTTCTTGCCCTCGACCTTAAGGTCGGCCCAGCCGGTGTAGAGCTCGCAAAGGGATGCCTTGTCGCCGATCTCGGAGAAGAGTGGTTCTATCTCCCGGAAGATGGCTTCGGCCTGGTCGTGCTTGCCCTCCAGCTGCCGGACGTTGGCTATGTTCAGTCCGGCGATGGCCATCCCCTGCTTGTTCCCTATCTCGCGGGCCGTCTCCTGGTAGTTGTTGAATAGCTCGACGGCTTTGGCATAGTCACCGCGCGCCTTGTAGACCAGCCCCAGGTTGCCGAAGTTCAAAGCCACCGCCATCCGATCGCCCACCTCCTGGTCTATCTCCAGCGCCTTCTGGTGAAGGTCCAGCGCTCGATCGTATTCTCCCAGATCGTTGTAAACGATAGCCATATTGCCGTAAACCGCACCCAGCCCTTTCTTGTCTCCGATGCGCTGGCTCAGTTCCTGGAAGGAGCGGTAGTAATCCAGGGCCTTGGCCAGGTCTCCCTTGCTATAGTGCATGATGCCCAGGTTGCACAGGGCCGCCCCCCGCGGCCGTTTGAGGTCTTGCTCGGTGCAGATGGCGGCGCATTTCTCGAAGAGCCTGATGGCCCGATCGATTTCGCCCTGGGTGAAGAATACCCCTCCTAAATTATTCAGCAGCTGCACCTTGCTTTTCGCCAGACCGGTCTGCTCATCCTCGGCGGCCATCATCAGGTCGGTCTCTAAAATCCTGAGGGCGGTTTCCCCCTGGCGCACCGCCTCATCGATGTCGCCTTTGATGCGCAGTATCCAGCATCTCAGAATATGGATCTCGGCCTGCTCCTTGAGTTCGCCCGGCTGTTTGGCTGCCAGTTCGGTCTCCGACCTCTGGAGCATATCCATAGCTTCGTCAAACTTGCCCTGCTTCTGTAAGATCTCAGCCTGCATCCGCCTGGCCCTGGCTCTAAGAACTTTGTCCTCACCGGCATGCTGCTCCATTCGCTTGAACCAAGACATCGACTCGTCCAGATCGGCCACCAGATCATGCAGCTCCCCCAAAATGGAACAGGCCTGGCAAAGCTCCCTTTCGCGCTCTGGCAGCCACTTCAATATCTCGGCCAGCGAAGTGAAAAAAAAGATGGCCTCCTGATTGGCAAAGCGGTCGCGGGTCTTGCGGCCGGCCCGGCCCAGCCACTCGATGGCCTTGGCCTCGTCATCGCTGTTGGCGTAGTGGTGGGCCAGTATCTCGGCGAAATCCTCCAGCCTGGAGGCATAGGTCCGCTCGATGGCCTGTCCCGCCAGCCGGTGCAGCTCCCGGCGCCGCTTCTTGAGCAAGGCCTGGTAGGCTACCTCTTGGGAAAGAGGATGGCGGAATGAGTATTCTGGCTCTGGCCCCTTTTGGGTCTCGGCGATGAAGTCGAACTCCTCCAGGGTGGCCAAGTACAGGGTGAGCATCATGTCGTCCAGGCCGGAGAGCGCCTCCAGCAGGCGGACGTGGAAGCTGCGCCCCAGCACCGAAGCCGTCTGCAGGATGTCCCGCAGCTCGCGCTCCAGCCGGTCCAGCCTGGCGGCAATCACCATCTGGACGGTATCGGGCACGTTTATGGAGGACACATCCTTGGTCAGCCGCCACACTCCCTGTCGGTAGGCCAGCACTCCCGAATCGATCAGCGACCTGATGATCTCCTCCAGGTAGAAGGGGTTGCCCCCGGACTTGGCCAGCAGCATGTCCTTGAACCCCTGCCCGATGCCCGGGACGTTGAGCAGGTTAAAGGCCAGGCTGGTTCCCGAGTCCTGGTCCAGGGGAGATAGCGATATTTCCCTGTAGTTCAAGCCGAGCCGGCCCCGGAATCGCTCCCGGGACTGCTGGCCGCCGGCGTCCCTCTCCGGCCGGGCGAGGACCAAGAGCCAGATGGGAGCCGCCGGCGTTCCGCAAAGCTCCAGCAGGAACTCGTCGGTGGCCTCGTCGGCCCAATGGAAATCGTCCACCACCAGCAGCACCGGGGTTTGGCCGGCCAGGGCCGTCAGGAATTTCTTCAGGGCCAGGTGGGTCGTGGCCTTCAGCGCCTTGGCGTCCAGATGCGCCACCTTCTCCGACATCTCCTCCGGAAGCTCCAGTGAGAACAGGTGGGCCAGGTAGGGGGCGGAATCAATCCAGGAGCCGGGCATCAGCTCCCGGCAGCGCCGGACTATCTTGTCCAGCACCGCCTCCGACGGGTCACGGTCGTCCACCCCCAGGGCGGCCTCCAGGGCCTGCAGCACCGGCCAGTACGGCACGTTTTGGCCGTAGGACAGGCAGCGCCCCTCCAGCAGCTTGACGTTGATGCCCTGCCCGGAAATGACCGCCTTGAGCTCGGCCAACAGCCTCGACTTGCCCAGCCCGGCCTCTCCCACCACGAAGGTGGCCCCGCCGCGGCCCCGGGCCAGCGTCCGGACGTCCTCGCAAAGCAAGGCCAGCTCCCGGTCCCGCCCCACCATCGGCGAGGTCAGTCCGGCTATGCCCCGCTTGGGTTCGGGCTTGTCACGCAGCTTGAGCGGCTGAAAGACGGCGATAGGACGGTCGAATCCCTTGGCGGAAATCTTTGTTTTTGGCTGGTACTCGAATAAATAGCGGGTGGCACGAAATACCGGCTCCGAGACTAGGATTTCGCCTGTCTGGGCGGCATCCTTGAGCCTGGAGGCCAGGTTGACTGCCTCGCCCATCACCGTGTATTCCCGCTTCTCCTCCGAACCGATCTCGCCCACCACCACCGTGCCGCTGTTGATGCCTATGTGCAGGCCCAGCCGGCCTTCGATCCTCAGCCGCGAGGCCAGCTCACTGTTGACCTGGGGAAGGCGCTGGAACATCCCCAGGGCCGCCCTAACCGCCCTCTCCGGATCGTCCTCGTGGGCCGCCGGTTGTCCGAAGACGGCCATAACCAGGTCGCCCTCGTACTTGATAATGGTGCCGGCCTCTTCGACGATCGGTTTGTTCAGGTGCTCGAAGGAGATGTTGACCGCCTCCCGAACCACCTCGGGATCGAGCTTGGCCGATAGGGCGGTAAACCCCGACAGGTCGGCGAAGAGGATGGTCAGCAGGCGGCGTTCCTCGGTCTGAGTGGTCATTTCAAACTCGCATTCATCGGTTGGCTTTCCAACTCCTCCAGGGCGTGATGGTAGACCAGTTTTGGGGCCTTGGATTGCAGCGTCAGGTAAGCTTGACGGGCCTGGTTTCTCGTTGCTTCGTCCCTGGACAGGCGATACTTCTGCAGCAAAATATCTGCCGCTCGGTCTCCGCCACCAGCCTCGGCCAGCAAAGATTCAAGCTCCGCAATCCCTTTGGCCGGATCGGTTCGCCCGGCGGCCGCGGCCAGCATGACTCTGGCCTCAAACTCGGCTTCCTTGTTCCCAGCTTGGCGTGAATTCTCCAGTGCTTGGCGAGCACATTCTTCAGCCTGGCTGTCCCGTCCTTGGTCCAACCTCAGCCTAGACATCTGGACTAGGTACCCGCATAGGTAATGGTTTAACTTGATCTCCCGGGCGATAGCCACCGCTTCCTCCAGGCACTTTTCGGACAACGCCAGATCCCGCTCCAGCAAAGCCAGATATGCCAACATGCTCAGGCCGAAGCTCAGCACCGGCCGGTCGTCGTACCGGCGAGATATGCCTATTTGTTCCCGAAAGCATTTTTCAGAGAGGGCCCGGTCTCCCAGGTTGGCGTGGACCACGCCCAAGTTCACCAGCGCGTAGCTGACGTGCATCTGGTCCCCCAGTTCCCGGAAAATCTCCAACTGCCGGTTGAAACCCTCGAGCGCCAGCAGGTAATTCTCTCTCTTTTCGTGAATTATGGCTATGTTCCCCAAGCTGAAGGCGATGGCCTGCTTGTCGCCAACCATCTGCGCATGTTTGAGAGACTCCTGGTAGAGTTGCAGCGCCTGTTCATGCTCACCCTTGTCCAGGTACACATTGCCCATGTTGCCGAGGGCGATGAAAACCCTGGTGTGATCCTGGCGCCTTTCAGCTTCCTCCAGTTGCCGGCGATAGCATTCCATCGCCTGGTCATACTCCGCCCGTTCATAATGCAGCAACCCTATGTGGCTCAGGGCCAGGCCGACGTCCTCCGCCATCGCCAGTTCTTGAGACAGGCGCAGGTATTCCTGATAGCAGTCCATCGACCGGTCGAGTTGGGAGCGGTGGTAATAGATGTTGCCCAGCAGGCTGATGGATGTCGCTATGCCTTTTTTATCGCCCTTATCCCTGTAATGCTTCAACGCTGAGTCGGCCAGATCATAAGCTTCCTGATGTTTTCCCTTTAGGATGAGAATGGTTGCCAGGCTGTTGCCGGCCGAGGCTATCGGTTCCGGGTCTTCCATTAAACCGGCCTTTTCTAGATTTTTTCTCAAAAACCTCTCCGCCATGTCCCAGTCACCTATTGTCCGGCAAACCTTCGCCCGGTTGAGGATAACCCTCCAAGGATGGTAGCTGTCGCCTCCGTCCTTTATCCCTATTTCCCACCACCATTCCTTATTCCTGGCCGACAACCTATATCCTATATTTCTTTTATTAAATAACATCATTATGTAGCAATTGAATTATCTGCTCTGCCGTCCGCCGGGCCGCCCCCCGCCGGGCCTCGACCGCCTCCCTGGCCCTCTGCCCCGCCCGGACGCGCTTTTCCGAATCGTCCATCAATTTCGCCAGCACTTCCTGAAGCTCCGATTCCGAGCCGGCCTGCATCGCCCCGCCGGCTTCCAGCAAAGCTTCAGCGCTTTCCCTGGCGTTGAACATATGGGTACCGAAGACCACCGGCAGTCCCATCGAGGCCGGCTCCAGCGGATTATGTCCCCCCACCGGCACTAGGCTGCCGCCGACGAATGCGATATCGCCTGCCTGATAGGCGGTGGTTAGCTCGCCCAGGGTATCCCAAAGCATAACCCGGCAGCTGTCTGAGATTCGCCCCTTCAAGCTGCGCCTGGCGAATTCTATTCCCCGATTTCCCAGCAGTAGGGCAACTTTCTGAAACCTGTCCGGATGCCTGGGCGCCAGTATCAATTTAGAATTTCTAATTTCTAATTTCGAATTTTCCGTGGCGCCTTGCCAGGCACCCAGCACCATCTCCTCCTCGTTTTCCCGGGTGCTTCCGGCCACCAGCACCACGTCGTCTGAGCCGATCCCCAGGACAGTGCGCGATTCTGCCCTTTGGCCGGCAGAGGGGGGACGAGAAATGCCGTCGTATTTTAGATTTCCAGCCACCGTGATATTGGCCTTGGGACCGGCTATCGAGGCAAACCTGTCGGCCTCGGCCTGCGATTGACAGGCGATAAGCGCCGCCTTGGCTAAGAGCGGACCGAAAAGAAACCGCAGGGCGCGATAGTAGGACAGGGATCGTTCGGAGATCCTGGCATTGACTAATAAAAATGGTATCCCCTTGAGGCGGCAGAGCCACATGAGATTCGGCCAGAGTTCGGTCTCGCAGACCACCACCATCTCCGGTCGCAGGCGGCTCAGCGCCCATAGCTGGGTCCAAATCAAATCCAGGGGAAAGAAAAATGCCCGCCCTCTTTCGCCCAGGATCGACCGGGCCGCCTCCCGTCCGGTGCCGGTCATGGTGGAAAGCGCCAGGGCATGCCCTGGTCGGCGCGATTGGAGCTCGGCCAGCAGCGGCCGGATCATCATCACTTCGCCCACCGAGGCGGCATGCACCCAGAGCGACGGCCTTTCCGGCCGGGGGGCCAGACCGCAGCGCTCCCGCCATTTGACGCAGCCCCAAAGGCAGGCTAAAGCCACAAAGGGCATGGCCAGAACGGCGGCCGCGGCCGCCAATAAATTGTAGAGGGAAAGCCCCAGATAAAAACCGATCACCAGCTGCGCAAAGCCTCCCTTAGTTCGGAAACAGTGACTGCGGCCACGCCGAATCTTGAGACTTCGACCCCGGCCGCATGGTTGGCGATGGCCGCCGCCTCCTCAAAGGAAGCGCCGCTGGCCAGGGCCAGGGTGATGGCCGCGATCACCGTATCCCCGGCCCCGGAGACGTCGCAGACCTCTTGGGCCGCGGTCGGTATATGCTTGGTCGGTTTTCCCGGAAGGCAGAGGTACATGCCTTGTTCCCCGGCGGTGATCAAAACCGCCTCGGCCCCAAGCTCCTCCAACAGCCTCCCGCCGGCCCGGGCGATGTCCTTAGTGCCTTTCAGCTTCATCCCCAAGGCCCGTTCCGTCTCTAAAAGATTGGGCTTGAACAGGGTCACCCCCTTGAAATCAAGGAAATGGTCGAACTTGGGATCAACCGTAATTATTTTTTTGCAGACCTTGGCCGTCTCCAGGACATCCTTCAGAAGACTGCTGGTAAGCAACCCTTTGTTGTAGTCTTCAATCAAAAGGGCCTGGCATCCCGGCAGCAGATTCCGCACCCGCTCGGCCACCCGGGCCTGGCTGGCCGGCGAAATGTCCCTTCTGTGTTCCCGGTCCACCCGCACCACCTGCTGGCGGTGGGCCACGATTCGGGTTTTGACCGTGGTGTGCCGTCCCGGCTCCTCGATCAGTCCGGCGATCGGGATTCCCTTGGCCGAAAGTTCCTTGGCCAGCAAGCGGCGCGCCCGATCCCGGCCCACCACCCCCACCGGCACCGCCCGACCGCCCAGGGAGCGGATGTTCCAGGCCACATTGGCCGCCCCGCCCAGCATCAGCTTTTCGGAGTCGACCTCGACCACCGGCACCGGGGCCTCGGGCGAGATGCGGCTCACTCGGCCGAATAGGTACTCGTCCAACATCAGGTCGCCCAGCACCAGCACCTTTTTCCGGCCAAAACCTTGGAGGATTTTATCGGCCCTTTTGGGTGTCATTCTCATTTCTTTGATCCCTTTTTGTATTATGATAAACCAATGGGCCCATAAAGTCAACATCAACCGCTGGCGTTAAATCCCTTAACTGCCAAGCCCCAAGTTTTAGGTTTCCGGCCTTGCTAAAGATAAAGGTTTGTGGTATATTATTTATGGAAATCATGTTGGGAAAAATACCGCCTAAACAAATCTTTTCTTAATTTAATGATCAAGCAGACCGAGGAGATCACCGAGCGCATCTCGCTGGCCGGCATCGACCCCGTCAGCCTGCTGGGGGTCCAGGACGCCAATCTCAAGCTCATCCAAAATTCTTTCCGGGCCAAGGTCTTTGCCCGGGGCGATGAGATCGTCATCCGCGGCCAGCCCGAGGAGCTGACCTCATTGACCAGCCTTATTCTGAAACTGCGGGAGCGGGCCGAGGCCGGCCAGGCGCTTTCTGAGCGGGACATCGGCTACGCCATCTCCGAGATCCAAGGATCCCCCCGCCCCCAGTCCGAGGGCGTTCGATCGGGAAGGCTTCTGGCCATCAGCCGTCTGGTGCGTCCCAAGTCGCCGGGCCAGGCCGAGTATCTTCAGGCCATTCAGGACCACGACCTGGTGATCGCCATCGGCCCGGCCGGCACCGGCAAGACCTATCTGGCCGTGGCCGCGGCCGTGGCCTCCCTTAACGAAAAGCAGGTGGAAAGGGTCATCCTCTGCCGCCCGGCGGTGGAGGCCGGAGAATCTCTGGGATTCCTGCCCGGTGACTTCAGGGAAAAAATTGACCCCTACATGAGGCCTCTGTACGACGCCCTCTACGACATGATGTCGCCCGAGAAAGTCCACCGCTACCTGGCCAACGACATCATCGAGATCGTGCCCCTGGCCTACATGCGAGGCCGGACCCTTAACAACGCCTTCGTTATATTGGACGAGGCCCAGAACGCCACCGGCACCCAGATGAAGATGTTCCTCACCCGGCTGGGCTTTGGCTCCAAGGCGGTGGTCACCGGCGATATTACCCAGATCGACCTGGACCGCAATCTCGGTTCGGGCCTGGTGGAGGTCCAGCAGGTGCTGCGGAACGTGCCCGGCATCAGCTTCATCGGACTCACCGAAGGCGATGTCGTCAGGCACACCCTGGTCCAGCGCATCATCAACGCCTATCAGGCGCAGAACGGGGAGGGCCGAAAATGATGGCCTCCGATTTTAACCTCATAGGGCGCCCGATATGCGAAATCATGGCCTGAGGCTCTTGACCGCCATCTATCTTTTAACCGGTGGGAGAAAATGGACCTCTACCTGAAGCAGATCCCCGACCGGCTCAGGTCGCTGGCCAAATCGCTCTGGCCGCTGGATACTGACTCCAGGCGAATTTATTTCTATTGGGGCAAGCGTCTGCTGATAGCCGCCGTACTGCTTCTGGCCGTGGCCAATCTGTTCTCCCCTCTGCGCTACGACGACATCGGCTTGGAACTGGGAACGGTGGCCACTCGTGACATCTCCGCCCCCTTCGATTTTCCGATCCTCATCCCCCCGGACTCGCTCAAAGCCCTTCAGGACAGCGCCGCCTCCCGGGTGCTGGCCCTGGCCTACCGGGACGCCGACCTGGACAAGCGGATGCGGGACGACCTCGACCGCTTTCTGGTGCGCCTGGCCGACCTGCGGGATTCCGACCAATACCTCACGCTCAAGAAAAAAGACATGATGTCCTGGGGGCTGGAGCTTTCGGAGAAAACGGTCTCCTATCTGCTGACCGCCGGCAGCCTCTACCCATTCCAATCCGGACTGAAGAACGTCTGCGAACAGCTGATCCAGGCCGGCATCCTGCCGTTGGACGACCAGCAGATCGCTTCACTGGGGTCCGAGATTCTGGTGCGTCAGAACGATCAAATGGTAAGACGTCCGGTGGCCTCGCTGGTCGGCCGACAGTCGGTCCGCCTGGCCGCCGGCATCAAAGCCCAGGCACTCCTGCCTAACTCAGAGATTCTGGCCGAGGCCATCTCCGAGGCGGCCGGATCCCTGCTGGTCAGCAACATCTACGTAGACCTAGCCGAGGTCGAGGCCGCCCGCAGCAAAGCCAGATCTATGGTCTCGGCCTGGCGCGACCAGGTCCGCAAAGGCGACCGCATCGTATCCGCCTACCAGCTGGTGGACGAGGAGGCCCACCGCAAGCTTTACTCCTTAAGGGTCAAACTTCAGGAGATGGATCTGGCCTCCCGCGGGGGCAGCTGGTGGCGCTATCTGCTGACCCTGCTATCGCGCCTGTTGGCCCTGGGATTCTTCATCGGGATTCTGGTCTTCTACCTGCGCCACTTTAGGCCCGAGATCTTCGCCAGCTTTTCCTCCCTGCTGCTTTTGGCGGTGATCATCCTGCTGACCATGCTGGCCAGCTGGCTGGTGCTCTCCCATCCCGAGCTTTCCCCCTATCTGGCGCCGGCTGCGTTGGGGCCCCTGCTGGCCACCCTGCTTTTCGACATCACCTTGGGGGCGGTGATGGCGGTAACCGTCAGCCTGCTGTTGGGGGTGGTGACTTCCTTCAGCTTTCCGGTAACGGTGGTGGCTCTGGCCTCGGGCTCGGTGGCCGCCCTGGTGGTCAAGGGCCTGCGGGGCCGGATGCAGTTCATCGCCACCAGCTTCGCTGCCATCGCCCTAGCCAATGTTTTGGCCATCGCCGCGGTAGAGTATCTTCGGCTGTCGCCTCTGGCCCAAATCCGACAGGCAGTGATGTTGGGGCCGGTGAACGCTCTATTCTCGGTCATCCTGGCTTTGGTATTGCTACCCATTTTGGAGGGCGTCTTCCGCACCACCACCGACTTCAGCCTGCTGGAGCTGGCCGATCCCGACCAGCACCTGCTTAAAAGGCTGTCCATCGAGGCCCCGGGCACTTTCCAGCACAGCATGCTGGTGGGCAACCTGGCCGAGGCCGCGGCCAAGGCCATCGGCGCCAACAGCCTTCAGGCCAGAATCATGGGCTATTACCATGACATCGGCAAGCTGGCCAAGCCCGAGTATTTCATCGAAAACCAGTCGGATGCCCAGAACCGCCACGATGGCCTGGCCCCCAAGATGAGCTGTCTGATATTGTTCTCCCATGTCAAGGAGGGGCTGGCCCTGGCTCGGGCCCACCGCCTGCCCAAACCCCTGCTGGCGGCTATCGCCCAGCATCACGGCACCGCCCTCTGCCGCTTCTTTTATCAGAAGGCTATCAGACAAAGCCAGGGGACGGTGCCGCCCCAGGCCGATTTCCGCTATCCCGGTCCCAAGCCCCGTACCAAGGAGACCGGCATCCTGATGCTGGCCGACACCGTCGAAGCCACTGTCCGTTCCCTCAAAGACCGCACCCCGGCCCGCATCCGCCGGGCGGTCAAGGCCACCATCATCGACCGGGCCAACGACCTGGAGCTGGACGAGACCAACCTCACCCTGCACGAGCTGAACCTGGCCGGCGAGGCCTTTGTTCCCGTGCTGCTGGCCGTCTTCCACCCGCGGATTGACTATCCCTCAGGCGATAAGGTGGCCTCGTAGTTTTCCCCTGAGGAAACCAGGAATTCATGAAGGTGCCTGTTCAACAATTGGCTTTGCTCTTCTATCTGATATCGCCAAACAAAAGTTGTTATCCCTGGTTTCCCGGCTTCCTTAATATCGCTTCTATTCAAAATTGCTTTCCTGGTTTCCTAGGTTCCTTATAAAATATTCTGAGCCCGATGCACATTCATATAGAAATAATCGCCGACGACCCCATCCTGCCCGAATCCTGCTGCCGGACGATCATCTCCCGGGTGCTCAAGGCCGAAGGCTTCTCGGGCTACGACCTGACCCTGGTTTTGGCCGACAACCGGCTGCTGCGCCGGCTCAATCGCCGCTTCCGCGGCCTGGACCGTCCCACCGACGTCATCTCCTTCGCCCTGCTCGAGGGAACTCCCTTGCCGCTGCCCAGCCGCCAGTTGGGCGATATCTACATCTCCATCCCCCGGACCCGGCGCCAGGCCCGCCAATACCGGGTGACGCCCCAGGAGGAGCTGGCCCGGCTGATGATCCACGGCGTACTTCACCTTTTAGGCTACGACCATATCAGAACCTTCCAGGCGCGCAAGATGCGCCGCCTCGAGGGAAAATACCTTGACGTTTGCCGCCGATTCTATCGTCTCCCGGCCATATGATCAGCAACTGTAGATCTACAACCATGATTAAACCTTCACCTGGCCCCACTGTGCGGGGTGTATTGCTTGTATGACCGCCTGGTTCGGACCTCAAATCCTCGGTCTGGCCGGCCTTTTTTTGCTGGGAGCCTTCCTGTCGGCTATCGAGACCGCCCTCATCTCCATGTCGCGACATCGGCTGGCGGCCATCGCCGAACAACGGCGCTCTTTTAGCAAAGCCATCAGGTCCTGGCTCGACAACCCCAATAAATTGCTGACCACCATGCTTATCGGCATCAACCTGGTGGCGGTGGGGTCGTCGGCCCTGGCCACCACTATTATGATAGAATTGGCCGAGCTGTTGCATTGGCCGATGGAAGCGGCGGTGGGCGCCTCCACCTTTGTGGTGGCCGTCATCATCATCATGTTCGGCGAGATCATTCCCAAGATCGTGGCCATTCACAACCCGGAGCGGGTCACCCTGCTATTGTTGAGGCCTCTGTGGTGGCTGGATCGGATCTTTTATCCGGTCACCGGCACCCTGGTCTGGATCAGCAACAGCATCATCCATCTGTTCGGGGGCCGCCCCGAGGGTTCTGGCCCCGGCCTGACCGCGGCCGAGATTTGGGCCATGCTCAAGACCGGCCAGGAACAGGGCCTGATCGACCGCTCCGAAACCGAGATGATCCACGGCATCTTCGAACTGGGCGACAAGACGGCACGGGAGATAATGGTCCCCCGCATCGACATGGCTTCGGTCGAGGAATCCCTGCCTCTATCCCAGGTGATCCGGCTGATGGAAAAGGCCGGCCACTCCAGGGTGCCGGTCTATCGAGAGACCATCGACAACATCACGGGCATCGCCTATGCCACCGACATCAACCGGACCCTGCGCCGCGGCGCCAAGAAGACAACGGTGGGAGAGATCGTCCGCCAGGCCCACTTCGTTCCCGAGTCCAAGAGGCTGGACGGCCTGCTGCGCGAGTTCCAGGCTTGGAAGACCCACCTGGCAGTGGTGGTGGACGAATACGGCGGGACGGCCGGCATGGTCACCCTGGAGGACATCCTAGAGGAGATCGTGGGCGACATCCGCGACGAGTTCGACACCGAGGAGCCTCTCTACCGCCGCCTGGACGAGCGCAGCTACCGTATAGACTGCCGGATAAACATCGACGAGATCAACGAGGCCCTGGGCACCGCCTTTCCCACCGAGGGCTACGAGACCTTCGGCGGCTTCATCTACGACCTGGCCGGCAAGGTGCCTTCCTCCGGCGAAAAAATGCGCTGGCCAACCCAAGAACCCCAATGGGAGTTCACCGTGGAGTCGGTCCGCAAGCGGCGTATCATGGCTGTCCGGGCCAGGCGGCTGGCAAAGCCTTCGGTGAAGGCAAAGGAGAGTCCGGCGCTGGAATGATCTCTATCTTTCGGCAATCTTATCCTTAAAAAAACCGCTGAAACCCGTGGCTGACAAAGGCTGATGATCGAGCGCACCGAAGCTGTGGTCCTCAAATCGCAGAATTGGGGCGAGACCAGCCGCATCGTCAGCGTTTTCTCCCGTCAGCACGGCCTGCTTAAGCTGGTGGCCAGGGGCGCCCGCCGGCCCAAAAGCAGGTTCGGAGCCGCCTTCGAGACGGGCCACGTCGTCCAGGCCGTCTTCTACCGCAGCCGTTCGTCCGATCTGCACACCGCCTCAGAGGCCTCCATCGCCTGGCGCCCCTCCTGCCGCGACCACTCCCCGGAGCGCACCCGGGTCATCGCCGCCGGGCTGGAGATCCCCCTGCGGGCGGCCGCCCCCGAAACCCCCATCCTGGCCCTCTACAGGAACCTCTGCTCCTTCCTCAGTCTGGTCGACTCCACGCCCGAGGCCGGACATCCCGGCATCCTTTTGGATTTCGTCCTGCGATCGCTGGGGAACCTGGGATATTACCCGACCTTGGATTCCTGCATCAGCTGCCGACAGGAGATCAAGGACCGCTCGGCGGGCTTCTCGCTGCAAAGCGGCGGACTGGCCTGCCACCGCTGCGGAGGCGGGTTCAGCGACCTGATGCCGGTGAGCCTAGGCCAGGTCAGGTGGCTGGCAGGCTGGCGACAGGAGGGGAAAAGCACCATACACCGGACGGAGGCCGTCAAGCTGGTGTCGGTGCTGCTGTCGTTCCTGAACTGCCAGCTGCCGGACCGCGTCAAGCTCCGCTGCTTCCGTCAGCTGTGAAAAGGCCCCCGCCATAGGCGGGGGCCTTTTCCGGGCGTAGCCATGCTTGCGAGCGCGCGTCCGTCACCGCATCAGCACCATTTTACGCGATTGGGATCCCTCTTTGGCCTCCAGCCGGCAGACGTAGACACCGTTGGATACCCGCACCCCCTGCTTGTCCCTCCCGTCCCAAACAACAAACCCCATCCATGAATCCCTCCCCTCGAGAGAAGGGCTGGCTGCGGTCAGGTCCCTGACGCACTGCCCGGCCAAGTTGTAGACCTTCAGGCTGACCTTCCCTGACCTTGTTAGTTGATATATGATGGTTATTATCTGACCAAATGAATTAGGCGCGTTGGGCAGCAACTTCAAACTGCAAACTTTACACCATGAACCCGGCCCATCGGCCACTTCCGCCGGGCCATACCCCTGGTATATCCGCAGGCCGGAAGCATCATCCGCCACATAGGCGCAACCGCCCGAAACAGTCACGCCCAAGGCAAAGCCCGGCGTTTCGTAGTAGCCGATAGTTCTGACATTGGAGCTTACCTGGGCCAGGGCCATAGCCGTCAGCATGACGCCGCTAAACGCCACCAATCATGTGGTACTTTCCATTTCCCCCTTCTTTTCATGTTTTTAGCGTTCTCCGTCGATTTTGATGTTTTTTCACGGCGTGATAAATTGCCTCCCTTTCTCCGCCCGGATGCCGTTGCTGTCCTTTTTACAATGTCCCGCAAATTGGAAACATCGCTCCCTGTGGCCTTTTGATTCACGGGCATCGGATCGTCATCAGGCAATAGGGCCGGCAGACGGCTCTTGAGGCTCCACACCTTTCACCTCACCAGCGCCAGCCTTCTGGATAAGGCGCCATCAGGCGCCTCCAGCCGGTAGAAATAAATCCCCCCGGCCACGCTCCGGCTTTTCTCGTCCCTTCCGTCCCACTTAGCTTCATGGGTTCCCATATTCTTCTCTTCGTCGACCAGGGTCTTGACGCACTGCCCGGCTACGTTGTACACCCTAAGGCTCACTCTCCCGGGGCTTGTTATCTGATATCTGACGGTTGTTATCTGATCAAAGGGATTGGGAGCGTTCGGCAGCAGCCTTAAACTCACAACTTTACACCCTGAGCCCGGCCCATCGGCCACCCCCGCCGGTCCGTAGCCCTGGAGTATCCTAAGACCGGCAGACCCAACAGCCACATAAATTAAACTGTTGGCAAAGGCTACTCCATTAACCGGTTCAATAGTGTTGTAATGGCCGACTTCGGCTGGACTGGACGGCATGCTGATATCGATGATCCGCAAACCGGAAGTATCACCGGCCACATAGGCGTAATTGCCGGATACAGCCACGTCTCTGGCAAACCCCGATATAATGCAACTCCCGACTTCAGTGGGATTGGCCGAATCGCTAATATCGATGACCCGCAAGCCGGAATCTCCATCAGCCACATAGGCGTACCCCCCGGACACCGCCACGGCATATCCGCTTCCCGGGGTGTTGCAGAAGCCTGTTTCAGCCGGAGAGGTCGGGTTGCTGATATTGATGATCCGAAGACCCTGAACAAAATCCGCTACATAGGCATAATTGCCTGAAACTGTCACGTCTTCAGAAACTCCCATCGTATTGAAGAAGCCTACCTCGGCGGGATTGGCCGAATCGCTGATGTCGATGATCCGCAAGCCGGCATAGGTTGCTGCCATATAGGCATATTGGCCTGAAATCGCAAGGCCTATCGCATTGTTGGCAAGAATATAGTGCCCGGATTCGGTCGGGCTGGCCGGATTGCTGATGTTGATTATCCGCAGGCCCTGGTCCCAGTCTGCCACATAGGCAAAATTGCTTTGGATGGCTACGGCCTCGGCTGTCCCCGGCGTGTCGTAAAAGCCGGTTTCTGCCGGGCTGGCCGGGTTGGCGATGTCGATAATCCGCATCCCGGCCGCATCGTCCGCCACATAGGCAGAATTGCCGGATACGGTCACGCTGATGGAATACCCCGGAGTGTTATGGAAGCCCACGGTCCGCACATTGGAGCTGTCCTGGGCCAGTGCCTGCCCCGTGCCTAGACCAAGGGCGCTGGCCAGGGATAGCAGCAGTGCCGGCAGCAGAAGTGAACGATAATGGTTTTTCATGGTCTCTCTCTTTCTCTTTAGTTGTCGGCGACGGTGTTACCGGCGCCGTATGGCGTTTTGATGGCGATCCGTTTTTCAGGTTGAGATGGTCATTGATTTTATCGAAGGACCGGCTCCTGGACAAGCAGCCGCACATCTCAATAAGTCCGCCGAGAGCCGAGTATGAGCAGGCGTTATCGGGTTCAGACGAACTACTTGATGTTCGGAGGAATATCCTGGCCGACGTCTTGTCAAATGATACAGCTATGCGGCTTAGGAATTGCTTTTGTTGCGCCAATGTTCTGGGCAAGCCGGCTGCGCCGGCTTGCCCCGTCGTTACGTTGCTTGAGGGCCGGGACGAATATCGGCAGGCATGGTGTACCGCTTCAGCCATGTTGCCTTGATCTGGACTCATTTGACAACAGTCATCCGTTTGGTCAGGGTTTTGCCCAGGGCCCGAAGCTGATACAGGTAAACGCCGGAGGAGACCCGCATCCCTTCGTCCCCGGTTCCGTTCCAGCTGACCCGGTGGTTCCCGGCGCCCAGCTCGCCGTCAATTATGGTGGCCACCTTCTGGCCTAGCGCATTGTAGATTATCAGGGACACCTCGCTTCGCTGCGGCAGGCTGAAGCTGACGGTTGTCCTTCCTGCTCTCACTGGGTTGGGCGCATTCTGTTCCAATATACACGGGCGGTCCCCGAGCGGAGTCGAGGGGCCGCCACCCACCCCCATTCCTGATCTGAAATAGACGTTGCACACCGATTCGATGATGGAGCCGGAGCCGTTGAAATAACCGCCCCGGGCGTATCCCCGGGCCCGAAGATAGATGTTTTGATCCAGGGGCAGGCCAAGCCCGGTGATTCGCCAACCACCTGTTATCCTTGTGCCTGCGCCCAAGGGCACCCAGCTGGTCATGTTGCTGGATCGCTCGAACCAGACAAAGTCAAGCTCGGGCCCGGCGCCGGAGCGCAGCCAACTGACAGTATCTCTGCTGTTAGCCACCAACTCCTGCAGAGCGGCATAAGGAGTGCTCAGCCGGGCGATCCGAGACCTGGAATTTCCGCCGACAGTTGTGAAATCGCCCCCGAGGAGTATCTTCCCGTCGGTCAGGGCGGATATGGAATTGACGGTGTTGTTGGCGTTTGGGTCGAAGCCGCCATCCAGCGATCCGCCGGCAGTGAGGCGGGCGATCCGGTTCCGGGCGGTGCCGCCAATAGACGTGAAAGTGCCGCCGATCAATATGCCCCCATTCGCCTGAATAACGATGGAGGCAACGGACCCGTTGGCATTGGGATTAAAACCAGCGTCGAGCGTGCCGTCGGCATTCAGCCGGGCGATCCGGTTTCTGGTGGTGCCGCCAATAGACGTGAAAGTGCCGCCGATGAGTATCTTTCCATCGGCTTGGACGGCTATGGCATAGACATTGTTGTTGGCATTGGGATTAAAACCGCTGTCAAGCGTGCCGTCGGCATTCAGCCGAGCGATCCGGTTTCTGGTGGTACCGCTGATGGAAGTAAAACTGCCGCCGATCAGTATCCGCCCGTCGCTTTGCACCGCTATGGAGCGGACAGCACCATCGGCATCGGGATTAAAACCGGCGTCAATGGTTCCGTCGGTAGTAAGCCGGGCTATCCGGTTCCGGGCAGTTCCGCCGATGGCGGTAAAAAAACCGCCGACCAGTATCTTGCTGTCGGGTTGGACGGCTATGGCGAAAACGATGTTGTTGGCGTTGGGATCGAAAACATTATAGGTATGGCCCTCCTCGCTGAGCCGGGCGATTCGCCCCCTGGCGTTTCCCGATATCGTATCGAAAGCACCCCCGACCAGCATGCTCAAGCTGATTGTGCCGAACGTCTGAGTGGCGATGGAATAGATAGTGCTGTCGGCATTGGGGTTGAAGCCTGCGTCAATCGCGCCGTCGACATAGAGCCGGGCCATTCGTTTTCTGGTCGTGCCCCCGATGTCGGAGAAAGACCCCCCGACGAGAAGCTTCCCGTCGGGCTGTATTGCCGTGGAAATAACAGAGTTGTTTGCCGTAGCGCCTAATGTCCTGTCCAACCTGCCGTCAGGGTAAAGCCGGGCAATATGGCTCCTGGTCCTCCCCCCGATGGTGGTGAAGCTGCCTCCAAGAAGTATTTTGCCGTCAGATTGAATAACTATGGATTCGAGATTATCATTCGCCTCCGGATTGAAGCCGGCATCCAGACTGCCGTCGGCATTCAGTCGGGCAATCCGGTTCCTGGTAATCCCGCCGATGGTGGTGAACCTGCCTCCGACCAGTATTCCGCCATCGGGTTGAAGGGCGAGACAATAAGCATCGCTGTTTGCCTCAGGATTAAAGCCGGCATCGAGGCTGCTGTTTGGGTTCAGTCGGGCAATACGCAATCTGGTCGTCCCGTTGATGGAAGCGAAGGTGCCTGCTATGAGAATTTTTCCATCCGGTTGGACAGCCATGGAATAGATCCTGTTATTGACATCCGGATAGAAGCCGGAGTCAAGGCTGCCGTCGGCGTTCAATCGGGCAATTCTGTCTCTGGTCGAGCCGCCGACTATGGTGAAATCTCCCCCGATCAGTATCTTGCCGTCCGGCTGAACAGCGATGGATCGGACATCACTATTGGCATTAGGATTGAAGCCGGCATCAAGGCTGCCGTCGGCGTTCAGTCGGGCGATGCGGTTCCTGGTGGTCCCGCCGATGGTGGTGAAAGAGCCGCCAACCAGTATCTTCCCGTCCGGCTGAACGGCTATGGCCAAGACATGATTATTGGCATTGGGATTGAAGCTGGTTTCAAGGCCGCCGGCGGCGGTGAACCGGGCGATGCGATTTCTGGTTATGATGCCGCCGAAAACGGTGGTGAAAGACCCTCCCAGAATTATTTTTGCGTCCGGCTGAACCGCGATGGCCCGAACCCTTCCATTCGCATTGGGATTAAAGTTCGTATCGACATCTCCATTGACATAGAGCCGGGCAACCCGGTTTCGATTCGTCCCGTCGATGTCTGTGAATCCTCCACCGAGGAGTATTTCCCCGTCGGACTGGACGGCCACCGCATTGACCGTACTGTCTGCAGACGGATCAAAGCCGTCATGAGGCGACTGGGCCAGAGCCATTGCCTGGATAAAAACGGCCGCGGCCGACCAAACGATAAACAGCTTTTTCATTGCCCTTTCTCCCCTTTTTTGTTGTTGCCTGAATTATATCGTTAACCCCTTACAGCTCGCTTACAGCTATTCCCGCTCTTGCCGAAAACATGCTGCCAGGCAATGTTTTGCGTAAATAATAATTGACATATTCCGGCATCTGCATTAAAATACTTCCATGGTAATTGACACCAAGCTTATTCCGCCCTCTTTGCGGCCGGGCCTTATGCCCCGCTCCAGGCTGATGGAAAAGCTCCGCAATAATCTGGACCGGCGGATGATACTCGTCTGCGCCGGGCCGGGCTACGGCAAGTCCACCCTGCTCTCGCAGCTGATGCACTCCGAGCGCCTTCCGGCGGTCTTCTATTCCCTGGACCGGCACGACGGCGAACGCCAGGCGTTCATCGAGCACCTGCTGACGGCCTTGGTTCTCCGTGAATCCCGGTCGGCGACGCCCAGGCACTATGCCGAGCTGGTCCGTTTGCTGGACTTCGTCCGCCTGGGGCGCAGTGTGCCAAATTCCCTGTTCGCCGCCACGGTGCTCAATCATTTGAGCTCGCTTTCCAGCGAGCTTTTCCTCATTTTTGACGACTACCACCGACTCCCTGAAAAAAGCCCGGTGCATCGGCTGGTGTCGTCCTTGGCCGAGCGGCTTCCCGCCCGGTCGCACCTCGTCATCGCCTCCCGGGTCGCTCCGCCGATTCCCGGGCTGGCTGAATTCAAGGCCAAAGGAGAGGTTTTCGAGCTGGAACAAAACGACTTGAAGGTCACCACGGAAGAGATAGCGCAACTGTCCCCATCCGAAGATGGTTCCCTCCTGCCGGCCGAAGCCCATCCCCGACTGCTGGAGATGACCGAGGGATGGATCACCGGCATTCATCTGGCCCTTCAGTCTATTGCCGGCCACGGCGCCGATCTGGCCGAGATGGAAAGGCGCCTGGCCGGCGAGGGAACCCTTTTCGATTATTTTGCCTCGGATATACTGGAGTCCTTGCCCCGTCAATGCCAGGTTCTCCTTGTCCGCTGTTCGGTGCTTGATCATCTGGACCCCGAAGCCTGCCGGGCCGTGTCCGGCCTGCCTCAGGCCGGCCGCCTGCTGGAGAAGATTTCGCGCCACAACCTTTTCGTCGCCAAAGCGGGCCGGGGCTACTTCTGCCATTCCCTCTTCCGCCGGTTTCTACAGAACCGCATCGAGGGCGACCATGAACGCCGTCGGCTGCATGAGGCGGCCGCCGCCTGGCTGGAGTCCCATGGGGAGACGGTGTCCTCGGTGGACCACCTGCTAGAGGCCGGGTGCCATGCCCAGGCGGCCCGGGCCATGGAGCCCGTGGTGGAGACGGTGTACAATTCTGCCCGCTTTCAACTGGTGGAGCGCTGGCTCTCCGCCCTTCCAGCCGCCCTGGTCGAAGCCTCCCCGGCGTTGCTGATAGGACGTTCCTCACTATATTGCTATAAAGGAGATTTCGAACAAGGGAGAATAGACCTGGATAAGGCTCTGCGCCTGGCTAAGACAAAGGGCGACCGACTCTACCAGGCCAGGGTTTTGGTCCAACTGGGCACCATGGCGTACAACCACGGTCGCTTGACCGAAGCTCTGCGCTTGGCCCGGTCCGCCCAGCGTCTGGGGCTCAAAACCGGACAGCGGGTTCGGGTTGGCAGCGACGTCATCGTATGCCTCTGTCATCTGCAAAGCGGCCGTTACTCCGCAGCCGAAAGGGCCACCCGCACCATTCCCAGGGAGATTCAGCAGCTCTATGGAGCCTCCATCCCCATCCGCGATAATTTTCGATGCGTGGTGCTGACCCGCAGCGGCCGATACGCCGAGGCCATGGATGTTTATAAAAGAATTATGCCCGGGATAGAACCTGAGGCCCTGTTCCATCCCAATGCCTGCATGTTCCTCATGGACGCCATAACTGCGGCCCGCCATCACGGCTCCTTCGAACTGGCCCGCCGCTGGTTCGATATAATGGGCCGCGCCTCTGCCGCCTCTGAAGCCACTGCCCTGCTGGAGAGGATGACCTTTATAGAGATATCGGTTCAGGATGGCGATCTTTCCGCCGCTGCCGACTCCGCTAGAAAATTGCTCGCCGAGCCCGACATCCTTTCCCGATGGGGCTATCCGGGCCAGATCCCCTATCTCCGCTTCCGTCTGGCCGAGCTGGACTACTATCAGGGCAACTACGGTGCGGCCCTCCAGGGGCTCGAGCAATGCCGCAGCCAAAATATCGAGGTCTATGAAAAACAGGGCCAGTTGTTTCGCGAAGCCATGCTGGCCTCGGCCACCCGACGCCGCAGCCAGGCTCGAAGTCTATGCCGTCATCTTGAACAGCTTCCGGCCTGCCCCCGCCGCGGTCTGCAGCTGGCGCTGGTCAGGGCCGCGTCCTCTGACGACCGTCAAGCCCTGCGGCATCTAGCTCAGGCAATCTCTCTGTCCGGTCGATACGGCATGGACGGCGAACTGGCCTTGGAGGTCAGGTATCATCCCAAGCTGAGACGGGTATTTTCCAAGGTAAAAACGACCCCGAAGATCCTGGCGAGATTGGGAATGTTGATCTCCGTCAAGCCCGCAGCAGAAAAGGCGGATTCTCCGAGGATATCGCTCCTAGGACAACTCGCCATAAACTGGCCGGGAAGCAAAAAAATATCCCTGTCCTGGCAGGGATACAAGGAGGCTTCTTTGCTGGGTTTCCTGCTGCTGCATCGCGGGCGCTGCTTCAACAGAGAGGATTTATCCCGGCAGGTGTGGCCCGGGGCCAAACCGGCTTCGGCTTTCAACCGGCTCTTCGTCGCCGTCTCCAGATTGAACGCCGCCTTGCCGGGACTTGTGGTCCGCTCCGCCTCGGGCTACTCCCTGGCCGAAGGCGAAGGCCTCACCCTCGATGTCGAGGTATTCGAGCAGTGCCACCGCCAGGCCATGTCATCCTCGGCTTCCAACGAACAGAGGCTTCAGGCCGTCCGCCGCGGCCTGGCCGTCTATCGCGGGCCGCTGCTGCAGAACGTCGGTGATGCATGGGCGGAGCCGTTCCGCCGCAGCTACCAGTTGAAGCACCTGCAGCTGCTGCGCGCCGCGGTCGAGGCCGAATCCTCCCAGGGCAATTGGGCGGCCGCCGTCGAGGCCGCCAGGCTGCTGGTCGAGATAGATCCCGGCGATGAGACTTCCATTACCGCCCTGCTGACAGGTCTGGGAGCCATGGGTCTGCGTTCCGATATGGCAACTTTTTTCGCCAAATACACCAGGCGCCTCCGGGCCCGGGGCCGGGCGCCTGGAAAGGCCGTTCTCAGGGAATACCAGCGGCTTCAAGACTTATAGTTCTACATCCTATTATAGCGTCGATTCCCGCCCGCTCTAAAAAATGCGCTGTCATCTCAAGGATGTCGGCGCATTTTTCACAAGGTAATACCCTAAGGTTTCGGACTAAAAACCGGTAATTTTAGATACTTCTGTCTCTTGGAGAAGCTTGTATATCAAGGGATATAGGTCCTTATCCCTGTTATTGAAGCGATAAGAAATCTCACCGAGGTAGAGAAGGAAACTTTCTTAGGCACTCCCCGGTAGTGATAGAGCCAATGCTTGGCAGTGCTCCAGAAACCCTCGATGCCGTTGATGTGGTCTCTACCTTTGGGCTGTTCCTTGTCTTTTTTGACTACAATATGCTCACCCCGGACAGCCAAGGAAGCATAGGCATGCCAATCGTCAGTGTAGTATAACGTTCCTGGCGTGGTCGTTCTTTTAATCAAGGGGATAGTCTTCCGGGCACCCCGGCCTTTGATAGGGAACACCCGAACCAGACCATCTCGTTGCAGTATCCCCAAGACAATGATTTTATTGCCGGCGCCCCAGCCCCGTTTCCCTTTGCAATGCCTGCCAAATAGGCTTTCGTCGCATTCAACCTTGCCAGTGAATGGCTCGCGGCACTGTTCGTGAAGGCACAAGGCAGCCCGGATCAATCGAAAGAACCGTTGGATGGTGCCTAGGTTTGCCAGATGTTTAAATCGCAGCCGGTAGCAGGGCACACCAAGTACAAAGTAATCTAGAAGCTTGGTTTTTGTCTGGCCATCAAGATAGCATGTATCCCAGACCGAACGCAAGTGGCATTTATATCCGCAGTATCGACACTTTTGCCGACCATGGCCTAGTTTCCACGACCAGTGGTGATAGCATTTTGGGCACGTTATTCTCATTCAAAATATATATCATATTTGGTCCGAAATCACCATGCATTACCTTTCACAAAATCCTTCTGTCACTCGAACCAATGGGTGTAGGTCACCGAGGTGCGGCCAAAGGCATTGAGGGCACTGGTCCAGCGGTCATCCTGCCGGTTGGCCAGCCAGCGAGTGAGATCCAGCCCGACGGTGGCCCCGAACAGATTCTCCGGCAGGCCGCGGCCTTCTCGGTCGTTGTTTTGTGAGGCTGCTCCTCCTATATAGAAATAGCCACGAGGTCGGACGATGACCTCGGTCTTGAGGATGGCGTAGTCGTCCCAATGGCTGTAAGACTGCTTCTCCCTCTCCTGGGGGTAGCGGGCCAGTCGCTGGAACATCTCTTCGGTCCGGCCTCACTGCCTGATCCCCAGCCTTACCTCCACCGACATCCTCTCCGGCCAGCGATGCTTGGCGTACCACAGCAGGACGCCGGCAGCGTCGGCCGCGCCGTCCCAGAGCGAGAGATTCCAGTATCCGTCGTGGTTGGAGGCGTCGAACAGCTCGACGGCGCCCTATGCGCTATTCGCATAGTACTCCCAGGCCGAGCTATTGACAAACGCGCCCGATTAATGTATAATTTCTAAATAATATGGGTGCCTTCGCCGCCTGGCGGAGGATAATCGGGAATTCCGTTAAAAGCGGAAGCTGCCCCGCAACTGTAAGCCCGCTCCGGTTCCCTTGTTTGAAAACGGAGCCTGCCAGATTCCACTGGCCCGCCAAAGACGGGCTGGGAAGGAGGCAGAAAGGGCGAGCCAGGAGACCGGCCCGTAATTAATGTGATCCTCCTTCGCGGGAAGGGCGGGGTCGAAGCCTGTATCGCCCCGTTCCTTTTCGCCGGAACGGGGCTTATATTTTATGAAACCTATGATGAAAACAGAAGGCAGGAACATTCGTCGCGCCCTCAGCCTGTTTTGGCTTCCGGCTTTATTGCTCCTGATTTCATGCCGGTCGACTGATCCGACGCCGGCGACAGGATTCGTCTATAGCGACGGCTTGGGCCGAAAGCTGACTCTGGCCCGGCGTCCCTTGAGGGTTATCTCCTTCGCCCCCAGCCTCACCGAGATGGTCTACGCCATTAACTGCCAGGACCGGCTGGTGGGGGTTACCTCCTGGTGCAGTTATCCTCCCGAGGCCAAAAGCAAAACCGTGGTCGGCGATTACGCCAGCCCCAACTGGGAGAGGATGGCCTCCCTGAAGCCGGATTTGGTTATCTTGGTCGGCTCGGAGAAATCCCCCATGCTCTCCAGGCTGAAGGCCATGGGCATACCGGCGGCCGTTTTTCACTCCGAGACTGCGGACGATATCTTGGGCGACATAAAATTGCTGGGAAAGATGCTGGGAGGCCAGGCGGCGGCCGACTCCTTGGTTTTTCGGCTCAGACTGCAAATGGATTCGCTAAGCCGCTCGGTGGCTTCGATTCCTTCGGACCAAAGGCCCAGGGTGTTTGCCGAGATCTCAGATCGGCCTCTTATGACCGGCGGCGACCAAAGTTTTTTGGGCCAGCTCATCGCCATGGCCGGAGGACGGAATATTTTCGGGAACCTGCCCCAGGACTATGCCGCAGTCAATCCGGAAAATGTCTTCCAGGGAAGGCCGGACATCATTCTGATTATGCATCCCGGAGCCACGCCTTCTGATGTCCGCGACCGGCTGGGATGGTCCGCTATCCCGGCGGTCAAGAGCGGCCGGATCGTCTCCGGCCTGGACCTCGATCTTCTGATGAGGCCGGGCCCCCGCTTTACCCAGGCCGCCTGGAAACTGCATCAAGTGTTCTATGGCCAAAGGTAAAGCTGCCTGGCTTTCCCCCCTGATTCTGGCCGGGGCCGTTTTCATCGGCATGGCTATAGGCCCTGGGGGCTGGGGCTTTAATCTGGGCCCGGAGATCATGGCCCTGCGCCTGCCGCGGGTCATTCTGGGCATACTGGCCGGCATCGGCTTGGCCGGCTCCGGGGCCGCCCTGCAGGCGGTGCTGGGAAATCCCTTGGCCGAACCCTACCTTTTGGGCGTGGCCGGCGGCGCCGCCTGCGGCGCCGCCCTGTCATTGCTTTTGGGGCTTCAGCGGACGTTCCTGGGTTCATTAGCCACGCCGCTTGTGGCCATGGTTTTCGACCTGGCGGTCATCCTCTTCGTCTACCGGCTGTCAAAGGTCCGCGGACGGCTGATGGCCGAAACCGTCATCCTGGCCGGAATGGTGGCCAATGCTTTTCTTTCCGGCCTGATCATGATGATGATGGTCCTGGCCGGCCGCCAGCTGCCGGAGATCCTGTGGCTGCTGATGGGCAGTTTGTCTATAGTGATGTCCGGCGAATACCTCTACTTGTTCCTGATATCGTCCGTCCTGATACTGGGGTGCAACCTGGCCCTGTGGCGCTGGAGCCGCAGCCTCAACCTGTTCTCCCTGGGCGAGGCCCAGGCCCATAGCTTGGGGGTGCCCGTGGAGGGTGTCAAGCGCCGTGTCTTCTTCACCGTGGCCCTTTCGGTGGCGGCGGTGGTCTCGCTGTGCGGAGTCATCGGTTTCGTCGGGCTGATGGTGCCGCATCTGGCCCGGATGATGGCCGGCCCGGACAACCGCCGGGTCATCCCCATCTCGGCCGCCTTGGGCAGCGGCCTTTTGATACTGGCCGATGCCGCCGCCCGGACTTTGGCCCCGCAGGAGCTTCCCATAGGGGTGCTGATGGCCCTGCTGGGCGCGCCATTCTTTGTCTTTCTGGTTTGGCAGCGGAAAAGGACCCAAGCATGATAAAGGCTGAGGGGATAGTCTTCAGTTACGGCCAGATTCGGGCATTGGACGGCCTGAGCCTGGCTCTGTCGCCCGGATCATTTTACGGCATCATCGGCCCCAACGGATCGGGCAAGAGCACTCTGCTGATGGTCATGGCCGGGATACTTGCTCCTCAATCAGGCACGGTTGCCCTCCAGGGCCGGCCCTTGCAATCTTTCCGGGCCAAGGAGCGCGCCCGGATCTTGGCCCTGGTTCTGCAGGACAATTTCTTTCCCTTCGACTTCAACGCCTTGGATGTGGTGCTTATGGGCCGCAGCCCATACCTCGGACCGCTGCAGGACGAAGGTCCGACCGACCTCGAGGCCGCCCGGCAGGCCATGGACATCTGCGACTGCTGGCAGCTGCGTCGCCGGAGCATCAAAGGGCTGTCCGGAGGGGAGCGCCAGCGGGTGGTGCTGGCCCGGGCCCTGGCCCAGCAGCCGCAGGTCATTTTGATGGACGAACCGGCCAACCATCTGGACTTGAGCCATCAGGCCCGGATATTGGATCACATCGGAAAACTCTGCCGGGAGCGATCCTTGGCCGCGGCCGCGGTCTTCCATGACCTCAACCTGGCCTCTCGATTCTGCGACCGACTGTTCCTGCTGGACCGGGGCCGTCTGGTCTGCCAGGGCCAGCCGTCCCAGGTCGTCGATCCCGGCACCATCCGGCAGGTCTATCGCTCCGAAGTATGCCTGCTCCATCACCCCTCGTCCGGAAAGCCGGTCATCGTTTTGGTATAAAATATTTACAATATTAATATAGGAGTTCAAAATGCTCTCTTTTATCGCCTTGGCCTTGCTCTTGTCCGGGCCGGCCGCCCCGGACAGCGCTGCTCCGGCCGCCGACTCCTTGGCGGTTTCATCCCGGGATTCCCTTCCCCTATATCGGGTGAGCGGCATTACCGTCATCGCCACCAGAATGCCCCTCCCCCAGCTGCTGGCCCCGGCCAGCGTCTCGGTGGTCGAGCCGGAACCAATCTCACCGACTTCCGGCCCGGCCGGCCTCCTGGCCGAAACGCCCAGCGTTTCCCTGGGCGCTTACGGCGGGCCGGGCAGCCTCAACTCCATATCGCTGCGGAGCGCTTCCTCCACCGATGTCTTGTACATGGTCGATGGTCGGCCACTGAATTCGGCCCGCGACGGAACCTTTGACCTCAACCGGCTGCCCTCGGGCATAACCAAGATCGAAGTGATGCGCGGTCCGGCGGCCGCGCTTTACGGGGCCAATGCCGCTGCCGGAGCGGTCAATTTCATAACCTCCCAGCCCAGGCGCCCCCGGCCCTATTCCCGCCTCCGCTATCAGCAGGGAAGTTTTGACCAAAAAACTCTGGAGGCCATGCTGGCCCGAAACCTTTATCGCTGGCTGGGCTTCGAGCTGGGCGGCTCGTGGGATAAAACCGGCGGACAAAGGATGAATTCTGACTATGACAGGTTGAGATACTCCCTCAGACTAAAGGCTTCGCCTACTGATGATATTGAGGGATCGGCCGACTATCGCTATTTTAAATCGGAAAACGGCAACCCCGGCTCCCTATCCTGGCCGACGCCTGCCGAAAGGCAGAAGGACTTTCAGGAGGATCTGGGCCTCTCGTTAAAATACCGATTTCTTGGCTTCTCGGCATCGCAAAACATCTCGGAGCGCAATGTGGTTGCCGACTATGGTCCGACCGATAACTGGAGCCGGAGACGTCAGGCCGAGATCAACGCCTTCCGGACGCTTTTGACAAGGATTCACCTGACGGCCGGCGTCTCCCATCAGGAGGACTGGGATAAAAGCAGCGCCTCTGGCAACAATTCATTGGACCAGACCTCGGCCTTCGCCAGCCAGCAAACCGATCTCCCCTGGTCTTTCCTGGCCGCAGCCAGCCTGAGATACGACCATACTAAGGCCTATCCTTCCCAGCTTTCCCCCAATCTGTCTCTGGGCTGGAACGGACTGACGGATTTCTTCCTTCACTTAAGCTACGGCCGATCCTACCGCGCCCCCTCGCTGGTGGATCTTTACTGGCCGGTCGAGGTCTATCCCCCGTATTACGGACTGGCCTTCAAGATGTCGGGAAATCCGGATCTGAAGCCGGAAACCAGCCGCCAGCTGGAGCTGGGCGTCAAATACCAGCCGGGCCGGCTAAAAGCCTCGCTCTCATTCTTCCAACGAAGGACAAAGGACTTGATAGACTGGACCCACACCGTTTTCCTGCCGCCCGACACCAGCTATACCTATCCCGAAAACATCGGCCGGGTCAAGGCCGCCGGCGCCGAAGCTTCCTTGTCCCTAGGAATCTGGGACTGGATGGATCTCGAGCTTTCCTTTGCACAATGCCGGACGGTCGAGGACACGACCTCCGGCCGAATATTGCCCTACCGTCCCTTGAACACCGCTTCGGCCGTGGCCCGGATCAACGACATAAAACTGGCCCACCATCTCTGGATCGGATGGAGGCTTTCCTTGAGGTACTCCGATCGCCAGACTGTCCGGCATCAATCGGAATGGGCCCAAGGCATCGAGCTTCCCCGCTTTTTGGTGGCCGACCAGACATTTTCGGTGAAATTGCGCGATGCCCGGCTCTTCTACAGCATGGAAAACCTGGGAAATGCCCTTTATCAAACCCGGTACGGCTACCCCATGCCCCGCCGCAGCCATCTTTTCGGGGTTGTTTTGGAGCTGTGGGACTGAGTAATTTGTTGACATAGTCCGAGGATAGTTATACAATTAATTTGATACTAATGGTATAAAGACATCAGCGTTTATCCGCGAAAATTGTTCGACTGAGCTCACGACGAAGACCGTGGCAAAAATATTGAATCTTGCCTGCCTTTGCTCCGGCTCGGGCACCAACCTCCAGGCCATTATCGACAGCATCGAGGCCGGCCGGCTGCCGGCCCGCATCGCCGCCGTCATCGCCAACGAGCCCGGGGCGCAGGCGTTGGATCGGGCCCGCCGGCACCATCTCCCGTCTTTTCTGCTTAACCACCGGGACTATAAAAGCCGTGCCGATTTCGAGGCTGCCTTGGCCGAGCTGATTGACCGGCAGGGCGCCGATCTGATCTGTCTCTGCGGGTTTATGAGGATACTCACCCCCTCCTTCGTCAACCGATACCCAAGTCGCATCGTCAACATCCATCCCGCGTTGTTGCCCAAATTCGGAGGCAAGGGGTTTTTCGGACATAAAGTTCATGAGGCGGTGCTGGCGGCCGGAGAAAAGGAATCCGGCTGCACCGTCCACTTCGTGGACGCCCAGGTGGACCACGGCCCCATCATTCTGCAGCGCCGGGTCCCGGTGCTCCCCGGCGACACCGCCGAGACGCTGGCCCGGCGCGTCCTGGCCGAAGAGCACCTGGCCTATCCCCAGGCCATCGCCATGCTGGCCGAGGGCCGCGTCCCCGGTTTCGGCGGAACCTCCCCTTAATGCTTTATGCATAGTCCATTTTGAAAAGCAACTTTGACTGGGCTATCACTGAAACAACCCGGTGCCGCTTCAGCGCATCCGTCAAGTCTAACTTGATTGATCCTCTTTCTGCCTAACGCCGCCTCACAACATGAAACTTATTAAACTCACTAAACTAGACGTCAGGAAAACCTCGCTTGCCTGCCTGAGCGGCACCTTGTTGTTTTTGGCCTTTCCCCCGGCCTCGCTTTATCCCCTGACCTTCATCGCATTCCTGCCGCTCCTTTGGGCGCTTGAGGGCATCTCGCCCAAACGCGCCTTTTTTCTTGGCTGGGCCTCGGGTTCTTTTTTTTACATTCTGCTGCTGCATTGGATAGTCCTCAATCCCGCGGTGGAATCATGGGTAAAACCCCTGCTTTACCTGGGAGTCTTGCTCATCGGACTTTTCCAGGGCCTGTTCTGGGCGGCCCCGGCCGCGGTTTCTCGCTGGCTTTCGGACAGGACCAGGCTGCCTTTGTGGGTTTCTTTTCCGGCCTTGTTCACGGTATTCGACTGGCTGAGGGGACTTGGCCTCTTGGGCTTCACCTGGGGCAGCCCGGGATACGCCTTGGCCCGTTGGACCGATGCCATCCAGATGGCCTCTTTGGGCGGTCTGTACCTGGTCACCTGGTGGGTGGTTATTGTCGGCGGTCTGGTTATCTGGGTGGCTAGATCCTTTCTTAAAAATTTCTACGGCAACGATTCAGCAAACGGCCAGGCCAAGCTGATTAGGATATCGATCCTTTCGGCCGTCCTCATTCTGCCTCCGCTTTTTGGACTATTGATGAAAAAGGCGGTCGAACGCCTGAAGTTCGAAGCCCCCAAATTTACGGCCGCGCTTATTCAGGGCAACATCGAGCAGGGGATGCGCTGGGACCGGGAGTTTCGGGAGTACAATTGGAGCCAGTACCGCCTGCTATCCCTGCAGGCCGCCCGGCAGAATCCCGAACTGGTGGTCTGGCCCGAGACTGCCATGCCCTTCTACCTGCGCTATGAAAACGATTTTTATCGGGAAATGCTTTCCTTGGTCGACAGCTCTGGCCTGGCCATCCTCACCGGCGTTCCCGACGTCAAGACAGATTTCAACACCGGCCGTCAGGAATACTTCAATTCGGCCTTCCTCTTCCTGCCGGGCCGCGGGCTAGCGGGAGAGTATGCCAAGTCCCAACTGGTTCCCTTCGGCGAGCGTTTCCCCTTCAAGGAGAAAATACCCGGCCTGCGCCATGTGAACTTCGGCGAGGGCGAATGGACGCCGGGTGCCGACAGCGTTGTCCTGGACCACCCCAAGGCCAGGATATCCTGTCTGATCTGCTTCGAGTCCATCTTCCCGGCCATCGCCCGCCGCCAGGCCGCCAGGGGCTCTAAGCTCTTCGTCAACATCACCAACGACGGATGGTTCGGCCGCTCCGGGGCCGCCCGCCAGCACGCCGAGATGTCCGTGTTCCGGGCAGTGGAGCAGCGCCGCTCGGTGGCCCGCTGCGCCAACTCCGGGGTCTCTATGTTCGTCACCCCCTCTGGGCGCATCTGTCAGCCCACCGACCTCTACGTTCAGACAGTCATTGTCCAAAGCCTGCCGCTTATGGATTACCGAACGTTGTACGGCCGGCTGGGCGACTGGGTGGTGTGGCTGTTGCTCGCATTTTTAGCTCCGTTTTTCGCCCTGGCTTTTTTTCGAAAGCCTAATTAAAGGCATGGCATAAGCTTAAAGGTGCCCCTCCCCGTGGGAGGGGCGCCTTTTATTGGAATAATCCTGCCGCTTGAGAGTATATTTGTCAGAAATATTTGAAAGGTTTGCGCCATGCATCGCTCTCTCGCCATCCTCATCGCTGCCTTGGCCGCCCTGCCGGCCGCCGACGCCCCGGCCCAGAAAGTGGTCCTCGGCTATCTGGGCGGCCTCAAGGTCGAAACGCCGGTCGTCCACAAGAATTTGACCATATTCCCCCTGATCACCACCCGTTACGAACGATCCTTCGATGCCCTGACCCTGGACCAGGCCTCCCGCCAGGGCGTGCTCAATATCACCGAGCTGGGCTCCGGCAACGTCAACCGGGTGCTGGTGGAGAACACCTCGCGCCGCTACGTCTTCCTGATGGCCGGGGAGCTTCTGGCCGGATGCAAGCAGGACCGGATGGTGGCCAACGACTGCCTGCTAGAGCCCAGGAGCGGAAAGGTGGAGCTCTCCGTCTACTGCACCGAGCATGGGCGCTGGACCAGCCAGACCAATGACTTCAAGAGCCTGGGAGCCTCGGCCCATGTCCGGATGCGCCAGGTGGCCAAGGAGTCTGGCAGCCAGCAGCAGGTCTGGGACGAGGTCCGCTCCAAGGCGGCCGGATTGTCGGTAACCCCGGCCCCCACCGAGGCCCTGCAGTCGGTCATCGGGGACAAGGAGGTGGCCGCCAGGTGCGCGCCCTACAAAAAGCATTTCGACCAAATCCCCAACCTGGGTCCAAACGTGGTGGGCGTGGCCGTGGCCAGCGGTGACGAGATCATCTGCATCGATGTCTTCGCCTCGCCGGCCCTGCTGCGGGCCCTGTGGCCCAAGCTGCTCCAGTCCTACGTGCTGGACGTGATAGACCGGCCCGATTCCCGGTGCCGGGTGGCCGGGCGCGACATTGAGAGGATCTTGGACCGGGCACCTGACGCCGACTTCAGGACGGGCGCCACCGACGGCGCGGGATCAGCCTGGTCTATATCGGGCCAGGAATTGACCGGTTCGGCCTTGGTGCACCGGTCATCGGTGGTCCATTGCGACCTGTTCCCCAGCCGGCCCGTAGTCCCGGACGACGGCGAAGCTCCCAAGCTGGACTACCGAAGGCAGAGGACAAGATAGTTTGGAAAGGAGGGAAAAGCCATGTCACCTCACATCCACATCCTGCTGCCTCTGGGCGGCACCCTGCTGGGGCTGGGCCTGGCCTTGGCCTTAGTAAGGTTCAGGTCGATGGCACTGGCCGGGTACAGCCGCCAGACCTACCGGGCCATAGAGGGGTTCGACCTGAAGACCGGCCTGCTGCTGACCATGGTGGTCCTGCTGCTGGCGGCCTCGGCCCCGCTGGTGGCCAAACTGCTGGAGCCGCAGACACCTGCCCCGAATATAATCGAGATTCCGCCAGACACCAAACGTGGGCCTATTGTTTTGCCTCCCCCGCCGCCTATCGATCCGGACAAGGCTAGGAACATCACCGACCTGCCGGCGGTCGCTAAAGCGCCCACCATCGGCATCCCCAAGCCGGTGCCCGATGCCCAGGCAAGCCCCGAAGACGATATCACCCCTGAGGACGCCGTCAACCTCTACGCCCGTAACGCCACCCCGGACAGCGTTATCCGGAGACTGGCCCAGACAGACAACGAAGATCTGCCCGATCCGGGGATATTTGTACCCCATGACCGCGAACCGAAGGCGGTGCACATCGCCACGCCGGTCTATCCCGACATCTGCATCCGGGCCGGTGCCGAGGGCACTACTTACGTGCAGATATTGCTGAACCGAAAGGGCGAGGTGGCCAGAGTTCTTGTCCATAGGTCCTCGGGCAACGCCGCCTTGGACGAGGCGGCCTTGGAGGCGGCCAGGCTGTCGCGCTTCACCCCGGCCATGCAGGGAGATACCCCGGTCAGCGTCTGGATCTGCCTGCCCTTCGCCTTCCGGCTGGCCCGATAAAATACTGGTTTATCTGTCACCCTGAGTTTTACTCCATAGCTTGTCCAGTTGAAGGGTGACTTCAGCGTCAATAAAAAGAAAAGCGGATGCTTTGGCATCCGCTTTCATGTTTACTTCTGGCCCGCTAGACTAAGCTCCGGCATATTGACCAGCGCACTCTGGCCCGCCAGACGAAGCTCCGGCATACAGGGAGCGCAGTCTGGCGGAGGGGTGGGGATTCTGCGCCGAAGGCGCATCCGCCGCCGCATGCCACCACGATTGGCTGCCAGCGGAGAACCCTGCTGCTTCGCAGCCTCGGTTCTCATCCCTAAATAAAGCCTGGCGGAGGGGTGGGGATTCGAACCCCAGATACGGCTTATGACCGTATAACGGTTTAGCAAACCGCCGCCTTCGGCCACTCGGCCACCCCTCCAAAATCGTTCGATTTTACTACATTACCCTGCGCAAGTCAACCTCATTCAGCTCTGCATCAAAACAGGTCACCAGCCCCTCTCTCCCACCCATTGCCGTCCGCACAGGACCTTGTAAGGGCAGGAGGCGCATTCCTGTTGGGGGTTCCAGGTGCCGGTGAACGGCATTCTAGGATCTTTTATCTCCTTGATGAGGGTGGCCATGGCCTCACGATAGGTCTGATAAACTTTCCGCCGATCGTCCTCGGGCGAAAACAATGCCTTCCGCTCGAACTTCTCGCCGCCCAGTTTCAGAAGCTCGCTGTTGATGCCGGACGGATCCAGCTCCCCATGCTCCTCAAGATATAGCATGATGTAGAACGGCAGCTGCACCGAATGGAGATGCTTGGCCCAGTCCGCCCGTTCCGCCTGGACAAACGACCCATAGGAGGGGGCCTGGCCGGAGCGGGTCTTGTAGTCTACGATGACGATCTCCTGGCCGCGCCGGTCGACCCGGTCCAAAGTCCCGTTCACCGGCACTATCCCCAGGCCGGGGATGTTTATCGACAGTTGCCGTTTGATCTCGCATCCCAGCACCGTCAGCTGGGGCATCTCGTCCCGGTGGTACCAGAGCAATTTTTTCAGCCTGGCCTTGGCTTGGGACTTGATCAGATAGACGTTTCCGTCCTGGTCGGGGCCGAATTGTTCCCGGAAGACATCGTCGATGATGCGCTCCAGGTCTGAAAGGTCGGACCCGGAGTAGACGTAGGGACTATCTTTTCTTTTTTCGAAGAAATTTTTTAGGACTTGGTGCACCAGCCGCCCCAGCTCCGAGGCCTCGATATCCAGCAGCACCTCCTCCTTCTCCCGGATGCCCATCAGATACCGGTGGCAGAACCGCAGCCCGCATTCCAGATAGCAGTCCAGCATGGTGGCGCTGTAGGACAGGCCGCCGATGGCCTCCATCATCTCCGGGGTTTTGGCCAGGGGCTCCGGAACGGTCTGCGAGAACCTGGCGCCGAAATGCACCAGCCTCTGCCCGCCGACCCGGGGCGCGCCCTGGCGCCGCTCCTCCTCCCACACCAGCTGTTCTATCAGCCGGCTGCGCTGCTCCCCTCCGCCCTGGCTGTAGCCGAGCACCACCTCCTCGGCGCCGTGGATGAGGTTGGCAAAATGATAGCGGTCCATTAACTCGCGGTCTCGGGCAGTGGGCAGGTTCAGTTCCCGCCTCAGGGCTTGGGGCAGGATGGTATCCACGCTGCTGCTCCGGGGTATAACGCCCTCGTTGACGTCGAGCATCACCACCCGCTTGAACTTGAGGTTTCTGGTTTCCAAAAATCCCAGGACCTGCAGCCCTCGAAGCGAGGTCCCGGGAAAGGGCACCCGCACCTGGCCGGCGAAGTGCTCCATCAGACCGAAGTAGGTCCGGATGTGCTTAAAGGATTGTCCGGCCAGCAGGGACGACTTAAGGTTCAGGAGGGCGCCGGTCATCTCGAAGAAGAAGCGGTCGGCGTAAGGGTGCCTTTGGGCCGGGCTTTGTTCGGCCACCGCCGAGACCACGGCCAGCATCTTATCGGCCAAGTCGGCCACCGAGGCCACCTGCTCGAACGGCTTAAGCACCAGGTTGTGTATCTTGGAAAGATGTGCGAATAATTGGTCGATGTCAAAGCCTTGCTCCATAAGACCCGACAGCCTTTGGGCCACTCCCTGTCTGAACTCCCGGTCATTTTCGATCAGGTCCAGGCTCACCAGCCGCCGGCTGCGCCTGGACAGCTCCTCCTCCATGGCATGAAGCAGCATCCGGGTGGGGTAGCTGGCCCCGTCGGTCCTCAGGTTTTTGATGTAGGGATGGAGCATCAACTGCAGATAGTAGGGCAGGAAGTAGCTGTCCTTGTCACGGCCCTCCTGGGCCTTGGCCATGGCCTGGGCCAGTCCCCACAGGGGAGTCCGCCACAGGGGATAGCCCATGGAGATGTTCCAGTCGTCTCCCAGTCGCGGCAGCAGGTGGTGGATGACCGGAAACACCGTATCCTCCTTGGGCAACACCAGAACCGTGTCCGAAAGCCCGGGCCCGGGAGAGATTTGGGCGGCCGCCGCCATCACCTGGCCGTGGCTGTCGCCGGCCCGGAGATAGCTGACGGCGGGCTCTTTGAGACCGGCCTCAGTCTTTGTCCGTTTGGCCCCCAATTGTTCGAGGGTTCTTTCTATGCCGGGCCCGTCCCGCACTATCAGGACGGCGTTTGGCCGGGACAGGAGGGCGCCGATGATGGCTTGTTCGGTCGCGGACAGCGCGTTGAAACCGGCTACGATCACCTGGGCGAAAAAGGAGACGTCGATCTGCTTGGCCCTTTGCGCCAGCCAGTCGTAGGTGCTGGCGCGGGTGGCCAGGTTCAACTCTTCCAGGCGCCGGTAAAAATCCCGGTACCACTGGGCCAGGTGATCCAGTTGCCGGCCGAATGCGCCGGGAAGCGGCTCCTGGGCCAAGGCCTGGACAGACTCCAAAGCCTTAGGAGTCACCCCCTCGATCTTAAGTTCCTCGAAATCGGCGAACAGGGTGAAGCCCCAGGCCAAAAATTCCTCCATCGAGAGCTCGGCCCCGCCGCCCGGCAGCCGGCAATCGGGATGCATCTGGTAGATCAGGGCGGCGCCGTCCTCGGAGCCGATGCGGGAGCGGCCAAGACCCTGCCGTTCCGCAGTCGCCTGCACCCAGTCGTCGATGGAATAACAGCGCGGAGCCATCAGGGCCCGGCCCCGTCTTTGGGCCAGACGTTTGCAGAGGAAAAAGAACGGCCGGCGGCTGGGGAAGAGCACCAGGTTTTTTTCCGGCCCGGAGCCGGATCCCTCGATCAGGTCGCAGACACGGCCCACTAGGTCGGCGCCGGCCGGCAGCAGGATCGTCTCCCTCATAGCCGCACCTCGACCACGGTCCGATCCAGATAGGCGATGATCCCCCGGACCCTGTGCTTTGGAAACACTTCCTGAAGGATGTGGAGATAATCGCGGATCTGGGCTTGGTGCTTGCTCTTTGTCACGGGGTCATCGGCGCCGGCCTTGAAGTCAAGCACGGTCACTTCCTCGGAATCGCAGACCAGCCGGACCATGCGTAGCAGTCGGCCTTGGCGGTCGATAAATTCCACCTCGCGCTCGACGGTCCTGCCCTCCCGCGGCGAAAACCATGGGGAAACCCGGGAGTCGGCCAGGAAGGCGCCCAACTTTTCGGCGAAGCCGCCGAAATCGACCTCAGGCGCCAGGCGGTGATGCTCGACCAGCGATTTTTCTATCAGGGGGCCGGGGCTGGGAGGCAAAAACTCGAAGCCCTGCAGCACCCGGTGCAGGTAATTGCCCAGTTTGGTGTCTATGAATCTGGCCCGGCTCCAGGCCGGCTCCGGCAGCCATTCCGAGTGCCGACCTACCCCCGAAGATCGGATGGCTCCCGGCTGGGACAGCATCCCTAGGCCCTGGCCGACCCCCTTTTGGCCGCGGCCTAGCGGCGGAAACAGCGCCTGGAACAGCGGCGGCGGCGGGGGAGACTTTTCGGGCGTTTTTTTCTTGGCCGGCGGTTCCAGGATCACCAGGTTGTAAAGCTCGTTCTTGGCCCGGGTGCAAGCCACGTAAAGGCTGTTGAGGGTCTGGATCTCGACGTCGCCGTCCCGTTCGTCCTTGAGGGCCCGAAGGTCGGGCGTCTGGCCCGCGGTGCGGTCGGCTATGTCTTCATCGAGATGGTAGAGAATGATATCCTCCCCTTCCTTGCGGTAATAGTGTTTGGCCCCCTTCTTGCGGTATTCGGCGATCAGGTTGATTACCACCGGAAATCCCATGCCCTTGGCCTTGAAGTAGGTCAAGAGCTGCACCGCCGGCATGTTTTCGGGCAGCTCCAGGCCGAAGAGATCTTCCTGGCCGCGGTCGCAGGCCTCCAAAAAATCGGCCAGTGAGCCGGTCCCCTCGGATTCCAGGCGGTTGACCACCTCCAATAGCTTGAGCACGGCCGCGTTCTCTTCGGGAAAATGTTCAAACACCCCAAAACGCTCGATGGCCAGGCACATCAGATCGTAGACCGGAGAGAAGCCGGCCAGGTTGTAGAGCTCTTCCAAGTACCGGTCCCACAGCGGAGCGAACGACGCCTCCTTCCGGCTTTGGCCGTACAGATAGCCGTTCAGGCCGGCCCGCCGGCCAGCGGCCGTCAAAACCCCGGTGGCCGTCTCCCGGCTCCACTGAAAGCCGTCGGCCTGGGCGGCCTTGGCCAGGACCTCGCCCCCGACAATGCCGGCCCAGGCCACGTTGTCGATGGGCGAGTGGAGCCAGCGCATGAGGCCGATGATCTCGGCTGTCACCTTGCGCCGGCGGATGTCCAGTCCCGAGGAGCTGGTGGCCGGAATTCCGGCCTGGGTCAGCCAGTCGATGGCCTGTTCCAGCTCCCAGTTGGTGCCGGCCAGGATGGCGATGTCGTGGAAGCCGTACTTGCGGCCGGTGACGTCGGCTATGATCTCCAAGATGGCGGCCCTGACCTCGTCTTGGCTTTCATTAGATTGGCCGCTGTCCTTGGCCGCTTTTTGGATATGCCTCACCTCGACATAGCCCTGGCCGGCGTTCTCGGCAGAAGGCTCCTGCCGGTAGGTGGTCAGCCCGGTCCGGTCCGGACTCAACCGCCCCTGTCCGATGAGGTCGGGCAAAACGCCCCTGAAGGTCTCGGCCACATAGTCCACTATGAACTGACCGCTCCGGCGGTTCAGTCCCAGGTTTTGCACCTCGGCCCTGTCTTGGACGCTGGCCGGCAGCCAGAAGCCGGGACGCTTGGCCCCGATCTCCTCCTTGAGCTCCTTCATGATCCGGTAGTCGGCCTGGCGGAACATGTAGATGGCCTGCTTGAGGTCGCCCACTAAGAAGGCCGAGCCGTCCCCGGCCAGGGCCTCGGCCAAAAGCGGCATCAGGCTCCGCCACTGGGCGGAGTCGGTGTCCTGGAACTCGTCGATAAGGTAGTGGTGGAGCCTGGCGCCAAGTTTGAGATAGATCTCGGGCACCATCTCCTGCCTCAAAAAATCGGACAGCCGCTTGGCGATGTCCCTGATGTGGTGGCTTCCCTGGCGCCGTTTGACCGTCTCCAGATGCTTTTTAAAGCGTCCGTAAGGCAGGTTATAGGCAGCATTGCCGGCGATAGCGTAGGCCACTGCCAGCCGGGCCACGATGTCCTGGGTCTGGGCCCAGATCCTCTTTGAGGGCTCGACCAAGGGTTTCAATTTGCCGGGCTGGCGGTTTTTGACAATCGGTGTGTTTTCGCCATTAAAGCTCGACCACCCCAGAATGGCCTTGACATCCTCCTTTTCCAGAGCCCACAAAAGGTTTTCCTTGCCCTCGAACACCAGGCCGTTCTTTTTGGCGTAAGCTGCGACCTCGTCGTGCACCCGACCGAGCTGGGAAAGGCACTGCTTGATGTTTTGACTTTGGTCCGAGAAGACGAATCTCCCCGTCTCCTTGGATTCGATCGCCAGAAAGGCCTCAAACCTCTCCCGCATTTTGGCCTGGGGATCCCAGGCGAAGCTGCCGCCGCCCAGGTTCAGAAGCTCAAGGAACCTGTCCATGACCTCGGTCAACTCCCCATCGCGGCCCGGACCGATCTCCTTGGTCAGCAGGGCCAGGGCATAGTCGATGAGCTCCCCGTGGCTGGTGGTGGTCTTAAAGTCCGGACGGAAACCCAGCTCGCCGGCCGCGGCCTTGGCCAGACGGTTGGTAAAGCTGTCGATGGTCTGCACCTGGAAGTCGGAGTAATGCTCGATAAGGACGTCGACCATGGCACCGGCCCGCGCCTTGACTTCCTGGGGCGAAATTCCCAACAGGGGCTGGATCTCGGCCATCTTCGCCGCATCGGCTCCCAGGGCCAGATCCTTGAGCCAGCCCAAAATCCGCTCCTTCATCTCCCGGGCGGCGTTGTTGGTGAAGGTGATGGCCAAAAGGTTGGCCGGCTGGTTGTGGGGGATGTCGTCGCCCAGCAGAAACTCCACGTAACGGCGCGACAGGGCGTGGGTCTTGCCCGAGCCGGCTGAGGCCTCTATCAGCAGCAAGTGGGGAAACCTTTGGCTGGGCTGTCTCTGGTCTTTACTGGCCATAAATATAACTGATGGTTTTGTTGAAATTATACACCATAGGGGTGTCGGTAATGAAGTGCCAAAGGTTCAGGCCAAGGGGTCACGCTGATGGCCGGCATTGAGACACCGAATCCGTGAAGCCTGCACCGGAGATGGCTTTCACTTAAGGGAACCTCAAAATATCCGCCATCTGGCCTGGCTGCAAAACAACAGAGCTTGCCCCGTCTTCCTCCTGCGGCGGACAACTTGGCGAAAGTTGAACCTAATTTGAGACTTGCTGGGAAAAGTATAGTTGGCGCAAAATATTGATTTTACTATCGTTGAATTTCACTCTATAATTATCTCTGCGAGCTCTGCGGTAAAAAAGACAATAGATCGAGGCATCTCTGCCCCGATCTATCGTGGTTTTTGCCGGGATCCGGCATGAGTCGCCGTTATTTGCCGGCCTTGACCTGGAGCTTGTTCTCCTTGATGTACGCCCAGAGCCCCTTGGTGAGCTCCATTCCGGTGATGGTATCGCCCTCCTTTTTCTTGAACACCTTGGCCAGTGTTGCGTCGAGTTTGATGGTTCCGCCGGCTGCCATGGCTTCCTCCTTGCTATAGTTGTTTTGTTACGTTGTTTCGTGTTGGATGTCTGTTACGTCAGACGAAGGCTTCGCCTTGTTCAGCTTTCTTTGTCGTAGTCTGTAATCTCCTCTGGCCCGCCAGACGAAGCTCTGGCAGACAAAGAGCGCAGTCGGGCGCCCGCCTACGGCGGACTTCTGCCCAGCAAAAAGCAGCATGGCGGAAGCGAGAGGATTCGAACCCCTGGTGCCTTGCGGCACTGCGGTTTTCAAGACCGCCGCCTTCAACCACTCGGCCACGCTTCCGTGCTTTGCCCCATGCGCTGCCGGGCAGCAGCCCCGCCTTGGCGGCGGCAACCGCTCGGCCACGTTTTTGCTTTAAATCGATTTTACACCATTGCGGGAGCGCAAGTCAACCTATCTTGCCGAGCAATGAACCTCTTCTTTACAAGCTACGAAGTATTTTAAGATAGATTAATTGCATAAAAACCTACGGTTTTCATGCTTTATCTAAAAGGTAACCTCAAAGCAAGCTTATAGGAATAATTGATTAAACTTACCTCTTCAACTTCCACTTACCTGATAAATCCCTTCAACGCCTTCTCCAATCTGGCATCCTCCTCCCTCTCCTCCCACAGCCTCTCCAGCGCCCCGATGTTCAGCCTCGACACCTGCTACCAGATCCCGGCCCTTCTTCACCGCCTTCTCCAGCTCCTCCCGGCCCTCCTCCCCGGTCCTGGGGAACTGGACCTTGGTCGGCATGGTTTATCCCTTCCCCAGCTTCTCCAGCACTTCCATCACCGCCCCGGCAAACGGCTCGAAATACGCCGCCCCCTTGTAACGCCCCGGCTCCGGCAACCGGACCCCGGCCGCTTCCGCCGCCGTCTCCAGCCCCGGCCGCAGCTCCCGGAACAGCCCGGAGAGCAGGTATTCATCTCCGGACCAGGGCTCGACCTCCATGGCCGCATCCACCCGGCCCAGCGCGCCCAAAAACCGGCTCCAGTTCACGTACCGGGTCTCCGGCGGCACGTCCAGCAATTGGCGCCAGCACTTTTTTTCGGTCAGCACATCGGCCTTGCCCCGCCGCTCGGTAATCCCGGCCCGGCGCCAACCCTCCATTATCAGATAAACGTTCTTGTAGTCGCTGCCTATCTCCTTAGAGACCTCATGGGGGTTGCCGTCGCGGTTCAGCAGCAGATAGGCCAGAACGTCGGCCCGGGCATCGTTGCCCAGCAGTGACCGGGCGGTCAACTGCAGACAGACGGCGCCGGACAGGCGGACCGGCAGCGCGACCAGCCGGCGGGATTTATATCCTTCCAGCGCTTGCCTGTACTCGGCCAGAGCCCCGTCATCATCCCCGGCCTGGCCGGCTGCAAACCCGCGTTTCCCGTTCTTAACCAGCAGTTCCGAGACCAAAACCAGCGCCTGGGGACCGGGGAATATTGGCCCGGCGCTTTTTCCCCCTGCCCCAAAACTTCGGCCAATCTTTTTAAGCCGGGAAAAGTTCACCAGATGATCGTAGGCGATCACCCACTCCAGGGCCGCCAACAGCAGCCGCCGGTCCCCCAGCCCGGCCGCAAGGGTGGAGACAATCAGGGCCTCCAGGTCGATGGTGGCCTTCCAGCCCCCCGCTACATTGCCCATCAGACCCAGGGCCTGCCACTGCCTCCAGTGCATGCTCAGCCAGGCTTTCTTAAAAGACGGCTTAAAATTCTTCAGCCGCGGCGGCATACCCTATCTTTCTTAACAGATCCTTGACCAGGCCGGGAAACTCCGGCGCGGCGTCCTGGGTCAGCATCCAGCGGGCGGCCTCGGCCATCTCCCCGGCGGTGGGCTTTAAAGCCAGCAGATCGCCGACATGATAATCCCCGGGGCCGCGGTCGTCCAAGGCAAACAGCTTGAAGCAGATCTGGTCGAACCGGCCGATGTAGTACAACGTCAATCGCGGCCCGTATACTGTTTTAATTAGGCGGCCGGACAGGCCCGGGGGCAGGCCGCCTTCAAGCTGGCTGGCCGGGCCGCCTCCTCCAGCCACACCGGCAGGCTGGGCAGGGGAAAGACCCTTACCTCTCCGCCTTCCTCCTCTGCCTGTCCCAGTACATCGGCGTCAGCGGTGGTCCGGGTGGTCAGGCCCAGGGCCGCCAAAGCGCTCCCCCCGCAGATCACCAAACCAATGGGCCCGTTCCCGCGCAGGGCGATTTGTCGTTCCAGGGCCTTAAGAACTTCGGACAGGTTTTCCGCGCCCAGAGGCTTGTCTTCCCTTTTAGTCATATGTATATGTTACATATATATTATGTATCTTATACATAATATATCACGCTGCCCCCGTCTTGTCAAGGCCCTTCCCTGCTCAGGGTAGGCACCAAGCAACCCCTGCCTGCCGCAGGCAGGAAAGAGCACGACTGCTCAGCTGCCGTGGTTGGCGTCAGGGTCCCCGCCGTCAGCGATGCGGGCTGCCTCCAGCGCCGAAGAAGCGCTCATTGGGTGTTTGGCCGCCTGCTGGTTCTGGTTCAATGAGTGCCGGCGCGGTTGCCTAACCCACCGCAGCGCTGGGCGGATAAGTTCTTTGCCCCTTTATTTCAAGAAAGGGGAATAAAGTTTGCGACGAATCCAATTGGCACCCAGCCAACTACCTTTTTCCCAACTATAAACGCCGAAGGACCTTTTTATCTTGTGTGGTTTATACTAATGATCTACCTTCACAAACCTTACCGCCTCCTCCTCGACCCTGCTGATAAATCCCTTTAACGCCCTCTCCAATCTGGCATCCTCCTCCCTCTCCTCCCACAGCCTCTCCAGCGCCCCGATGTCCAGCCTCGACACCTCCTCCCAGATCCCGGCCTTCTTCACCGCCTTCTCCAGCTCCTCCCTGCCCTCCTCCCCGGCCCTGGGGAATTGGATTTTTTTCTACTACCAAGGCGCAGCCGCTGCCCGTGATTCTGATCGCCCGGAGCCTGCCGGAGCATGGAGCATTCAGCAAGTTGCGTCTCCGGCCAGCAGCCAGTCGCTTGCCGCGTGCCACCGTATCCCGCGCGGCAGGTCCCGCGGTTCTTCCGTATCCAGGACCACCAGATTCATAGTGGCCCGCGGGTGTTCCCTGCGGGCCTCCAACAGGGCGGAAATCTCCCGCTGCCGGGTTTCCTCGGCATCAATCCCGGCGCAGGCCTGGATGAGCTCCAGCCGCCCGTCCGGATGGCGCGCCAAGAAATCAACCTCGGCGCCGCCTTCGGTTTTTATGTAGGTTATCGCCGCCCCCCGGCGTTCCAGCTCGAGCATCACGGCCGTCTCCAGGGCGTGGCCGGCGTTGGCCCGGCCGGAACGGTCGAACAGGGGGATCAGCCCGGTATCGACCGGATACACCTTGCGGGGGTTCACCATCCTCCGCCGCTCCGACTTGGCTTCCAGGGACACCGTCCGCACCAGAAACGAGTCCTCCAGCCACTCCAGGTATTCATACAAGGTGTCCTTTCCGATGGAAAACCCCTGGGATCGAAGGTCGCGGTGAAACTTTCCGATGCTGAAGGTGCCGGCGGCGTTTCCCAGGAGATGCCGCACCAACCAGCGCAGAGCGGCCGGATGAGTGGCTCCGTGCCGCTCCATGACATCCCGGAGCAGAACCGCGTCCACGTACCCACCCAGCAGGCCGGAGCGGTCCCGCAAGGCGGCGCCAATAGCTTCGGGAAAGCCTCCTCCTGCCAGGTACTCCCGCAGATCCTTTTCCAGGGCCGAGCGACGGGCCTTGGGCAGGCGCCCCGGGGCCGTCCCCGGCTCCCGACCCAGGTGCCGCAGGTACTCCCTGAAACTGAAGGGATGCACCAGTACCTCCATGGCCCGACCCCGCATGCTGGTGGCGACCTCGCGCGACAACAGCTTGGCCGATGAGCCGGATAGGAACAACTCGATCTTCTCCGTTTCCAGAAGTCGCCTGGCGAAAACCTCCCATCCCGGCACTGCCTGGATCTCGTCCAGGAAGAAGGCCGCCCTTTTCGCGTCCCGCCACTCGGGATGCATCCGGTAATACTCCTCCACGATCAGGTGAAGGTCGGAAGCCTTCATCCCGGCCAGCCGCTCGTCCTCGAAACCGAAGTACAGCAGGCCCTGGCGTTCCGTCCCCCGGGCCAGCCGGTCGGCCATCACCTGCCACAGGAAGCAGGTCTTGCCGGTGCGGCGCATGCCGATCACGGCCACCGCCTTGCCTGGAACGCCGGGCAGGCGTATGTCACGCCGGGTCAGCGCCGGCAGGGAGGCGGCCAGCGAATCGTTTATCTTGCGGCGTATCAGTTCGCGCATTTATCCTTCAACAAAGGACAATATATCATTAAATTGTCCTTCTGTCAAGGATAATTTAATGAGCCCCAGATCTGCCGGCGAAATCCGCCCAGCCGCAGCCATCTCGTCCTTCATAGCTTTCATCCTGCCGGCCGCGTCCGGTTTACCCGCATTCCAAAGCGGCCATGAACACGGACCGATTGTCTGTCCACGGCTTGGACACGTTCCCCATGCCTTTTTTGTAACCTAGAAAGTTTAGCAAAACCAAGCATAATCCCAACCGCGAAAGGGTTCTGTTATCGCCATGGCTGCGTCAGACAGGAGCCCCTTCCTGGCCGGCCACCAGCCTCACCACGTCCTGCTCCCCGGTTTCGGCAAATTCCAGTATCTTTTTCCCGTTCCGATCGTCGAGCCCCCCTCGAGCCGCCTTCCTCTCCAGCGCTCCGATATCCAGCTTCGATACCTCCTCCCAGATCCCGGCCTTTTTCACCGCCTTCTCCAGCTCCTCCCGGCCCTCCTCCCCGGCCCTGGGGAACTGGACCTTGGTTTGCCGCTCCACTACCAGGGCGCAGCCGTTGCCTGCGATTTTGGTCAACTGGTGCTTCCTGGCATAGGCCAAGGCCGCCTGGGCCACCTCATCCTGCTCCTGCCCAATTTCCTTGATTTTCTTGTTCAGCTCGGCCGCCTTGGCCCGCAGGGCCGCGTACTTGTTCACCAAAACCACGCCGGGCTCTTTGAGATACTTGTTGGCCGGCAGCTCGGCCGTTTTGCGCTCATGCGCCTTGGCCGGGCAGAAGTCCGGGTATTCGCACCAGTCGCACAGGGCGCTCTCCTTGGGCTGGAATTTAGTATCCTTCTCGATGGTCTTGATGAGCCAGACGATCTGCTTTTTAAGATCTTTAAGCTGGGCCGGTGTGCGGCGCGACACCATCTCCTGGTCGAACATCAGGTAGTGCCATACTAAGTCTATGCGCTTTGCATCCCTAAAATTCTGCTGGACTCCGATCTGGTACAGGGCCAGCTGGCGGTCCTCCTCCAGGTCCCGGGCGACGGGCAGGCGGCCGCCGGTCTTGTAGTCGTGGATCTGGTACCCGCCTCTGCCGTCGTGGCACAGCCGGTCGATGAACCCGGTCAGTTTGTAGCCGTCAAGCTCCAGGTTCACCGGGTATTCGTTGGCAATGGTGATCTCCCTGTCGAATGGCTGGTAGCGATTGTAGTAATGGGTGAGACACTTTTTGCCCGAGTCACGGTAATGAGACTTGGTGTATCCCTGGCGGACGATGACGATGTCGTCCCGCCACTCACGGTCCCAGATGAACTGGAAATGGCCCAGCAGGTCGTCCAGGGTGTTTAGCTTGGTCAGGACCAGGTCCTTGTACAGCTTCTCCAGCGCGTCGTGTACCCGGCTGCCTAAAAACTGCTCGATGGTCTGGTAGCCCTCGACTTTGATCTTGTCGATGTACCTCAGCTTATACTGCTGGGGGCAGGATTCGTAGGTGGCCAGGCGGGAATTGGAGTAGACGGGCATGTCAGAAGACCGCCTCCAGCGGTAGGGCTACTATCTTTTCATCTATCATCTCGATTCTCTCCCCGCTGTATATCACCGCGCCCAGCTTAGTCTCGGGATGAAATTTCATGAACTCCCGCAAATGTGCGGTGTCGGAGAAAGTTACCTCTTTCCCCAGCTTGGTCTCGATGGGAAGAACCAGTTTCCCCTGCTCCAGCACGAAATCCACCTCCCGGCCGTCCACCGTGCGCCAGTGATAAACGGCCGGCTTGGGCGCCAGCGTTTCGGCCCAGGCCCTGATCTGGGAGAGGACAAATGTCTCGAACATGGCCCCGGCTTCCTTGGTATTTTTTAGACCATCCCGATCGAAATGCCCTGTCAGAAAACAGGCCAGCCCGGCGTCGAACCAATAGAACTTGGGCGCCTTGATCAGCCGCTTGCCCCGGTTGCGGAAGTAGGCCGGCACCCGGTGCAGCATGTTGGTGGTCTCCAGCAGGCCCAGGTGCCGATGGATAGTAGGCTGGCTGATGCCCAGCTCCCGGGAGATCTCGGTCTGGTTCAGGGGCTGGCCGCTGCGCAAAGCCGTGGCCGCCATCAGCCGCCTGAAGTCAGGAAGGTCTGAGACCGACGAGGCCTCCCGCAGATCCCGCTCCAGATAGGTGGCCGTGTACCCCTCCCACCACCGAACCTGCTGACCAACCTCCAGCCACATCAGCGGCGGCAACATCCCGCGCAGCATCAGCGAAAGATAATCCCGCCGGGGCGCGGCCGCGGGTTTGGGCGCCCTGCCCCCCAGCAGATCGGTGAGAATCTGTTTGGGCCTTCGTCCATCCTCCTCGCCTAAGGTCATGGGCCCCAGCCAGAAATAGGCCGCCCTTCCGGCCAGGCTTTCGGAGACATGCCTCATGAGCAGCAGATTGGACGATCCGGACAGCACCGCCCGAACCGCCCCCCGGTCGACGTCCCGTTTAAGGGCGAGCAGCAGCTCCGGCGCCCGCTGAACCTCATCGATAACTACATGGGGACGGCCGGCCCATAGCCCGGCTGGGCTCTCCCGGGCCTGTCGCAGGGTCTGGTAGTCGTCCAGGGTAACGTAGTGCCAGTCCCGGAACGGCGCCTGGTTTTGTAAAAGAGTGCTTTTGCCGGTCTGGCGGGCGCCGCTCAGCACCAGCACCCGGTGGCTTTTGGCGGCCCGGGCCAGCGGCCCGGCCAAGAGCCGCTCTTTGTAAATCCATTCACGCCTTGAATGATATTTATTCATGTATTGAATTATACTACAAAGAGGCCGGTCTGTCAACCGGCCGGGTCGCCAAGGAACTGCTCGATGGTCTGGTACCCCTCGACTTTGATCATGTCGATGTACCTCAGCTTGTACTGCTGGGGGCAGGATTCGTAGGTGGCAAGTCGGGAGTGGGAGTAAATTGACATGTTACGTAATTCTATTTTTTAAATATGCCTTACTTATCAACAATCATTTTCGCCTTTCGTAAAATAAAACCAAGACCTGTTTTTTCAATACATAGTGCATTAACAAATTCTATTGCTTCATTTTTATACTTATCAATGATTTCATTATTAATATCTGATTCCTGTATTTCCTTTTCAATCACAATATGAGGCTGAAAGACTGGTGCTCCACCATAAAATAACTGATATTGGTAGCCAATTACTACCCTTGCTTTTTTCGTCAAGCCTTTCTTGCTTTCTTGCCGGTAGTATGGGCTTACTCTAACTTCAATTCTGGGTATATCATTGACGGATTTAATAGCAACGCTTCTTATGTTATGCAAGTAAAGTAGTATTGCTATGGCCAAAATGACCTGAAGTACTGCCAGATAAATCATATCGCTTTCTCCTTTGATTATTAGCGCGGATGATGTTCTACTGAGACAATCTCTTTAATGGTTCTTTTTGCTTCCTCATTATCTACTATACGTGCTTCACCTCCATAATGAAGCACCCACCTGGCCACCCAGGTAAAGTTATTGGCCCTAAGAGTCAGCACCGCCGAGCCGTCCCTGTTGGCCACGGCGTTTGCGCTCCGCTCCAGTATATACGGCGCCACCTTGGGCGAGAACCAGATCTTCACCTCCTGCTCCCGGCCGGTGGGCCGGAACAGGTGCCCGTCCTCCAAGAAGGTCGCGATGTCAAAATTCTCCGGGACCTCGTATCTTTTCTCCAGCAGCCTGATCTCCCTTATCCGGTCCGCCTTGAATATCCTCACCTCCCCGGCCAGCAGGCACCTGGCCACTAAGTACCACTGCCCACCGTAGAGCAGGAATCCATAGGGCTCCACCACCCGGCGTTTGAGCTCCTCGGTGGAGCCGGTGAAGTAAAGCATCTCGGCCTGCCGCAGCTCCCTCCTGGCCCGGTCCAGGGTCTCTAAGATCTCCCGGCAGGATCTGTCGGCCTGGCGCACCAGCACCTTTTGGCTCAGCCGCTCGAAGAACATTCGCTCCCCGGGCAGCAGCGCCACCTCCAGCTTGCGCAGGATGGAGCCGATCACCTCCCGGTACTTTTCCATCCTGTAAAGCGGCATCAGGGCCGTGCGCAGGGCCAGGACCTCTCCGGCCGTCAGGCTCAGAGGGGAGCGGAATTGCTCGGCTGCCGAGATCTCCAAATTGCCGTCCTTGTCCATCAGGGCCATGATCAGGTCCCCCGGCCCCCTGGGGTAGGCCCCGCATAGGGAAAGCCTTCGGAGCTGCCTGAGGAACTCCTTCTGGGTCATGCCCGTCCTGCGGGCCAATTTAGACACCGGCTCCCCGGCCCTCCGGTTAAGATAAGGCAGCAAAGCCAGCATCCTCAAAAGGTCGTTTCCCTTGGCCTTAGGCATGGCGGTACACCTCCCGCACCTCTTCCAGATGCCTGGCCACGCCCTCGGCCATCCAAACCGGCTCCAATATTTTCACCCGGTCGCAGTTGGCCGCGGCCCAGCGGATGAACGGCCCCGCGTTGCGCACCACAAGCTCGGCCTCGTTCCCGGCCCACTTGACGTTCTCGCCCAGCTCAGCCTTGATTATCCAGACATCATCTGTTTTCACTTTGAGCCTGACCCTGCAGTCAGGCCCAATCGCGAACGCCCAGGCCTTGCAGCCGATAAGGTCTCTGGAGTCAAAGTCCCTGGGTATCTGATAAGTGTCCTTCAGGATCCTGATGCCCGACATCCGGGACACCTTAAAAACACGAAGGGCCCGGCGCAGCCTGCAGAAGCCGGCCGCGTACCAGGCCCCGTAATGAAAAACTAAGTTGTAGATGTCGACCTGCCTCTTGGTGGCCTTCCTGTCCTCGGGGCCGTTGTTCAAACCGTGATACTCGAAGGACACCCTCCGATTCTCCCGCAGGGCCGCCATCAGCGCCGGCAGGTTTTGGGCGTCCCAGGCGGCGTCGGCCCGTTCGCCCAGTGCCACGGCCACATCCGGCTTCCTGCCGGGCCCGCTTTCATGGCCGGGCTGGCATTCCAGCTTCTGCCAGACAGATTTAAGTTCGGGAGGATGGTGTCCCCTGGCCATGGCGCTTCCGATCACGCTTAACGCCAGCCACTCGTCGGCCTCCAGGTCCAGCTGAGGCATGAAGCACTCACTGGGGTCTATCCAGTAGCCGATCTCATCGGGACGGTAATCGGCCGCCTCTTTTGAGTCTATCGGGCATCGGTCACGGATGCGAAAAATTTTGACCGGGATGCCGGATCGGCGCAGCTCCTCCCGGTCGCGGGCGAAGATTCTGTCGAACGTCCGATCTGTCGCCTTCTTGTACGTTTCGCAGGCCTTTCTGATGGTCTCTTTCGCTACCGGGTTTCGGCTTTTCAATAGGAAGGCCATCAGGGCGAACAGGCGTTCGCTCTTGGGCAGGGCCATGGCCTTGATTTTCCCTTGCCTTTCAGGTTGGGGCATTTTTCCGGCCTATGTTAAGGATGTCATGTAATTAGGAAGGTGTTATAAGAATACCCCCAACGCTATAAAAAATCAAGATAAATTTAATTCGATTTACACTTTTCGCCTTGCGCCTTACTCTGACCCTCGACCCGTGTTCTCTCCATCAAAACTTCTTAGCCAAGCTTTTTATCGCCCAGAGCCTTTGTAATAGTTCCAGGGGGCATTTGTCTATAATATCCGCTAGCGATACTTAAATGCTCTTTTTCTGATCCCTGAGAAGCTTGTGATCGTGCTCATTGCTCTTCTTGATCGCTATGTTCAGCTTTTTTCTTCCTCCTCTGCTTCGGACAGCATTATTGCTTCATCGCCCAGAAGACCGTGCCTATGATAGAACCTGGCCATCTCCAGCCTCAGCCCCAACCTAACGGATGGCGAGCTTATCTGTTCCATGAATTCGACCGCCTTCTCCAGGCGGCCCGCCCTGATGCAGGCCCGGGCGCAGGCTATAAAGAACTTCTGCCGATAATGTTTCGATCCGATGAGCTCCTGGCACCTCTGTGACCGCTGGTCGCATCCCAGCCGGACGAACAGCGCCCCCAGCCTGGCCAGGTCGCGCTCGCGATCCACGATCCTTCGGGTTTTTCGGCCATTGGAACCTTCGATCTCCTCTTCCATCGAACCCTCGATAATCCCTAGGGCCTCCTCGGCCAGGCGCAGGGCCTCGCCCTGCTTTCCCAGGGCCAGCATGGACCTGGACCGGGACACCAACAGAGCCGTGATCTGTCCCAACGGCCACCCGTCAACCGGGATCCTTTCCACCTCCCCCACAAGCTCGAGTCCCTTATCCCTGATGCCTAATTGCGCGCAATGCCTGGCCAGCCGACAGAGACCCAGGAACGTAGTCCGGGGATTTCTCTGGGCCCTGACCTCCCCGGCCGCGCCGTCCACCGAACGCTTGGCTTTTTCAAGATCGCCTTTGGCGATATGATATTTGGCCAGCGCCTGCCAGATCATAGCCCTGGCCTCAGTGCTGACGCATCTCGCAATAACCTCTTCCGCCTCTTTCCACCGCCCCTCCTCCAGCAGGCCCGTGGCCGCCAGGAACCAGAATCCGTCTTCCAAGCAACGGCCTGCGGGATTTCTGGCAATCTTTTCCGCCAGCTCTCGAGCCCCATATTCAAATAAATAGAACATGATCGCCGCCTGGATGGCCCTCAGGCTCTCGCCTTTTGACTCCTTGGCTTTTTTGAATAATTTTCCCAGCAGTCCGGCTGTTATCCGCCACACTTGCCCGTCGCCGGAGCCTTTCATGGCCTCGCTCGTGTAGATTGCTTGGGATATTATATCGCCCCTTTTGCTCAGCTCGTCGAGCGTATTTTTGTAGATATTTTCCAGAAACCTGTAAGTGTCCTTTAGGCTTTTTGCCCTCGCCTTGACCACGATAATACTCCAAAGATAAAAGCAAACAATTAGGCTGTTGATTTGAATGTTTACACCCTACTTATCTACGAAAAACCAACAGACATTGTCGCCCCGAAAAAACACCATGCCTCACATGTTGAAGGACGACAATGTCATGCTTCAGACAGCAAGGCAAGAAGATATCCCAGCATGACATTTACAGTTACTTCGTCTTGCGTTATTTGGTCAAATCAACAGCCTGAATTTGGGGTCATTACGTGTAATATCGTTTGCATGTCATTTTGCTTATATTTACGCCACCTCCGGCAAAAGGAACGTCGGCAGAGGCTGCGAAAGCCATTCCCGGGCGACGTCGACCGTATGCTGCCATTCCCTCGTCACCAGGTACTCGTCCAAGGTGTGCTCCTGGTAATATCCTATGCTCAGGTTGACGCCCGGAATCCTGCGGCAGATCGTGGTGATGTCTGTGTAGGTGCTCCGGTCGGGCTCGGTGTAGCCGGTCATTTTAGCCACATAGCTCCGGAACTCGTCCGTGCCCACATCGTAGCACTTGAAGTCGGCGGCGTTCCTCCGGTCGAACTGCACCGCGAAACTGTGGCCCTCGTTGATCTCCTCTGCAATGTCGCGGTTAGAAGGGTCCTCCATCAGGAACCGGCTGCCCAAGCGACCCCTCTCCTCGCCGTCGGTTATCAACAGCGAGTGGCCCAGGTTGTTCAGTGCCCACAGGATGGCGCAGCCCGCCCGGTCGTCGGCGCCCAGGCCGCGCCGTGGCACCAGCCCGGCGGAACGATATATGTCGCCGTCATTCACGAATACGTTTTGCCTGGGTGTCGCCGAAGGGCTGTCCCAGACGGTGTCGGCGTGGGCCACCAGCAGGGCACGATCCGGCCTGATACCCGGAATGTAGACGAACTGGTTCGATCTGTCGCCCCGGTGGACCGCTCCCTTGACGCTCCGGAACAGATTGATGACGTACCTGCTGGTCTCGAGGGGATAAGCCAGGATCTCTTCCAATATGGATCGGCAAAGGTTGTCCCGGGATTCTTTTAGGTACCAACTCCAGCCGTCTCCGCCATCAAGCTTGTCCATGGCAACGCGGCAGGCACAATATTTCAACAATCTATTGTTATATTTCTCCAAGGTCCTTTTCTCCTGTGCGGTCAATTCCGCTTTACTCCTGATTATTTTGATCAGGTCCTTGTCTTGGTACAGCAGATTAATAAGGCGAACGACCTTGCGGTAATATTGGTTTTTTCGCTGTGCCCTCCACATGCCATGCAGCATAGGTGATAGGCGCTTCAGCTTCATATCAATGTAATCGGTGGCCTTTTTCTTCAGTTCGTAGTAGTCACTCTTGTTCATTTCCTGCCTCCGCGATTACAGCCTTAATCCTTGCGCCCGAATAACTCCCTTTTGATATCCTGGTAGGCTCGAAAATAATTCTCCATGATCTCGTAATACCTCTGGGCCAGCTTCCTCTTCTCCGGAGGGAGATCATCCCGATGCATCAGCTCCCAGGCGTGGCGTCTCCTGGCCATCATCAGCCTTTGGTTTTTCCTGATGATGAGATTGTAGCGCTAAACGTAGAACGGCGCCGTGATCCTCGGCCAGTAAACAAGCCTCAGCCGGTTCCACCAGATGCTTTCGGTCACCGGCCTTAGTATCTTTTTTAGAATTCCATGATATCTTGCCATATTTGTTCCTTCCTACTTCGTGGTGTTTTTATCCCTCCCTGACATCGAACCTCCAGTTTGGCCGAGCCGGACGCTCGGCCTGCAGCACCCGGGCAAAATCCCTGGCCGCCTCGTCCCGGAATCCCATCTTGTGCAGAATGCAACCACGTTTCTCCAGGGCATCGGGATCTCCAGGAGCCAGCTTGAGCACCCGGTTAAAGTCCCTGAGGGCCGGCTTCAGCCTTCCCATCTCGGCCAGCAGACAGGCGCGGTTGCCCCAGGTGTGGACCTCATTGGGTCCAAGCCTTACCGCCCGATCGTAGTCCTCCAAGGCTTTTCGCTTGTTCCCCATGCTCTGGTAAAGGCAGCCTCGGTTGAGAACGTTCATCCAGTCCTTGGGATCAAACCGTATCGCCCAGTTCAGGCAGAACAGGGCCCGGCGCCATTTGCCGATCTCGGTATAGAGCGTGCCCAAGTTCGACCAGGCGGCGGAATTTTTGGGGTTTAAGGCCAGGGCGCGCCTGAAGTCCCTGATGGCCTGGTCGAGATCGCCAAGAACGTCCCAGGCCATGCCCCGCTCGTTATAGAGTTTGCTGTCGTATGGCCTGAGCCTGATGGCCGCGGTGAAGTCGGCTATGGCCAGAGTCAGCCGGTCCCGGTCGAAGTAGGCCTCGCCCCGCTCCTGGAGGGTGTCGGCATTATTAGGATCGAGCTCCAAGGCCCGGTCCAGGTCGGCGATAGCCTCATCGAGATTACCTAAGCGGCGTTTGGTCCAGCCGCGATTATGCCAGTGCACAGCGCAGTCGGGATCGAGCTCTATCTGTCTGTCCAGAACCGGCATCAGGCCCTTTAGGTCGTCCTTGGCGTGAAGTTTTTCTACCCGGCGCTCTAATATTTCGAGTTCAGTTTTTATGTGCATAACAAAACCTCATTTTTAACTATTATATCATTGAGGGATGACAAAGAAGCCGGGCGAATGCCCGGCCTGCAAGTAATTATAAGAGCCTTTTTTGTAAAAATGCTGTTGTAATTCTAATATTCTCCGTGTAACAAAATAGATGAATAGGCATTCATATTTTTTTATCTTTTTATATATAGTTGTAATTTTTTTATTATTTCTTAGCATGTTTCCCATGTAAATTTACTTGAGCTAGGATGATGTGAAAATATAACCAATATTTTCCTTTTTCTGCCCTTTCCTTTTTGTTTATCCTCTAATTTTTGCTTAAGTAATTTTCTAAATTTATTTTTTGCTGTTAATACTGCAATACACTTTATAGTTCTTATATTTAAATAATAATCTAAAATCTTACTTGAATGCTCGTTTAATTTATATTTATTATCATCGCAACTTGAGATATGATTTTTAACAAGTAATAGTTTACGTCCCTCGATATTATAATAATAATATCGCATCGAATGAAAATTTATTATCTGTGACTTACTATGTAATATTCCATTATAATTGGCTATGGCTAAAAATTTATAATCCGATCTAGTTAAACATGCTTTATCTTTATTTTTAATTGTTAGAGCCATTCTATATGGGTTTTGACCAATAATAAGCACCTCAGGATTATTGCTCATTTTGTAATAATTATGCCAGCCGTTAGTAATTTTATCGCAACCTTTTATTTTTGCCTCTTCTTTTAATAAATATGTGCAATCATTGCCAGCATCGCCCTTTAGTTTTTTATTTTTGCTTAAATATAGTTTCTTCTTTTTGCTTAAATAATCCGACGCCCTTTTTCTTACTGCTTTCGCCCAGTTTTCAAATATTGAAATATCTTTAGATATTTTTGCATTAGAATATGTTTCATATTCTAATGTTGATACCAGAGATGAATTTGTACTTCGTTTTGTTTTCATAAAAGAACCTTCTTGTCATCTTCAATGTTGATTACATTATAGGTAATTATTTTATATCCCTCCGGATTTTCTGTGTGTATCGGTATAACTGACTTGGGTTTCAACTTGTTCACTATCTTATGTAAAGACAGTCGTTCTGCATGGCAGCTGGTGTGGATCTCGTGGCATGTCATTTCCTTCTTCTTCACGAAGTCCAGCAGCCTGGCCGTCTCCGGCTCGGCCTTGTAGCCAGCCCACTGGGAGTAGATGAAATCCGCCTTTTCCATTTCCCCGATTATCGTCAGATCATCCACCATGTTCGGACGGACCAGCATTACTAGCTCTTTTTTCCTCGCACTAATCTCTGGCTTTTTTATCTGCAGTTCAGCATATTTCAATAATAAAGCTGGGTTCTTTTTACCAAGCATGTTGGCCAGCTTGTAAGGGTAGAATATCTTCATGGCCTTGACGATGTTGGCCATGCCCCTTTGACCTTCGTGCTTCCATACCGCGTTGAATACCTCGGCTCCGTAGATATCGGTAACCACTGTCCTGCCGGCCCTCTTGGCCGCCCGGTAGATGGAAGCGATACGGTCTATATTCTGCACCGAGCAGTATACCAGAACGATGCTTTTCGCCTTTCTGAAGACCGCTTCGAACTCAGCCTCGAGTTCCTTCTCGGAACGGCACCTTTCATCGGATCTGGCCCCCATCATGATGCCTTCCAACAGGAGGACGTCCGCACCTTTCGGGGCATGCTCTAAGAAATAATCCGTGGCCTGGGGTATGTGGCCGTGCATTCTCAAGTCTCCCGAATAGATAACGGTTTTGCCCTCGGCCTGGATAACAAGGGCATGGGAATCGTAGGCGGCATGGTCCACCAAGTAGGGAGTGACCAAAAAATCCCCGATCTTCACCTTTTTGCCGGATTTATAGTGAATGGCCCTAGCGATATTCCTCCTGCCGCCCGGAGCCATAATCTCCAGTTCTATGATCTTCCTGGCTATCGATCCCATGTAAAAAGGTATTGATGGATCAACGTATCTCCAGAAGCCGTAGTGGTCCAGGTGGGGATGGGAGATAATGACGGCATCGACCTTTGGGGATTTTGACCAATAATAAAGTCCCGCCACGTCCGGCAGGACTCCTTTTTTTTACAAGCTCCTGTTTCTTATATTGCTTGTATCTTTTAAGTTCGAACTTCTTTCCAAACTCATCCGTAAGCGGCATGCCGATATCTAGGATGAGGCGGGTACTACCTGACTCAAGCTCCACGCAAGAGCCGCCGATCTGGTGTGTGCCGCGGTGGATGGTGAGGTGCATGATTAATATACCCAATGGGTTCTCGCCACTTTTTTAAATATTTTTTTACTATTTTTAGGTTTTCATCGCCCTGCATTTGTATCTTACAAATATCTTCAAAAGTAATGACCTTAAAGTTGCTCAATCCCGGATAATCTTTTTTTGTTTTTTCATTATAATAGGGTAAGATATATATTACATTTGCCTTTTTAACTATATCGCTTTTAATTTCTTCAATGTACTTTCGATATCCTTTATGGTCGTTACTTTCTAATATCTCCGATAATTTATCAGGCATTGAAAGAAGTTTTGCTCTTTTCAGCGCCCTAAAAAGATGATAATATTTAATTCTCGGTAAGTGTGTATTTTTCAATGACCCTTTGATGTCATCAATTATAATATTAAAATCTTTCCCCTGAATGGTATTCATTAATTCTATTTGATCTTTATCTATAGATTCATTGTCCGTTTTTATTTCAACGAAATATAAATTGCAACTGGAATCATGACATAGAAAATCTACATGGTTTTGTGTTTTTGTTTTCTTTTCATTTTCTTTCTTATCTATTTTTACGGGAAATTCTGGTGCAGATATTTTTACACCATTTAATCCACAGGTTTTTTCTAATATTAAGGGCAAATATTTTCCAAGGATCATATCAACTCTTCGTTCTATTTGATAACCTGGATAATTCCTCCACTCATCTAGTATTTTAAATATTTCTTCAAGAAAAGTAGTATTTCTAAGGTTATAATCTTTAATGTGTATTTTTTTAATGTGCCTTAGAAGTCCGCTATTCGTCCTTGCACATATTTCGCAGAATGGACATTTTATTGGTTTTCCCATTATACCTCCTCAGTTGTTATTAACTGTTCTTGGATTTTGTTTATCTCCCCTTCCAGTATCTCCAGCAATTCCTCCCGATACACACACTCCCTACTCTCCAGCCCTTTCTTATACTCCAAACACCTTCCCAGATACAACCCCCGGGCCTCCTCTTTTAGCATCTTCTCATCCCCGGCCTTCTCCGCCAGACTCACAGCCCAAGCGGACCAGATCACGTCCAGCTTCTCCGCCATTATCCGGCAAAACTCGATGGCGCAGGACGCCGCCTGCCCATGCTCGCCCCTAGCCTCGTGTTCCCGTGCCATCCTCAAGTGCTTGAACGCCCTCAGCACCGGCCCGTCGTCCGGCATGAATGCCTGTATCGTATCCTCCCTGCCGAAGCCGAGAAGCCCGAAGTCGGACACATCCGGCATGTTGTCGATCAGCGTGCCCAGAGGCTGCCGCATCAGCTCCGTATGGCCGAAAACATCGCACTGGTAGACTAGGGCCTCGGCCCAGTGTTAGAACTGGCGGTCGTAATAGGCCACGTGGTCTTTGAGGTAGGAGGTGTACCCATCGTCCCAACAGTCAGGGCTTCTAATGGTCTTATTCTAACCAAAGGGCGGCCCCAAGTCAACAGCAAATAAACAAATATTCCCCGACCCTGCCAACCCCCTTGCCTGCCTGTTCATCGCGGTGGCTGGTCCGGTTCCGGTGTTTCCGGCCCCTTCACCGCGTACCTTCTCCACGCCCTGGGCCCGCGCCTTCTCTCGTATTCAGCGGCCGTTTCCCGCAGCTCCTTCAGCATATCAAGCCGCATTTCCAGGTCATCCACCTTATAAGCCAGGATCATCGCCAATGGAAAGTCACCGATCTCGGCGAAGTACTTTGGCCAGAGATGGGCTTGGTACCTGGGCTTCCTGCTGCGCTTGGCCAATTGGTGAGCCTTTTTCATCAGGTTCCTGGCCGAGTCGCCCTTGGGGTTGAGCCGGTGCAGCTCCAGGGCCGCGTCCCGCAGAACTACGGAGGATTTATTTTTGATCGCCGCCTTGATTGTCCGGGCCAAAAGCCTGCGGGCCTCCTCCTTTCTTCCATCGGTGATGAGCCTGGAGGTGATTCGCGTTTTCAGTATCTCCTGTTGAACGCCGGAAAGCATGTTGGCCATATCTCCGGCCCGCTCCAAGTAGCCTGCCCTGGCATACTCCTTGCCAATATAAAGAAGGCCGATGTTCCGGTGCTCTTCGCCCTCCAGAAAGGTGATCATGCCCTCGACCAGGTCGTCCTCGCCGATCCCGGCCAGCCTGACGGCCACCCGAACGAAAGCGCTGTATAGGGCCCCGCGCAGAAGGCCCGTCTCCCCTTTTTCCTCCTGCTCACAGACCAACTTTGCCGCGACCATCCGCTTTAAAAGGTCGGTGACCAGCTCCTTGGCCTTATCATTGAGGCCTAATACGATATGCGCCTTGGCTAAGTTATCGGCCGCCTGCCATGAACTTTTTAGACCAGTGACTGTTTCGAGCTCTGCCCGACCCTTGGCCAACAAGTCTGAGGCTTGTCTGTCTTGTCCCAAGTGATGCCGCGCTTCGGCCAGCAAGCAGAGCAATCCGATCCTGCTGCCCGGCTCCAGGCCGGCCGCCCCGGCTTCTAATTCATCAAGGAAAGGTCCGATATCACCCGCCGCATTTCCGCCGGCCTGCCGGCAGATCCCGGCAACGACTTCGGCCCGAAGCTTCGGGTCGCGCAGCTCGCTTAAAAGTTCAAGAGCCTGGCTTATATCGCCCGCCTTGGCAAAGTCGGCAATCAAGTCGGCGAAGACGATCTGCCTCAGGTCCGCATCCCCCATCTTGTCCAGGATCTCCAGGCCCTGCTCACGGTATCCTAAGTTGAAAAGGGAGCAAGCCACGCTGGCCTCGAGCATCGGGCTGTCGTGCCGCCTTTTTGAGCGGAACCGGGCCAGCGCTTCTAAGTAAAGCCGGCAGGCCTCGGCCTTCCTGCCTTCGAAGGCTTCGATTTCTGCCATTTCCGAAAGGTACCTGGCCCTGGCCAGCGGATCGCCGCTCCCCTTAAGATCCCGCAGGGTTCGGTCTACGGCCTTGGACACCATGCGCCAGTAATTCATGTACTTGCTCCCTTGGCTTGCAGGTCGGTTGTTCCTGGACGCCCCGCGGGCGTGCTCAGTCAAGCACCACGCAGACCCTGCCCTTAAGCTTGCCGTCCATCAGGTCCTGGGCGGCCTTGTTGAACTCTTTGGCTGTTTTGCAGTGGATCTCCCGGTATCTCTTTCTTTTGGCCTTAGTCTTTAGGGCCGCCTTCCTCTTGGGGGCGCTCTTGGAAGTGGTTCTGCGTTTCATGGTTTTCTCCTTTATTGTTGGTTGGAATCTTGCCGGGCAGAGGCTATGCCCGGGTGAACTTGCATCTTTCAACCATCAGCCCATCAACCACCAGTTTGGTCCCGCGGCTTGCCTGCCCGAAATGCTGGAACATCAGGGGATTGAGCACCCGCTCCACCGCCGACTTCAGTCCCCGGGCGCCAAGGTTCTGGGCCTGGGCCCATTCCGCCAGCCGATCCAGGGCGTCGGAGGTGAAGGCCAGCTCGATGCCGTTGGCCTTGAAGAGGCTCTGGTACTGGGAGATGATGGAGTCGCGAGGTTCGGCCAGAATCCTCCTCAGCATCCCCCGGTCCAGGCCGTCCAGCATCAGCCGCACTTGGAACCGCCCCATCAGCTCCGGCAGCATGCCGTAGGCGATGAAGTCCTCCAGATCAGGCGCCTGGGATTTCTTTTTTTCAGCGGCCTCGTCCTCCCGGCCGAATCCAATGAGATTTCCCGGCTCGGACCGGCCACCCCGTCCCAGCAGCCCGGAGAAGGCGCCACCGGCCATGAACAGAACCTGGGAGGTGTCGAACGGATAGCCGGCGCCATCGCCGCCCTCGATCACCTTGAGAAGTTCGGCCTGGACCGATTCCCCGGAGACATCGCGGTTGGAGCGGTGCTTGCCGCTGTCGTAGGCGGCGGCGATCTTGTCTATCTCGTCGATATAGACGATGCCCTTGGCCGCCCGTTCCGGATTGTTGCCGGCAGCCCTGTACAAGTCGTATAGGATGTCCTGGACATCGTCTCCGATGTAGCCGGTCTCGCTGTACCGGTTGGCGTCTGCTATTATCAGGGGCACGTCTAAGATGCGGGAGACGGTCTCGGCCAACAGGGTCTTGCCGCAGCCGGTGGGCCCGGCCATGAGGATATTGGACTTGGCCACATCGGCCAGGCCGTTGATCCTCTGGTAGTGGTTGTAGACGGCCACCGCCAGGCAGCGCTTGGCCTCCTCCTGGCCCACCACCTGCTCGGAGATGGCAACATAAACATCCTGCGGGCTTCTGATAGCGAGGGCGGCCTGGGTGGACATTTCTATCTGCGCCACCTTGTGTCCGGAGGCCTTGGGCGGCCGATCGGTTATATCATATCCCCACAGGCTCTGTGCCGCCTTGGGCGACAGCTTGATGGCGCTGTCGCGGTGAAACGGTGATTGGTCCGCTTCCAACGACAGAATTTCTGCCTTGAAAAGATTGGTGCCCTTGTTCAGGAATGACCGTAGTTTGATCATTTTTACCCTGTTCCCCTGGCAGACGATGTCGAAGATATCGCCCAGATCCGCCCGGCATTCCGGCTTGGAGGCGAAGTAGCAGAAGGCGGCCGCCACCAGCCGTTCCTCGGCCGTCAGATTATACTCCCTGAACCTGCCCAGCAGGAAGGCCGAGTTTCTGGCCGGCCTGGCTTTCTGGATCCCTATTTCTATCCGCCTCTCCAAAGCCATAGATTCGCTGGATTCCTCAGGTTTGGACTGGCCGTGGCGTCCGGACTTGCGCAGATCTATCAGCCGAAAGTAATCGCTCAGCATCTCGTAATCCGTCCGATAGCCGGTTGTCGGCAGCGGCCTGGGCCGGGGACAGACCTTGGTCCTATCGCCAGCCGTGTTAGGGGACAGCATGGTAACGGCAGATGTGCCTGCCAATTTTTCTTGCTTCATGGCTGGTCCAATCTTTTTCTTATGGTTATTATACAGCCTAAGGATGACAAACGGCCTGCTTGATGCTTCAGCAATGGGAGAACGAGCGGGGCCGCGATCAAGCCCCGCTCGTCCTAAATCTCATGGTCTGTTTGAATTGGCTTCCATTATTATCCTTTTTTTACTATGTCAAGGCCATATAGTGCTCGGCCATCTCAGGTGTTACCACTAATTCCTTGGCTTCCCCGCCGCTTCCGATGTTTTCGAAGACCAGCGGCTGCAGGATTTCGTCTAAAACCGACTTCAGGGCCCGGGCCCCGGTACCCATGGCGGCCGCCCTCTCGGCCGCCAGCGCCAGGGTCTCTTCGGTCAATACCAACTCAATGCCGTGCCCCTGGAACATCTCCCGGTACTGCGAGACCAGCGAGTTCTGGGGCTCGGTCAATATCCTCTTCAGGCAGTCCCGGCTCAGGGGTTCGATGGCCACCAGAGTCTGAAACCGCCCCAGAAGTTCTGGCAGCATGCCGTAGCTGATGAGGTCTTCGAGCTTGGGTCCGGTCGTCTTCGCTCCGGCCGCACCTCTGGTTCCGCAGACGAAGCCGATTCGTTTTTCGCTTGCCATTGCCTTCCATTGGCCTATCTTGGAAAAGGCGCCTCCGGCCACGAACATCACCTTGTCCACCGGGAACGTAGTCTCGTCCTGGACGCTGCCCTCAAGGATCTTGAGCAAATCCTGTTGTACTCCTTCGCCCGAGATGTCCCGGTTGACCGAGCCCGAGCCCGTCCCGCCCACGGTCGCGATCTTGTCGATCTCGTCAATAAAGATGACGCCCCGGGCCGCCTTCTTGGCGTCGCCGCCGGCCGCCTTGTGCAGCGAGTTGAAAATCCCGTTGATGCTTCTGCCCATGTATCCGGTCTCGGTGTAGAGGGTGGCATCGACCATGGCTATCGGGATGTCCAGCAACCGGCTTGCGGTCTCCATCAGGTAGGTCTTGCCGCAGCCGGTGGGCCCGACCATGAAGACGTTGGACCTAGGGGTGCCCGGCCGGCCCTCGGCCCTCTGCAAATGGTTGTAGAGGGCCACCGACATGGCCCGACAGGCCCGCTCCTGGCCCAGGATGTGTTTGGAGAGCTCCTGGTAGATCTGGCGCGGCGACTTGGGGCTGGCCAGTTTCTCCACGGCCGGGGTCTTGTTCCCGGGTTCCGGCCGGGACGCCTCGGCCTCGTCCTCGTATATGCCGAACACGCCGGCCCTGACCTTGGAGCCTAGCCTCAGGGCCGGGCCGGGCCGGAACATGTTTTCCGACAGGTCCTTGACCAAAAGCCCGGCCTTGTAGACCTGGTGGTCGCTGAACAGACACTGGCGGAATGGTATCATCTTGATCCGGTCGGCCTCGCAGACGAAGTCCATGACCTCGCCCAGGTCGATGCGGGTCTGCCCCCGGGCCTCGCAGTAGCATAGGAAGGCCACTGTCTGGCGCAATAGGGGATCCAAACCCAAAGACTTGAACTGACGGATGAGATAGCCGGACCGGCCCTGTGGCTTTGAGCGCACCAGCCTTTCATCGATGCGCCGGGCCTGGACATAGACCATCTCCCACTCGGCCCGGTTCCTGACATTGCCTTGAGCCTTCCTCACCAGCGGCCTCTTGGCGTCGAACATCTGGAAGTAGTCGCGGAGCATGGCCATGTCGTCGGGATAGCCGCCGGCCGGCCCGGTCTCCTTGCCTGGCCCGGGCCGAGTGTATTCGAAATCGAATTGTTCCTGCTTCATGCTTTCTCGCCCTCCATCATTTTATTTCGTGATGGTAATATTCGTCAGCGGCAGTCGTCTATCTACGCTTTTCGTCCTTGATGGCCCGAACCACCAATTCTCCTATGTTGGTCTTTAGCTCCCCTCGCACGATCTCGGCCTCGATCTGTTCCAGGGACGGCCGGGTGCCGTGGAGCTTCTCCATGGTCTGGGCTATGGCTTCCTTGACGGCGCCGATGTCCACCTTGCCCGGGCGCAGCGCCGGCTCGGCTCGGACCATGAGCTCCTTCATGAAGGAAGACAGGTCGTTGTCCAAGGCCCTTCCCGCTTCCTCGACCATCAGATGGACCCTGGTGATATAGGCCGCGGTCCGCGCCCCCAGCAGGAACGCCCTGGCCATGGCCAGTTCGGTCCGGATGGGCTGCCACAGGATGAGGATGGCCGGGAAGGCGGCGAAGAACGGCAGGGTCATGAACGCGGACAACGCGGTGCACTCCGTCTTGGCAAGACACAGCCCGGCCTGGAAGGGGTCTATGAGAAGGACGCTGAAAGCGTGCTCCGCGTATAACAACACAGAAGCCTTCAATCTGTACATGGCGCCTCCTTTCTATGATTTTCCGGTTTGAGAATATCTGACGAACTCCGCACCATGCCGTAAGCCGCTTGGTGGCTATCCGTCGTACGTGGTTGCGCGGCCTGTCATCGCCCGGCTGGTCGGCCGCAGATCCTGCCGAGCCGCGTCCCCGGAGAAAAGGAAGGGGGTAACGCTATGTCAAACAGCAATGGCTGATTATAGCGCCTGAGGAAGACAGCTAAGCCTTGGTCTTGGAAACCTAATTTTTAGAGAGGTGTTGCCGGAGAGGTGGGAGAATACTTGTTGTGGAAATGGTCCGATTTGCCTGTCCTTGGTTTTGATTATACAGCACCGGGATGACAGGCTTATTGCCTGACGCTGTCCAAGCTGTTTATTCTCCCGATGTTATGAGCCAGTCATTGTTACAGGAAAACCCGATGCCATTTGAGCAGGCGGGCGTCGAATCATTTGCCATGCAGATAAGCTTCTATGTCGCTTCGGGTTCGGCTTTTGAAATTCAGGGCAAAATAAGGCAGCCGGTCCTTGAGGGTGCTTCCCGGGATGTCGGCGGCAATCAGGCCCTTCCAGTCGATGCGATTCTACTTACTGCCGTCCGAGAACCGGTCCGGGTTTTTCAAGCGGCTGTCTATGACCCGTGATGACACTGTACTCCACATGTCCATGGTGTCCGCATCGGTTTTCATGAAGAGAACGGCGTTGGCTCGGACAATCCCCATCTCCCCGGCCTCTTCTATGGCCTCGAACTCCGAGGACAGGAAGAGGAATTCCCATCCTGATTTCTTCTTATCCTCGATCAACCTTCTGACCCTATCCTTGGTGTACTCCCGGCTGGCGTTCTCTCTGCCGTCGGTGATGATAACCATCATAACCTTCTCCGGACGGCTGTCCTCCTCGATCTCGGCGATCGACTTCTCCAGGTCGGTGATGCCCCGGCCGATGGCGTCCAGCAGCGGGGTGGAGGCCCGGGGCACGTAGGTCTCCCGGGTCAGCTTGGGCACGTTCCCGATGGCCCGGAACCGGTGAACCACCTCGTAGGGATCATCGGTGTCGAACTGGACCAGGGTTAAAGTGGCCGAGCCCGGCCCGGCTTTCTGCTCGGCCAGGAACTGGTTGAAGCCATTAATGGTAGCGTCCCGGATCTCGTTCATCGATCCGGTGCGGTCCAGGATGACCGCGATGTGGGTGTAATCCTTCTGCATGGCTTTCTCCTTGTCTTTTCCGCTTATCATGGCTGACAGGGGTGGTTCTTCAGGTTTTTTGCTTTGTTAATTGTACCACTTAGGGGTGACATATTTAGGCAGTCTCGGTAATAGCCGGCGCCGGGGGACTCCCATATACCGCAGGTGTGAACGGCCATCTCCCCAGGTTCTCAAGCACGCTGACGTGCTTGCTCATAATAGTATCGCACCAGACACCAGACCGGAGCAACGATCAGGACCAGGACGAACAAGGCGATCTCATCGCCCATGCCGTACCACAGCAAGAACGTAACCTTTCCCAGCTGTTTCATTTCGGGCCTCCATTTTTCTTTCGTCGGCTCCATCCTAGGCCTGGAAATCTATATTAAAGGGCGATCGGCTCTCCTTCCCGTCCCGCGCCGGCAGTATCGTGAAGGCTCCGCCTAAACGGTAGGCGGCGATCCGTATCCGGTATTCCACGATCTTGAGCTGGTAATAGTACCGGGACTGCCGGGCCGGTTGGTCGCTCACCCAGATGGTGGCAACGACTTCATTTTTTTTGCTTGTCGGCCGGGTATCGGCGGCGATGGCGCTTGGCCAGCCTCCCGATGGCCCGCTCCATGCTCTGGCCGCCGACCTCCACGAACGTCTTGGTCATCTGCCAGGCCTTGTAGATCTAGGCCAGATCCACCGCGGCTTCGCCCCGGCCCGCCCGGCCCAGGAGTATGCCCAGCCGCTCCTCTTTATAGGGAGCCTGGTAGCCGCGGATGGCTGCCCGGATGATGGCCAGGGCGGCCTGCTCGGATAAGTCACCTTGGTTATGTTCATCGGGCGTTCCCTGAATCCCCCCGCGGCCGCAGGCCGCTTACGGCGCCGCGTTCCAGGCCCGCCTCAGCCATCGCATCACCTGCTCCTTCCTGGCCGGGCCCCGGATGTTTCCAAACAGGGCCCGACATACAGTCTCCAGGACCGTCTCGAACAGAAACCCGGGGCATGGCAGGTAGATCTTTTTCCAGTATTCGAGGCGCCTCAGTTCGTCGAGGTTGATCTCGATGCTCAACAGGTTCCGGCCGGTACGGTAGACCTGGCGCCAGAACCAGGGCATGCCGTCCTCGGCCGCCATGCGGACAGCCATATCCGCCCGGTACTCTGCCTCGGTCATGGCCTGGAATTCCTCCATCGTCGGATAAAGTTTAACCCGGCAGTGCCGCTCGGCCAGCACGCACAGTAATCCGCCCAGGCCCGATGGCAGGATGAACCCCACCGCCCTGTCGATGCGTTGCAGCATGGTCAGCGGCTTGACATCGCCGTTGTCATCCATCATGTTCCCGCCCTTTTCATGGTTTTTTTCGTTTATTACCGAGTATAAAGCCCAGGGATGACAAGGATCGGCATCGCCGGCAATGACCGTGGACTTCCCGATGGTAGTGTCCAAATATTGTCCATAATGCCTAATAATGGGCAGTTATTACTGTAAACGATCGTCCCACTCATTCAGGTATATATGGCCAAAAAAGAACCTGAACACGGATGAACGCTGATTGAGGCGGATTTCCGCTGTTTTGTCTTAAGAAATCTGTGTAAATCCTTGGACTGAGCCTGTCAGGCTGAGCCTGTCGAAGCCTGTCGGAGTCTGTGGCAAAAAAGGTTCCTATCCTTACCTGAGTTAAGGGGACTATCATTTTACTGTATATGCATGCTATTAAAAAAAGAGCCCATCTCTGGGCTCTTCAACGCATTGGCTTGCTATTCTTTTACTTCACCATCTTTATCTAGTGCATTTTCAAGACCGCCGCCTTTTTGCCCCGCCTTGGCGGCGGCAACCGCTCGGCCGCGCTTCTTTCGCAAATATTATACAACAGGCCCGGCCTGGCGTCAACCTCGAATAACCTCTATTCGCCTGCCAAAAAATAATGATAAGAGGAGCCGTTGCCGGCTCCTCCCGTACAGATTGCTTTTGACTGTTTACCTTATCACCTGAATCCTCCCGGTTACAGCGGCGGTCCCACCTGCGGCCCGATAGAAATACACCCCGTTGGCCACCTCTCGACCGGTTCTGTCGCTAAGATACCACTCCGCTTGCCCGGATGCCTTTTCGACATTCAGGCGGACAATATGCCGTCCGGCCACATCGTAGATGTCCAGCCGGCCATTATCACCCAGACCGTCCACCTGAAAGACCACCCGGCGGCCGACCGGATTGGGATAGGCTCGAACTAAGATGGCGCCTGGGGCCGATGCCGGAAGATCTCCCTGGCTGACCCCGGTCGGAATGAAACCGGTCAGCAGCACGTCGTCCACGTACCAGCCGTCATCGACCGTGTTGCCGTCGGTGGTGAACTGGAATCGGAACTTGAAATTGGTGGCGGTGGGACAAAAGCTCGTCAAATCGACGGACCGCTGGGTCCAGGTCGTCTGGGTGCCGGAATAGCGGGCCACCAGGGAGGTCCAGGCCCCGCCGTTGAGCGAGTACTCGGGATAGCACCAGTCCCAGCCGCTCTCGGTGCTGTAGCGCTCCCACCAGGAAAGGCTGGCACGGCTGTAGCCGGTGAGGTTGATGCCGTTTACCACCTGGAGCCAGCTGTTGACGTTGTTGCCGTAGTTTCCCGCCCGGCTGTCGGTCACCGAGTGGCTGGGGCTGTGATATTGGGCCGAGGTGGTGTCCCAGTCCACCGTGCCCCCGCTGTGGCCCCGGGTCCACTGCGAGAGCCCGGATTCGAAATCGTCAAAGAAGGCGGTAACCGCCGTCCCGGCGAAGGGCCGGGCCTGATATTCCCGCAGGAAAACGCTCTCCTGGTTCTGGGTATTGACCGCGGCCACGGCCACATAGTAAAGGCTGTCGGGCATCAGGCCTTGGATGACGGCGACGGTGTCGGCCACGTCCATCTGGCCGGTGTAGTTTTCCGAGGCTCGGCCCCAGTAAACCCGGTATCCGGTGATATTGGCGGCCGTGGCCCTTCTCCAGGTCAGGGATAGCTGGGTCCCGATGCCGTGCTCCTGGATCTGGACGCCTTGGACTGCCGCCGGATGAAAGGCCAAGGTGGCGAAGAAGCCGAACCCGGCCTTGACGTTGCCCGTCATGTACCGCATGTTCATGTGGCTGATGTTGTCATTGGCTGTGTGATAGACCGTGCTGAAGGTCCGCTCAAGCACCCAGGCCACCGGGTATCCCTCCTGGTAGAATGGGTAGCTGTCGCTCTGCTGCAGGTACTGGGTGCTGTACTGGCCGACGGCGTTGGTGTCGGCATGTCTTCCGTAAAGCCGCCCCATGCGGATCAAAAGCTGGGCCTGGGCGGTGCAGCCGGTATAGCGCTGGGAGTAGAAGACGCTGTCGTTGTTCTCGGCCCCGATCATGTCGAAGTTGAGCATGCAGCCTATCTGGGCCCCCTGGCTTTTCATCCTGGACGCCAGGTACTCGCTTCCGTAAAGCCCGATCTCCTCGGCGTCGAAGCATACCAGCTTGACCGTGCTGTTGGGCCGGTTGCCCGGCAGGCTCAGAATGCGGGCATACTCCAGGGCGGCGGCCGCGCCCGAGGCGTTGTCGTCGGCGCCCGGGGCGTTCGAGGTGGCGTAGCTGTCGTAATGGCCTCCGGCCAGGTAGATGGTGACCGTGTCGTATAGTCCGGGGATGGTGGCGATGACGTTATGTCCGACGGTGTTGTAACAGGTGTCCAGCCTGACGTCGGCGATGCCGAAGCTGTCGAACTTGGCCTTGACCCAGGCGGTGACCGAGGCGTGGTTTCCGGCGCTGACATGCCGGGTGCCGAAGTTCTGCATGGCGGTCACCCAGGAGCGGAGCTTGGCCGAATCAACCAGGTCGGCCATCTCGGCGATGGTCGGATTGTAGGCCAGGTTGGGGTTGATAATCAGGCTGTCCGAGGCCAGCAGGGTGACTTCCCTTACCGGTTTGACCCAGTAGTCCTCGGGCCGTTCGAAGACCTCCATCGGTATGTCGGCCGCCCGCAGCAGGTATCGGCCCGCCCCGGAATACAGCGCCTTCCCCGACACCAGCTCCGCCCGGCCGCCACGCCTGACTGTCACCCAGCGCAGCTCGTCCAAGAGGCCGCTGTAGACAGGAGCCCCGCCGTCGGGAACGGCCCCGGCCGCCAGCATCGAGCTTTCACCGACATCGAAGAGCACGGCACCGCCAGCCTGGAGTTTGGCGGCCTCCTCAGGTTTCCCCGGCAGGCTGTAGATGGTCAACGGCTTCTGGGCTATGAGGCCGCCCGCCATTGCCAGGGCCGCCGCCAATACGGCCATCGGCCGCAGTGAGTTCTTCATGGTTCTATCCTCTTCACCCTATTTTAACATGGTCAGCTTAACCGTTTGCGAGCCCTGGGAAGTCGCCAGCCTGGCGAAGTAGACGCCGCCCGGCAGCGCCCGTCCCCGGTCGTCCCGGCCGTCCCAGCTGGCGCTGTGCGCCCCCGCCGACTTGCTCCCCGAAACCAGCGTCCTGACAACCTGTCCGGCCACGTTGTAGACCCTTAGGCTCACACTCCCAGGGCTTGTTATCTGATATCTGACGGTTGTCATCCGATTGAAGGGATTGGGCGCGTTTGGCAGCAACTTTAAACTTCCCACATTCAACTCTGAACTCGGTTTATCGGCCACCCCCGTTTCCTCGAAGTCGGCCATCACCTGCTGGGCGGCCAGCCTGGCCTGGTCCCGGTCTATGAAGTACATTGGGAAGCCGGTAATGACGGTTTTATAGGTCGGACCCAGATTGCGTACTCCGCAGGGCTGGCCGTGGTAAGGGCTGGAGATGTTTCTCAAACCTATTAAGTATATATATTCACCTCCGGCCGCCGCTCTATAGGCCTCGATCGACCTCATGGTCTTTCCCCATGAGGCCACCGGAACCTTGAGGGTATCCACCTCGACGTCGGGATAACCGGCTATTCCCTGGGCCAGGCGGAAGGAGTCGGTGCTGCCGGTGATATCGACGGTGTCCACCTTCAGATACGCTTTCAGAAAAGAGGTGTCCGGTGGTGCGAACGGGTAGGAGGCGTTGTTCCGAATATTGCCGGCTATCTTCCAGCCGGTGATCCAAAGGTTGCCTCCCCAATTTAGATACTGCTTAAGATCGGCAATGCTCCCCGAGGCCATCATCTGGCTGTAGTCGTCGGCGTGCCACAGCACCGAGGAGTAGGGCGCCAGGTCGCAGGGCACCGGCCTTTCGGCCGCCGAGCCGAACTCGTACTGGTCGTGCTGGAACCCGGCCAGAATGTAATTGTAGAACTGGTCCTGGGCCGTGTCCCGCGGCATGGTGCCGGTGGTGGCGTTGAAGGTCTCGTCTATGACAAGAACTCCCTGGTCCAAAGTCAGCGGACGGCCGTAGGCCTTGGAGGACAGCGCCCCGGCGTTGCCGTCCAGATCGAAGGCCCTGACCTTGTAATAATAACGGTGGGCCCCGGACAGCGGCCAGTCTGAAAAGCTGGTGTCGTTGAGCAACACTGTGTTCAGCGAATCGTAAACCGTGGAGTCGTCAATCGCCCGATAGAGCCGGTAGCCGTCCAGGTCCAGCTCCTGGTTTGCCCTCCATGCCAGGGCGATGCCGCCGGTTATGGGCGCGGCCGCCAGTCCGGCCGGTGCCGCCGGCGCCGCCCGCGGGGTGGCGCTGACCTCGGAGATGAATGGGCTCTGCCTGCCCGAGGCGTCTATGGCCTTGACCCCCACGTAATAGAGAAGGTCGGCCGTCAAACCCGTTATGGTATCGGAAATCCCCGTCACCGTGGCGCTGTCGGTATAGGCGCCGCTGGCCAGCCCCCACATCACCCGGTACCCGGCAACGTTCGCGGACGCGTTGGCCTGCCAGGAGGCGAAAAGCCTCGTTCCGTCCCCCACGTCCTTCACCTGCAGACCGGCTACCGGCTGCGGGTATAAGGACAGCGTCGCTATCATCCCTAGGCCTGCCCGTGCGATGCTGGTCCCGTACCGCATATTCATGTAGCTAGTGCTGTCGTTGGTCTGATGATAAACCGGACTGAAAACGTATTCCTCGGCGTAGGTCGCTCTAAAGCCGTTGCTGTAATAGCGCCAGCTGTCGCTGCCGTTTAGGTAGACGCTGTTGTATTCGACCACCAAATTAGTGTCCCCAGTCCGGCCGTACCAAGAGGCGCTGCTGCCTAAAATCTGGGCGTAGGCTTCGGAGCCGGGATAGAGTTTTGACACGAACACGCTGTCGTTACCGATGGAACCTATCATGTCATAATTCAGCATGCAGCCGATGTTCCTCCCTGCCTCCAGCTCGTCGTTGGCGTCCTTCTTGCTGCCATAAAGGCCCCATTCCTCGCAGTCGAAGGCGACGAATTTGACGGTAACGTTAGGCGGGTTGGCCGACATCACCCTGGCCATCTCGAATACGGCCGCTGTCCCCGACCCGTTGTCGTCTGCCCCGGGGGCCCAGGGATTGTATGGCCAGACGGAGGTATCGAAATGGCCGCCAGCTATGTAAACAACCGAAGTGTCCATCAGACCCGGAATAACGGCGATGACGTTGCGGATCTTGTGGATGTCAGTGGTACCGAAGTAGGATTGTAGATAAGCTTGAAAACCGGGATCGATGAAGGAGTCAATGGCCACATCGGTTATTCCGAAGCTCTGGAATTTAGCCTTGATCCATTCGGCCACCGTTTCATGGTTTGGCGCGTAAGTGGACCTAGTATTGAATGCCTGCAGAGTTTCGACATCGGCTCTATAATGTTCGACTGTGATTTGCTGGGCCAAGGCGGCTATGGCCGGGTCGTAGGTCACGCCCGGGTTGACCAGGGTCGCCTGAGGCGACAGCGGGATGGGATGTCCCGGGAACTCGGTGGCCACCAGCCCGGCCGCCCTGGAGCCGGCCAGGTCCGATGACCTCACCAGAGACAGACCGCCGTCCTGAAACAGGGGCTGGATGGAACCGTCCGGCGCCGGCCCGCCGCGCTTCTGGTGCACCCAGCGCAGGTCCCGGCCGTCGCCACGGTAGACCGGCGCCTGGAGGAGCACCGCCGAACGCTTGCTTTCATCTATCATGGAACCTGCCAGCAGGACCGACTGCCCGATATGGTAGACCTGGATTCCATTTTGGGCCGCAAAGCGGTAAGCGTCTATGCCCGGTTTAAGGTCTATTCGGTAAAGGGTCACCGGGACAGCCAGCGCCAGGCTCGAGGCGAAAACGGCGGACAAAGCAACCAGCATTATCGTTTTTTGCTTCACTGCGATTCCTTTTCGTATTCTGTTTTTTTTGTACAACCTGTTAAAACCCTCTCCGCGCCCTCTGCGGTTAAATGCATTATCTCATGGCTTTGAGCCTGGCCACCCTCTCCGCTATCGGCGGATGGGTGGAGAATAAGGACATCAGGCTTTTGCCGGACAGCGGGTTGACGATGAACATGTGGGCCGAGGACGGGTTGGCGTTGGGGATGGGCACCCGCTGGGCGCCCATTTCCAGTTTCTCCAGGGCTCCGGCCAAGCCGTGCGGAGTTCCCGCAATTTGGGCGCCGCTGGCATCGGCTTGGTACTCCCGGGTGCGGGAGATCCACATCTGCACCAGCAGGGCGGCGATGGGCGCCAGGATGGCCATGGCCAGAAGGCCGATGGCGTTGCCCCCGCCCTCCCGGTCCCGGTCCCCGTAGCCTCCGAACATGGCCCCCCAGCTGGCCATTCTGGCCAGCATGGTGATGGCCCCGGCCAATGTGGCCACAATGGAGCCGATTAGTATGTCGCGATTCTTGACATGACCCAGCTCGTGGGCGATGACCCCCTCCAGCTCCTGCCGGCTTAAAAGCTGCATGATGCCCTGGGTGACGGCCACCGCCGCATGCTGTGGATTGCGCCCGGTGGCAAAGGCATTGGGCGAGGCCGAGGGGATGATGTAGATCTTAGGCATGGGAATACCTGCCCGGGTGGCCAGATTTCTAACCATGGCGTGCAGTTCCGGAGCCTCGGCCTCGGACACCGGCTGGGCCCGATAGCTCATCAGCGCTATCTTGTCGGAGAACCAGTAAGATCCCAAGTTGAGAACTGCGGCCAGGATCAGGGCCATGATCATGCCCTGCTGTCCGCCCAAATACTGGCCTAAGAGGACGAAACCCACGGTCAGCAGGGTCATTAAGGCGATGGTTTTTACTCCGTTCATTTTTCCTTGTAAATATTGTGTTAATTAGTTGTTATTGACGATACGGTCCCCCGGCCCCCCGCCGGAGTGGTCCAACTCCTGGAACCATCCGTTATCGAATCCCAATTCCTCGGCCTTATCCACCGCGCTTTGGTATTCCTCAGTGCTGACGTTCCTGGCCAGCTCCGGCATCATTAGAGCCTTGTGGGCCGGAAAGTACTGGGCCATCAGCGAAAGGTAGACCCGGGGCGAAATCTCCCTGGCCAGAAATTCCAGGCATTCCAGACTCTGCGACAGGTTGTTGGGCAGAACCAGATGCCTGACCAGCATCCCGCGATAGGCGACGCCCTCATCGTCCAGCCGGAGCGGCCCCACCTGGCGCCACATCTCCCTGAGGGCGGCTCGTACTACATCCGGATAGTCGGCCGCGTCCGAGTATCTTTTTGAGGCCGCCTGGTCCAAGTAGCGGATGTCCGGCATGTAGATGTCGACCAGCCCGTCCAGAAGGTCCAGGGAATCCGGGGAATCATAGCCGCTGGAATTGTAGACCAAAGGGATCCGCAGGCCGCGCTCGGCCGCCAATTCCAGGGAGATGATGATCTGGGCCGTCATGTGCGACGGGGTGACGAAGTTGATGTTGTGGCAGCCCCGTTCCTGGAGATCCAGCATCATCCCGGCCAACTCCTCGAAGGACACCTCCTTGCCCTGCCCCAGCTGGCTGATGGGCCAATTCTGGCAGTAGGCACAGGACAAGTTGCAGTTGGAGAAGAAAATGGTGCCCGAGCCGCGGGCGCCGGAGATGGGAGGTTCTTCGCCGTGATGGGCGTTGTGGCTGGCCACGGCCGGCAGGCGGCCCGAGCGGCAGTATCCGGTGCGGCCCCAGCGCCGGTCGGCCCGGCAGGCCCGGGGGCACAATGTGCAGGAAGCCAGGAGTTTCTCCGCCTCCTGGCTTCGCCGCCTCAGTTCCCCGGAGCGCCAAGCGTCCCAATAGGCCGGTTCCGAAACCACGATGTATAATATAGCACCAAAGGAGGTCTTCGTCAAGAGGCCGGCGTTTTGCCGATTATCCGGGCCAGCGATCGCCCGACCTTTTCGGCTTTGGCCAGCACCTTGGGATCAAGGGCCGAGCCCTGTTTGAGGCCGCCGGCCTCGATGACGGCCACCGGCACCATCTTCAGGAAATCCCCCATCCAGCGCTTGAGGTAGCGGGCCACATCGGAATAGGTGCCGGCCGGCGCCCCGGAGGTAACCACCACCACCAGTTTCTTGCCGGGAAGATTCCGCACCCGGAACTTGGCGTCGAGGAAGGCGTACCACCGGTCCAGGAAAGTCTTGAGGGGGCCGGTGAGCTGGCCCATGTAGACCGGGGTGGAGATGACCACGGCCTCGGCCGCCATGATCTTGCGGTAGAGCGGCTGCATGCCGTCGTCCACCGCGCAACAGGCCTCGGCCGCCCGCTTGCAGTGGTCGCAGGCGGCGCATCCCGAAATGCGCTTGTCGTAGATGTGAACCACCTCGGTCTTGCAGCCGGCGGCCGCAGCCGTTTTGAGAATGGCCTCGATGATCCGTGCTCCGTGGCCGCGGCGGTTGGGGCTGCCGTTTATGGCTAAAATGTTCATGCTCTTTCCTTTTCGGCATTATTGATTTTTGATTCCACCCTGGCGATGTCCCCCATTATCTGCGCCTCTCCGGGACCGTCGCCCAACTGCCGGGCCAGCTTTAAATCGTCTCGGTAGCTGGCCAGCGCCTCTCGGAGTCGCCCCATTCCTTCGTAAGCGCTGGCAAGGTTATAGATGGTGCAGTATTCCGCATAGGGGTCGCCGATAGCGCGGCATATTTTCAGCGATTCCAGTATAAGCTGAAGCGCCTCCTGGTAGCGTTTCTGGTCGATCCGCACGCATCCCATGTTGCCCAGAGTCGTAGCCTGTTCAGCCCGGAGGCCTAGTTGCTTCGACAATTCCAATTTTCGTTCTAAAAAGACAATGGCTTTCTCGCTCTGCCCCTGATCCATAGCTACCAAGCCTTGAAGATTAAGGGCGTTGATCAGCGCCTTGCGGTCACCCCGTTCCTCTGCTTCCTTTGCCAATTCAGATGCGGCCGCCTCGGCCTCGGCGAACCGTTGCTGCTGGATGCAGACATTAACCAAAAAGGCTCGGCAGTAGAAAGCATTTTGTTGTTCTCCGCCTTTCTGGAAAAGCTTTAAGGCCTGGTTCAGCTTGCGGCGACCATTTTCGCTGTCGCCCTTCTGCGCAGCCAATACCCCCAGTTTCATCAGACAGTAGGCGGCATTCAAACCTCCGATTTCTGCTTTATCCAAGTCCTTAAGACACAGATCCTCAAGCCTAGCGAAGTCACCCATCCGATGCAGCACCTCGGCCTTGGCCGCCCTCAGCCCGAAGGGATAGACCCCCCCCGGTAACTGCTTCCACAACCCCTGATGGTAAGGTTTCCAGAGCCTCATTGCCTACCTCACCGGCTACACGAAGCCGGCTTCATTGTGCGCTTTTAACATCGGGGACCTCGGCATGCTTTTCCTGATTATTGTGTCTTTCATCTATCTGCTTCTGGCCTTCCAACATCCTTCTCAACTCGGCGCGGCGGGCCGCATACCGCTCGGCCTCGTCGCTTTTACCCAAGGTCCGGCAAGCCTGGCACAGTTCTTCCAGATACACCACCTCCCCTGCTTTGTCCCCCAGCTTTTCAGCATATTTAAGGCCGGCCTGTAAATGATGCTCGGCCTTCGACCATTGGCCGAGCTTCTGGTATAGGTCTGCCAGGTTCCCCACGGTCACGTAACATCCCTGCATGTCGCCGATCTTCCGGGCCATCTCCAGGCTATTCATCAGGTACTTCTCGGACAGTTCGTAATCACCCTTCATCATATGGGCGTAACCGATGTTGCATAGCACGGAACGTATTTGTTCCATGTTACCCGCCCGCTGTTCCATTTCCAGTCGCCGCTGGAAGCATTCCATGGCCTTCTCCTGGTCACCCGTCTCCACGTGGACCAGGCCGATGAAATTCAGCGCGCGACTTATTTGGATGGAGTTGTTCGTGTCCTCCGCCAGGCGATGCTGCTCAAGGAACATCTCCAAGGCCTCGGGGTATCGCTTCTGGACGAACAACAGCAACCCCTGGTTCCCCAAGACGCTTACCAAGCCCTCGTCGTTGCCCAGCTTTTCGAACAGCCGTCGCGACTCCGCCAAAGCGGTTTTGGCCTGTTCGTACCGCCCCTGTTGTACGAGAAGCCAGCCCAGCCCGGCTAGTCCCTTGGCCTGTAGCAGTTCGTCGCCGTGCCGCTCGGCGATGGCCAGCATGGCCCGCGATAACGCCTGCACGCCCGACCACTCGCCGACCAGGTATAGCAGCTTGTACTTGTCCCAAAGCAGTTGAACTGGGTGCCACCACCCCGGCTCGCCGCCGTAGTGCTGCCAGCAGAACCTGGGACGGACTGGTCGCCTTCTCGCATGCCAGACCATCACCGCCTACCTCACCGGCTCCACGAAGCCGGCCATCACCTTCTTCCTCATGCCTCCGGCAAAGATTATCGAAAGCTTCATGTCATCGCCCTCGCCCTCGGCCTCGACCACCGTGCCCACGCCCCACACCGGGTGCCGCACTTTCACTCCCTTGACCCTCTGCCTCGTCCCGTAGTCGGTCGAATCCGGGACGTCCTCGTCCTGCCGCCGGACGGCCTCGGCCCTGACCAGCTTCGATGGCACCTCGGCCAAAAAGCGCGAGGGCGTGGACGGCAGCAGCCCCCCGTAGCGGCGCCGGGAGCGGGCGTAGAGCATCTCCAGGGTCTTTCTGGCCCGGGTAATGGCCACGTAGAAAAGCCGCCGCTCCTCCTCCAGCTCGGCTTGGCTCTCCAGCGAGGCCGAGTGCGGCAGCAGCCCGTCCTCCAGGCCCACGATGTGGACATGGTCGAACTCCAGCCCCTTGGCGTTGTGCATGGTCATCAGGGTCACCGCCTCGGCCCCTTGGTTCCAGCGGTCGATGTCGGCTATCAGCGACACCTCGGCCAGGAAGGCGGATAGCGACTTGTCCTCCGATCTTTGGCAGAAGTCGTCGGCCGCCGAGACCAGCTCGTAGACGTTCTCCAGCCGATTCTGCTGCTCCTCGGGGTCGGGGTACTGGTCTTTCAGGTATTCGAGATATCCGGTGGCTTCGACCGCCTGCTTGGCCGTCTCCTCGGCGTCGTTGGACTGCGAAAATGTCCTCAAATTGTCCAATAATGTCTTAAACGCCCCCAGCGCCTGCCTGACGCCCGGCCCCAGCCCCGGCACCATCCCGGCCTTTCCCAGCGATTCCAGGAGGGTGAGCCCCTGCTCCCGGGCGTAGGCTGCCAGCCTCATGACCGTGGTCTCGCCGATGCCGCGCCCCGGCACGTTGATGACGCGGCGCAGGCTGACCTCGTCCGAGGGGTTGACGGCCAGCTTGAGGTAGGCCAGCACGTCCTTGACCTCCTTGCGCTCGTAGAACTTGATGCCGCCCACGATAACGTAGGGCAGGGACTGGCGCCGCATGCCCTCCTCCAGGGCCCGGCTCTGGGCATTGGTGCGGTAGAGGACCACGTGCGTGCGCAGGGACTCGCCCGCCGGCCGGTTACTGATGGCCCGGCAGACCCGCATGGCCTCGTCCCGCTCGTCATAGGCCTCGGCCAGTGTGATTTTATCGCCCTTGGGGTTGTCGGTCCACAATTTTTTGCCCTTGCGGCCGGCGTTGTTTTTGACCACGGCGTTGGCGCAGTCCAAAATGATCTGGGTGGAGCGATAGTTCTGCTCCAGCTTGATGACCTTGGCCTCGGGAAAATCTTGCTCGAACTCCAGGATGTTGCGGATGTCGGCCCCGCGGAATCCGTAGATGGACTGGTCGTCGTCGCCGACCACCACCAGCCTCCGGTGCTTTTCTGAGAGCAGCTTGACCAGCATGTACTGGGCGTGGTTGGTGTCCTGGTATTCGTCCACCAAGATATGTTGGAAGCGCTTGGAGTACTCTGCCAGAACCTGGGGATGCTCCTGAAAGAGCTGGACCGCCTTGAAGATCAGGTCGTCGAAGTCGCAGGCCTGGCAGGCCAAAAGCTTCTGTTGGTAGAGCAAGTAGATCCGGGCCACGTTCTTCTCGAAGAAGTCGTAGGACTTGGACTGGTACTCCTCGGGTCCAACCAATTGGTCCTTGGCCCCGGCGATGCGCGAGGCCACGGCGCTTGGCGGCACCTTGCGGTCCGGGATGGCCAGCTCGTTCATGCATCGCCGGATGAGCGACATCCGGTCGTCCTCATCGTAGATGGTGAAGTCCCGGCCGTAGCCCAGCCGATGCCCATCCTTGCGCAGAATCCTGGCACATATCGAGTGGAACGTCCCTATCCACAACCCGTCAACACTTTTCCCTAACAGCCTGGCCACTCTTCCCTTCATCTCATTGGCTGCCTTATTGGTGAAGGTGACCGCCAAAATGGACCAGGGGTCGCAAACCCCCGAGCCCACTAAGTAGGCTAAGCGGTGGGTCAGGGCCCGGGTCTTGCCCGAGCCGGCCCCGGCCAATATCAGAAGAGGGCCGCCAAGGTAGGTGGCGGCCTCGCGCTGGGGAGGGTTGAGGGATTTGAGGAGGTCCATTGATAATGTAATGCTTAAACAAATCGTATCAGAACGACAGTATGTTGGAGATGCTGACTTATCCGGTGGCTATAAGGGGCTATTCCGATCTTCCGAATTTCTTCCCGTTCACGCAGGCTTCTTATAAAGTATGGATTGACTAGATTTTAGTTGCGTAAAGAGGAGTGGCAATAGATAGTAAGGTTATTTCAAAAATAATATTATTTTTCTTTTCGGAAAATAATCATTTTAAAAGTTATAGTTTCGGCTTTTTGCCCCGTTAACGAACCCCAACACCCTACCGGTTTGTATGATGTAATAGAATCAATATCAACAAATTCCCAACCACCTTCCGCACCATTGTTAATAACCTGCTCATAAGCTTTAACTGCGGCATCATGCTGACCTTTAGCGCCAATATCAATAGTAGTTGGCACAGGGACGCATTTGTAAATGTAGTTTTCCATGATAATTTCCTTTGTTTTGCAATGTGGTAATAGTTATAAATTAAGGTATATCTATACCACCATTAGGTTCACGACATCTATAAATTCTTTTTAACCCTCTCGTTATTCCACCAATCAGCCCATATTTTTCTATTGCTTTAATCATATAGTCCGAACAACATGGTTGATATCTACATGATCTGCGAAATGTTTGCGATGCGTTTCTTTGATATAAATGGATAAGAAAAACAATAGTCTGGCTCATAATATCCTCGTTTATCCTAATGGTTGATATGGGTTATATTTTTAATACTTCATAACTTCTTCAGTATCAAATTCCATGTCAATTAATACCGGAGACAGAACTTGATTCGCCAAAGTAATATCAATTTCCACATTAGCGGCTTTGAAGCGATTCATCAATGGGGAGAACAACAATAGAAGTAAAGTTACAATTGTTATACCGAATATCCCCCATTCAGATTTATCAATCGTATGTACTTGGATAAGAATCAATAATGCTAATTCAAATAAAAGGCCCGACATCAAAAAAGCCCCGATAATTCTTTTTACTAACCTGCCGGTATATTTCGGCGAATTAAACCACCATTCCAGCCATGTTGGTGATATTTTACGATTCCATATGTGATTTAGGAATATCTTAGCTTCTGGATAGCCCGTTATTCCTTTTCTAACATCTTTAATTAGAAGTTTTAAAGCAGTCCGAGTGTTTTTAAATAATAATCTAAAACCATAACTTAACGATTTCCCTCTTGTTACAGGCATACGATAAAAATCATTTGAAAGGATAAGATATTTTTCAGCATTTATGAAATCTTCAAGTTTGTAATAAATTAATCCTAACCAAAAGTATAATTTGGCAATGTCATTTGATGACATCTTGTTTTTATATGCCTTAATTGTTTTTTCTAGTTCCATGCCCACTATACTCATTTGTTTTATATCGCAAATATACTCGTTCTTTATGGTTTTTGTTGAGTATAGCGCGGTCATGAATTTAGCATATATCAGCCATACAGAGGTTTTCATCGAAGCTGGTGCATATTCATTTGCTTTCGCGAAAGACAGTAATGCTTTATCAAAATGCATCTTTGTTAAATGTAGTCTTCCTTCTAATATATATAAATCTGAAAGCGCCTCAGACACATTTTCTAAATATATGTTTTTTGTTGCTTTATTTAAATAACCTTTATCTCCAAGCAATTCTTCTACTCGTTTCTGGCTGCTGCTAATATCGCCCACATTAAACAACAGGGTCGCGCTTTCAATGTCAAATACATATGACTGAAGATGATCCTTCGTTTCGTCTTTGGCTTTTTGAAACAACTGTAATGCGGTAAGATATTGTTTTTGTTTAATCAATAGCCGAATAATCCATACATAACTAATTATCATGCCATAGATGTCTTTTTTATTTTTAAATATCATCAGTGATTTATTAAAACATTCTTTCGCCTTTTCATTGTTTCCTCTCAATGATAAAACAATACCATACGAATGATAATAGTTAGCTGTCGTAATCTCCTTAATATCTATACCTTTTTCTATCAACTCTACCCCCTTTTCTAGTAAACGAACTGCTTCATCATAAAAAAGTAAGTGGGAGCATGTAATTGATTTATCGCGCATTGACTGAATTGCTTTAATAATTCTTTTTTTCTTCTGTGCAATATTAATTGCTACATCATAATATTTAAGTGCTTTTTTACCTAAATGTAAGGCAGCATAAGCCTGACCCATAAACCGCCATGGGTCAGAATATTCATATTTTAGCGCTTGTGTTAATGATTCAAAATAATTGATAGCATCATAATAGCGCTCATCATCTATTAATTGTACGCCGTCAAGGATTAATCGTTCGGCATTTTGATTACTTACATCATTCACTTGATTTTGTGCTTTATTTGCATTCTTCATATAAACAACTCCCGATTAAAAGGCCTAACGGATTCTCTACCAGATCTTACCGGGTTTAGCGTAGTTTAGTTCGTCAAGTAATTTAACTACCTTGTGGTATATGATTTGGGAAGGTTTTAAATAGGATCATTATAAGGCAACAAGCCCTTTCCAAAAAGGAAAGGGCTTATAAATAAAACTTACCTCGCTATTCACTTTTTAATTTAACTACCATTCCATCTTTAATTTTATCAACACCCTCTTTCACCTTACAAATTGCAGACTCCACACCAGTAACATCGATTACTTCTATTATTCCTACCTTTGTTTGAATCGTAATAACTTTCTTTGTTCTTGGACTTTCTCTAGATTCAAGTATAATAACATCGAATTTCATTCCCCTTTTTACGCCCTCTTCTGATCCAATATCGATTATAGCCTTTTTATTTACAACATCAAACGAAACTATTGCACCTTCAACGGGAAAAGCAGTCAATATTTGTTTTGATACTTTTTTCTCATAGATATTCTTTATAGTATTAGAAAAATGCTTTTCTGGTTCATACTTTACCGCAGATGCCATAATTTCTAAAAAACTAACCGATGGCGATTCTTTATATGTGTTACTAAAAATAACTTGCGCAGTTTCAATATCAACAATTTTTAATTCATGCAATATTATACCACTAACTGTTTTTGTATATTTTTTCTCTTGGTCATTATATGATGAATCTATACTATACGAAATATTATTTATGGCCCCTAGAACGCCGTATTTCACGCCACCAATTTTACCAATCTCAACAGCCTGATCAATACTTATAGCACCCGTTAAGTTTAATTTTTGTTCTTTCAGTATAGTTTCTAATTGACTTCTTTCAATAACATCAAATCTTTTTAATTTAACCATTTGATTAGTCATTTCCGCTTCAGCAACTAATGTGCTACCATAATCCTTTCCAACCTGATTAGAAAATGGAAAAATTGCGATTTTATCTTTTGCGTAGCACAAGGTGTTTAATACTAGTAAAGAAATAACTAGCCTTTTCATTTTTTCTCCTTTTTTATTTATTTTATCACTTACTGTTTTTTTTGTCAATAAGATACATGGATATAAATGTTTTACAATTAAGTATCCTATTTAATATCCCCCAATCTCACCTCCAGCACCACCTCGGCGCTGCCAGCAGGGGTTGTCCGCCTTATGCAAAGGCCCGTTTCATGGCTGATTTTTTCACCCCCAATGCAATAAGCGACCGCACTATCAGGTCCAGCGAGACCGAAGGATCGCTCTTCTCTATCTTGGCCACCCGCGACTGGCTGGAACTTATGAGCTCGGCCAGTTTCGTTTGGCTTATATGCTTTTTCTTGCGGCTTTCTTGCAGTAGCCGGGAAAGTGATATCTTCAGCTCGATCAAATCGGCTTCTTCTTTACTAAGCTTGAGAAAATCGGCCGCGCTGCCGCTTTCCCAGCCTTTTGCCAGTAGTGCTCTTTTCTTTTTCGGGTCCATGTTTTTACCTCATTCGCTTAGGTACTGTTTTAACCTTCTTTTGCAGGCCTCTTTTACATGATTTGGCGTCTGCTCTGTCTTTTTGGCAAATACTTCAAGAATTATGACTGCGTCATCGTCGATGTGATACACTATTCGCCAAGTTCTGCCCTTGTCTCTGATCCTCAACTCATGGCAATTGCGGCCGATGGACGGCATGGGCCGCGAGTGGGGCATGGACAGCTTCTCGCCCTTCTGAAGTAAACGCAACAGATAACCGGCCTCTATACGGGCTTCAAATGAAAAAGGCGGCGTTTTTTAATCTCGCCGTGAAGCCAAAATAATTCCTTTTCAAATCCATTCATGATTATATGTCAAATCTGACATAATGTCAATGGGCGGATGTAAGTATACGGTGTTTAAATGTGACGCAAAGTGCGGCCACCATTCTATAGTTGCGGGATGGCAGTTATTTAGGCACGCCAATATCTCTAAGCCTTACCTCCAGCACCACCTCGGCGCTGCCTGCACGCCGTAGTGCCGCACAAAGTGCGCTTTGGAAAGCGGGCCCTAGTGCCTGTTATCGGCACGTAGGCGTTGCCGTCCGGGTTACGACCTAACTCCACCTCGGCACGCTCGGCGCGAGCCGACCCCTTCCCCCGCGGGGAAGGGGAACAATGGGTTAGGTCCATTACTTTATATCCCCTATCCTTACCTCCAGCACCACCTCGGCGCTGCCGTCCGCGTTGTACTTGGTATCCCGGACCTTGTTCGGCGGCACCATGGCCGTGCCTCCGGTTTTAGGAATTTTCCCCAAGGCCACGGCCAAATTTCGCATGGCCACCACCTTGGCCGCCCGAATAGCGGCGATCCTCTTGCCCTGCGGCTCGCCGGCGTCGGTAGTCGAGCGGAGTCGAGACTCCGGCGGCAGGCCCCGGCCCCGCACCAACAGAAACTCGCCCTCCACCCAGGCGTCCTCCGAGGTCACCAAAAGGCCCTTGATCTCATGCAGGGCCGCCTGGTCCTCGTCCGGGAAGATCAGCGAAACGTCTTTTATGAGGAAACGCGCGTCCCCTATATACGGCACACCGCCGTGGGCGTATAGCAACAGCCTGATCTTGTTCTGTGGGCCCAGGTAGTCTATCCTTCCATCCCCGGACCTGAGGTCCAGAAGCTCGGGGTTGCCGGTCCGCCAGGTGCCGCCCTGGTCGGTGGACTCCCACAGCCGCCAGTTGGGCTCCAGCCTGCGGTTGCGCACTGCTTCATCGTCCCGGGCCGTCCCATAGTTGTAGATGTAGAGTTTGAGCCACTTGCCCTTGAGGTTGTCGAAGTTCACCTCGGCCCCGGCCCGGGCCAGTCCCGGAGAAACCTGGAACTCGTAGACCGCCGCCCCGTAGGAGAACATCCCGGCCAGAAGGGCGGCCTCACCCTGAATCGCGGTGTTGCGCGAAACGCCGGGATCGAAGGCGCTGCCCTTGTGCCCAAGTTCTCCGGCCTGGATGGTGGCCAAGGCCAGGGCCACAGCCAGAATTAAGCAGGATAAAAATCTCATGGCTTTACACCTCGCATTTTTATGCTTTTATGATATCATCCCATCCCCCGGCTGTCAACTGGAAACTGGGAAACTTAGTCCCCTCTGAAGAGGGGTCAGGGGTGTGTGAGTATGTTTCAACTTGACACCGATGACACACCCCCTGTCCCCCTCTTTATAGAGGGGACTAAGCCGAATCCCGCCTTCCGGCTTTCAACAGGAAACTGGCGAGGGCCGCCCGGTCGTCGAGTGTCCGCCTGGTCTCGATAAAGGCGCTCGTCGAGTAGCCCGCAGGGTCTCGATGCGCCTTTGGGCTACTCGGCCTCCGGCGGGCATATCGAGACGACCGGGCGGCCCCGTTTTTCCTCCCGGCTGTCAATTGGAAACTGGAGAGCTTTATTCCCTCTTGAGAGGGAAGCGAGGGATGTGTCCTTGGTTGGTTGTACAAATGACCTCACACTCCCTGCCCCCCTCTTTATAGAGGGGACTAAGCCGGCCCCGGCCACAGGCAACTTTGGGCTTGACATCAGCCCTGGTTCAATCTATAATAGAACCTCCATCCGAAAATACTATATGAACCTCCCCCGCGACAACTACACCGAGCTGGAGTTCTTCATCGCCTTCAGCAAGGCCCTGTCCTCCACATTGGACCAGGGAAAACTTTTAGACATCATCATCGAGGCCGCCAAGACCCTGACCCAGGCCGAGGCCAGCTCCCTGCTGCTTTTGGACGAAACCTCCCAGTGCCTCCACTTCGCCCATGCCACCGGCCAGGTGTCCGACGAGCTGATGAAGCTCTCGGTTCCCCTGGGCCAGGGCATCGCCGGCTGGGTGGCCCGGGAAAAAAAGCCCCAGATTGTCAACCAGGCCGACAAGGACTCGCGCTGGTATCCGGCCATCGACCGCAAGACCAAGTTCACCACCCGCTCCATCCTCTGCGTGCCTTTGCTGGTGGGCCAGAAGACGGTGGGCGTCATCGAGGTCATCAACAAGCTGGGGGGCGAGGTCTTCGATTCCCAGGACCAGGAGCTGCTGCTGAAGATCGCCGACATGGCCGGCCAGGTGCTGGACAACGCCGGCCGCTTCCAGAGGCTGCGCGACGAAAATCTGCTGCTGCGCGACGAGATCTCCGGCCGTTATTCGATCGTGGGCCAGAGCCCGGCCGTAAAAGAAGTGATGGCCCTGGCCCAGAAGGTGGCCTCGGGCGCCACCACCGTCCTGCTGCAGGGTGAGAACGGGACCGGCAAGGAGCTGTTGGCCCGGTTCATCCACGGCCAGAGCCCCCGGGCCGACAAATCCTTCATCGCCGTCAACCTGGCGGCCGTGCCGCTTCAGCTTTTAGAATCAGAGCTCTTCGGCCACGAGAAGGGCGCCTTCACCGGGGCGACCTCCCGCCGCAAGGGCCGCTTCGAGCTGGCCCACCAGGGCACCATCTTTTTGGACGAGGTGGGCGACCTGCCGGCCCCTGTTCAGGCCAAGATCCTGCGGGTGCTCCAGGAGCGGGAGTTCGAGCGTCTGGGCGGCACCGAGACCATCCGGGTGGACGTCCGCATCATCGCCGCCACCAACCAGGATTTACAAAAACTAGTCAAGGAAGGGAACTTCCGGGAGGACCTCTACTACCGGCTCAATGTCTTCCAGATCTTCCTGCCGCCGTTGCGCCAGCGCCCCGGCGACATCCCCATCTTAGCCGAACACTTTTTGGATCGCTACCGCCGTGAAACCAAAAAGAATGTCTCCGGCTTCTCGCCCCAGGCCCTCAAGGCCCTGGAGGAGTATTCTTGGCCGGGTAACATCCGGGAGCTGCAGAACGTGGTGGAGCGGGCGGTGGTGCTGGCCTCGTCTTCGACCGTGGAGCTGGAGCATCTGCCGGCATTGACCGCGGTTCAGATCGACGGCCAGCCCCTAGCCCCCATCCACAGCTGGGAAGAGGCCCAGCGGCGGTTCAAGAGGGATTACCTCATCCGGGCCCTGGAAGCCAACGGCTGGAACCAGCGCCGCACCGCCGCCTCTTTGCAGATGCAGCCCACCTACCTCTCCCGGCTGATGAAGGAGCTGGGGGTGGAGCGCAAGGCCACATAAATCAGAAGTCGGAGGGCAGAAATCAAAAAAGCCGGCAGTTATCAGCTGCCGGCTTTGCTTGTTTCTGATCTGCAGCACTTTGCCTTCACTTTAGAAAGAGTAGGGCCACGCCGGCCACTGAGACCACCGCGCCCAGGACCTCCACTGCCTTCACCCTCTGCTTGAACAACAGCACCGAAGGCGGTATTATCATCACCGGAACCATAGCCATGATGGTGGAGGCTACACCGGTGTTAGTATACTGGATGGCCACCAGCGAGAGAGAAACCCCCAGAAATGGTCCAAAGGCCGAACCCAAGGCTACCTGGCCGGCCAAATGCCGGTTGTCCATCAATCCTGGCAGACGTCGCCATCCCCCCAGCGCGGTGAACAGAAGGGCGAAGCCGCCTGCTCCGGCCAGTACCCGGATCTGCGTCGCCGCCAGCGGGCTATAAGAGCCCATGCCGTATTTTGATAGAACCAACCCCCCGGCCTGACCGGCCGCGCCTCCCAGGGCCAGCAGCACCCCGGCTGCCGGATGTTTGAACGCCAGTCCCCCTCCGTCTCCGCCCCTCTTAAGCACCACCATGGCGATGCCGGCCAAGGTCAGACCCATGCCCACAAAGTCGTTCCCTGACAGGGTCTCGCCCAAAAACATCCACCCCAGCAGGGCGGCCATGGGCGGGGCCAGGGCCATGACCAGCATCGAAACCCGGGCGTGGATCATGGTGTAGGATTTAAATAGGAAATAGTCCCCGATGAGGAATCCCACCATCCCCGATAGGGAAAGCCACAGCCAGGCTTGGCCCGAGGCGTCAAATGGCAGGACCATCCCTCGCAGAATGAGGTTGGCTGTTGCCAGGAAGACGAAACCCGTTGCCAGCTTTAACAGGTTGACCGCCACCGGACCGATCCGCCGGGTGGCGGGCTCGAAGGCCAAGGCGGTCACCGTCCAGCAGACGGCCGTGGCCAGGGCGGCCAGTTCGCCTATATGTGCGTTCATCTATTCGTATCCGTTTTGTCAATTCTTATAGGCCGCAATAAAGGCCGGCGGAACAACGCCGGCCTTTTCATCTGTCATCAGTGGCGGAGAGTCAGGGATTCTGCGCCTGCGGCGCATCCGCCACCGCCATGCTTCGATGCCTCTCTGCAGGCGGAGAACCCCGCTGTTTCACAGTCCGGGGTTCACAAATTTCTGTTATACTGGCGGAGAGTCAGGGATTCGAACCCCGGATCCCGCTCGTCACGGGATACACGATTTCGAGTCGTGCGCCTTCGACCAGCTCGGCCAACTCTCCGCCTATTCTCTTTGCCGCTGATTCACGCGGATTTCCGCGGAACCCCTTTTCTTTTTTCCCTGAAGAAATTCTTAAGCAGTGCGGACGATTCCCGCTCCAGCAGTCCGCGCCGAACTTCGATCCGGTGGTTCAGCCTCCGGCTCCTGACGATGTCGAACACCGAGCCGCAGGCGCCGGCCTTGGGATCACGGGTAGCGAAGACCAGCCGGTCGATCCGCGCCAGCACCGCCGCCCCGGCGCACATGGCGCAGGGTTCGAGGGTCGAGTAAAGCGTGCATCCGGTCAGACGCCACCTGTCCATCATTTTGGCGGCCTGCCTAATAGCTATCATCTCGGCATGGAGTCCGGAAAATCTTTTTCGCTCCACCTGGTTCCGGCCCCGTCCCACCACCCTGCCCTCATGGACCACCACCGCCCCCACCGGTACCTCGCCCTCCCGGGCCGCCCGCTCCGCCAGCCTTAGGGCCATGGCCATAAAACGCCGGTCGTCATCAAAAGAACATGGTTTAGGCAGCAATATTCCTAATCCCCCGGAAAGCCGGCCATTTTAGAATTTCGGATTTGGTTATTTTGGAAATTACTCGACTTTGAACCTTAGCCAAAGTCGAGTAAAGTGGTGCGCCCGCCCCGATTCGAACGGGGAACCTACGGATTCGTAGTCCGTTGCTCTATCCAATTGAGCTACGGGCGCGATATTTTTACCCCATGCGTTGCCGGGCTCCCTGCGTCCCGCTCCGAGCGGAGTCGAGGAGAGCTACGGGCGCCCTTTAACGAAGTTGCGAAGTTACGAAGTGCGATGCTCGACCCGGTATTTACACGCTTTCGTAACTTCGCAACTTCTTGTTTTCAGCTTAAGATAATTATACCGCCAAATGCCAATATTAGTCAAGCGAGGTTTTTGTCTACCGATAGACGCTCTCCACCGCCCCCTGCGGCACCCAACCTCCCAGACCGCCCGGCAGCTGCACCAGCAGATAGTCCCCCCGTTTCTCCTTAATTTTGACCTCGGTGCCGTCGTGCAACAGCAAAATTTCCTTGAAATCATCGCCTGGCCCCGACAGAGCGCTGGTCTCCTTGGCGATGATGGCCGCCGGTTTTGCCCTTCGCTCGGCCTGCCATAACTGGGTCACCGCCAAAAAATAGGCAAATCCCAAAATAGCCGTTGCGGCCGGGAAAAGGGCCCACCTGGGACCGGCGACTATAAAAAGTGACAAAAAGCCCGCCCCCAGCAGGAAGCACAGCCCGGCCATAAACGCCGCCTCGCGGCTAGAAAAGTAGGTGAAGATTCTATCCAGCGCCTGCTCCAGCGGTCCAGCTTGGGATGCCGTCTTGTCCACCCGAAAGCTTCTGAGGAACTCCAGATTATGGGCGATGTCAGGATCGCGTGGGGCCAGGTCTCTGGCCCGCCTAAGTTGGATCACGGCCAGGCCTATTTGGCCATTTTTAAAATAGGCGTTGCTCAGGTTATAGCGGAGATGCGGATGGTCGGCACTCTCCAACGCCTGGCGGTAGGCGGCAATGGCCCCCGGATAATCCCCGGAGCTGTAGGCGGCATTGCCTTGGTTGTAGAGTTTGACCGGCGCAGGGCCGTGCTGGGGGGCCGCCGCCAGAGATATCAACAGAAGAAGGTTGATCATAGTCTTGACAGCACTTCTTTGGCCCGAGCCAAAATCTCCTCGGGCCGGCTTTCGGATAATGACGGTGAAAACCTGGCTTTCTCGCAATCCTCTATCAGTTTTATCACCTGACAAACCGTTTCGGCAGGAATGCCCTTGTCCCCGAGCCTTCTTTCCAGCTGCTCCAGGGTGACAGCGCCGGTGTCGATGTCGTACCGGTCGCCCACATAGCCCAGCACCGCCTGGTGCAGGGCAGCGTAGAACTCCCTTTCCTGGCCGCGCTCCAAGTGACGGCTGGCCCTGGTCAGCCGGTTTTTGACCAGATGGCCGGAGCGGCTGCGGCGGGCGTAGCCTCGGTCAGACTCCAGACGCCGGCGGTGGGCTCGATAGGCCAGGGCCCCTCCCATCATGGCCAGCGATCCCCCGTACATGGCCAGCAGTATCCAGGGGCTGGCCGGGAAGGTATTCTTGATATCCGTCAGGTCGGGCTTGATGTGGGCGATGTCGCTCCCCAGCACTTTTAGCCCCGAGGCCTCGGCCAGCGGGGCCGCCTGTCCGCAGCCGGTGGCGGTGCACTCGAAAGGCCCGGCCTCGGCTGTTGTGTAATAGGCTTTGCTTTTGGGATTGAAGAACGCCATTTTAACGACCGGAAGGCGGTAGCTGCCGTCGGCCTGGGCCAGCACCGGAAAGCTGAAGGTCTTGGTGCCGCGCACTATCCCTCCGGCCGTCTGAATGCTTTCCTTGATCTCGGGTTCCAATATCTTAAGCCCGGACACCGAAGCCAGGTTCGGTTTCTCGATTATGCGGACATTGCCGGTGCCGGAGACCTTGACGGTCAGGGTTGCCGGCTGGCTGCCGGTTATCCTGGCGCTGTCCAAAAAAGCCGTCATGGTGAACTGGCCCACCCCGCCGGAAAACTCCTTGGGCCGGCCCTCTTCGGGCAGGGGCAGGGCGGTGATACTTGCCGGCTTAGAGGCGATTCTGGCCACCCGTTCGCTGCCGAAGAAGTCGAAGAAGTCGCGCGGCGGCTGCGACACCCCGATGTTCAGAACTATTTTGCCCGCTTGATGCTCGCCGGCCGACATCGGGAACAAGGCCACCCTTTTGAGCACCATGGCATTGTATTTTTTGCCGTCAACGGTGCGGGGCTGAAAATCGACCTTGGAGGCGTCAAAGAGCTTCTCGGACCAGAAGCCGCTGAACTCAGGGGCCTCGGCCATCTCCATGCCGGTTATCCTCAGCCGGCTATAGAGCGTATACTCCACCGTCGCCTGCTCTCCCACATAGACTGTCCTTCTGTCCGGCGAGGCCGAGATGAAAAGGTTTCCCTCCAGCGACGCTCCGGCCGGAACCGGTTGTACCTGGCTCTGCCCTGTTATAGACTGACTTCCGCTCTGGGCCGACTTCACCACCTCGATGTCGATCGGCTGGCTCTGATGTTCCTGGCCCTGGTAGGAAAGCCGACAGGGCCCGATGGTCAGCTTGCCCAGCCGTTTTGCCGAGAGCACGTAGCTGAAGTTGACCGAGGACTGCTTTTTGATCTGTCCGTTTATGATCTGGACGCTGGTGGAGGAGGACTGGGACTGGCTCAAAAGGTTGAAGTCTGGCAGCTCCGGAAGCTGGGGACGGGGCACGCTGCCCATGTCCTCGCCCTGGACCGTCACCGTCAATAAAAATTCCTGCCCCAGGCCCACCGTGCTCCGGTCCACCGAGGCCGAGATGCTTAGCTCCGCGCCCAAACCCAATTTCGATAAGGCCAGTAGAGCGATTATGGTAATATGTCTTTTACTGACGACACCCATGACTGCCGTTTTCCGGCTTCTATCTTCTGCCTTCTGGCTTCTGCCTTCTGATTTCTTCCTTTAGTTACCAGTCCTTGTCCACCTTGGCCTGTTTCCTCTGTTTCTCCTGCTGCTTCTTGAGGTCCTGTTTCTCCCGGTTCTGCAGCGCCTGCAGCACCCGCTCCGCCTCTTGGCGGCTCATCTGGCCCTGTTGCGGTTGGGGAGTTGGCTGTTGTTTTTGTTGATTTGGCTGTGGCTGGTTCTGGTTTTGTTTGGTGGAATCTGACTGATTCTTCTGCTGGTCTTTCATCTTCAGCGCCAGTTCCAGGTTTTGCTTGGCTTGGAGGTCGCCCGGGTTTAAAAGGAGCGACATGGTATAGGCCTGCACCGCCTGGTCCAGCCCGCCCTGGCGGTAGGCGCAGTTGCCAATATTGTACATGGCCCGAGACTGGAGTTTCTTGTTCTTGGAGAGCATGGCCAGCTGGAACTCGGAAGCCGCCTCCTGGTGCTTACCCTGCTTGTGCAGCGCCCGGCCCAGATTGTAGTGTATCCTCTGATTGTCCGGCTCCAGCACCAAAGCCTCCTGATAGCGGTCGTGGGCCTCCTGGAAGTTGCCCTTCTTCATCTGGGCGTTTCCGGCCCGCATCTTGGCGCCCACCCCGGCCATAGCTGTTTCAGCCAGGAACAGGCCGGCAAAAACGACCAAAAAGTGAAACTTCAAACGTTTGAACTCCAAACGGGGAAAGCTGAACCATGCCCCCCTCCGGTCGCTTATAAAAACCGAAAAGAACAGCAGAATGAAGGAAACCAGCAGAAATCCCTGATAACGCTCCTCGCGTTCCACGAACTCGCCCCCCTCCAGCTCCTTCTTGCGCAGCCGGTCGAGTTCCGAGGCCAGGTTGTCCAGGCTCAAACCCTCGGAGCGGTAGTAGCGGCCGTCCGTCTCCCTGGCCATCACCAAAAGTAGCCTTTCGGCCAGGCGGGAGACCACCAGCTTGTCATCGGCGTCCTTCTTGTAAAAGGTGGAGCCTCCGTCGGTCTCTGGGACGGTCGAACCCTCGTGGGTGCCCACCCCGACGATGTAAAGTCTGGCGCCCAAATCCTTGAGCATCTTGGCCGCAGCCAGGGGGTCTCCCTCCAGGTTGTCGCCGTCGGTGATCAGGATGACCGCCCGCGATCCTTCCTCCTGGGGAGTGAACAGGGAGGCCGAGACCTCCAGGGCCCGCTGGATGTTGGTGCCTGGCCGGGGCATAGCCAGGGGATCGATGATGTCCAAAAAGAGCTTGGCCGCTTCGACATCAGACGTCAGCGGACACATGACGTGGGCCTCGCCGGCAAAGGCCACGATTCCGGCACGGTTCCCGGCCAAGCTCTCCAGGATCTGGGACAGCTCCACCTTGGCCCGCTCCAGCCGCGAAGGTTTGATGTCCTGGGCCAGCATGCTCTTGGAGGCGTCCAGGGCGATGATCACGTCTATCCCCCGCCCCTTGTAGATCTGGAGCTTCTCGCCCCATCTGGGACGGGCCAGTCCGATGATCAGAAAACCCAGACCCAGGATGAACAGAAAGTTTTTAAGCCACCACAGCCCGCCATGGCGGCTGTCGGTCAGGCGCGGAATCAACGGATCATCGGCGAACCTGGCCAGACGGCGGCGCGACAGCAAAAACCCGGCCAGGTAGCCGCCCAGCACCGCCGGCAGGGCCAATAGAAAATAGAGGTATTTGGGATCCGCCCAGTTGATCATGGCAGCCTCTTGAGCAGAACAGCAGATAACAGCCAGGAGGCGGCCAACAGGGCCAGTGCCGGCAGCATGAAATTCTTGGCTTTCTCCTGGTAGACGGTGTGCTCCCTCACCTTGTAAGTCACCGGCTCCATCTTGTCGATCTCGTCGTAAACCAGCTTCAGCCCCTCGGCATCCGTAGCCAAAAAGAACTGGCCTCCGGTGGTCCGGGCGATCTCCTTCAGGGTCTTGGCGTCCAGGTCTAATTCTACCTGAACGTATCGCTTGCCGAAGAAGGGGTCCTGCACCGGCATGGGTACCGGGCCCTTGGAGCCCACCCCGATGCAGTAAATTTTGACCCCGCAGGCCTGGGCCAGCTTGGCGGCCGATACCGGGTCCAGCTCCCCGGCGTTGTTGCGGCCGTCGGTCAGCAGGATGATGACCTTGTCTTTAGAGCGGGAGTCTTTTAGACGGTTGACCGCGGCCGCCAGCCCCATGCCGATGGCCGTGCCGTCCTCCATCATGCCGAAGTCAACCCGGTCGATCAGCTGGTTGATAATTGTTTTGTCGGCGGTCAGCGGGCACTGGGTCAGAGCATAGCCCGAAAAGACCACCAAGCCGATGCGGTCTCCGGCGCGGCGGGCCACGAACTCCTTGGCCCGCTCCTTGGCCACATAGAGGCGGTTCTTGGGCGAAAAATCCTCGGCCTGCATGGTGCCGGAGATGTCCAGGCAGAGCATGATGTCAACACCCCGGCCCTCGGTCTCCTGAAAAACCCGTCCCTTCTGCGGCCTGGCCAGGGCCAGGATAATAAAGAACAGACCTCCCAGGCTTAGGGCCAGGACAAGATATCGCCAGACTTTCCCCAGCCCCGGATTCGTTTTGAAATACGAGGCATCGGGAAAGCGGAGGGTTCCGGAGCGCTTGCGCAGCTCCAGCCAGGCCAAAGCGGCCAGCGGAACCAGTAAAAGCAGGTAAAGCTGAGAAGCGAACCTCATATTCTGCCCCCCGTGGCCGCCGGCTCAGGAGCCGGCCGGGTCCTCTCCACCAGGTCCCTGACGATGCCGACGGCCGCATCCATCTCCTGGCGCGGCGGCACGATCTTGGCGTATTTGACCATGTCGGCCCGGGATAGGAAGGCAACGAAGTTTTCCCGCAGCGGAAGCTTCATCAGCTTCATGTTGGAGGAGATCTCGGTGGTGGTCTGTTCCAGGGCGTTGAAGGAGAACCTCCGTTCCAGATAGCGCTTGGTGATTTCGGACAACGTATAATAGTAGCGCTTGATCTGCCCTTTGTCCAGCCAGTCGGCGGCCGGAACCTCCTCCAAAGCTTTCAGGGCCTCCTCCCAGGGAGGCAGCGGGGCCAGGAGCTGCTCCCGATACCGGCGGTATTTAAGCCACAGCCGGTAGCCCAGCCAGGCCAGCCCGGCCAGCAGCAGAAGGCCGGCAGGTATCAGCCACAGCCAATGGTTGGGAAAGGCCTCGGCCGCCTTGAGGTCGTGAATGTCCTGCATCTTCTCGGGCAGAACGCTGGAGACGACCACTTTTAACGTATCGCTGCGCAGGGTGTCGATCTTGTCGCCTTGCGAAACCATGAACAGGAAACGGGGCAATGTAAAACTCCCCGGTCGGAACCCGGCCAGCTTCAGGTCGTAGAAATGCTCGTTGCGTCCCCGGTGCGCCCTGGTCTTGTCTTTTTGCCCCACCACCATGAAGGGTTCGAGAGAGTCGGCCAAGGGACCGACGATCCTGGCGTCGTTGTCGGCCGAAAGCTTGAGGGTGACGGTGAACTGGTCCCCCACCGTCAGCCGCTTCTGGACGAAGGCGGTGGAAAGCTTCGGCGGTTCGGCCAGTCCGGCCATCGTCAGCAGCCAGGCCGCCCAAAACACGACTATGTATGCTCTTTTGCTCAAATCCTGTCTAAAATAGATTTTGCCGCCTCCCGGACGTGCTTGAACCTGTCGGCCCCCAGGTGCACGCCCCCGTACCAGCGGGTGACCACCAGGCAACGGTTGACCACCTTCCTCTGCCTCATTATTTCCAGCACCATCACCCCGGCCCCGGTCTCCTTGGACGGCGAACGGTAACCATCGTTCTTGTACTCGGCCACCGAGCCATCGCTTCCCATCAAACGGTAGGCCACAATATGATGGTCGGCGTTCCGAAACCTTTTGGGCTTGAGAAGCTCCTTCATCCCCTGCTCAAACTCGGCCTCGGAACAAACCGGAAAACTGGCCGCGGCGTATTTTGATCCCCGATCAACGGCCACGGGGTTTAGGAGCAAGATGTCCACGGCCCTAGTGAACCCGCTGGGCCCGCATCCGAAAGAAGCGGTGGAGCTTGGGCACGAAATCCTCATCGCCGGCCAGGCTCACCAGATCCACCCCCCGGGTCTTGAGCAGCCGCTCCATCCGCGCCCAGGTGTCGGCCTGGTATCGGCGGTAGCCCTCCCTCAGCCTGTGATCCGAGGTGTCCACAGTGATGATTTCGCCGGTCTCCAGGTCCTCGAGGTCGGCCAGCCCGGCCGCCGGCAGTTCCATCTCGGCCCGGTCGCGGATGGCCACGGCCACCAGATCGTGCTTGCGGGCGGCCACCCCCAGCGGAACCTGGAATCGGTCAAAAGAGAATCCCGAACCGGCGAAATCGCTGATGAAAATGACGACGGCCCGGTGCTTGAGGACGTGCATCAGGAACTCCAGGGCGGCCCCGGGCTCGGTGCCGAGGCTTTGGGGCTCGAAGGCCAGGATGTCCCGGATGAGGCGCATTACATGGAGCCGGCCCTTGCGCGGCGGCACGAATTTCTCCACCCGGTCGGTGAAGAACAACAGGCCCACCTTGTCGTTGTTGCGCACCGCCGAATAGGCTATGGTGGCCGCCACCTGGGCCGCCTGCTCCATCTTGAACCGCCCCCGGGTGCCGAAATGGGCCGAGCCCGAGGCGTCGACGCACATGATGACGGTCAGCTCCCTCTCCTCCACGAACTTGCGGACATAGGGCCGTCCCATGCGGGCGGTCACCCGCCAGTCGATGGAGCGTACGTCGTCCCCCGGCAGGTATTCGCGGACGTCGACAAACTCCAGCCCGGTGCCCTTAAAGGTGGACTTGTACTCCCCAGCGAAGGTGGTGTTGACGATCCGCTTGGTGCGCAGCTCTATCTGGCGGAGCTTTTTTATGAAGTCGGCGCTCAGCATTGTTGGCTAACGTATCAAACGTTTCAAACGTTCGAACCGTTTGAAACGTTCGTTGTCACGGCACCTCGATCCCGGCCAGAATCTTCTGAATGACGTCGTCGGTGGTCACCTCCTCGGCTTCGGCCTCGTAAGTAAGGAGGATGCGGTGCCGCAGGACGTCCGGAGCCAGCTCCTTGATGTCCTCGGGGATGACGAAGCCGCGGCGCTTGAGGAAGGCCATGGCCCGGGCGGTGGTGGTCAGGTAGATGGAGGCCCGGGGCGAGGCGCCGAACCGGATCAGCGGTTTGAGCTCGGGCAGCCCGTGTTTCTCAGGCTCCCGGGTGGCGAACACCAGGTCCAAAATGTAGTCTTTGATCTTGGCGTCCACATATATCTTCTTGCAGAGCTCCCTGGCCTCGGCCATCTCCGCCGGCGTCACCACCGGCTTTATCCGGGGCTCGCCCTGGACCGCGATCCGCTCCACGATCTCCCGCTCCTCCTCCTTGGCGGGGTAGGTGACCTTGAGCTTGAGAAGAAAGCGGTCCAGCTGGGCCTCGGGCAGGGGATAGGTCCCCTCCTGCTCGATGGGATTCTGGGTGGCCAGAACCATGAAGGGATCGTCCAGCTTGAAGGTCTGTCCCCCGATGGTCACCTGCCGCTCCTGCATGGCCTCCAACAGGGCGCTCTGCACCTTGGGCGGCGTCCGGTTGATCTCGTCGGCCAGGATGAAGTTGGCAAATATCGGCCCCCGGCTGGTGACGAACTCGCCGGTCTTCTGGTTGTAGATCTGGGTGCCGATGATGTCGGCCGGCAGCAGGTCCGGAGTGAACTGAATGCGCTGAAAACCGGCCTTGATGGCCGCCGCCAGGGTGCGCACCGCGTAGGTTTTGGCCAGGCCGGGCACCCCCTCGATCAGAAGATGCCCGTTGGCCAAAAGTCCGATCAGCATCCGATTCACCAGATACTGCTGACCGACGATGGCCCGGCCCACCTCGGCCGAAACCGTCTGAGCGATGAGGCTCTTCTTCTCGATCTCCTGGCTTATCTTCTGGATGTCCTCGCCGTAGTTCTCCATTTCAGCCTCCGTTTCGAAATCTGGTCGTTTTCACCGCAGAGAACGCCGAAAGACGGAATCCGCCGCCTCTTGGCTCTTTGGCGTCCTTGGCGGTTTACTGATTGTTCCTGGTCAAAAAGAATGGCAGACAATGTCGTTGCCCCAGCCGGCATCCTCTACCATCCGCCCCAATATTATAATCAATTTTCCCTGTTTCGTCAATAACGGATCATACGGATTGTCACCAGATGGCCTTCACCAGCCAGCCCACCAGGACCGCCCAGGCGAACGATATCCCGATCACCTTTAGCGCCGTCCGCCATCCGGCCTCTCGCAGGGCCGTGAAGAAGGTGGCCAGACAGGGCAGATAGAGCACTAGGAAGAGCGAGGCGGTCACCGCCTGCTTGGCGTCAAGGTGCAGGGGGAACAGCAGGGCGATGGAGATGTCCTTGCGCAGGAAGCCGGACAGGATGACCGGAGCCGCATCATCGGGCAGTCCCAGGACCCCGGATGCCAGCGGCCTGATGGCGGCCTCCAGGCAGTTTATGGCCCCGGCCATGTCCAGGAGGTTCACCGCCAGCACCCCCAGCACTATCAGCGGGGTGGCCTCCGTCAGAAAGGCCCTCATCCGCAGCCAGAGCTTGCGCCACAGCGTTCCCAGGTGGGGCAATTGGTAGGAAGGTATCTCGGCCACGATTTCAGGAGCCTCGCCCTTGACCATCAGGTTCAAAATGACGCTGTTGGCCACGGCTACCAATGCCAGCAGTGAAAATACCAGCAAGACGTACTGAAAGCCGTATGGCGCCAGCAGGGAGACGATCATGGCCGACTGGGGCAGACAGGGCGCGGCCATCAGCACTAAGGCCAGCCCCAGAAAACGCTCCCGGGGCGATTCCAACACCCGCAGAGCCAGCACTCCTGGCACCTTGCAGCCACACCCCAGCACTAAGGGGATGGCGGCGTAGCCGTGCAGACCCAGCCGGTGCATGAAGCGGTCCAGCAGTACCGCCAGCCGCGGCAGATAGCCCACATCCTCCAGCACCCCCAACACCAAGTAGAAGGCAAAGATGTAGGGCAGGACCAGGGCGATGGGGATGTAGACGCCGGTGGTCAGCGCTCCGAATGATTCCATGAACTCCGGACTGCGGCCCAAAAGCAGCGCCCGTAACGGGCCCCAAGGCGCCAGCCCCACCAGCCACCTCACCGCCGGACCGTAGAGGCGCTGAAAGAAGGGGTCGGTCAGGTGGTTTATCAGCCCTTCGCCCAAAAGTCTGACTGTGATGAAGGTGGCGGCCAGCACCAAGGCCGCCAGCAGGAAGCCCGACAGGGGTTTGAGGCTGGCCTCCTCCAAGCGTTCCAGCAGCGTCAGGTGCTTGTGGACGATGCTCTGTACCTCGCGGCTGATGTGCCCGATGATATGCCAGCGCTCCTGGTGGTCGATAGGCTTCATGGCCGGAGGCGTTATCTCGCCCTCCATGGCCCTCTGCACCCAGCTGACTATATCCTTCAGGCCCTGCCCGGTCACCGCCACCACCGGGATAACCGGCACCCCCAGCCGTTTGGACAGCTCCCCGGTGTTTATCTCTATGCCCTTGCGCCTGGCCATGTCCCACTTGTTGAGGGCCACCACCATGGGAATGCCGCGCTCCAATAGCTCCAGGGTCAGATAGAGATTGCGCTCCAAATTGGTGGCGTCTACCACGTTGATTATGAGATCGGCCTCCCGGCGGGAGCAGAAGTCGCTGGCCACCTCCTCGGCCTGGCAGGTGGCCTCCAGGCTGTAGGTGCCCGGCACGTCGATCAGCTCGGCCAGGCGCTCCCCGGCTTTGAGCGTTCCCTTAGTGTATTCCACCGTGGTGCCGGCGTAGTTGGCGGTGACCACCCCCAGTCCGGTCAGCCTGGAGAAGACCACGCTCTTGCCCACGTTGGGGTTGCCGTAGAGCAGAACCCGGAACGTTTTGGGCACGACCGTGACCCTGGCGGCCATGCCCCGGCCCAAGGCCACCTGGCAGCCCCCCAGGGCCACCACCACCGGCCCGTTGTCCGATACCTTGCGCACCGTCACCCCCGGCCTTAAGCCCAGCCTCTCCAACCGGCGCTCCAGGCCGTGTCCGGCCTCGATCCTTTTGATCTCGGCTTCTTCGCCGTTTTGCAGGCTGGCCAGCGTCTTCATGGTCTGGATTTTATTGGCCGGTGATCCCCACCCGGCCCAGCCGCTCCACGTGGACATAGCTGCCCTCCAGGTAGGCGATCTTTACCTGGCCGTCGCCGGTGATGGTGAAATCGGCCCGTTCGTATGGGCCGAAGGTGGTGTCAACTATCTGGACATAGTATCGCCCCCTCTGCCGATAGACCAGCCCAAAGGTTTTTCCGTCGGGGGAAAACTGAAGCTTGGGGGCGAATTCTCCGTCGAAGCCGCCTAAAAGGCGGCGGTCTATCTCCACGAACCACTGGGGCCTGGCAATCTCGCCCTGGGGTCCGTCCAGTTCTCTGGCCGGCTTCCATGAAGCCTCCCTTTGGAAAATGATTCCGGCATGCCGGCCGTCCGGGCTCAGCACCACCCGGGGCTCTCCGGCCGGCTGGCTGGGATAGACGCCCTGGAAATCGTGATAGTGCCTCCCGTTGATGCCGACCTGCCAGCGTCCGTTTCGCTTCATCAGGTAACTGACGTGGTGGCCGTCCGGCGACAGGCGGAACTGCTCCAACGAATCGTGCGGCGGAATATATTTGGTCCAGTGGTCGCCGTAATTTCGGTAGAAATACTCCCGGTTGCCCGGTTTCGCGGAACAGGAGACCATCAGCACTACGGCCCCGGCTGAAAGCAGGGTTCTGATCATTTTCCGGACCTAGTCCTTTTGGCCTTCCCGGCTTGGTTGAGGCTGTCCATGAATCCCAGGGCCGCCTTGATGCCGCCCTGCCGGTCGAGCTCCAAAAACTTCTGAAACCCGGCCACATAGTCGGGGTCCACGTTGTTCAGCTTGTCCGCGTTGAGCCCGTCCTGGCCCCAGTGCTTGTTCATCACCGCCGACAGGTACTGGGCGAAGCCCTCCACCGCCTGCTTGCACCTGGAGCCGGCGACTCGGGGATAGAGCGCCTGGTTGAGGTCGTGGGCCAGTTCGTGGGCGGCCACGTCCCGGAAGCGTTCGGAAGAAAGATGAGACAGTACGTAGATACGGTATTCGGCGCTCAGCGTTCTTCCGCTGGCTTGATCGATGGTCCCTTTGTAATGGAAGAACCCGTTCTCGTGAACCGCCTGATGGCCCACGATTTTGGAAAGCTCCCTGGCGTCCACCAGCCGGAAGGCGATCTTATGTCCGGTGGAAAGCTTCAGCTTCTCGGCCATGTCATGGCGCACCTGGTCGAACAGCCGTTGGGCCTCGCCAGGGGCGACCACGGCCGTCTCCAGGCATTTTTTACAGATGTGCCGTCCGTCATCCAACTTTTCTTCGGCCCCGGGAAGCTGGCAGCCCAAACAGCGCGGCAGCTCGGCGCAGGCCTTGCAGTACTTGTGCCCCTCGATCTCGCTCCAGGCCTCCATAGGCCGGCTGCAGATTTCGCATCGGGGCAGGCTTTGCCGATAGCATTCCTGGGAACAATAAAGTTTTCCCTCCTGGTCCTTGAACCCACCCTTGACCGGCTTCCCGCACACGGCGCACTTGGGCAGCGCCTCCTCGAAGCATTCTTGGGAACAGTAGTACTTGCCGTTGTATTTGAGATACTCACCTTTGAGGCCCTTGCCGGTCGAAACCGGCTTGCCGCAGGTGGCGCACTTGGGCAGCAGGGCCCCCAGGCACGATTGGGAGCAGACGATCTTGCCCTCGTATTCTATGTAGGCCCCCTTTATTTTCTTGCCGCAGACGAAGCAGCGCAGCGGCTCTTCGGCCGACAGCCAGGCTGCCAGCAAGCCCAGCAGGGCCAGACAAACGATGCCGAGCACGATCCTCCTGGCCAGATCCATTGCTACCTCCTCCTTATAGCCAGTGATATCAAAAAAAATCCCATGGCCACGATGACGATGGTGGCCCCGCTGGCCGTGGCCCAGTAGTAGGAAGCCAACAGCCCGATCACCCCAGAGACCAGGCTGATGCCCACCGCCAGCCACAGGTATTGACGGGAGTCTTGGGCCAGGTTGCGGGCGGCCGCCGCCGGCAGGATCAGCAGCGAGTTGATGACCAGCAGCCCCACCCACTGGATGGAGACCGAGACCGCCCCGGCCACCAAAGCGGCGAAGGCCCCCTGCCACAGCTCCTCCCGCACCCCCCGGCTTTTGGCCAGGGGCCGGTTGAACCCGGACAACAGGAGGCGGTTGTATGACGCTGCCAGAAAGGCCACGGATGCCGCCGTCAGCCCGGCCAGCCGCCACAGGTCGGCCCGGGAGATGCCCAGGATGTCGCCGATCAGGTACCTGGTGTATTTGGCGAACCCGCCGCCGCGCGACAGCAACACCACCCCCAGGGCCACGGCCAAAGCCATAAAAAGTCCGATAATGGTGTCGGCCGAGGCGGCCGCCATTCTCTGCACCCGGACGATGGCCAGGGCCAGCACCACGGCGAAGGCGGCCATGGCCCACACCGGGTTCCCCAAGCCCAGCAGCACCCCGATGGCGATGCCGGTTAAGGCGGCGTGTCCGATGGCATCGGAGAAGAAGGACATCTGGGCGCTGACCGTGATCGACCCCAGCATCCCATATAGAACCCCCAGCATCAGGACCGCGGCCAGGGCCTGGCGCATAAAGCCGTATCTCAGCCATTCCAGCGGCCAAGAAAAAGCCTCCCAGCCGGTCATCCCGAAGCCTCCAGGCGGCACGCCAGGCAACGGCCCGAACGTTTGGAGGTCGAGGTGGCTAAGGCCGCCAGCTCCGAACCCACCCCGAAAGCCTGCCGCACTCTGGAATCGGCCAGCACCTCGGCCGCCGTTCCTTGGACGATCACCTCCCGGTTGAGAAAGACGATTCGGTCGGCGTGTCGGGCCGCCTGGGCCAAATCGTGTGTCACCAGGATCACCGACAGGTGATGGCTCTGCCTTAGCCCGGATACCATGTCATGGAAATGCCCGATGCCGGAGGCGTCGATGCCCGACACCGGCTCGTCTAAAAGCAATAGGTCCGGCACCGGGGTGATGGCCAAAGCCAAAAGCACCCGCTGCAGCTCGCCTCCGGACAGCTGGCCAACCCGCCGCTCGAGAAGATGGCCGGCCTCAACTGCTTTCAGGGATTTCTCGGCCTGTTTTACCAACCAAGGGCGGTGGCCCAGCCAGGCCGGCCAGCGGCTCAGGGCGCCGGCGAACAGGTCAAGCACCGAGAGCGGCGCCGTGTGGTCGAACTCCAGCTTTTGGGGAACGTAGCCTATCACCGGCCTATCCTGGCGCTGGTTTCCCGAGTCCAAAAAATGGACGTGCCCGGTATAAGACAAATCGCCCAGTATGGCCCGGAGCAGGGTGGTCTTGCCGGCGCCGTTGGGGCCGACCACCGCCGTCAGCTCCCCGCAGTGCAGGTGAAGGTCTACATCCTTTAATACCGCCTTGCCGCCGAGGTTGACCCCGAGCCTCACCACCTTGGTGCAGCAGGCCCCGCAGTTCTGAATTTCAAGTTCGGTCCGGTTCAATCTCTACCTCCGGCATTCGGAACAACGCCCCACCACCTGCATCTGCCAGCTTTTTATGGTGAATTTACCGTCCAGCCGCCTTTTCAGCGAGGACAGCAGCCGCTCGGCCGGTTCCAGCCGCTCCTCCCGCAGCCGCCCGCAGGACTCGCACAACAGATGAACGCCATAATTGTCTGCCAGCTCGTAATGGGCGTGGTTTTCCGACAGCGAAGATCGTTTTATCCGGCCGGTAGCCGTCAGGCTCTGGAGGGCTCGGTAGACCGTAGCCAGGTGCACCGGCGGCCCCGAACGGTTGACCCGGGCTTGAACCTCCTCGGCGCTCAGGTGCCGGCCCCGGGCCCGACGCAGCACCAACAGGATTCTGGCGGCGGCTTCCAACTTCCGGCTTACGGCAGAACGATTCATGGGTATCAATTGCGAATCTTTCGCATATTATATCCCATCGCCGACCCGATGTCAATATCCGTCGCCTTTCTTCCGCTTCGGGCGTGCATTTGATTTGACACCGCCCCTTTTTTTGTGTAATATTATACCAAAAAATTCGCCTTTGACCGGTGCTTGGCAAACGTAAAAACCAAATCCCAAATTCCAAACGAGCCGCAGAACTTCGTACCACGCCGAAATGTCCAAACTTCAGAAAACCATTTTGAACGAGGCCGCCCTCTCCGGGGTCGGGGTCCACACCGGAAGCCGGACCACCATGACCTTCAAGCCGGCCCGGGAGAACACCGGCATCGTCTTCGTCCGCGCCGACCTGTCCGGTCGTCCCGAGATTCCGGCCCTGATCGAAAATGTGGTGGAGACCGCCCGGGGCACCACCTTGGGACGCGAGATCGACGGCCAGACGGTCAAGGTGCATACCGTGGAGCACGTCCTGGCCGCGGCCGCCGCTTTGGAGATTGACAACCTAAGGGTGGAGATGGATAACAATGAGCCGCCGATAATGGACGGCTCCTCCCTGCCGTTCTTCCTCAAGCTCAAGGAGGCCGGCCTGGTGGAGCAGGACGCCCCGCGGAAATTCTTCGATCTGCCCAAGGTGGTCTCCTTAGCCGACGAGGGGGTCCAGCTGGTGGCCAACCCGGCTCCGGCCCTGCGCATCAGCTTCACCATCGACTTCGACCATCCGGTGCTCAAGAGCCAGTACGCCAGCTTCGAGGTCTCGGCCCAGACCTTCGAGAAGGAGCTGGCTTCCTCCCGCACCTTCTGCCTGGCCCGGGACGTCGAGCACCTCAGGGCCCAGGGCCTGATCAAGGGCGGCAGCCTGGAATCGGCCGTGGTCATCGGCGAGCGGGGCATCGAGAACAAGGAGCCCCTGCGCTATCCCGACGAGTTCGTCCGCCACAAGATTTTGGACCTTTTGGGCGACCTCACCCTGCTGGGCATGCCCTTGCGGGCCCACGTCATCTCCATCAAGTCCGGCCACCGCTCCAACGTCAAGTTCGTCCGGGAGATAAAAAGGCTGTACGACGACATCGAGCGCCAGAAGCGGGGCCCGGTGTTCGACATCGACGCCATCTCCCAGATCATGCCCCACCGCTACCCCTTCCTGCTGGTGGACCGCATCCTGGAGCTGGAGGAGGGCCGGCGGGTGGTGGGCATCAAGAACGTCACCGTCAACGAGCCCTTCTTCCCCGGCCACTTCCCCGGCCGGCCGGTAATGCCCGGGGTGCTGATCATCGAGGCCATGGCCCAAACCGGCGGCTTCATGATCCTGCACTCGGTGGAGAACTACGAAAAGGTGCTGCTGTTCTTTGCCGGCATCGACAAGGTGCGCTTCAAGCGGCCGGTAACGCCCGGCGACCAGCTGCGCTTCGAGCTGACCATGACCACCTTCAAGCGGGGCATCTGCAAGATGAACGGCCGGGCCACGGTGGACGGGGAACTGGCCTGCGAGGCCGAGCTGACGGCGGCGCTGGTGGATCGCTAATCAACGTTCGAGATGTTCGAAATGATTTTAAGGACATAAAGGCGCAGGAGCCTAAGTTTACAGGCCTTCTGATCTGGCAGAAAGCGCATGCTTTCGCACTTGAGATCTATAGGGTATCGGCCTTTTCCCCCGAAGTGAGATCTTCGGCCTGACTGCTCAAATCCGTCGCTCCTCGCTTTCCGTGCCAGCGAACATAGCCGAGGGGACAAAAAATCCAGGCTCGATTTTCGTCGTTTTCTTAAGATCGCTGAAGGGTCCCTTGAGGAGACTAAGTATTACTTGATAGTGGCCCGAGACCTTGGCTATTTCGACCAAGAAAAATATGTGGATCTCTCAGCCAAGGCCAATGAGATAGGATTCCTGCTGCATCGCTTATATACCAGCTTATCAAACAAGAACCTTTAGAGCATTTACCCCCTTTCGAACGTTTATGTCCACAGAAATTCACCCCACGGCCATAATCCACCCCTCGGCGCGGCTCGGGGAAAACATCACGGTCGGCCCCTACTCCATGATCGGGCCCGAGTGCGTCATTGGCGACGGCTGCCAGATAGGCTCCTCGGTGGCCGTCCACCGCTGGGTCGAATTGGGAAAGAACGTCCGGGTGTGGCACGGCGCCTCCCTGGGCGGCGACCCCCAGGACCTGAAGTTCAAGGGCGCCCGCACCCGGGTGGCCATCGGCGAGGGCACCGTCATCAGGGAGTTCGCCACCGTCAACCTCTCCACCGAGGAGAGGCACGTCACCCGGGTGGGTAGGAACTGCTTTTTGATGGCTTACTCCCATGTGGCCCACGAGTGTCAGGTGGGCGACGGCGTCATCATGGCCAACTCGGCCAACCTGGCCGGCCATGTTTCAGTCGAGGACTTCGCTATCATCGGCGGGCTGACCCCGGTGCACCAGTTCTGCCGCATCGGCTGCTACGCCATGGTAGGCGGGGCCTCGGCGGTGCAGAAGGACATCCTGCCCTACAGCAAGTCCTTCGGCGTCCCGGCCAGGGTCTACGGCACCAACAGCGTCGGCCTGTCAAGGCGCGGCTTTCCCGAGAAGACTCGAAGCCTTCTGCACCAGGCCTTCAGGCTGATATTCTACTCCAACCTGAACACCTCCCAGGCGGTGGAAAGGATAAAAGCGGAGCTGGAGCCCATCCCGGAGATAGCTCATCTGCTGGAGTTTATTGAAAGTTCCAAGCGGGGAATAGCCAAATAAACGCATTTAACGTCATTCTGAGCGGCTCGACTGAGCTCGCCGAAGTCCCGGCTGCTTGCTTTGCCATCGAAGAATCTAACTAAGATCCTTCGGAAGCCTGGCACGGTGCCGACCTCAAGATGACGTACCATAGAGTTTAGCAGCTTAGATGAAGACCAAACTGGACATCGCCCGCAATTGGCTGCCGCGCTACACCGGCATGGAGGTCGACGAATTCGGCGATTATATCCTGCTCACCAATTTTGACGACTATATGAAGCGGTTCTGCCGCCGCTTCGGCTGCCGGCTGAAGGGTCTGGGCCGCCCCATGCAGGCGGCCACCAACAGCCAGGGGCTGACCATGGTCAACTGCGGCCTGGGCAGCCCCTCCATGGCCACCATCATGGACCTGCTTTCCGCCCGGAAGCCCAAGGGCGTGCTCTTCCTGGGAAAGTGCGGCGGGCTCAAGAGGTCGACCGAGCTGGGGCACTTCATCCTCCCCATCGGCGCCATCCGGGGCGAGGGCACCTCCAACGACTACCTGCCCCCCGAGGTCCCGGCCCTGCCCTCGTTCAAGCTCCACAAGTTCGTCTCCGAAAAGCTGCAGAAACGCGGTTTGGACTACCGCACCGGTGTCATCTATACCACCAATCGCCGGGTCTGGGAATGGGACGAGGACTTCAAGGCATATCTGCGCAAGCTGACGGCCATCGCCATCGACATGGAGACGGCCACCCTGTTCGTGGTGGGCCACGCCAACCAGATCGCCCGCGGCGCCCTGCTGCTGGTCTCCGACATCCCCATGGTTCCGGCCGGGGTCAAGACCGAGAAGAGCGACCGGGAGGTGACGAAAAAGTTCGCCGAGCTGCACCTGGAGATAGGCATCGAGAGCATGGCCGAGATCGGCCGCCTGGGCGAGAAGATCAAGCACTTCAGGTACTGATGGCAAGAATACAGAACGCTGAGTAATAAATACCGCATTCTGTATTCAGTATTCAATGAGGCAAGAGATGAAGAATTCCATCGCTATAGTCCTGGCTCTATTGTCGATCGCCCTGTCCGCCACGGCCTCGCCCGTCCTGGTGGCCAGGATGGAGGGTCCCATCAGCCCGGTGTCGGCCCGGTTCCTGGCCGGGGCGGTGGACCGCGCCAACCGCAAGGACGCCGCCTGCCTGGTGATCATGATGGACACGCCCGGCGGCCTGGATGAGTCCATGCGCCAGGTGATAAAAAAGATCATGGCCTCCGAGGTCCCGGTGGTGGTCTATGTGGCCCCCCAGGGCTCGCGGGCGGCCTCGGCCGGCGCCTTCATCACCCTCTCGGCCCACGTGGCCGCCATGGCCCCGGGCACCAGCATCGGCGCCGCCCACCCGGTGTCCATCGGCCAGGGCGGAACTCAGGACTCCACCATGGCCGGCAAGGTCACCAACGACGCCGCCGCCTACATCCGCTCCATTGCCGAAAAGCGTGGCCGGGACGTGGCCTGGGCCGACTCGGCCGTCCGCCGCAGCGTCTCCCTGTCCGAGACCGAGGCCTTAAAGCGAAAAGTGATCGACCTGGTGGCCCCGGACCTGGAAGCCCTGATGGACTCGCTGGAGGGACGCCGGGTCCTGGTCGGCGGCGACACCCTGACCCTGGCGGTGCGCGGGGCGGAGCGGGTTGAGATCGCCATGACCTGGCGCGATCGGTTTTTGGCCGGCATTGCCAACCCCAACATCGCCTACATTCTTTTCATGATCGGCCTGCTGGGCCTGTACTTCGAGTTCTCCAACCCCGGCGCCGTCCTGCCCGGCGTGGCCGGGGCCATCTCGCTTATCCTGGCCTTCTTCGCCTTCCAAACCCTGCCGGTGAACGTGGCCGGCATCCTCTTGATCCTGCTGTCCATCGTCCTCTTCATCCTGGACGTCAAGGCCGCCACCCACGGAATCTTAAGCATAGGAGGCGTCATCGCCATGTTCATCGGATCGGTCATGCTTTTTCAGACCCCGGACCCGGCCATGCGGGTCTCCCTGCAGGTCATCATCCCGGTGGTGCTGGCCTGCGCCGCTTTCTTCATCATCGGGGTCTGGCTGTCGGTTCGGGCCCTGGGCCGCAAGCCGGTGACCGGCGACAAGGGCCTGCTGTGGCAGGAGGGCGATGCCCGCACCGAGATCACCCGGAACGGCGGCTCGGCCTTCGTGGCCGGCGCCCACTGGGAGGCCTGGTCCAACTACACCATACCCAAAGGTGCCAAAGTCAAGGTGGTGGATGTAAAAGGCATGAAGATCAAAGTCGAGGAGCTTCGTGACTGATTTTCTTGACAGGGTCAAGGATAAAGGGTTAAGGGGCAAGCGACGACATGCTTAACAGCTTCCGGAACCTGATCGTCTGGCAGAAATCATACGCCCTCTGCTTGTTGGTTTACAGGTATACCCGGGACTTCCCGGAAAACGAGGAATTCGGCCTGGTTTCACAGCTCCGCCGCTCAGCCGTTTCGGTTCCCTCCAATATCGCCGAAGGATACAACCGTAAAACCAAGAAGGAATACATCCAGTTCCTTTACACATCCTCAGGCTCCCTTGGCGAACTACAGACGCAATTGATGATATCCCACGATATCGGATATCTCGACGACACTAGATACGGAGAAATGTATGACCTATCCATCGAAGTAGACAAAATGCTGAACAAATTGATAGAATCATTGCTGAACAGAACTTAGCGCTACCGAAAATGACTTGACCCTTGACCCTTGACCCTTAACCCTAGTAAAAAAACAAATAGCAAAGGAGCCAAAACATGTTCGGTCCCATCATCTTCATCCTCTTCGTCCTCTTCATCCTGGTCAACACCATCAAGATCCTGAGGGAGTACGAGCGGGGCGTGGTCTTCCGCCTGGGCCGCTACGTCGGCACCCGGGGGCCCGGCCTGATCCTGCTCATCCCCCTGTTCGAAAAGATGGTCAAGGTCTCCCTGCGCACCATCGCCCTGGACGTGCCGCCCCAGGAGGTCATCACCAAGGACAACGTCTCCATCAAGGTCAACGCGGTCATGTATTTCCAGGTGTTCATCCCGGAGAAGGCGGTGATCGCTGTCGAGGACTACATGTACGCCACCTCCCAGATGGGCCAGACCACCCTGCGCTCCATCCTGGGCGAGCACGAGCTGGACGACCTGCTCTCCAACCGGGAGAAGATCAACCAGATGCTGCAGAAGGTGATCGACGAGCGCACCGACCCCTGGGGCGTCAAGGTGACCGCGGTCGAGGTCAAGGACGTGGACCTGCCCGAGGGCATGCGCCGGGCCATGGCCAAACAGGCCGAGGCCGAGCGGGAGAGAAGGGCCAAGATCATCCACGCCGACGGGGAGTTCCAGGCCTCGTCCAAGCTCAAGGAGGCGGCTTCGGTCATGGCCTCGGAGCCGGTGACCGTCCAGCTGCGCTACCTGCAGACCCTGACCGAGATCGCGGTGGAAAAGAACAGCACCATCATCTTCCCCCTGCCCATCGAGTTCATGAAGTACTTCACCCAGATAATCGATAGAAACGAGAAGAAGGCATAAAACGGAAAAAAGGAAGCGGCGGCCATAAGGCCGCCGCTTTTTTAGTTGCTTTTTTAACGGATTGTTACTATAATTTCAACTATGCCGATGGTTCTTTAATACCTATGGGCCCGGAACTCCCCCTCCTCCCAGGACAGCAGCAGAAAGATGGTATAGGGGGAAAACTGGCCCTCCAGACTGCAGCGTTCGATGGCCCCTTCCTTGACGTAGATGCAGCCCTGCTGGCCGTTGGGGTGTTCCAGATCAATGTGGCCGCTCCAGGCGCCGATGAAGAACATGTCCAGTATCTTGAAGATGCTGATCCGGGACAGGTCGCCCTCGAAGTCCTTGGCCTTGCGCTCCAGCATCTGCCGGGCTTTGGCCGAAAACTTGAGCCGCAGGTCGACCGCCTTGAACAACTCCTCCTTCTTCATGGGCTTGACGAGGTACTTGGCCGCCCCGACGGCGTAGCCGTGGATCATGCTGGCCAGATCGGCCTTGGCCGAGAGCAAAATCACCGGGATGTGCCACAGCTCGGGATGCCTTTTGAGGTTGCGGCACAGTTCATAGCCGTCCATCAGGGGCATCATGATGTCCGAAAGCACCAGGTCCGGCTTGGTCTGCCAGGCGATGGCCAGGGCCTCCTGGCCGTTGGCGGCCTTGATCACCTGATAGCCCTGGGCCTTGAGTTGAAACTCTATCAGGCGGGCCATGTTGGCCTCGTCCTCGACCACCAGTACGGTGTAGCTTTCGCCTGAATTGTTCATATCGTTCATTAGTATATAAGAAATCCGAGCGTTTTTCAACCAATTTATCGGCTAGCAGAACTTTTCGACATGAGCCGTCCGGTCTATCATCCTGAACGCAATCTCCGCGGTATTCTTCTCTGGCAGGCGGCCGGTTTCCTCTTCATCGTGGCCGCCGGCTCGCTGTTCCACTTCTTCTACGGCTGGTTCGGGCCGTCCAAGCTGCTGGCCGCCGTCTTCCCGGTCAACGAAAGCGTCTGGGAGCATCTCAAGCTGGGTTACTGGTCCCTGGTCCTTTTCACTGCGGTGCAATCGCTGGCCATGCGCTGGCGGGCGGCCAACTTCTGGGGGGCGGCCGGCATCGGCATCATCATTTTGCAGGGGACGATCCTGGCGGTCTTCTACTCCTACACCCCGGCCACCGGCCATCCCGTCCTGGCGGTGGACATCGGCTCCTATGTCCTGGGCGCCCTGCTCTGCCAGTCGCTAAGTTTCTGGATACTGGCCAAATCGCGCCCCTCCCGCCCCTTCAACAAGCTGGGGATCTGGATACTGGTCCTTCACGGGCTGGCCCTGGTCATATTCACCTTCGCCACCCCGCGCCTGCCGATATTCATGAACGGCCGGACCGGGACGTACGGGATACCCTGATGTCAGGCTGAGCGGAGTTGAAGCCTGACAGCCAAGAAACGCATGGGCCAAGAAAAAACAATTGGTTTTTCGGAACTGGTGCGCTCTGCCGTCAAGCGCGTGCCCCGCGGACGGGTGGCCACCTACGGGCAGATAGCCAAAATCGCCGGCACCCCCCGGGCGGTGCGCGGTGTAGTCTGGATCCTCCACTCCAGCTCGGGCAAGCACAGCCTGCCATGGCACCGGGTCATCAATTCGAAAGGCATCATCGCCCTGAAACATGGCGCCGGCTTCGAGGAGCAGGTGATGCGCCTGGTGGACGAGGGGGTAAAAGTAGGAAAGAATGGTGAGATCGACCTCAAGAGATACCAATGGAAGCCTTGATATCTAAGTCGTTCATCCCCGGAATTCGGCATCAGCTCCTTCAGAAGGTCGAGCTCAAATACAGGGAGGGCATCACCCATTTCTTCAGGGGCGACCCGGTCAAGTTCCATGGGGTGCGCACGCCCCACGTCCGGGCCGTTTCCGCCGAAGCCTTCAAGGCTATCAAGGAAGCGGACAAGGGTGAGGTTTGGGCTCTTTGCGACCGGCTGCTGGAGAGCGGCTACGGCGAGGAACGCACCATCGCCTTCGACTGGGCCTGGCGTCTGCGCCGCAGTCTTGAGCCCTCAGACTTCAAATATTTTGAGCGCTGGCTTACAAAATATTGCCGGGACTGGGCAGGGGTGGACGACCTCTCCTGCCACCCGTTGGGCTATCTCCTATACAAATTCCCGGAGCTCCTCCCCCGCCTGGCCCCATGGAGGCGCTCCCCCAAGTGGCACCTGCGCCGGGCCTCGGCCGTGGCCTTGATCTATTTGATGCGGAGGGAAAAGCAGCTCGATTTGGTCTTAAAGACATCCGACGCCCTGCTGATGGACGAGCACGACCTGGTGCAGAAGGGCTATGGGTGGCTCCTTAAGGAAGCGACTAAACACTATCCAAAGATAGTGTTCGATTACGTCTTGAAGCACAAGGGCAAGATGCCCCGCACCGCCCTGCGATACGCCATCGAGAAGCTGCCGGCGGGGTGGAAGCGGCAAGCGATGGCCCGATAACTACGAAACGTCATGCTGAGGGGGCCCCTTGCCTCACCCATTAAGCATCTACTTTATTTACCAGATCCTTCGGAAGCCGGGTATGATGCCATTCTCAGGATGATGTCAAGAAAAAGATAGGAGACCGCCATGCTGGAGATGATCGACCTCAAGAAAAAGCTCTCCAAGGCCCATTACAAAAAGACCATGGTGGGACTGGAGCGCCGGATCAACGAACTTCAGCGGGCTTGCAAGGACGCTGGAATACCCACCATCCTCGTCTTCGAGGGGCTGGAGGCGGCCGGCAAGGGAACCTGCATCAACAAGCTGATGCAGCCTTTAGACCCGCGCGGCTTCAAGGTCCACCCCGTCCACCCGCCCACCGAAATCGAGCGCTTCTGGCCCTCCCTCATCCGCTTCTGGAAGCTGCTGCCGGCCCGGGGCCGGCTGGCCATCTTCGACCACAGCTGGTACGAGGAGGTGATGGCCGCCCGGGTGCGGGGAGAGTCCTCCCAGTCCAAGTGGCAACGGGCCCTGGACGAGATCCTGGCCTTCGAACGCATGCAGGCCGACGACGGCGCGGTCATCGTCAAGTTCTGGATGCACATCAGCAAGAAGGAGCAGGCCAAGCGCTTCAAGGAGATGGAATCCAACAAGGCCCTTAGGTGGAAGATAGGCAAGCAGGAGTGGAAGCAGCACGACGACTACGGCAAGCACATCAAGGCGGCCGAGGAGATGATGGAGCGAACCAGCACCGCTCGGGCTCCCTGGATAATAGTGGAGTCGCACGACCGCCGCTTTGCCACCGTCAAGGTCTTCGAGACGATGATATCGACCTGGGAGGCGGCCCTGGAAACTTCTCGACTGCGCTCGAAGACCGCTGAAGCCAAAAAATCACCGGACAAGATGGTCCCCCGCAACGTCACCGTGCTCTCCAAGCTGGACATGACCCAGAAGTTGTCCCGGGCCGAGTACGAGAAGCAGGTGGACAAACTTCAGGATAGGCTGCGGGAGCTGGAGCACATCATCTACGCCAAGCGCATCCCGGTGGTCATTTGCTACGAGGGCTGCGACGCCGCCGGCAAGGGCGGCAACATCAAGCGCATCGTGGGCAACCTCGACCCGCGCGGCTTCGAGGTCATCCCCATCGCCGCCCCCACCAAGGAGGAGCTGGCCCACCACTATCTGTGGCGCTTCGCCAACTGCATTCCCAAGGCCGGGCACATCACCATTTTCGACCGCACCTGGTACGGCCGGGTGATGGTGGAGCGCATCGAGGGCTTCTGCACGCAGGAAGCCTGGCAGAGGGCCTACCGGGAGATCAACGAGTTCGAGGCCCACCTGGCCGGCTATGGCACGGTCATCGTCAAGTTCTGGCTGCACATCGACCAGGCCGAGCAGCTGCGCCGCTTCAAGGAGCGCCAGCGCCTCAAGTGGAAGCAGTGGAAGCTGACCGACGAGGACTGGCGCAACCGCCAGAAGTGGCCGTTATACGAGGCGGCCATCAACGACATGCTGGCCAACACCAGCACCAGCTACGCGCCCTGGACCATCATCGAGGCCAACGACAAGCTGTTCGCCCGCATCAAGGCGCTGAGGACGGTGGTCAAAGCGATAGAGAGCAAGCTGTGATCATCATTGTCATTGCCGCGCAGGCGGGAATTCAGACAGATTACCGAAAAGAGACCGTGGATTCCCGCTTTCGCGAGGATGACAGGAAAAAGAATGCCGGCAGATAAGGACCAACTCGGCCACCGCCGTCGCCTGCGGGACAAGTTCCTCGGGGCGGGAGCCTCCAGTCTGCACGACTACGAGCTGGTGGAGCTGCTGCTGACCTTCTCCATACCCCGCCGCGACGTCAAGCCGGCCGCCAAGTCGCTGCTCAAACGCTTTGGCAGCCTGCAGGGCCTGTTAGACGCGGACCCGACCGAGATCGCTAAAGTGCCCGGAGTGGGGTCGGCCAGCTCCCTCTTGATCAAATTGGCCAAGGAGCTTAACTGCCGCTCGCTGGCACGCCAAATGAAGGGCCAGGACGCCCTCTCCTCGCCCAAGGCGGTGCTGGACTTCGCTCGGGCGGCCCTGGCCGGGCATGGCTCCGAGTGCTTCATGGCCGTCTTCCTCAACGCCAAGAACAGGGTGCTGGATCACCGGATTATCCACGAGGGGACCATCGACCACGCCATCGTCTATCCCCGAAGGATAATCGAGCAGGCCCTGGCCGCCCGGGCTGCCGGCCTGATCCTGGTGCACAACCACCCCAGCGGCGACCCCGCTCCCTCTGACGAGGACCTCCGGTTGACCAGGTCGATCCAGGAGGCGGCCCGGCCTCTGGATATCCGGGTGTTGGACCACATCATCGTGGGACGCCAGGGGTATTGCAGCTTTGCGGAAAAAAAGATCCTATAACTAAACAAACGTCATTCTGAGACAGACATCCTGCCTTGCTGTTGAAGAATCTGGCTTTGGGCAGATCCTTCGGAGGCAAGGCATAGAGCCGCCCTCAGGATGACATCCCAAAGAGAATATGCCTATCATCAGCATCAAAACACTGCCTTTAGACGAGGACGAGGTGCGCACCCCGGACATCCTCAAGAAGCTGTGCACCGCCGTCTCCCAGGAGCTGAACTACAAGCCCAACCATGTCTGGGCCACCTGGGAATTCATCGCTCCCCATCTCTATACTGTGGGCAACTACTCGGTACCCTTTCAGCCCCAGAGCACCCACGGACCCCTGGTTCGGGTGGTGGCGTTCGAGGGCAAGTCCAAAAAGGAGATAGACGCCCTGCTCCATATCATCGCCCGGGTGCTGTCCCAGGAGCTGAAGGTGGATCTCTCCAACATTTTTATCGAGTACGCCGAGGCCCGCTCCGGCAAAGTCTACGACGGCGGCCAGGTGGTGTATTGACCAGGGTGGCGAGCCGGCCATGAACTGGCTGGGATTTCTGGGCCTGATGCGTCAGATCTACGGCCCGGGCCTGCCGGATCTGGATAAAATCCAGAAAAAGGGCCTGCTGGCAGTCAAGATCGGCCAGACCTTCGCCCTGCGGGCCGACTTTTTAGACGAGGCCAAATGCCGGCATTTAGCCAAGCTCTATAGGCAGACCCTTTCCCTGCCTGCCCAGGATATCGATCGCCTGTTAGAGAATACCCCTCCGGGCTGGCGGGATCATTTCGCCGAGATAGACCAGAAGCCTTTGGCCTCGGCCTCGGTGGGCCAGGTGCATCGGGCAAAACTGCGGGACGGCCGCCCGGTGGTGGTGAAACTTATCAAGGGTGATTTCGCCAATAAATTCGTACGCGATGTGCGCAGCCTGAAGCGCTTGGTCAACTTTGCCATCTTCTTCTATCCTAAACTGCAGAAGGTGGCCGATCCGGCCGGGATCTTGGAGCATATCGAGGAGTACACCTTAGCCGAACTGGATCTGCGCAACGAGGTGGCCCACGGCGATATCCTAAAACAGGTGCGCCAACAGAATCACGGCCGTTTCGGCCTCTCGGCCATGGCCTTTCCCGAAGTCTTCCGGGAGCTGTCCGGCGAGAAATTTTTAGTGACCGAGTTCATCCCGGGCCGGACCATAGACGAACTTCTGGATCGGGGCGAGCTGCCCTATCAGGTGCTGTTGAAGCTCTTCTCCATCCACGGTTTCTTCATCTTTGGCCCCGGGGTCTTCCACGGCGATATCCATCCCGGCAACATCATCGTCAACGATGGTAAACTATATTTCATCGACACCGGGGCCCTGAGCCGGGTGGGCGAAAAGATACGTTTGGGACTGTTCCGCTTTTTTGAAGCCCTGGCCGAGTATGATTTTTCCGCCTGCGCCCAGCGGATCAACGAGATGGCGGAGAAGAAACTGGAGGGAGCCGCCTATCAAAGTTTCCGGGAAAAGTTCTTGGCGCTGTATCGCGATTTCCCCGACACCACCGTGGCCCAGGTGTCGCTGACCAAAAAGATGATGGACACCATCAAGCTGGCGGTGCACTCCGGCATGGTGTTCGAGCGCGGCATGTACCCGGTCATCAAGAGCCTGATGTACCTGGACGGGATGGTGCTTCGCTGCAAGCCGGAAGCGGTGCTGATTCGAGACATGCGGGGGCCGCTGGCTGATTTCAAAAGAGCGATATCAATATAATTATGGGATTTTCCATGGGCAAAATGATCGATATCATTGGGGCTGGGGCCGGCAGGCTGCTGGCCTGCAACTTTAGAGCAGTTCTTATGAATGACACGCGGCCGGTGTCGGCGGTTATTGGCAGAGCCGTAGAAGTCCCTTGACAAAAATGGACGATGTACGCATCGAGCGGGCTACAACGGGACGGACAGGGCTATCAAACCGAACGTTCAGGCACCATCCCCGGCAAATCTGGATAGACAGCGTCCAGGGCAGGCCTTTTCTACTCGATGTCAATCTTCGGCTTGCCAAGGTGCTTGATGAGCTGGGCAAATGGGACCGATGTCGAAATGTATATCGCTTGATTATAGACAATGTCGCACCGAACTCTCTCAACGCTGCCAAGGCTTGGCTTGGGCTGAGCGAGATCGAAAGACGGATGGGAAACGCCGATTCCTCCCTAGCGGCCGCCGTCGAATCATATCGCATCTCGATTGAATGCGGCGACCCCGCCCACACCTGCAAGAGCCTAGGGACCATCGCCAATCATCATACCGAACACGGACGCTTTGACGAAGCGGTCGATGCCTACCGGCGGCAAATGGCCATAGCCCAGGAATTGGATCTTTCCGATGCTCTTAGCAATTCCTACAACGGCTTGGGCGTGATCTACTCGCAACGGGGCGATTATCGAAAGGCCCTGGAGCACTACTGCCAACGAACCGATCTTCTGACAAAAGCAAACGACCCCTTTAATCTCGCCATTACTTTGCTGAACATAGGCGCCCTTTATCTTCGGGAGGAAAAGTATGACCAAGCTCGAGATCATTTCGGCCGCGCTTTGAAAATTGCCGAACGCCACCGATTCAAGAGACTCATGGCCATGTGCACGATGAACCTGGCCTCGGTCGAAGCCGAAAAAGGCGATCACTCAACAGCCCTTGATTCTTACCGCAAATCATTGAATCTATTCCTATCATTGGGCGACAAACGACATATCGCTATGCTCGAAGGAAACATCGGTCTGGAGCTGCAATCGCTGGGATTCCTGCAACAGTCATTCGGCCATTATCGGCGCATGTTGCAGTTGGTAGAGCAGATCGGCGATGTGCGTCAAACCATACACGCCTTGAGCTATCTTGGCTTGGTTTTATCGGAGATGGGTCGTTATCGCCTGGCGGAAAAGCTTTTCGTAAAATCGCTGTCCCTTGCCGAACGAATTGGCGACTGCGGCAATCGATGCCACATTGAAATGCACCTGGGTTCCCTGTTGAAAAAGGCTTCCAGATACAAAGAATCCATGATCCACTACGAAGCCGCTCGGAAGCTTGCCCTTGAGATAGGTAACGAAAAGATGCTACTCAAGATACAGCAAGAATCAGACTCGGCATCATCATCCTGATGAAACAAAATACAAGGGGCGCCCATGACGCGGTACACTCCGGCATGGTGTTCGAGCGCGGCATGTACCCGGTCATCAAGAGCCTGATGTACCTGGACGGGATGGTGCTTCGCTGCAGGCCGGAAGCGGTGCTGATTCGAGACATGCGGGGGCCGCTGGCCGATTTTAAGAAAGCAATATCAAATGAGATATAGAGGGGTATTATGGCAAATAAGATCGCCATCATCGGGGCCGGGCCGGGCGGGCTGACCGCCGGCATGCTGCTGGCCAACAAAGGCTATCAGGTGAAGATATTCGAAAAGGACAGCCGGGTGGGCGGCCGCAATCAGGCCATCAAACTGGGAGACTATACCTTCGATACCGGCCCCACCTTTCTGATGCTGTTAGAGGTGCTGGAGGAGACCTTCCGCGACGCCGGTCGGGACATGAACCAGCTTTTGGACCTTAAGCGGCTGGAGCCCATGTACCGCCTGCGGTTCCACCAAAGTGGTGATTTCTTCCCGGTGACCGACGAGCAGAAGATGCTCTCCGAGGTGGAGCGGGTCTTTCCGGGCGACGGCAGGAATTATCTTAAGTTCCGTAAAAACGAGGGTCAGAAATTCGACTTGGTCTATCCCTGCCTCAAGGTGCCCTACGACAGCCTGCTTTCCTATCTCAAACCGCGCTTTATTAAAGCCATCCCCAAACTGGATCCGTTCGCTTCGGTTTACGACCGGCTGGCCAGCTACTTTATGCACGAGGACCTGCGCATTGCCATGACATTTCAGGCTAAATACTTAGGCATGTCCCCCTGGCAATGCCCGGCCACCTTCACCATCCTCTCGGTCATCGAGCACAAGTACGGCATCTACCATCCCATCGGCGGGCTCAATAAGATCTCCGAGGCCATGGCCCGATGCATCACCGAGGACGGGGGAAAGATACATCTCTCCACCCCGGTCAAGCAGGTCATTATCGAAAACCGGACCGCCAAAGGACTGCTGCTGGAGAACGGCGAAAAGATCGAGGCCGATGCCGTGATCATCAACCCGGACTTCGCCTGGGCCATGAGCCATCTGGTGCGGCCCGAGGACCGTAGGAAATACACCGATGCCAAACTGATAAAGATGGAATATTCGTGCTCCACCTTCATGCTCTACCTGGGCGTCAACAAGAAGTACGATATCCAGCATCACAATATCATCTTTGCAAAAAGCTACCGGGACAATGTGGAGGCCATCGTCAAAACCAAGTCCCTTTACTCCGATCCTTCCATCTATATCCAGAACGCCAGCATTACCGACCCCACTTTGGCTCCGGCCGGCAAATCGGCTCTCTACATTTTGGTGCCCATCGCCAACCAGACCTCGGGCATTGATTGGACTAAGGAAAAGAGGTCCTTCCGCGATCTGGTCATCAGAACCATCATGGATAAGACCGAGCTCAAGGATCTGGATCAGCACATCGAGGTGGAGAAGGTGATCACCCCGGCCGATTGGGAGCATGACTACAACATCTATAATGGCGCCACCTTCAACCTGAGCCACAAAATCTCCCAGATGCTCTCCTTCCGGCCGCACAATAAATTTGAAGAGTTTGACCACTGCTATCTGGTGGGCGGCGGCACCCATCCCGGCTCCGGCCTGCCCACCATCTACCAGTCTGGCCGGATCGCAGCCGCCATGATCATGGGTACAGAAGTATCTTAAAAAGATGCGGCTCTGGTCAATACATCCCAGATACCTGGACCGCCAGGGACTTTTGGCCCTGTGGCGCGAGGGGCTTTTAGCCCAGGCGGTGTTAGCAGGCAAAACCAGAGGATATCTTCGCCATCCCCAGCTGGAGAGGTTTAAAAGAGCCCGCCATCCCTTAGCCTCCATCGGGGCTTATCTATGGCATATCTATTCCGAGGCGGCCCGGCGCGGCTATTCATTCGATAAAAGCAAAATCCTAAGGCCAAGCGGAAAGATCAAACTCACCGTCACCCGGGGCCAGGTAGATTACGAAGTCACACACCTGGCCGGAAAGTTAAAGAAACGAGAACCGGCCAGGCGCCGGCTTCTTCTAAATTCCAAAAAAGTTCATCCCAATCCCATCTTCTCCATAAAAGCCGGACAGGTCGAAAAATGGGAAAAGTTGAAATAGGTTCGGAAAGGCCTAAATCCATGACAAAGCGCCGAATAGCTGTGGATTCCGCCCTCCGCCCCGTGGTCGTCGTCAGCCGCTGTCTGGAGTTCGCCCCATGCCGCTACAACGGCCTGATGATATCCTCCGAGATGGTGCGCCGCCTGAAGGATTTTGTGGATTTCATCCCCGTCTGCCCCGAGATGGAGATCGGCCTGGGCGTGCCCCGGGATCCCATCAGGGTCATCGAGAAAAACGGCCAATGCCGCCTCTATCAGCCAGCCACCGAACGGGATTGCACTTTGGACATGGAGCGTTTCGCCGACAAGTTCCTTTCGGACCTTGAAGGGGTGGACGGTTTCATCCTTAAATCGCGTTCCCCCTCCTGCGGCATCAAGGATGTCAAGGTCTACCCTGGATCGGAACCCAAGCTCTCGCCCTCCACCGGGAAGGGTATCGGGTTCTTCGGAGAAAAGGTTTTAAACCGCTTCCCCGGCCTGGCGGTCGAGGACGAGGGCCGGCTAGAGAGCTTGGAGATCCGGGAGCACTTCCTGTCGCGCCTCTGGGCCCTGGCCGACCTAAGGGCCGTGGGCCGCACCGGCCGCATGGAGGCCCTGGTGGCCTTTCACTCGAGGCGCAAGCTCCAGCTGATGGCCGCCAGCCAGAAGGAGTTGCGGTTATTGGGACGCATCGTCGCCAACGCCGAACGAAAACCCTATAACCTTGTCTTCGGCCAATACGCCTCTGGGTTCCGGGCCGCGCTATCGCGCCGGCCGCGATTCACCGCCAACCTCAACGTGCTGATGCACGCCCTGGGGTACTTCAAGGACGGGCTCTCGGCAGACGAGAAGCGCTTTTTCCTGAACCAGCTGGAGGCCTACCGCCGCGGCCGCCTGCCCCTGGGTGCCGTCCTGAGCATCACGCGCTCCTGGATAATACGTTTCGGACAAAGCTATCTGAGCGAGCAGTCATTTTTCCACCCCTTTCCCGAGGAGTTGGCCTATCTGGCCGATTCCGCCAAGGGACGTCGGAAGTAAGGGCTGAAAATAACTTGACAAACGGCCCGACCTGAATTATTGTTAACAGAGTTTTTCATTGTTTTTCTTTATGAAGGGAACCTTATATGGCAACAAAAAGGATTGTTACCGAGCGCCGCCGCTTCCTGCGCCTGCCCCTGGCCATCGACGTTTATTACAAGGCCATGGACGAGTTGATCGACACCTCGGGGCTCAGGGCCTCAAAAGCCCGCAATCTGTCGCCCGGTGGGCTCCTCTTCCGGTCGTCCTTCAGAATGAAGCTGGGAACCATTATCCAGCTGATGCTGGAGTTCACCCACCGCGGCCGGCGGCGGCGTATTCCGGCCCTGGCCCGGGTGGCCTATTGCCAGCAGCTGTCAAAGCAGCGCTTCGAGATCGGGGCCGGCTTCGTGGACATCTTTCCCAAGGACTTGGAGTTTCTCAAGTCTCTCTCCTCAAAGATCAAGGCTTGACCCCGGAGGGCGATTTTGGTTCAGGCCCTTTACAATGCCGCTCTAAAAATAGTATAATATTGGGGTTAGGGGCGGTTAGCTCAGTTTTGGTTAGAGCGCATGCTTGACATGCATGAGGTCACAGGTTCAAGTCCTGTACCGCCCACCAAGATATCATGGCTGCAACCCAGCGATAGGCGGGGTACCGCCCACCCCAGCTCCTGTTTCTCTGCCGGATGACAAGAACAACGCCGTCACTGCCCGATTTATGCTTCATCGTCAGATACCACGGACTCATCCCTGCTTTGGTCCCGATCCGAAGCCTCGGATGTTGGGACTATCGGATGGCACCAAGGTGCGTCAGCCATAACCAGGCGACGCACTTTTTTCTTTCTGTTGTTATATCTGACTCGAAATTATCTCTGCGAATGATTCTCCTCGCAGCAAGCTGCGAGTTATCTTAAGGTAGATTAATTGTATGAAAACCTACGGTTTTCATCCTTTCCCTGAAAGGTAACCTCGAAGCAAGCTTAGAGGAATAGTTGATTAAAAAATCAATCAAAAGAGGTACCCCGAAAGCTCTCCATGAGACAGATACTCGAAACCCTAACCCGAGCCCAGGAGCTGGACAGCGCCATAAAGTCCATGGAGGAGCAAATGGCCCGTTTGCCCTCGGAACTGGCCGCCATAGATTCAGAGGTGTCTGCGGCTGAGGGGGAGCTGGCCGGAATCAAACAGAGGCGTCAGTCCCTGGATAAAAACCGCCGGGCTCTGGAACAGCAGGTGGAAGAAGCCAACCAGAATATCAAGAAGCATCAGCGGCAGGTATTCGAGGTCAAGACCAACAAGGAATACACGGCCATGCTCCATGAGATCGAGGGCGAAAAGAAAAAGGTCTCGGAGATGGAGGAGAAGATATTGGCCCTGATGGAGGAGGCCGACGGCTTGGCCGAATCGGAGCGCCGTTCGACGGACAGGGCCGACCAGATACGCCGGGAGGCTGATGCCAAGCGGGCGGAAATAAAGGCCCGGGCCCAGGCCACCGAAGCCAAACTGGCCGCATCCGCGGCCGCCCGGAAGTCCGAGCTTGAAGGCCTCCCGCCCGAGGTCCTGGCCGTATATCAAAGGGTGTCCCGAGGAAGGGGCGGGCTGGCAGTGGTGCCCATGGTCGGAGGCGCCTGCGGCGGATGCTTTGCCAATCTGCCCACCAGGCTGACGGTCGAGGTCAAGGCCATGGAGGAGCTGGTCACCTGCGAGGCCTGCGGCCGGATCCTGGTATGGAGGCCTGAGGAAGGGCTAACGGAAGCAAAAAGCTAAGCCCGCCGCTGGCTCATCAGCCGTTTCAGATCATCGGAGCCAAAACCCTGTCTAACATTGAAAATACACCGGGAGAAAGCCATGAAGAAAGTTGACACCTCGGATCAGGCTAAAGGAACGTTGCCTGTCAGAATGTCCAAGGTGCTCAAGAAGCTGGCCTCGGGCCACAAGATCGAGGAGATATCGCTGGCCGAGGGCTGCACCAAGGATTCCCTCAAGGAAGCCCTGTTCGCCCTAGCCGACAGAATTGATGAAGAATTCGGACTGGGCCAGGTGACCCTGGCCATTGACGGAGCCTCGCGCGGCAACCCCGGGCCGGCCGGCATTGGGGCCGCCATCATCGACAGCCACGGCCGGTCCCTGGCCGAGCTCAGCCGCTATATCGGAAAAGCTACCAACAACGAGGCCGAATATCAGGCCCTGATCTTGGGCCTGGAGCTGGCCAAGGAGAGAAAACACCAAAGCATTCTCATCCAAACCGACAGCGAGCTTATGGCCAAGCAGCTCCGGGGCGAATACCGGATCAAGGAACCCCGGCTTCAGCAGCATTTCGCCAAGGCCCACAAGCTGCTGGAGGGCTTCAAGCACTGGGAGATCAAACATGTCCCCCGAGTGCAGAACCGTCTGGCCGACCGGCTCTCCAACATCGCTATTGACAAGCATATCGAAGGATAGTAAGATTACATGGTGACAGGATCGGACGGCCGCTCCGTCGCAGCCTTTTAAGCGAAGGCGGAGAGGAAAGTCCGAGCTCCATCGGGCAGGCAGCCCCGCCAACAGCGGGGGGTCCGGACCGGGAAATCGGCCGGCCACGGAAAGTGCCACAGAAAAGATACCGCCGGACAGGGGCGGAATGTATTCCGCCCCTGTCCGGCAAGGGTGAAAAGGCGAGGTAAGAGCTCACCGCTCCCAGGCGCAAGCCGGGAGGCACGGCAAACCCCTGCCGGAGAAAGACCAAATAGATCGCGCCGTCCCCCTGCCTGCGGCGGGGGGTTAAGGACGGCCCGTCCGAAAGCCCAGCCACGGCTGGGCAGGCGTGAGGGTAGGTCGCTTGACTCCGATTTTATCGGAGCTAGAGAGATGGCCGTCGCCCCCCGCCCTCGGCGAGGGAGCACAGAACTCGGCTTACAGATCCTGTCACCCATCAAGGTTACACTTGGTCCCGAGAAGATCGGGATCAATTTTTCTATAACATATCCTATGGAAAAACGCTGGATATCACCCCCTGTGGTCGACGACCACATGGCCAACCGGCTGGCCGCCGAGCTGGAGATTTCACCTCTGATCGTCAAACTGCTGCTGGCTAGGGGCATCAGCGACCCTGGCCAGGCCCGCGTCTTCATGTCCCCGTCTTTGAGCGATCTGCATGACCCCTTCCTCATGGCCGGCATGGAGTCGGCCACGGCCCGCCTGCAGGAGGCTGTCTGCTCCGGACGTCCCATCATGATCTACGGCGACTACGATGTGGACGGCATCACCGGCTCCGCCCTGCTCTACCGGGCCCTGGCCGAAATCACCCCCGGCGTCTCCTGCTTCCTGCCCAACCGGGCGCGGGACGGCTATGGCTTAGCCGATGCCGGAATCGAGGAAGCCTTGCGCCGCCGGGCCGGTCTTTTGATCTCGGTGGATTGCGGCATCACCGCCCACCGGGAGGTGGCCTACGCCAAAAGCCTGGGTATAGACTGCATCATAACCGACCACCACGAGACCAAGGACAGCCTGCCCGAGGCAGCCGCGGTGCTCGATCCCAAGCGTCCCGACTGTACCTATCCCTACAAGGAGCTGGCCGGGGTGGGCGTAGCCTTCAAGCTGTTGCAGGCCTTTTATCGGCTAAACTCATTGCCCGAGTCCAAACTGGAAGAGCATCTGGACCTGGTGGCCTTGGGCACCATCGCCGACATCGTCCCCCTCACCGGCGAGAACCGCATCCTGGCTAAATTCGGTCTGGAACGCTTGCGGCGCAGCCTCAAGCCGGGACTGGTGGCCCTGCTGGAGGCCTCGGGCTTGGCCGGACGGGCGTTGGAGTCCTCCCACATCGTCTTTATCTTAGGACCCCGCCTCAACGCTGCCGGCCGTATGGGCGACGCCGACGCCTCCCTCTCCCTGTTGACCACTGAGGACCGCCACCAGGCCGAGTCCTTGGCCCTGCGTCTAGAGGAGGAGAACCGCCGCCGCAAGGAGGTGGATGACCGGATACTGGCCGAGGCCATGGACATGGTCGACTCCGGTGTCGATCTTCAATCTGACCGGGTGATTGTTTTGGCCTCGGATTCCTGGCACCAAGGCGTCATCGGCATCGTGGCCTCTCGGCTGGTGGAGAAGTACTACCGTCCCTCGGTGTTGATATCCCTGGACGGCAACATGGGAAAGGGCTCGGCCCGCTCCATTCCGACCTTTCACCTGCACCAGGCCCTCAAGGACTGCTCCCAGCATCTGATGGGGTTTGGCGGCCACAAGTACGCGGCCGGCTTGGTCATCGAGTCCCAAAACATCATGCCTTTCCGCCAGGATATCAACCGTCTGGCCAGGCAGACCCTGACCGAGGAGGACTTGATACCGGCCCAGCCCTTGGATGCCGAGGTTGACCTGGACAGTCTGGACTTCGAAACCGCCAGAAGTTTTGCCGCCTTCGCTCCCTTCGGGCCGGGCAACCGCCATCCGGTGCTGGCTTCGCGCCATTTAAAAATGGTGGGCAGTCCCTATCGGGTGGGCAACAACCACCTCAAGTTCAAGGTCAAGCATAAACAACGGGTCTTCGACTCCATCGGCTTCTCGCTGGGCGACATGCTGGAAGAGCTGGACGACGCTCCCCGCCATGGCGGCGTGGACCTGGCCTACGTGCTGGAGGAAAACGAATGGCAGGGGCGCCGGCGGCTGCAGCTTCGCATAAAGGACATCAAGGTCAGATGACAATATGAAAATCCAAAACGAAAATGAATTTCTTTATGCCGTGTTTCCGATGATTTATTTGTTTTTGCATTGGAAAGCGGAGGGGCCGTGTCCCCGGTAGAGCAGTACCGAAAGACCGTCCTCCCCTGCGGAGTGGCCGTGGTCACCGAGCGCCTGCCGCACGTCCGCTCCGTGGCCGCCGGTTTTTGGATCGCACGAGGCTCCCGCAATGAAAACCGCCGCCAGAACGGTCTGTCGCATGTTTTAGAGCACATGGCCTTCAAGGGCACCGCCACCCGCTCCGCCCGGGACATCGCCCACTTTTTGGAGTCCATAGGCGGCCACTTAGACGCCTTCACCTCCAAAGAGGAAACCTGCTTCTACGCCCGGGCCTTGGACGAGCATCTGCCCCAGGCTTTGGAGATCACCACCGATCTGGTGGTTCGGCCCAGGCTTTCGGCCCAGGACCTGGAGCGGGAGCGTCAGGTGGTCATGGAGGAAATCAAGGCGGTGGACGACACCCCGGACGACCTGGTTCACGACCTGCTGGCCGAGGCCCTATTCGACAGCCATCCCTTGAGCTTCCCGGTGCTGGGGACCATGGATAACTGCCGCCGCTTTACCCCGGCCGACCTCAAGAGATTTTGGCGTCGGCATTATTCTCCGGAGAACTTCGTCCTGGCTGCGGCCGGAAGGCTGGAGCATCAGCGGGTGGTCGACCTCTGGGCCGGATTTTTAGAAAATGTTAGACCCGGAAAAAGTCCGGAATCGTACCTAACCCCGGTGCCGGCTTGCAGGCTGGTCGTCAGGAAGAAAAAGACCTCCCAGGCCCATCTCTGCTTGGGCTTCCCCGGCCTCCCGGCCACTGATCCCGATCGTTTTACCCTCTGGGTACTGAACACGGTGCTGGGCGGAGGCATGAGTTCGCGGCTATTCCAGCGCATTCGGGAACAGGAGGCTTTGGCCTATTCGGTCTATTCGTATTTGGATTTTTATCGGGACTCGGGCCTGGTGGCCGTCTACCTGGGTGTGGACAAGGACAAAGTTCCGGCCAGCCTGGTCCTGACCTTGAAGGAAATACGCCGTTTGATAAAGGAGCCCTTAAACCGCGACGAGCTGGCCCACGCCAAGGCTCAGATAAAGGGCGGAATGATGTTGGGGCTGGAGAGCGTCTCCAACCGGATGTTCCGGGTGGCCCGCACCGCCATCTCCGGCCAGCCGTTCATGCCCTTGGGGCAGACCTTGGCCAGAATAGACCGCATCACTGCCGACGACATCAGCCGTCTGGCCGAAAAACTCTTCCGCCCCGACCGCCTGGCCGTATCCGCCATTGGCCCCCTGCCCCGGGGAAGGATCGACCTGGACGGACTGCGGGGGATGCTGTGACCTAACCCCCTTTCCCCCTTCCCCGGTGGGGAAGAGGCCGGGGTTAGGTAACGCAAGTAATCAAGAAAAACATAGGAGCCACACCATGCCCAAGAAGACACCGGCCGTCTCCCGACGCACCGCGGCCATGCAGGCCTCGCCCATCCGCCGCCTGGTTCCGTTGGCTGACCAGGCCAAAGCCCGCGGCCTCCGAGTCTATCATTTGAACATCGGCCAGCCGGACATCCCCACCCCGGCCGAGATCATGGAAGCCGTCAAGGATTTTAAGGAAGAGGTTCTGGCCTACGGGCCGTCGCTGGGCCTGCCGGAGCTGCGGCAGGAGATCAAAAAGTACTTCGAGCAGAGGGACGCGCCGCTTTCGTTGGACGACATCATGGTGACCACGGCCGGCTCCGAGGCCATCGTTTTCGCCCTGCTGGCGGTGGGCGACCCGGGCGACGAGGTGCTGGTGCCCGAGCCGTTCTACACCAACTACAACGGATTCGCCTCCATGGCCGACATGGTGCTGGTGCCGGTGCCCACCGACGTCGAGACCGGCTTTGCCATGCCTTCCCGCTCCGAGTTCGCCAAGAGGATAACCAAAAGGACACGGGCCATCCTCTTCTGCTCCCCCAACAACCCCACCGGCGCGGTTTTTTCCCGCCAGGACCTGGAGATGCTGGCCGAGCTGGCCAAGGAGCGCAACCTCTGGCTGCTTTCGGACGAGGTTTACCGCGAGTTTGTCTACGACGGCGGGCGGCACACCGGCATCCTCAACATCCCGGGGATAGAGGACCGGGCCATCATGATGGACTCCATATCCAAAAGGTTCTCGGCCTGCGGGGCCCGCATCGGCTGTGTGGTCTGCCGCAACAAGGAGGTGATGCAGGCCATGCTCAAGCTGGGCCAGGCCAGGCTGTGCCCGCCGACCATCGAGCAGGTGGGGGCCATCGCCGCCTACAAGTCGATCGACAAGTACATCAAAAAGATGATAGCCGAGTATCAGCGCCGCCGCGACGTGGTCTGCGAGGAGCTGGGCAGGATACCGGGCGCCGTCTTCCGCAAGCCGGCCGGGGCCTTCTACATCATGCCCCAGCTGCCCATAGATGATTCCAACAAGTTCGCCGAGTTCATGCTCAACGAGTTCTCGGTGGACGGCGCCACCACCATGGTGGCCCCGGGAGACGGTTTCTACGCCGACCCCCAGAAGGGCAAGCGCGAGGTCCGCATCGCCTACGTGCTCAAGGAGGCGGATTTAAGGAAGGCCATGCAGATACTGGCCAAGGGGGTGGAGGCGTACCAAAGGAAGCGGTAACAGCTTTCCTTATCTCCATTACAGAACCCTTTCCTCTGGAGAGGGTTCTGTCAATAAGATAAGAAATATTACCTGGCGTGGAAACACAGTACTTTCATTCTTAATACTGCAGTTGATAACACCATAAAAAATTACCATCTAAAACCTCACTAATACCTATCCCAAAGACATCAAAGCCTTGAAAAATTTTCCGATAATGATTATCCCATTGCTTCAGGAATGTCACCCCTATCGGTTAGACTATCTCG
>CAZPNX010000003.1:0-175993 GCA_964588285.1 uncultured bacterium
GAGATAGTCTAACCGATAGGGGTGACATTCCTGAAGCAATGGGATAATCATTTATGTTAGATAATGTGACCGGCAATATTGTATAGCAAATTGCAAAAACAATCATAGAATGGGATACGATATCATATTTTTTGTCAATATTTTAAATATATGTTATTCAATATCTTATTATAAATCAAGTTGAGACGGATAGGATGGCATAAAAGGTGCATTAATAATTGATATCTGCAAACAGAGTGCTATATGCGAACATTACCTATTAAAATACTTGTTGAAACATCCCAGTTCAATAAAGGCAATATTAATAGATATCTGTTGTTGGCGGTGTTGATAGATACTGGTTTTGAAATAATCGGCCGTTAGTTATCATTTCATTCGGATTTCCACCACTGAGGCCATAATACCGTAATTTGGACAGCCTGCTTATGAGGTCGGTGGCAGTCTTGGATTTTATGTGGTACGTAAAATGGATCCTTTGGTGTCAGATGCATCAAATAATCGTGGTTGATTTTTTTAAGGAGGTTTATAATGAAACCGAAAAATGTCTTATTTGCAACGATGATCCTCCTTGGTATTTTGTCGCTGGCCGGCCTGGGCATGGCACAGATCAGGACGACTCCAGGCAAGGATGGACCCGGCGGCGTGCTGGCTGGGGTGGTCAACAACTACTGGCCCGGAACCACGGCTACGGTTACGGCCGAAGCCACTACCACGATTACGCTGGGAGCCTCACGCAACGCGTCTCCGACCATCGCCGTCGGCGACCTGCTCTTGATCATCCAGATGCAGGACGCAACCATCAACACCAGCAACGGGGCGGCCTACGGAGACGGTTCCAACGGCACCGGTTGCACCAGCACCGGCAGCTCGGGGCAGTACGAATACATAGTCGCCCGGAGCGCGGTTGGGGGGGGGCGGCGGCAACCTTACCTTCTCCGGCGCGGGGCCGGTCGGCAATACCACGCTCAACACTTACTCCAACGCCAACGAGACTACCACTCGGGGCCAACGGCGGTACCAGATCGTACGCGTTCCTCAGTATACCAGCGCCCTGTTGGGCTCGACCCTGACCGCCTCCCCCTGGAACGGCGCCACCGGCGGCATCTTAGCCATTGATATCCGCGACCAGCTCGACCTCAACTTCGCCACCGTCAGCGTCGACGGTCTGGGGTTCCGGGCCGGCGGCGGCCAGCAGCTTACCGGATCAAGCGGAGCCAATACCGATTACCGGACCAGGGTGGGGACCAACACCAACGGAAACAAGGGCGAAGGCATCGCCGGGACGCCGATCGCCGTGTTCAACGGTTCCGGCATCGTCAACACCGGCTCCGGATACCCCACCGGGACCAACCGGGACGGAGACCGGGGACGGGGAGCGCCGGGCAATGCCGGCGGCGGCGGCACCGACGGGCATTGCGAGAACGGAAACGATGAAAACACCGGCGGCGCCGGCGGCATGGGCGGGCGCTCCTGGAACACCGGGTTTACATCGGGCGGTCTGGGAGGTTCGGCGGTTGCCGGATTGGGGGCGGCCCGGGTGGTGCTGGGCGGCGGAGGCGGCGCCGGCACCAACAACAACAACCCCGGACAGAGCAGCGGCACCTGCGGCGGCGGGATCATCATGATCCGGACGGCCACGGTAACCGGCTACGGCACGCTGACGGCCAACGGGGCGTCGCCGGTGAACACGACGTCCAATGACGGCGGCGGCGGCGGCGGGGCGGGAGGTTCCATTGTCCTGACGGCGCTGGAAGGTACATGGGCCAACGCCCGTGTCTATGCCATGGGCGGACGGGGCGAGGATTCCTACAGCACTTCAGCACCGGCCGGCGCTCCGCCTGTGTCGGCCGCTCCGGGCTCGGCCCGGAACCCTGCGGGCGCCGAACACCATGGGCCGGGCGGCGGCGGCGGCGGCGGCGTCATAATACTTTCCAGCCCGGCCTTAGCCACCGACGTCTCGGGCGGAGGACCGGGCATCACCACCACCAGCAAGATACCTTTCAGCGCCCAAGCGGGGAAAGCGGGAGTCGTCGTCACCAACGCCCTACCGTCGGATATACCTGGCTGCCAGTCGGGCGCCGAGACCCATAGATACGACGGCAACCACCTCGTTTTTCAATCGGCACCCCTTTGGATAACACCGTCGAGCAATGCCCAGTCGGTCGTCATGGCCCGAACCATAACCGGAGAGCCATATAACGTTGCTTCGAACACCACTCTGGCGTTGAGCAGCACCTCGGGCACCACCACGTTCTACACCGACGCCACCTACACCACGACGACCACCTCCGTGATCATGGCTGCCGGAACCAGCAGCGTCACCATCTACTGGCGGGAGACCTCGGACGGGACACCGACCATCACCGCCACGCGGACCGCAGGCGACTTGGCTCCGGTCGGCAACCCGCCCCGGCCCAGCTCGGCGTCGCAGATCCAACGAGTCTATGGAAGCGTCAGCAAGTTCGTGCTGCAGGCGCCGCCATCGGCCGCGGTCAACAGCGCTTTCGCCTTGACGGTGGCTGCGGTGGATGCGAACAACAGCATCAACCCCGATTACAGCGGGACGATCTCTTTTTCAGCAACCGGAAGCGGAAACACCCTGCCGCCGGACTACACCTTCGTGCCGGCTGCTGACCAAGGCATTCATGCCTTTCCGGCCGGATCTTGGACTATTTTGGGCACACCGGGCAGCCAGACGGTCACCGTGGCCCAGGGCGCCAATACAGGTTCGGCAACGGTCTACGTTTATCCGTCCGTGGCCATCACCAGCGCTTCCAGCGTTATTTTCACTATTGGCATCCCTGGAACCTTCACCATCACGACCGCGGCCACGCCGGCCTATACGGCTTCACCGGCCCCGGTTCTCACCGTGCAAGGGGCGCTCCCCAGCGGCGTGACCTTCATAGACAATGGGGACGGGACCGCCAGAATCTCCGGGACCCCGACGGTAGCCGGTTCATTCCCGCTGGTGATCAGAGCCACCTATGGGCCGTCACAGTTCGACGCGGTCCAAAATCCGTTCATGCTTATCATCAACGACCCGCTGGCGGTCAGCCTATCTTTCTTTACCTGTTCGGTCTATGACGGCGCCGTCAATTTGACCTGGCGCACCGAGAGCGAACATGATTGCTTACGCTGGGAGATCGAGAGGTCAGAGGCACCGGACGACGGATATCGGGTCATCGGCTCGGTTCCGGGTCACGGAAACACCAACCATCCCCATGACTACGCCTACTTGGACAACTCGCTGAATCAAGCAGGATCGTATTACTACCGGCTGTCCGAAATCAGCCTGTCGGGGACATGGACCTACTATGGACCAGTTCTGGCGGTGTACGCCGGGTTGGGTATAACCTCCTTTCAGGCCGGTCAGGCTTATCCCAATCCGTTGCGCAACCGTACCAGCATCAACTTTCAGCTGCCGCGGGCAGCCGAAACTAGGCTCTACATCTTCAATGTGATTGGCCAGGTAGTAAATAGGTTAGAGATGGGGACGCTCCCTGCAGGACGGCATACGATCGTGTGGGACGCAACCGGGACACGTCCCGGAGTATATTATTATCGGCTGACAGCCGGGGAGCACCGGGCGTTGGGCAAGGTGACGGTTGTCAGATAGAAAATGATGAACGACAAGAAAAATCCCCAGGCAAAGCCTTGGGATTTTTATAACCTTTTCTCCATATTCCCATTGCAGTTTATGTAAAAATTTGTTATCGGTTGGATTTATATCGAACATCATATTTTCGATGGAAGTTATAAGGAATACGGCCGCGTCCCAGACGGTTCTGAGGGACAAGGGTGAATAGTCAATCCTTCGACGGGATTTTTTCCGAGAAAAGAGGGCTAAAGGACCGGGATAAGGGGAAGCCGTCAAGTAGAACTGTCAATGACAAGACCAAAGCGGATATGAGGCCGGGCAGGCCGAAGGGAACCAGGAAAGCAGTAAAAAGAAAGAGGGCCAGGAGATAGTCAGGGAATCAACAGACAAGCATCCTCCGAGAATCCGGGGGATGCCTTTTTCATCAAGCATCAATGTGCTCTTGACTTTCCATGATTAAGGTGTATAATATTAAAATGTTAAGAATTTGGCGAAAAAAGTAAATGTAAAAAAGTGGAGGTAAAAAGTGAAAAACAAAGTCATTCTAATCCTAGTCTTAGCCTGCCTGACGGCCCTCCCGGCCCTGGCTATGCCCCCCAGGCAGGGATTGACCGAACCGGAGGCGGTGGTCGAGGCCCGTCGGTCGGGCATGATCGACAATCCGGCCCAGGGAGTTCTCCAGCAGCAGCTGGCCAGGGGCGGGCCGGCCGACATCAGCGGCAACCGCCAGTACCCGGTGATCCTGGGCTACTTTACCGACCAGGCCAGCACCAACACCCAGGCCGAGTTTCAGACCATGCTCTTCAGCTCGGCCTCTGGGGCCAAGTCGGTCAACAACTTCTACCGGGACATGTCCTACAACGCCATGAGCTGCTCGGGCAAGGTTGACAGCTGGCGTACCAGCGACAACACGGTGGCCTATTACGGGAATGGCAATTACGGTTTGACCAACGGCACTACCAGGAATGTCTATGAATTCATCCGCAAGGTGCTGGTCCACGCCGACTCCACCTTCAACTTCGCCGACACCAACTACGACCGGGATCACGACGGCTACGTGGACGTACTGTGGGTGGTTCATTCGGGCAAGGGGGCCGAGGAGACAGGCAGCACCAATGATATCTGGTCCCACAGCGCCAGCCTGCTGTCTTTCACCGGAGGCACGTATTACACCACCAACGATGTCAGTTCATTTACCGGAAACCCGGTTCGGATTGCTAAGTACATCATCATGCCGGAACGCACCAGCTACTCTGGCAGCGGCGGCACCACCATCATCGGCTGCGGGGTTTTCTGCCACGAGTTCGGCCACGCCCTGGGCCTGCCCGACCTCTACGACACCGGCGGCTACTCCATCTCGGGCCAGGGGCTGGGAAACTTTTCCCTGATGGCCGGCGGCTCCTGGGGCGGCAACGGCTCCAGCAACGCCCGGCCGGTGGCCCTTGACCTTTGGTGCCGCCGCTTTCTGGGATGGGCCAACCCGGTCAGGGTGACCGCCAACGGGTTCTACGGTATTCCGGCCATCATGACCACCTCCAGCGGAAGCTCCTACAAGCTGGCCAGGCTGGGGGCCGACACCACCAAGCAGTTCTGGCTGATCGAAAACCGCTACCGCAACGCGGCCGGCCCGGTGAGCACGGTGAGGTGGGACTCCCTGCTGGCCGGCCAGGGCCTGGCCATCTACCATATCGATACCACCTATACAAGCGGGACCTATTTCACCAACAACCAGGTCAACGTCAACACCACCAACGGCACCAGCCGCAACCGTCCCTACGGGGTGGCCCTGGAGGAGACCGATATGACCACGGCCGGGTACAGCTCGGAGCTCTGGGACGGCACCAACGCCGGGGAGTCGGCCGACCTGTGGAACAGTTCCACCCAGGCCAACTTCGACAGCAACGGCACGGCCTACCCGGTGACCTACCTCAACGGGACCAACCCGACCACCGGCGGCGCCCACACCCTGACTGCCGTGCGTCATATCCCGGCGGCCTCGGCGGCCATGTCCTGCAGCCTGCTGGTGGGAGTGCTGGCAGGGGTCGAGGGCTCCTCGACTACGCTCGGAAACCCCTCCCGATTGGCATTGTTGGGCAGCGTCCCCAATCCGGCGCGGGGTAAAACCAACCTGAGCTTCCAACTACCGCGGACAACCGAAACCGGGATCTCCATCTTCAACGTGCTGGGCCAGGAGGTCAAGCGGTTCGAGCTGGGAATGTTGCCGCCGGGGCGGCATTCGGTCGAGTGGAACGCGGCTGGGGCCAAACCGGGTGTCTACTTCTACCGCTTGGAGGCCGGCGGACAGAGCTTGGTGGGCAAGTTGACGGTGGTCCGTTAATCCCTGGACGGCCATAGTCTGAAAAATCCCCGCTTGTGGAGGCGGGGATTTTTGTTGATACCGGCATAATAATCTGGTATAATATTCATTAAATTATTCTTGGAGCAAAATGAGATACCTGGCGCTTATCCTGTCGTTGGCTTCTTCGCTCCTGGCCCAGAACCTGCATCCGCTTGGCGGGCTGGTGAGCGATCCCAGGCTCAAGCATCCAGAGCTGTGTCAGGAGAATCCGGTGGTCACCGCCGACCTGCTGATAGCCAAGGTGGACCACACCCCGGACATGCCGCCGGTGGGCATGCAGACCGGCAACTCATGCACCGGGTGGTCGGTGGGCTACTACTTCAAAACCCACCAAGAGCGGGTGGAGCGGGGCTGGGACCTTTCCGACCCCGGCCACCGCATGAGCCCCATGTTCCTCTACAACCAGCTCAACGGCGGGGTGGATGGCGGTGCGGACCTATTTGATGCCATGGAGCTGATGTGGACCCACGGCTGCGCCCCTTCGTCGCAGATGGGGACCAACGTCGGCTACACGGTCTGGCCCTCGGAGACGGCCTTCGATTCGGCCCTGCTCTATAGGTGCAAAAACGTGGGCGCCCCATGGTTCCAGCTGGGCAGCGCCTCCGGCATCGCCTATGCCAAGCAGCTGCTGTCGGAGAACAAGTGCCTGGTTTTCAACATCAGCGTCTTCAGCAACTTCGACAACATCAACAATTTCGACACCTGCTACTGCGCCGCCGACTCCTACGGTACCAACCGCGGAGGCCATAACCTGTGCATGGTGGGCTATGACGACGACAAGGTGACGCACGACGGGACCGGCGCCTTCCGCTGCGTCAACTCCTGGGGCACCGGCTGGGGAAATGGCGGCTATTGGTGGCTCTCCTATCAGGCCGTCCAATCGCATCCCAAGATGGTCTACCCCTGGGCGGGCTACGTCCCGGACACCGTGGGCTACCAGCCGGTGCTCAAGGCCAGGGTGCGGGTGAGCCACGGGCGGCGTGGCCACATCACCTTCACCGCCGGGATCGGCGACCCCTGGGGCCCGCTTTGGAGCAAGGTCTTCTATTCCGCCAGCCAGTACTGGGACAAGGGGGGCAACCTTCCCTTTCCATCCACCAACTTGGTGCTGGACCTGACCGAGGGAGCGCCCTACCTGGACTCGCTGGGGCAGAACATCGTGTTCGTGGGCTGCATCGACGACTCGGCCGACGGGATGGCCGGCAGCATAGAATACCTGTCGGTGGAGCAACTGGCTTGGAACACATCGGCCGTGTCCGACGATACCCCGGTCGAGATCCCGGATCATGACACCTACGCCTACGCCCAGGCCACTCTGGAGGGACCGGCAGGCGTGGCCGGAGGGCCGACATCAAGGCTCACGGGCTTAAGGCAATCGATCCGCATCAGCCCGAACCCATGCCGTGGCCGGTGCCGCATCAGCGTGCCCGAGTCCGGAGGGGTAACGGCGATGTCCATTTACGACACCGGGGGAAGGCTGGTGAGGAGGATGTCCATCGCCCCCTGGTCCGCCAGCTTTGACTGGGATGCCAGGGACGGATCGGGCAAAAAGGTGGCGGCCGGAGTTTATCTAGTACGCGCCGGGTTCGGCGATAAGATCCTCAATTCGAAGGCGGTGGTCCTTCGCTGACCGAAGCCCCGCGAATCCGAAGCGGCGGGAAACGTTTCCCGCCGTTTTTCCATGCGGCCGGTAGGGATGAAGCCATTAAAGGCGATATTTCTATTGCATTCATATGGCAAAATTTGGTATTATGTAAGTCTATGCCGGACATCATAGTTATCGGCGGGGGGCCAGCCGGTATGATGGCGGCCGGCCGGGCGGCCTCATTGGGAGCCGACGTCCGGCTTTTGGAGAAAAATCAGGCCTTGGGCCGCAAGTTGCTGCTGACGGGCCAGGGCCGCTGCAACCTTACCAACAATCTCGATTCCAAACAGTTTATCGCCGACTGCGGACCCAAGGCCAAATTCCTTTACGGGGCTCTGGCTCGCTTCTCCACCCAGGATACAGTGTCCTTTTTCGAAAGCCTGGGGCTTAGGCTCAAGCTGGAGCGGGGGGGACGGTACTTTCCCCAGTCAGACGATTCCCACGATGTGCTTCGGGCCATGGAACGCTTTCTTAGGGATAAAGGCGTCAAGGTTGTAACCAGGGCCGAGACCGTCAGAGTTTTAAAAACAAAAGATCGTTTCAACATCATCGGCCAAGGAAATTCTTTTCAATCGGATAGACTGATAATCGCCACCGGGGGAAAATCCTACCCGGCCACCGGCTCCACCGGAGATGGCTATCGGATGGCTTCCAGCCTTGGCCACGCCATCGTTCCGCCCCGGCCAACCGACGTTCCCCTGGAGGTGCGCGAAGAGTTTGCCAAGGATCTCCAGGGGCTTAGTTTGAAAAATGTCAGACTCAATTTCGTCCAGAGCAACAGGAAGGCCGTCTTTTTCGGCGAGATGCTGTTCACCCACTACGGAATCTCGGGGCCTATTGTACTCGACGCCAGCCGGACGGTCGGGCCATGGCTTGAGAAAGGACCGGTGGATTGCCGCTTGGACCTCAAGCCGGCTCTTGATTCCGAAAAAGTCGATCTCAGGCTAAGGAGGGACATCCAGGCTCAGGGAAAAAAGAGGTTCAAGGGCTTGCTCAAAGGCCTGTTGCCGGCGACCTTGGTCCCGGTTTTTGCCGAGCTTTGCGGCCTAGGGTTGGATGCCCCGGTCAGTCAGATCACGGCCATTCAGAGGAAGACCATTGCCCGGTTGTTGAAAGAAATGCCGCTGACCGTCACCGGTTTGCGCGGCTATGACGAGGCGGTGGCCACCTCGGGAGGGGTGAATACCTCTGAGGTCGATCCCAAAACAATGGAATCCCAAAAAACTCCGGGCCTCTACTTCTGCGGAGAGGTGCTGGACCTGGACGGTCCCTGCGGCGGCTACAACCTGCAGATCGCCTGGTCCACCGGATGGGCGGCCGGCACCGGGGCCGGGGCCCAGCTGGGAAATAGAGATTCCGAAGTCCACAGTAAAGCATGAAGCGATTCGAGAGGCAATACAACCTGGCCTTGGCCGGATACCAGGAAAGAGCCGCTTTTTGGGTGCGCTGGGCGGTGCTCTTCCTGGCGGCCATCACCCTGGCCCTGGCGCCGGAAGCGGTGGGTCGCGGCTTCGGAGCCCTGCTGGCGGTGATGGGGGCCGCTGCTGTTCTCAATCTGGCGCTTCTCTTCAGCCCCAAGAGTGTTATTAGTTTTCTAAGGCGTTGGTGGATCAGCCTGTGGTTCGATCTGCTTTTAGCTACATTGCTGGTGGCTTTTACCGGGGGAGCCCGCAGCCAGTTCTTCTACCTCTATTTCTTAGCCATTTTCTGGGCAGCCCTATCCGGCAGCCGTAAGGCGGCGGTCAGCACCGCGGCCGTCTCGCTGGTCTGTTATTTCTTGGTATTGGGACTAAGACGGGAGCTGGGTTGGGAAACAGCCGGCCTTTACGATCTTTTCTTCCGGGTGTTTTTGCTGTCGCTGACCGCCTACTGGGCCGGGTTGATTTCTGACCAGCAGAAGCGATGGATGTCCCGGCATCGGGAGCTGGCGCGTCTGGCCGAGGATTGGAGCAAGGCGGCCTCTGACATCCAATCGGCCGCTCTTTTCGGCATCGGCGCCCTGTTGTCGTCTTCCAAGAGCATCGAGGAGACTTTGGGGCTGACCCTGGACGCGGTGGAGGACATCCTCAAGGCCGACCGCTGCTCCATCCTGCTTTTGGACAAGGGGACCGACGAGCTGGTGCTGCGGGCCGCCCGTGGCACCCGGGCCGGGGCAGTGGGCAAGCTCAGGCTGCGCAGCGACCAGGGACTGGCCGGCCAGGCCCTGCGCACCGGCCAGCCGCTCAATGTTCCGGACACCGACCGCGAGCCGCTGTTCGTCCCTTCGCCCCAGGGCTATGACAAGATCCGCTCCATGCTGGTGGTGCCGCTTTTGGTCAACGAGCACCGGGTGGGCGTGATCAACATCTCCTCGGTAAAGCAGCCGCGCAGTTTCAACCAGCGGGAGTTGTCGGCCATCAAGCTGGTGGCCACCTACGCCGCTCTGGCCCTGGAAAATGCCGGCATCCTGGAGGAGAAGGAACGAGAGGCCACCACCGACGGTCTGACCGGGCTTTTCAACTACCGTTACTTCCAGAAAAGGTTGGAGGAAATGACCCTGGCGGGGGGGCGGCTGTGCCTGATCTGGATGGACTTGGATTTCTTCAAGGAGTACAACGATACCTTCGGACATCTCAAGGGAAGCGAGGTGCTGAAAAGGCTGGCCGGAATCATCTCCGACGCTATGGAGAACCGGGATTCTCTGGTCTCCCGTTACGGAGGCGACGAGTTTGCCGTCATCGTTCCCGGGGCCAGGATCGGGGAGGGACTGGAGGAGGCCGAGCGCATCAGGAAAAATATCTATCAGACGGACTTTGCCGACGGCCGGCCCGGCGCCAAACGGATCTCGGCCAGCATCGGCGTGGCCGCCTATCCGGATGACGCCAAGGACTACCGGGAACTGGTGGAGAAGGCTGACCAGGCCATGTACCTGGCCAAGGAGAAAGGCAAGAACCGGATCGCCCACTGGCAAAAGGGAAAAATTGAACTAAGGAGCTAAGAAATGAAACTGGCGGTCATAGGCAGCGGGTATGTGGGACTGGTGACCGGCGCCTGTTTCGCCGACATGGGGAACCAGGTATGGTGCGTGGACATCGACAGCCGGAAGATCGAAAACCTGAAAAAAGGCATCATCCCCATATACGAGCCGGGATTGGAGGAGATGGTGCTGAGGAACCACCGGGAGGGGCGGCTGGACTTCACCACCAGCCTGGCCCAGGGCATCGCCGGCGCCCAGTTTGCCTTCATCGCGGTGGGCACGCCCCCGGGCGAGGACGGCTCGGCCGATCTCTCCCATGTGCTGGCGGTGGCCCGGGAGATCGGACGGAGCATGCAGAAATATCTGGTGGTGGTCAACAAATCGACGGTGCCGGTGAAGACTTCGGAGAAGGTCAGGAAGGCCATTGCCGCCGAGCTTGTAAAACGGAAGCGCCGGATCCCCTTCGACGTGGCCTCCAATCCGGAATTCCTCAAGGAGGGGGACGCCATAAGCGACTTTATGAAGCCGGACAGGATCGTGGTCGGCTGCGACAGCCAAAAGGCGGCCACCTTGATGCATCAGCTCTACCTGCCCTTCATCCGCAACGGCCATCCGGTGCTGGTGATGGACCCGGCCTCGGCCGAACTCACCAAATACGCGGCCAACGCCATGCTGGCCACCCGCATCAGCTTCATGAACGAGATAGCCCGGCTCTGTGGGGCGGTCGGGGCCGACGTCGAAAAGATACGCCAGGGGATAGGCAGCGATCGGCGCATCGGCATGCCCTTCCTTTATGCCGGTCTGGGCTACGGCGGCTCCTGCTTTCCCAAGGACGTCAAGGCTTTGGTCCACATGTCCCGGCAATACCGTCTGCCGCCGAGAATTCTAGAGGCGGTGGAGGAAGTCAACCAAGAACAGCGGAAGTGGTTCGTAAACCAGGTGGCAAGGCATTTCAACGGAAAGCTCAAGGACAGGCGGCTGGCCGTCTGGGGCTTGGCCTTCAAGCCGCAGACCGACGACATGCGGGAGGCCCCGGCCGTCGACATCATCAACGCCCTGAGAAAGAAGGGTGCATCATTCCGGGCCCACGATCCGGTGGCCCTGGAGACGGCCAGGCAGGAGCTGGGCGATAAAGCGATCGAGTACTTAGCCGATGCCTATCAGACCCTTCAAGGCTGCGATGCCCTGCTGCTTTTGACCGAATGGCACCAGTTCCGGGAACCTGATTTCAGAAAAATGAAAAGAATGTTGAAAAAACCGGTGATATTCGACGGACGGAACCAGTACCAGCCTGATCAGATGAAAAAGCTGGGCTTTACCTATCACTGCGTGGGCAGGGGAGCATGAAGCCGGGATCCAGTGTCCTGGTGACCGGGGCGGCCGGATTTCTGGGATCGCACCTCTGCGACCGATTGCTGGATCTGGGCCATCAAGTGGCGGCCGTCGACAATCTGATAACCGGCAGCCTCGACAACATCGCCCATCTGAATAACAGGCCGGACTTCCAGTTCATCGAGCACGACATCTGCCGTCCGATTAACATCACAGGGCCTCTGGACTGGATATTCGACCTGGCCTCTCCGGCCAGTCCCATAGATTACCTCAAACTTCCGGTGGAAACCCTGATGGTCGGCTCCTACGGGGTCCACAACCTGCTGGAGCTGGCCAAAGCCAAGGGAGCCGGGTTCCTGCTGACCTCAACCTCCGAGGTCTACGGCGACCCGCTGGTCCATCCCCAGGACGAAAGCTACTGGGGCAACGTCAATCCGGTGGGGCCGCGCAGCGTCTACGACGAGTCCAAACGCTTTGCCGAGGCCATGACCATGGCCTACCGCCGATATTTCGGAGTGGAGACCAGGATCGTTCGCATCTTCAACACCTACGGCCCCAGGATGCGGCTGGACGACGGCCGGGTGGTGCCCACCCTCATCTGGCAGGCCCTGCACTGCCAACCGCTGACCGTCTTCGGCGACGGCAGCCAGACCCGCAGCTTTTGCTATGTCTCCGACCTGATCGACGGAATCCTAAAAATGCCTGATAGAGGCGGCTCGGATCCGGTGAACCTGGGCAATCCCAACGAGATGTCCATTCTCGATTTCGCCAGGCACATCAAGCGGCTGACCGGCGCCGAGGCTCCGATCGAATTCAGGCCGCTGCCTCAGGACGATCCCAAACAGAGAAAGCCAGTGATAGACAGAGCCAAAAGAATTCTGGGTTGGGAGCCCCAGGTGGATTTCGAGAGGGGCATAGCGGAGACCATAGAATGGTTCAAGGTCAAGCAGAAAAGAGGGGAGTAAGCCGGCCTCAAAAACGGCCGGCGGATCGTCGGACCATACTGTTCCTGGTGGCCATATTAATGGTGGCCTTCGGACTCAGGATCTGGGGAATAAAATGGGGCATACCCAAAGAACCTTACTGGGACAACCACCATCCCGACGAAAAGGTCGGAATTACAGTCCTCTACAATTTGGCTGTTGAGAAGGGGCTGAACCCCCATTATTTTATAAATCCCAGCTGGCACTACTATACACTGGCTTTGGTTAACTGGCTGGCCGGCGCCACCGGCATCATCCCCACCATAAGACAGATAGCTGACGGTGACGCAGAATTAGATGGTATCACCAATCTCTGGCTGGTGGCCAGAATGGTGAGCGTGCTTTTGGGCACCGCCTCGGTGTTGTTGGTCTTTTTTGCCACCCTCAGGCTGTTCGGCAACACCCAGGCCGGCCTGCTGGCAGCCTGGCTGGCGGCGATAAACCCGGTGCTGGTGGTCCAGTCTCACTATATCACGGTTGACGGCCCGGCTGTATTCTGGTTTCTTTTGGCGCTCTACCTGTTATTGTTGTCGCTAAAAAGATCGGGGAGCAGTTATGTCCTGCTAGCCGGCGCGGCTGGGGGGCTGGCGGCCGCTACCAAATACACCGGAGTGCTGATCGTGCTTCCGGCGATCATCGCCTATCTTTTTATTTCAAAAGGCAGCCCTGCTAGATATTTAGCCTTCTACATTTTGGGAATGCTGGGCGGATTCCTGATGGGATGCCCCTATAGCCTGCTGGCCTTCGACGAGTTCAGCCAGGGGATTTCCCAGATGTTTTCTTACAACCGCTTTGCCACCGACTTGGTCTATCCCTGGATGTTTACCAGCCGTCTGGCTTTAGGCTGGCCGCTATGGGCCTTGTTTCTTATGGCTTTAGCGGCTGCCTTCTACCGGCCTGAAGCCAGGTTGTTGATGGTGGTGACACCCATTGTCTTTATATTTATTTTGCTAGGTATAAATGCCTCTCCATATTTCCGCCATCTGCTGCCGAGCGTTCCGTTGTTCATAATATTGATAGCCGGAATGCTCGTCAAGCTTTGGGAGCGGAGTACGGCCGGATGGAGAAAGGTTTTGGCATCCGCCGTTCTGGCATGGACATGTTGGGGCGCGACCTATACCATGGCCAATAGTTTGGCCTGGGTGCGGATTATGGCTGACAAGGACACCAGGGAGGAAGCCACAGATTTCCTAGCCGGCCACTATCCTCCGGGATCAGAAATAGCTGTGGCCGGGATATACGAATTCTATAGTCCGAAGTTGGATGCCTATGAAATCATCCGGTTGCAGTACGACTTGGAAGCTATTCGGGGGTATCAGTCCGGCCCCATAGTGGTCAGCGATTTCGAAAGGGAGGGACAAACCTTCTCCACGAAGTCGCCTGAAGAAACCCGGGTTTTTTTCGACTACCTGAAAAACAATTACCGACCTCGGGCTGTCTTCAAGCGGGTGCCCGCCTGTTGCGGGCTGAAGTTCACCGGTTACCCCATGGCCGACTGGAGGTACTTTTACCCGGAGATAACCGTCTACGAAAGGTGCCACTGATATGAAGCTTTCAGTGATCATGCCGGTCTACAACGAGAAGGCCACCATAGAGAGGATCATCGCCCGGGTTCAGGCGGTGCCGGTGGACAAGGAGCTGGTGATTGTGGACGATTGGTCTACTGACGGCACCCGGGAAATCCTGAAATCTTTTGAAGGCCGTTCTGGCATTAAGATCGTCTATCACCCGCATAACCTGGGCAAAGGGGCGGCCGTCCGAACCGGGATCAGGGAGTGTACCGGCGATATCATAATCATCCAAGACGCCGATCTCGAATACTCGCCGGAGGAGTATCCCAAACTGATCGAACCCATAGTTCGAGGGGTCGCCGACGTGGTCTATGGCTCGAGGTTCTACGGCACCCATCGGGTGTTCCTGGTCTGGCACTACCTGGGCAACAAGTTCCTGACGGCCATGACCAATATCCTCTACAACACCATGCTTACCGACATGGAGACCTGCTACAAAGTCTTCCGGGCAGAGGTCATCAAGAACCTGAATCTGAAATCCAACCGGTTCGACATCGAGCCGGAAATCACCGCCAAGCTTTTCAAGAACCGGAAGCTTCGCGTTTACGAGATGCCCATCACCTACGACGGGCGGGATTACGACGAGGGCAAGAAGATCCACTGGTACGATGGGCTGCCGGCCCTGTGGACCCTGATCAAATACCGATTTACCGACTGATGGCCCATAAAAAAAGTAGAACGGTCAGGATTAAGCCGGCGGAGCGGCCGTCTATATCTATTTTCGTCCAAAGCCATCAGGGCAAGGTGCTGGCCGGCATTCTGGTGCTCTATGTCCTATTGTCATTTCTGCTTTTCGATCCTAAGCCGTTTGTGGGCGGCGACAATGCGGCCTATGTAATCCTATCGCAGTCTTTAGCCCAGAGCCGGGGATTGACCGAATTGTGGACGCCGGAGCAGCGGCCCCACACCCAGTATCCGCCAGGCTTTCCCCTGATGCTGGCGCCGATCTCGCTTTTAAAACTTCCCTATGCCTGGTATAAACTGGTGCCATGGCTGGCCGGGCTGGCGGGTATCCTCCTTGTTTGGTTGCTCCTGAGAAAGCAGGGTCCGACGTTGGCGCTGGCCACCGCCCTGCTTCTGGCGGTCAACCAGCATTATCTAGAATTTGGGCATTGGGTTCTCTCCGAGCTTCCGTTTTTAGCCATGTTGCTTCTTTGCCTCTGGCTGCTGTCGCGCTGGAAGGAGTCGGGGAAAAGCGTCTGGTGGTTTTTGGGGGCATGCTTGGCGGCTGCGGCCTGCGTCCAGGTGCGCAGCGCCGGGATAGCTGTGGTGGGAGCAGTAACCATTCATTTGGCGGCGCAACGAAGGTTCAAATGGGCGCTTTTGTTTTTGGGAATCAGCCTGCTGCTGATGGTCCCCTGGTCTCTGCGAAACGCTCATTTCGGGACATCGGGCGGCTACCTCGATCAGTTTCTGATGCGCGATCCCTACCAGCCTGAGCTGGGACGCGTGGGCATGGGGGAGTTAGCCTCCCGGGTCATTATCAATCTTAAGCTCTATCTGACATCGGTATGGCCCCAGCTCCTATTCCCCAGTGCCGAAACATTGGGACTGAGTCGGGCCGGCGTTCTCCTGTTGACTGTCATCTCTCTGCCGATCCTGCTGGGGGCGGCCTTAGGGTTACGGCAGGGAGGGGCTGAGAGCTGGATGGTTCTTTCCTATCTGGCCCTATCGGCCATGTGGCCGGTGGTTTGGACGGATTATAGGTTCGCCCTGCCTGTTCTGCCTTTGATCCTTTTCTTCCTATTGCAGGGCTATGGGTGGGTGCTGGGGCGGTTGCTTAAAGGCAAAACCGCCCTGGTAAACATAGTCCTGCTGACGGCGCTGGGGATGGCGTCGTTCTTTCCAGTGATGGGAAAAGTTGGACCAGCCCTGGCTAGACAGTACCAATACGACAACGGCGACCGTTTGGCCGGCTACGATCCCCAATGGCGCAGCTTCTTCCTGGCGGCCGCATGGATCAGGGATAACACTCCGGAGACAAGCATCGTTGTCTCCCGCAAACCCCAGCTGTTTCACCTAGCGTCCCAACGGATAGCATATTGCTATCCATTCACCACCGATCAGGATTCGATGGCAGCCAGCCTGATCAAAGCCGATTACGTCATGGTGGAGCCGATAAGCGGCACGCTTCAAAGGTTTCTTCTGCCGGCCATCCAGCCCTGGATGGATAAACGATTCAAGATCGTCTACGCCGCCGGCGACCCGCCGACCTACGTGCTTCAGGTCATCAAGGAGGATAGCCATGGCCCATGAGATCCATCTGTCCGTAGTGATTCCGGTTTACAACGAGGAAGGCAGCATCCCCGAGCTTTCCCGGAGGCTGTCCCAGGTTTGCCGGGACCTGGGCCGAGGCTACGAAATTCTATTCGTTGACGACGGCAGCTGCGATAAGACGCTGGAAGCGGTGCGCCAGGCCAGGTCCGATGACCGGAACATTTCAGCCCTGATGCTCTCCAGAAACTCCGGCAAGTCTCAGGCCTATTCGGCCGGGTTCGATGCTGCCCGGGGCCAGGTCATCATCACCATGGACGGCGATCTTCAGGACCGGCCGGAGCAGATTCCGGATTTTCTGAAAAAGATCGAGGAGGGATACGACCTGGTGACCGGCTGGAAGCATACGGGCAAGGGCAAGAGGACCTGGTCCTCGAGGCTGTTCAACCGTCTGGTGCGGGCCTGGACCGGACTTGACATCCACGACACCAACTGCCCCTTCAAGGCCTACCGCCGGGAGGTGGTCAAGAACCTCAAGGTCTACGGCACCCTCTACCGCTTCATCCCGGCCCTGGCCTATTGGAAGGGGTACCGTGTGGCCGAGATCAAGGTGGAGAACGACCCCCGCAAGTACGGCACCACCAAGTATGGTCCGGGCCGGGCGCTTGGCGGCTTCTTCGACCTGCTGACAGTGGCCTTTCTTACCAAGTATATCAAACGGCCTCTGCACTTCTTCGGGCTGGCTGGGCTGGTGCTGGGATCGGCCGGCTTTATCATCGATCTGGCCATCGTGGTCAATGGCCTGATCTCGGGACGGGTGGGCCACCAGGCCATGCTTTTGTTGGGACTGGTTCTGATCATCATCGGCGTTCAGTTCGTGTTCACCGGGCTTTTGGCCGAGATGATGTTCCGCCTTTTTCAGGAACAGGGAAGAGAGGTGCCGGTTTATCGGAGGTTGGATGGCTAGGCCGAGGAATCTGGTCGTTCTGGGCTCCACCGGCTCTATTGGAGCCCAAACCCTGGAGGTGGTGCGCCGCCACCGGGAGATGTTCCAAGTAGTGGGGTTGGCGGCCAATACCCGGCTGGATGTCCTGGCCAGGCAGATGGCCGAGTTCAAACCTAAGTTGGTAAGCCTGGGCCACGGGCAGGCTCAGGGAGCCGTAGTCAGGACTGCCAGGAGGCTGGGCATTAAAATAGTAGAAAATGGCCTGGAGCCGGCGGCCGGGATGTCCGGGGCCGATATGGTGGTCAACGCTTTGGTGGGCGCGGCCGGCCTGGTGCCGACCATGGCTGCCATTGAGGCCGGCCATGACGTGGCTCTGGCCAACAAAGAGACGCTGGTGGCCGGCGGGGATCTGGTGATGGAGGCGGCCCGCCGGAAAAGGGTCAGGATTTTACCCATCGACAGCGAGCATGCCGCTTTGCACCAGTGCCTGGACGGCCGCGATCCGGCCACGGTGCGCCGGCTGATACTGACCGCTTCGGGCGGACCGTTCCGGGGTCATTCCCGGTCGAAACTTCGGTCGGTCACCGCCCGGCACGCCCTGAGGCACCCCACCTGGCGGATGGGGCCAAAGATCACGGTGGACTCGGCCACCCTGATGAACAAGGGGCTGGAAGTGCTGGAGGCCAGACATCTGTTTCAAGTGCCTCTGGAGCGAATCGAAGTGGTGGTCCATCCGGAATCTATCATCCATTCCATGGTCGAGTTTGTGGACGGTTCGGTGCTGGCCCAGCTTTCGGACCCGGACATGCGCCTGCCCATCCAATACGCTTTGACCTGGCCCAGGCGTACTTTCTCCCTGGCTAAACCAGTTAATTTCGCCGCCATTGGGAAGCTCACCTTCCACCGCCCCGACACCGCCACCTTCCGCTGCCTCAAGCTGGCTTATCTGGCGGGCAGGATAGGCGGCACCATGCCGGCAGCCATGAACGCGGCCAACGAGGTGGCGGTTCAGGCCTTTATCGAAGGGCGCATCGGTTTCCTGCATATACCTGAGGTTATCTTGGGGGCGATGGAACGCACCCCGAGGTCAGGCGCGGTTTCGGTAAAGGCGGTGCTGGAGGCCGACCGGCTGGCCAGGGAGGAGGCGGGCCGGCTATGCCTCAGCCGAAGCAAAAAATGAATTGACAACCGCTTTATAAATAGGGTATTCTTAAAAAAAGATGGATGTTGTCCTACGATTGGCCCTGTGGGTCCCGCCGCTTTTGTTTGCCGTCATCTTCCATGAATACGCTCATGGACGGGTGGCCGAGCGCCTGGGGGATCCCACCGCCCGGCTGATGGGCCGTCTGACCTTCAATCCCTTGCCCCATATCGATATCATGGGGAGCATCATCTTTCCCGCCCTGTTGTTCGCCGCCTCCGGAGGCTCCATGCTTTTCGGCTGGGCCAAGCCGGTCCCGGTCAACCCCTACAACCTGCGCGACGCCAAACGGGACATGGTTTGGATCTCCCTGGCCGGGCCGGGGGCCAACTTGGCGGCGGCCCTGGCCTGCGGCCTGCTTTTGAGGCTGTTGGGAATCGCTGGGCTGGAGCCGCAGGGCTTCTGGTTTCCGGTGCACGCCCTATTGCTTTTCAGCCTGACCATCAACGTGGTGCTGGCGGTCTTTAACCTGATACCCATTCCGCCGCTGGACGGCTCCAAGGTGCTGGCCGGGTTTTTGCCATACCGGCTCTATGTCGAGTATCTGAAGCTGGAACGCTTCGGAATGATCATCATCATCGGACTACTTTTTTTAGGACAAGTGCTGGGCATCCATATACTGGGCACCATCATCATGCCGGCCCTGAACCTGCTGGTGCGGCTGTTCGCCGGAATAGACCTGGGAAGCTTTTAGACGGCGATTTTATGGCCACCTTTTTGGATGTTAAGAGAAACAGGAGTAAATTGAGATAAACGAAAGAATAAAAGAGAAATCAGATGCCGAAATTTCTCGTCTATTCGGATAAGCACTATCCCATACGCCAGGGACTGGGGCTGATCACCATCAAGGGGATGCTGGCCCGTTCGGCCGGGCTCTATCCCTACAAGGTTGCCCTGCAGATGCGCCGGGGGGATGATTTCTACAAGGTGGCTTATCGGGAGCTTAAAGAGCGGGTAGACCAATTGTCGGCCGGCCTGGCCCACCGGGGGATAGGGCACGGCGACCGGGTGGCCATCTTGGGGGAGAACTGTCCGGAATGGGTGGAGAGCTATCTGGCCGTCACCGGGATGGGGGCGGTGGGGGTGCCGCTGGACTCGCAGCTTAAACCTCAGGAGATCCGCCACATCCTGACCGACTCCGAGGCCAAGGCGCTGATAGTCTCCAATAATTACGCCGAGACCGCAGCCGAGGCGCTGGAGGGCCTGCACAGCATCAAGCACGTCTTCTCCATGAACAACCTGGCGCGCCTCTACGAGCCGGCCGAGCCCAAAACCCTGAAGCGCCAGGTGCAGCTGGAGGACCTGGCGGTCATCATCTACACCTCGGGCACCACCGGTTCCTCCAAGGGGGTGATGCTGACCCATGGCAATATCATGGCCGATGTCGATGCCGGCTACCAGTGCTTCCGTTTCGATCACCACGACACCTTCATCTCGGTGCTGCCCCTGCACCACACCTTCGAGGCCACGGCCGGGATGCTGGTGCCCCTCTATGCCGGCTGCACCATCACCTACGCCCGATCATTGAAGCCCAAGGAGATCATCGCCGACATCCGCGATGCCCAGTGCACCATCATGATGGGGGTGCCCCTATTGTTCGAGAAAATCTACCAGGGCATCAGGCGCGGCATCAGGGAGAAGGACTGGCTGACCCGAATGGCCTTTGCCGCCTCCCATGGGGTGGTCAAATCCATAAAGACGGTCACCGGGCGCCGGGCCGGAGTCCAGGTTTTCAAATCCCTCAGGGAAAAGGCCGGCATGGGCACTCTGCGCCTGATGGTCTCGGGCGGAGCGGCCCTGAACGTCGAGGTGGCCAAAGGCTTCGAGACCCTGGGCTTCGAGATGGTCCAGGGCTACGGTCTGACCGAGACCTCGCCGGTGCTGACGGCCAACTTCATCAAGAACCCGAACCCGGCTTCGGTGGGTCCTGCCCTGCCCGGAGTGGAATTGAAGATTATGGATCCGGACGCGTCCGGAATAGGGGAGATAGCCGCCAAGGGGCCGGTTTTAATGCAGGGCTACTACAAGAACCCGGCGGCCACCCAGGCGGTGATGCGCGACGGCTGGTTTTTAACCGGAGATCTGGGCTACATCGACGACAGAGGCTGCCTGTTCATCACCGGCCGGGCCAAGAACGTCATCATCTCGGCCGCCGGCAAGAACATCTATCCCGAGGAAGTGGAGGCCCAGCTGCTGAAAAGCCCCTTCATAGCCGAGGTCCTGGTGATAGGCGAAATGAACCCTCAGACCAACCGCGAAGAGGTGCACGCCATGATCTATCCGGCCTCCGAGGCCTTCGACGAGTATGCCATCAGACACAAGGTCAAGGTGGACGAGGCCCTGGTGGAGAAGATTCTCAAGGAGGAGGTGCGGCGGGAATGCGCCAATCTGGCCGACTACAAGCGGGTCAAGCATTTTTCGGTAAGGGACGAGGAGTTTCCCAAGACCACCACCAAAAAGATCAAGCGCTACCTGTTCGCCGGGAAAAAAGTCAATGTTTGAGAGCGAGGGACAAGATTTAAGGGTCAAGGGTTAAAGGATAAGGGTCAGGGGATAAGGGTAAAAGTCTGGGAGCGACCGCGGTTATTAAGCCAGCTTCACTAATAAAGAGAAGAGGCCGCCATGCTGTTCGCCAAAAAGAAGGAAGAGAAGACCCCGGAAGGCATCATTGAGGGTCTTAAGAAGGAGGAACAGGCACTGATCTCCCAAGTGGAGCAGGGCCGGCGCAGCTACACCTCCCTCGACCAGCTGCTGGCCGAGCGCAAGAAGATGCTGGAGGAGGTCAATCACCGGCTGGCCGAGTCGCTGGGCGAGGAGATGTCGATGGCCCAGCGGATGGAGGAGGCCAGGGCCAAACTGGAAGAGGTCAGCCGCAAGCTGGACGACCGGTCCAAGGAGGATGCCGGACTGGCCACCAAGATCTGGGAGAAGCGGGCCGAGCTGATGAGCATCAATCAGCAACAGCAGGAGGCCCAGAAGGCGGTCCAGGCGGCCCTGGACCAGAGCCAAAATCTGCAGACCGAGATCCTTTCCCTGGAGCAGAGCAAGATCGAGCTGGAACACCAGGTGCAGAGCTGGAAGGACGAGCTGGCTACTTTGCAGAAGAGCATCCAAGAACAGCTGGCCCAGCAGAGAAAGGCCGAGGCCGAGCTGACCGCCAGAAAGTCCGAAAGCGCGGAGCTGGAGGCCAGGCTCAAGAACGTCAGCCAGGACCATGACCGTCTGCTGCAGGCAGTGGAAGGACTGCGGGGCGAGGAGGCAGACCTTAGACAGAAGCTGTCCCAAGCCCAGGGCATCCAGGCCGGCCTTAAGGACGAGATCTCGAGGCTGGAGGGGGTGCGGGACGGATTGGCCCAGGCGGCGGATAAGGCCAGGGACGAGCTCTCCGGGCTCAACGAGCAGCTGCGAGCGCTGACGGCCCAGAGGCAGGAGATGGAACGCGGGGTCGAGGAGATCAAGACCTCGGAGGCCGAGGTGCTGGCCCGCCACCAAGCCCTCAGGCAGGAAGAGGAGGAAATAAGGAGGAGAATCGCCGAAGCCCAAGGACAGGAGGCGGCGTTCAATACCAGGGTGGAAGCCCTGCAGGCGGCTGTCAAGGAGTCAGAGCAGAAGCTGCAGGAACTGGCCCAGGAGCAACACCGCCACAAGAGCGAAACCGAGGCTTTGGAGGCAGCCGGCCAGGAGCGGCGAAGGGAACTGGACGAGGCTGCCCATCAGTTGGAGACAATGCGGGTCGAGATCGCCAGGATATCGGCCGAGCGCCAGCAGGCCCAAGAGGCTCTGGAAGAGGCCCAGATGAAGGCCATCGAGGCCGAGGCCAAACGGGCCGACTTGGAGCAGGCCATGGCCGTCCAGGCGCAGAAACAGGAGGAACTCCAGAACCGCTTGGCCGATATCGAAAAGGAGATCGCCCAGAAGCAGCATGAGGTGGAGGCGGTCCGGGAGCTGGAGACCAGCCTGTCGTCTCTAAAGCAGCAGATCTCCCAATCCGAGGAAAGGTCCAGAAAGGCCGGGGAGGAGGCGGCCGCAGCCGAATCCCACATCAACTACCTCAACGAGCAAAGGCAGGGGCTGGAGGGACAGGTGGAGGAGTGGGCCGCCAAGGAGAAGAAACTGGCCAAGAAGGTGGCCGAAGCCGAAACCAGGCAGGCCGAGATCAAAGCCGAGGTCGAGGGGCTAAAAGACCAGAAGAAACAGCTGGCCGAGGAGATGGAGAATCTGCGCCGCGAGCACCAAGGCCTGGAGGAACTCTCCCGGCAGGTGGAGGAGATGAAGTCGGATCAGGCCGGCCTCAAAGAGGAGATCACCAAGCTCAAACGCAAGCGCGACGATCTGAAGGACGACCTGGAGAAACGGACCGCCCAACTGGAAGAGGCCGAAGCCAAGAGCGATTCGCTCCGGGCCGAAGCCGAGGAGCTGGAGGGCAAACACCACTTCCTGGGTCTGGAGATCAAGGCCATGGAGAGCCAGAAGCTGGAGCTGGAAAGGTTCCTCACCCAGCGCAAGGAAACTTTGGATCAGGTAAACGAGCTCAAGAGCAACCTGCAAAACCTGAACAATGAGTTGGTCTTTACCCAGGAACGGGTGCTGACCCTCAAAGAGGAGGAAAGAGCGCTGCAGGGCTCCCTGGCAGAAACCAGAACCCAGCTGGAAGGATTGGAGAAGTCGCTTAACGCCAAATTGGAAGAGGAAACTGCCATCAACCAGCGCCTGGCCGCCCTGGAGCAGCGTCGGACGGAGATAGAACAGGCCGAGGGAAGGCTGACGGCCGTCTATCAGGAGCTGGACGAATTGGCAGGCCGTTCGGAAAACTTGAAGCAGGAGATCGCCCGGCTGGACCAGGAGATGGCCGAGCGACAGGAGAGAGAGCGCCAGCGCAAGGAGCAGGAGATGGCGGCCCTGCTTCGGGTCAAGGAGCGGACCCGGGCCATGACCACCGGGCTTTCCAAGCCGGCTCAGATCCAGGCCAGGGAAGCAGCCGAGGAGGTGGTGCTGGAAATGACGGCGCTGCCGACTTCTACCCCGGTCCAGGAGCCACTTAAAACTGAACCGGCCAGGCCGCGGCTTTCCCCGCTTTCCCCAGTGATGCCGCCTGCGGCTTCTCATTCATTGAGGCCGCCGGCGCCGCATCCGGCCGAGCCGCCCAAGGCCGGACTGGCGGTGAAAACCCCGGTGAATCCATTCACCAAAAAACCGATTTTAACGCCGCCCAAACCGGTGCTTTCCAAGCCGGCCCCCATCACCCCCAGGACAGCCCAGACCGAACCGGCCCGGCCGGCCGGCTTGTCTAATGTTCGTCCGGCGCCGGGAGCCGCACCCCGTCCCGCAGTCCCGGCCCAGCCTCCGGCCAGACAGAAACCGCGCGAGGAGATCTCTTTTGGCTGAGCCCGATACCCAGTGGCAGCGCTTCCTGGAGCAATATCTCAACCATCTTTCCCTGGAGAGGGGCCTGGCGGCCAAGAGCATCGATTCCTATGCCGGCGACCTCAGGCGATACGCACACCATCTGGCCGAAGGCGGGGCCGACCAGCCGGCACTGGTGACCAGGGAAAGGCTAGTTTCATTTTTAGAGGAGCTGGGACGGTACGGCTTGTCGCCGGCCACCATGGCCAGGACGATTTCGGCGGTGAGGGGTTTTCACCGCTTTTTACTTTCCGAGGGCTTGGCCGAGAACGATCCCAGCGAGAACATCGAAGCTCCCAGGTTGAGGCGCAAACTTCCCGAAGTGCTTGAGGTGCCCGAGGTCGAGGCCTTGTTGGAACAGCCGGACACTGCGAAACCGCCGGGCCTTAGGGATCGGGCCATGCTGGAGCTGATGTATGCCTGCGGACTCCGGGTTTCGGAACTGCTCTCCCTTCGGGAGTTCGACCTGTTCTTCTCCCAGGGATTCGTCCGCTGTCTGGGCAAGGGTTCCAAGGAAAGGCTGGTGCCGGCGGGAAGAGCGGCCAGAACTTGGGTGACTAGATACCTAGACGGCGCCAGGCCGGCCCTGGCCCAGGGAAAACCCAGCGACCGGCTGTTTATCAACGCCCGCGGCGGGCCGCTGTCCCGGATGGGATTTTGGAAGTTGCTGAAAAAATACGCGGCCAAGGCCGGGATCAAAAAACGGGTGCATCCCCACATCCTGCGCCACTCCTTCGCCACCCACCTTTTGGAGGGCGGGGCCGACCTGCGCTCGGTGCAGGAGATGCTGGGCCACGCCGACATCTCCACCACCCAGATCTACACCCATGTGGACCGGGAGTATTTGAAAGAAGTGCATAGACAGTTTCATCCCAGAGGTTGATTTTGTAATAAATTACATGAGTGAAATTTTATGCTGCAAGTATACGTAAAATCGCTTTTCGAAAAAGCAAAGGCAGGTGATGCCCGCGAAGAAAGTTACTATTCTTCGCTGGAACGCTTATTTATTTCCTATGCTGAAAATCAAAAACTGAAAAACATACATATTACTACTTTGCCCAAAAAGACCGATGCCGGAAATCCTGATTTCCGTATTTGGGACGGACAGCATGATATCATAGGTTATATAGAGGCCAAGGAACCCACCAAGGATAATTTGGACATTATCGAAACTTCCGAACAGTTAAAACGCTATCTTCATACCTTTCCTAATTTGATTTTAACCAACTTTCTTGAATTCAGGCTTTATCGTAATGGCGAATGCATAGATGCCGTACAGATAGGACGGCCTTTCGTACTCAATAAGCTTAAAGCTGCGCCGCCAGTAGAACATGAAGACGCCTTATATAAATTACTGGAAAAATTCTTTGCTTTTAGTTTGCCAAAGACGTTTACTGCAAAAACACTGGCTTTAGAATTAGCCAAGCGGACAAGATTTTTAAGGGACGAGGTAATTACCGAGGAATTAAAGGAAGAAGGCAGCGCTAAGGCCGGAAACATATTGGGCTTTTATGAAGCCTTCCAACAATCCTTGATAGCTGGCCTTACTAAAGAGGAATTCGCAGATCTGTATTCGCAAACCCTGACCTATGGTCTTTTTGCCGCCCGAACCAGGTGCCCGGGACAATTCAACCGCGAGCTGGCCTTTAAATATATTCCCCGAACCATCGGCATTTTGCGTTCGGTGTTTCAATTTATCTCTTCCAGCGATATACCAAAGCCCCTGGAATGGTCGGTGGACGACATCGCAGCAGTTTTAAATACCGCCGATGTCAATAAACTATTGCATGAATACTATGAACAGGGCAAGGGCAAAGACCCGATCGTACACTTTTACGAAACATTCCTAAGCGAATACGATCCCGCTTTGCGTGAAAAGCGCGGCGTTTACTATACACCGGAGCCGGTGGTTGGTTATATCGTCCGTTCTTTGCACCAGATTCTAAAAGACGAGTTCAATAAGGCCGACGGCTTGGCCTCGCCAGATGTAACGGTGCTTGACCCGGCCGCCGGGACGCTGACCTTTTTGGCCGAAGCTGCCAAGCTGGCGGTCAACGAATTTGTAGGCAAATACGGCAAAGGCAGCAAGGATAAATTCATAAAAGAGCATATCCTGAAAAACTTTTACGCTTTTGAACTAATGATGGCCCCTTATGCGGTGGGGCATTTAAAAATGGGTTTTCTGCTGGAGGAATTGGGCTATAAGCTGCGCGAAGACGACCGCTTTAAGTTGTATTTGACCAATACCCTTGAAATGGATGAATTTAAACAGACCAATATACCGTTTATGGCCGAGTTGTCCAAAGAGTCCAAGGAAGCCAACCATGTTAAACGGCAGGAAAAGATATTGGTTATTATGGGGAACCCGCCTTATTCCGGTATTTCTACCAATAAAGGCGAATGGATAACCCAGCTCATAGAAGACTATAAATATATTGACGGAGAGCATTTTGGCGAGCGCAAGCACTGGCTACAGGATGATTATGTAAAATTCATTCGCTTTGCCCAATGGAAAATTGATCAAGCCGGACAGGGCGTGGTCGGTATGATTACCAATCATGGGTATTTGGATAATCCAACATTTAGGGGAATGCGCCAATCGCTAATGAAAACATTTGACGAAATACGTGTTCTTGATTTGCATGGCAATGCGCTTAAAAAGGAAAGATGTCCCGATGGCTCGGAGGATAAGAATGTATTTGATATTATGCAAGGCGTAGCTATTTTGCTCATGGTAAAGCACAAGGAAAATGAAAAAAGCAAAGTCTTTCATGCAGAAAAATACGGCCTGCGTGAAGATAAATATAATTGGCTTGACAGGCACGAGATAACGAGCACCAAATGGACTAAATTGAAAACGAGTTCGCCAACATATTTCTTTTATCCCAGAAATGAAAAGGGGCTCACTGAATATAATTCATGGCCCGCTATTTCTGAAATATTTCCGTTGTATGTAACAGGAATAGTGACCGCCCGGGATGAGTTTGTTACTGATTGGGATAAGGGCGCATTAAGACGAAAAATTGAAGCATTTAGAAACTTGAAGCTTGACGATGATTTTATCAAAAACGCATATAAACTTTCTGAAAACTATATGTGGCGCATTGCTAAAGCGAGAAAGGACTTAAACAAGGTAGAAGATTGGGATAAATATTTTATTAAAATACTTTACCGACCTTTTGATGAAAAACATATATATTTTCATGACACGGTTGTTTGGAGAACCCGTAAGGAAGTAATGCAACATATGGTGGGCGGCAGTAATATAGGCTTAATATTTCACAAAAGAGAAGAATTAGATATACCATATTCACATTTCTTGGTAACAGATAATATTATTGAACACGGTTGTTTGTCTTCAAAAACCACATGCTATTTAGCGCCGCTCTATATAAACTCAGAAAAGATAAAATCCAAAAGGTCTGCTTCTAGCGTAATGATGCTTTTTGAGCCCAGTGCTGAATACAATACCAAAAAGCCCAATTTAGCGCCGGAGTTTGTGGCAAAACTTGGCAAAACCTACGGAAAAGAGCCTAAGCCGGAGCAGATATTCAATTATATTTATGCCGTGCTTTACTCCAATACTTACCGGACTAAATATGCAGAATTCCTAAAAAGCGATTTCCCCCGTGTGCCGTTTACTGCTGATTACAAGCTATTTGTAAAACTATCCGAGCTGGGCGAACAGTTAACCGAACTGCATTTGCTTAAGTCCAAAACCCTTAATACGCCCATTGTAAAATTTGAGGGGAAAGGCGACAACCGGGTTGGCAAATTGGTTTATAATAAATCAAAGTTATATATTAACGAAACCCAATATTTCTCCGGTCTTCCGCAAAACATCTACGAATATCAAATAGGCGGTTACCAGGTCTGTCATAAATGGCTAAAGTACAGGAAAGGCAGGATATTGTCGTTGGAGGAAATCCAAACATACTGCAAAATAGCCACCGCATTGCACGAAACTGTTATTGCCCAAAAAGAGATAGACAAATTTTACGACAAAATAGAAATCAAAACGATTTAAGGAGTATATCGTGCGTCAGCCCATCAAAACCGACAAGGCCCCGGCGGCCATCGGGCCCTATTCCCAGGGCGTCGAATACGAAAATAAACTGGTCTTCACCTCCGGCCAGATCCCTCTGGATCCAAGGACCGGCCAGTTGGTCGAAGGCGACATCAAGGCCCAGACCAAACAGGCCCTGGAGAATCTCAAGGCGGTACTGGAGGCCGGGGGATCCAACCTCAGGAAAGTCATCAAGTGCACTGTTTTCTTAGCCGACATGAACGACTTTGCGGCCATGAACGAGGTCTACGCCGAATACTTCCCCCAGAACCCGCCGGCCCGCTCGGCCTTTCAGGTGGCCCGGCTGCCCAAGGACGCCAGGGTGGAGATAGAGGCCATAGCTGAGATCTAAATTACCACAAAGACACCAAGGGCACAAAGAAAAGACAACTTCGTGATCTTCGTGCCTTGGTGGCAAACAGGGACTGCATGCAACGCACCAAGCTGATATTCAATCCCAAGTCCCACGGCGGGGAGGCGGCCGGGCATCTGGAGCAGGTCAAGTCGCTGTTCGCCGCGGCCGGGATCCCCTACGAGCTGTCGCTGACCGACGTTCCCGGCGACGGCCGCCAAGCCGCGCTGGAGGCGGTCTCCCGCGGGTTCCCCACCGTGGTGGCCGCCGGTGGGGACGGGCTGGCCGGCGAGGTGGCCGGGGCCCTGGTGGGCACCGGGGCGGTGTTCGGCATGATCCCGCTGGGCTCGGGTGACGACTTTGCCAAATCTCTGCGCATCGGCCGCTCGGTACCCAAGGCGGTGGAGGCAATCCGGGACCGGCGGACCCAGGTGATAGACGTCGGGGTGGTCAGCTCGCCGACCGATGGAGACGGCCCCCAGATCAGCCGCCACTTCATGAACTGCGTGGGCATCGGCCTGGACGGCGAGGTGATCGTCGAGAAGGAGAAGATCCGCGGCCTGCGCGATCTCAAACTGTATCTCTGGGCCACCATCCGGGCCCTGGCCCGTTACAAAGGCCAGCGGGTCTGCCTGGAGTTCGGGGGGAACCGGATATGGTTCGAGGCGCTGTTGGTGGAGATCACCAACGGCAAGTGCATCGGCGGGGGCTACTATATCTGCCCCGAGGCTCGGGTGGACGACGGCATGCTGGACCTGTGCCTGGTGCGGCGGCTGAGCTGGATCGAGTTCTTCCGCCACGTGCCCAAGGTCTTCAAGGGGCAGCACCAGCGCCTGAAGCAGGTCAACCTGGGGACGCTGAAGAACGTCGTGGTCGAGTCCGAGACGCCGATGGCCGCCCAGGTGGACGGCGAGCTTTGGCCCCGCTGGGTGAAGCGGTTCGAGATCGGCATCGTGCCCAAGGCCCTAGAGTGCATCGTGGGTCAGGACACCATCGGCGATAAGTTCAAGAGCTTTTCGTGATGAAGGCCCTGGCGCTCCTCTCCGGCGGGCTGGACAGCATGCTGGCGGCCAGTGTCGTACGGCAGCAGGGCGTCGAGGTCATCGGCATCTGCTTTGTCACCCCTTTCTTCGGGCCGGACAGCGCCCGGAGGGCGGCCCGGCAGTTGGGGATCGAGCTGATCGAGCACGATTTCACCGATGACTACTTCGAGATGATGAAAGCGCCCCGCTACGGCTTCGGCGGCAACATGAATCCCTGCATCGACTGCCACGGGCTGATGCTCAGAACAGCCCACTCGCTGCTAGATAGATATGGCGCTTCGTTCCTGGTGACCGGCGAGGTATTGGGCGAGCGGCCCATGTCACAGACCCGGGGCGGACTGAATGCGGTGCTGAAGCTTTCAGCCGATCGGGACCTGGTGCTGCGTCCTCTTTCCGCCAAGCTCTTGGAACCCACCAGGCCGGAGCGTGAGGGCTGGGTAGACAGAGAACGCCTCCTCGATCTGTCGGGGCGCGGCCGCAAACGGCAGGAGGAACTGGCACGACAGTTCGGAATAACAGACTATCCCCAGCCGGCCGGAGGCTGCCTGCTGACCGATATCAAATTCTCCCAGAGGCTGAGGGAGCTGAAGGACCACGAAGGCTGGGGACGGAGGGACATCGAGCTTTTAAAAATAGGTCGTCATTTTCGCTTAGGGGACAGGACGAAACTGGTGTTGGGTCGGAACCAGGAGGAAAACCGGATGATCCTGGGTCTGGCCGGCCATGAGGACTGCTGGCTCCGGCCCCAGAGGCCGATCAAAGGGCCGTGCGGAATTCTGCGTGGCCCGGCGGATGAGGAGACCAGGCGAATAGCGGCCGGCATCATCAGCCGCTACTGCGATGCTGCCCAGGGTTCTAAGATGGCCGTGGATTTGGGAAAGAGCAAGACCGTGCTCCAAACCTTGATGGTGAAGAAATGGGAAGAGTCGGAAACAGCCAAATATATGATTTAAAACTTCTCGCCCTGTTGGTTTGGCTATCGATCCTGCTGTCGGGGCCAAGCCTTTGGGCCGAAGAGAAGGATCCGGCGGCGGTGCCCAGGCGCTCCCCAACCCTGTCGGTGGCCCTTTCCGGCGTTTTCCCCGGGGGCGGGCAGCTCTATACCGGCAACTACCTCAAGGCGGCGGCCTTCGCCGCAGGCCTGGGGTACATCGGATATCATTACCGCCAAGAGGATCTGGCGGCCAAGAGGGCTCCCAACGCCTATGAATGGTGGGACCATGACTGGGAGCGGAGGAAATACAAGTGGTGGTTCATCGGGGTCTGGCTGGTGTCCCTGGCCGACGCCTATGTGGACGCCCACCTCTATAAATTTGACGACCAGGCCGAACCCGAAGCCGGACTGCAGGCCGGACCGGGCTATGCGGCCCTGATATGGAGGTTCTGACGACCTCGGATCTGACGGTCCGTAAGAAAAGACGGATGATGACAGCATGGACTACGATATAAAAAAGATTCTAAAGCCGGTGCTGTTCCTGGCCCTGCTGATGGCGGCCTCCACCTTCGTCTTCTACGCCGCCTGCCACTGGGAGGGGCGCCAGGTGGGCCTGTTGCAGTGCCTGTACATGGTGACCATCACCATGTCCACCATCGGCTACGAGGACATGATCGGCACCCAGGGGAGCCGGCTGCTGACCGCCCTCAACATCGGCCTGATAGTGGTCTACATGCTGGCGGTGGCCTACGCCGTCTCCAACTTCACCGCCTACCTGATCGAGGGACGGCTCTCCAACTACTTCCAAAGGAACAAAACCAGAAAAAGGATCAGCGCCATGGACCAGCACTACATTATATGCGGAATCAAGGACATCGGGGTCTACGTGGCCCGGGAGCTCTTCGAGACCCAGCGCCCCTTTGTGGTCATTGACGAGAGCCGTCAGGCGCTGGACGATCTGCGCAAGCAGCTGCCCAAGGTGGCGGCCCTGGAGGGCGACCCCACCTCGGACGAGATGCTGCAGCAGGCCGGGATCGGAAGGGCCCGGGCCATGATTGCCGCCCTGGAGAACGACAAGGAGAATCTGTACCTAGTGGTGGCGGCCAAGGACCTCAACCCCAATATCAAAATCGCCGCCCGCTACAACAATCCGGCCACCAGGCACAAGTTCGTCAACGCCGGGGCCTCCTCGCTGGTCTCGCCCAACATGATCGGGGGGATGCGCATCGCCTCGGAGCTGGTGCGTCCCCAGACGGTTTCCTTCCTGGACACCATGCTGCGAAACAAGCAGGAGGCGGGCACCAGGGTGGAGGAGGCATTGGTCCCTGAGAATTCGGCCATGATCGGGAAAACGCTGCTGGATCTGCACCGCCAGACCGGGGTGACGGCCATCGCCTTCAAGAAGCCTTCGAGCGATGAGTTCCGCTACAATCCCGATCCCCACACCAAACTGGCAGCGGGGATGACGGTCATCTTCATCGCCAATCCCGAGATCCGGATGGCGGTGGAGCGTTGTCTAGAGGGACCGTCGAAAACACTTAGGGAGCGGTCAGTTTCGAGAAAGATCAAAAAATGAATGAAGGCCAACATCGGTTAATACCAGAGCCGGCCGACGAAGAGAGCAGCCGGGAGAAGTCGGCGGACAGCAGGGAGGCCCTGTCTCAGAGGATTAGGATGCTGGCCGAGAACATGCCGGGCCTGGTCTGCCACCTCGATCCCCTAGGCAACATCGAGTATATCAGCACCTCGGTGCGCTTCGTCTTGGGATATAATGCGCCGGAGCTCTTCGGAAAAAGCATTTATGAATTTCTCCATCCCGAGGACCGCCAACGGGCCGAGGCCGATTTCCAAAGATACTCCCAGACCGGTGCCGCCGAGGACCTGGAATACCGCGTCCTTCATGCCAACGGCCGGTACCGCTGGATGGGGGCCAAGGCCAGGCCGGCCTATGATCGGGAATTCGAGCTAGCCGGAGTGCTGATATCAGCCTGGGATATCTCGGAATTGAAACAGGCCAGAGAAGAGGCGGAAAATCTAAAACGGCTGGCGGCCGAAGATCTGAAGAATAAAACCCAGGAGCTGGAGGCCGTTATCGAAAGCCTGAGATCAGAGATTGCCGACAGGAAGAAAGTCGACCAGGAACAGGCCGAGAGCTGGCGCCGCCAGGAAGCCGTCATGAAAGTGATGCCGGTGGTGCTCTACAGCGCCCAGCTGAGGACGCCTTTGGCCGCGGTGTGGATGTCGGACAACGTCGCCTATGTTACCGGTTATCCTTTGGAGAGGTTCATCAAGGAGCCGGATTTCTGGATGGAACGGGTGCATCCCGACGACCGGGAGACGGTGGAGGAATATCTGGAAAAGGTTTCCGCCGGAGCCATAGAGCAAACCGAATACCGCTGGCAATGCGCCGACGGAGAGTACCACTGGTTTCTGGACCAGGTGGTCAATGTCCAGCTTTCATCCCACAATGTTACGGAATACTTCGGCATCTGGATAGACATCACCAGCCGGAAAGATATCAAACGAAAGGTAAATCCCAGGCAGTAACCACGCTCATAAAGATTAAAATACCCGCCATAAGGCGGGTTTTTTTGTTGCCATCATTATTAAGGAAAAAAGATGAAAAAAAGATAAAAAAACACTTGACAATGGGTTAAAAAACATATAAAATGGTGCCAAGTGGGTCAAAGTGGGTCAATATGGTGAAAAAGGTATTTTACCTGTATCTATCTAAAAACCAACCGGTTATCAGTCAGGCATTAAAAATGGGCGGCCAAGTTACAAAGGGGGGCGGATCATGATTATCTTCGGCGGCCACTATCGGCACAGCCTGGATTCCAAGGGCAGGTTGAACATCCCGGCCCAGCTGAGGAAAATTTTGGGCAGCCAGAACACCCAGCTTTGGATAACGCCCGGGCTTCAGGACGGCTGCCTTTTTGTCTATCCCCAGGAGAATTGGATAAAAAAGATGGAGGAGTTGAACGCCCAGGCCGACACCTTGGAGAAAAGGAAGGCCATCAGGGTTTTCTCCTCCCAAAGCTTTATGGTTGACCTCGACACCCAGGGCCGGATCATTGTGCCCTCCGATTACCAGAAGCTGGCCAAGATGGACAAGGAGGTAGTGATCGCCGGGGTGATGGACAAGATCGAGCTGTGGAATCCCCAAGCCTACGAAAAATTCCTGGCGGACAATGCCGACAACTACCAGCAGATGGTTCAACTTTTATAACCTATAAATCATAAACCGCAAAGGAAAACCAGATGAGAGTCCAAATCGTTGCCGCCGGCAGCAACTCGATGCGCCTGGAGGTCTGCGGGATGATCAACCTCCAGGGCTTCTTTCAGATCGAGGAGGCCATCCTCAAGATCATGAAGAAGAACTGCTTCAAGGTGGAACTGGACATGACCGAGGTCAAGCACATGGACCATCGGGGGGTGGACATCCTGGTGAAGCGGGCCGAGCGTCTCCGCAGCTATGGCGGCGACCTGGTGTTGTGCGGACTTTCCCCCTACTTGGTCAATATCCTGAGAATGGCCAATGCGGCCGAGGCTTTCGAGATGGCCGAATCCAAGACCACTATTCAGGGCGACCTGTTCCAGAGGCAGGAGCGGGTGGCGGCCGTGGCCTAGGGGACGGCCGGCGAAACGGTGTTTGTTTCTCCCGCAAACCCGGTGTCCTATCATCAGCCGGTTCTTTTAAAACAGGCGGCCGATCTGCTTGATGTCAAGCCTGGGGGCGTCTATATAGACGCCACCTTGGGCGGGGGCGGCCACGCCCGGGAGATACTGGAGCGCTCCGAGCCTGACGGCCGGGTCCTGGGCATAGACCGGGACCCGCAGGCGCTGGAGGCGGCCGGGACATGCCTGGCCGCCTTCGGGCAGAGGCTAATGCCGAGGCAGAGCGATTTCCGGGACATCTTTGAAATAGCCGGCGCCTGCGGCCTGAAGGCGGTGGACGGGGTGCTGTTCGACCTGGGGGTGTCCTCGGCCCAGATAGATCGTCCGGAGCGGGGCTTCAGCTTTCAGGGCGAAGGGCCGCTGGACATGAGGATGTCTGGCTGCGGCCGTTCGGCCGGCGAGATAATCGAGCAAAGCTCCGAAGCCCAGCTGGCCGAGATCATCCGGCGTTATGGGCAGGAACGACAGGCGCGGCCCATCGCCCGGGCCATTATCCGGATCCGTCACCAGGGAGGATTGAATACCACGGCTCAGTTGAGGCAGGCGGTGCTGGCCACCCGCCCGGCCATGCCCCAGAAGACCTTGGCCAGGGTCTTCCAAGCACTGCGCATCGCAGTCAACGACGAAATGGGATCCCTGGAAAAAGGACTGGCCGGAGCCGAAAACATCCTGGCTTCGGGCGGAAGGCTGGTGGTCATCAGCTATCATTCCTTGGAGGATGCCCTGGTCAAGGATTTTTTAAGAAAAAGCCAGAATCCCTGCACCTGCCCGCCCCGCATGTCGGCCTGCGTCTGCGGGGCCAAACCCAGAATGAGGATACTGACCGGCAAGGCCATACTTCCGGCCCAGGAAGAGATCGAAAACAATCCCCGGTCGCGGAGCGCCAAACTAAGGGCGGCTGAAAAAATATGACCCATTTCCTAACCCAGGCTGAAGCTAGAAAAAGGAAGAATCGGGCCGGCTTGGCCATCGGCCTGGCAACCTGCCTGGTTTCCGCTTTGGTCTTCGGTTTCATCTGGCAGAGGATCTACCTGGGCCGGCAGCTGGCTGAAATAGAGCAGATGGCTGCCAGGAATCAGGAACTGGCAGCCGAAGGCAAACGCCTGCTGTCTGAGGTGGAAAGCATCAATTCCTGGAGCGCGGTGGAGAGGGCGGCTGGCGAAAGGCTGGGGATGACCTATCCCGAGAAAAGCCAGGTAGCCGCCGCCATCAGGCCGCCTTCGCCCAAAGGCCAGGGAATGTGGACTCTGGCTCGGAGCCTGCTGGTTCCGGTCAGCTCCGCCTGGAGCCAGCCTTGAAAACAAACCAGAGAGCCAGACTCTTTTTTCACGCCGCCCTGGCTTTATGGGCCGTCATCGGGGTCAGGCTGGCCTGGTTGCAGATCGTCAAGGGGAGTCAGTTTCGGTCCGCTGCCCAGCGCCAGCACCAGTTCCGGGTGGGCTTGATCCCGGAGCGGGGAACTATCTGCGACCGGCGCGGAAGGCCATTGACCTTCTCGGTGAACGGCAAAAGGTCATATCCCTACGGCACGGCTGCGGTCCAGACCCTGGGGTTGGTGGGCCGGGACGGCCGCGGGCTTGAAGGTTTGGAGCTGCTCTACGACGAAATCCTCAGGGGACAGACCGGCTGGACCATCAGACAATTGGACGCCAGAGGACGCAGCCACCCCTCGGCCGAATACCCCAGAAAGCCGGCCCAATCCGGCGGATCGGTGGTGCTGACCATAGACGCCGACTATCAGTCCATCGTCCAACAGGAACTGGAAAAAGGTGCTGGCAGATACCAAGCGCTTTCGGCCATGGCCATCGTCACCGAGCCCGGGACCGGCGAGGTGCTGGCGTTGGCCTGCTATCCGCCGGTAAGCCCGGACCTGTTCACCGAATCAGAGCAGGCTGATTTGGTCAACAAGGCCATCTCCGAGCAGTTTGAACCTGGCTCCACCTTCAAGGCCGTCACCATGGCGGCCGCCCTGGAGGAGGGGGCAGTGCATCCGGATGAGATAATTGACGGCGAGAACGGCTCGTTCTCGGTCGGCGGCCACAACCTGGGCGAGGCCGAGGGACACAGGTACGGCCGGATAACGGCCGCTCAAGCCCTGGCCTATTCTAGCAACATCTGCTTGGTCAAGATCGGAGCCAAACTTGGCCGTGAAAAACTCTATCAGTATGCCCGGGCCTTCGGCTTCGGGAGCAAAACCGGCATCGAATTTCCGGGCGAGGCGGCCGGGGTGCTCACCAAGCCCAGCAGCTGGTCGGCCATTCAAAGCGCCAATATCTGCTTCGGCCAGGGCCTGTCGGTGACCGGGATGCAGCTGGCCGCGGCCTATGGGGCCATCGCCAATGGCGGCTATCTGCTTCGTCCCAGATTGGTAAAATCGCTGGAGGCGCCCAACGGCGCCATATTGCAGGTCAGCAAACCCGACACTCTGCGCCGGGTGCTGTCCCAAGAGACGGCCGGAAAGATTGTGGAGATGTTGAGGCGAGCGGTGAACGACAGCCTGGGAACCGGACGCCAGGCCCGGATCGAAGGCTGGAACGTGGCCGGAAAGACCGGCACCGGACAACGCAAAATACCCGGCCAGAAAGGATATGCCAGCGGGCGGTACACCGCCTCTTTTGTGGGATTCATGCCCTCAGATTTGCCCAGGCTGCTGGCGGTGGTGGTGGTCAACGAGCCCAAGGGAGCCTATTACGGAGGCCAGGTGGCGGCCCCCATCTGCCGTAACATCTTCAAGCGGGCCATCAGCCTGCCACGGGGGGTGGCCCCGGAACTTTTAGCCTCGGAAAAGGCGGCCGATGAGGCTTTCTGATATTCTGCGGCCTTTAGCCGGCCAAAGGTACTCGGTCGAGCCGCCGCAGGCCGACCCAGAGATCACAGGCTTGGAATACGACTCACGTCGGATAGAGCCGGGCTATCTGTTCTTTGCCATTACCGGCTATCAGCAGGACGGACGGAAATTCATCCCCCAGGCCCTGACGCGGGGGGCGGCGGCCGTGGTCAGCCAGTTTCCCGAAGAGGCTGGCGCGGCGGCGCTGGTCAAGGTCGCCAACGTCCGCCAGGCCATGGCCCTGATGTCGGCCTCATACCTTGGTTTTCCGGCCGAAGGCATGATGACTGCGGCCATCACCGGCACCGCCGGCAAGACCACTACCTCCTATCTGCTGCGCTCCATCCTGATGTCGGCCGGCCTAAAGACCGGACTGGTGGGTACCATCCGCTATCTGATCGGAGGGGAGGTTTTCCAGGCGCCTAACACCACCCCGGAGTCGCTCGATCTCCAAAGACTGCTGTACCGCATGTCGCAAAGCGGCGTTCAGGCCGCAGTGATGGAGGCCTCGTCGCACGGCATCGAGCTCGACCGGGTGGCCGGGATACCTTTCAAGGCGGCGGTCTTCACCAATTTCTCCCAGGATCACCTGGATTTCCACGGCAGCATGGAGGATTATTTCCGGGCCAAAAAGAAGCTCTTTGAAAACCTGGGCCAGTCCGCCTGGGCGGTGGCCAACATCGACGATCCCAAAGGCGGCGAAATACTGAAGGCCGCCGGGTCCAGGCGATTGAGTTTTGGGCTGAATGACCGAGCCGACATCAGGGCCGTTATAAAGAAAGCCGGAATGTCGGGGTCTAGCTTCGATCTTATACTTCCGGGGGGATCGATCCGGGTGGATCTGAAGCTGGTCGGGGAGCACAACGTCTATAATGCCCTGGCCGCGGCCGGGGCCGCCTTGGCGCTGGATATCTCCATAGAGGCGGTGAAGCGCGGCCTGGAGTCGGTGGACTCGGTCGATGGAAGAATGGAGCGGGTGGACGAGGGACAGGATTTCATGGTGCTGGTGGACTACGCCCACACCCCCGAGGAGCTGGAGCGGCTGATGTCGGCCGTCAGGGGCCTGGGGCCGCGGCGGATCATCGCCGTCTTCGGCTGCGGCGGGGATAGGGACCGCACCAAGCGGCCCCTGATGGGCCGGGCGGCGGCCCGGGGTTCAGATCTGGCCATAGTTACCTCGGACAATCCGCGCACCGAGCAACCCCAGGCCATCATCAACGATATCCTTCCCGGGATGAAGGGATCAAAGCATCTGGTGATAGCCGACCGCCGCGAGGCCATCCGGAAAGCGGTGGAGCTGGCCGGGCCCGGCGAGGCCGTGGTCATCGCGGGAAAAGGGCACGAGGATTATCAGATCATCGGCACCGAGAAAATCCATTTCGACGACCGGGAGGAGGCCAGGACGGCCATAGAGCTGAGGATGAAAAGCTGATGGTCGGACTGAGGTTGTCGGAGGTGGCCCTTTTAGCCGGGGGCCGGCTGGCCGGTGCCGACGCCGAGGCCCGCGGCCTCTGTCTCGATACCAGGAAACTAAAACCCAAGGATCTGTTCGTAGCCCTCAAAGGCCCCAGGTTCGACGGACACGACTTCATTAGAGAAGCCCTGGCGTCCGGGGCTTGCGGGGCCATGGCCGAGGAGAGATGGGCGGAAGCCAACAGCCGCAGCCTTGGAGCCGGGATCATCGCCGTGGCCGATACTCTGAAAGGCCTGCATTGCTTCGCCGGAAACTACCGGTCCCGATTCCAGGTCAGGATGCTGGCCATCACCGGCACCAACGGCAAGACCACCACCAAGGAGATGATCTATCAGATGGCCTCAGGCAGGTTTCGGGTGCTCAAGAACCAGGGCAACCTCAACAACCAGTACGGCCTGCCGCTGTCTTTGGCCGGGCTGGAGCCGGAGCACCAGGTAGCGGTGATGGAGATGGGCACAAGCGGGTTCGGCGAGATCGAGATGCTGGCCCGGATGTCCCGACCCGAGATCGGGATCATCACCAACGTGGCCGAGGGCCACACCCAGTTCCTGGGGGATATCCGGGGGGTGGCCCGGGCCAAGGGCGAACTGCTGGAATGCCTGCCCGATGATGGGGCGGCGGTGCTGAATGCGGACAATGAAATATTGATGGAGCAGGCCGGCCGAACCAAGGCTAGGGTGTTGACCTTCGGCATAGAAAATCGGGCTACGGTCAAAGCCGAATGCGTCGAAACAGGTGCGGCCGGGGTTTCCTTCATGGTCGATGGGCTTCAATTCGAACTTGGCCTGGCCGGACGCCATAACGTTTACAACGCCTTGGCGGCCATAGCCGCCTGCGATCTGATCGGCCTGTCCCGCCAGGAGGCCGGCCGGCGTTTGTCGGAAATGCGGGCGGCGCCGATGAGGCAGGAGATATTAAGGCTGGAGGGCTGCCTGGTCATCAACGATGCCTATAACGCCAACCCGGAGTCCGTGAAGGCGGCCCTGGAAATCCTGCGACAGACCGCCGGGCCAGGACGCAAAATAGCGGTGCTGGCCGACATGCTGGAGCTGGGGGAAATCGCGGCCGCCCGGCACCAGGAGATGGGACGGTTGGCGGCCAAGGCGGCCGACCTGGTGGTGGCCATCGGCCCTTTGGCCGTCCATATTGATGAAGGGGCCCGGTCGGCCGGAGCCGAGTCGGTCCATTTTGAGGACAACCGCCGGGCCATCGGCCATATCCTCGAGACCATCCGCCCCGGAGACACCATCTTGGTCAAGGGTTCGAGGGGCATGAAGCTGGAGGAGATAGTCGAAGCCATAAAGGAAAGCCGCTGATGCTCTACCATCTGCTTTATCCGCTGGCCGACCAGGTCCACGTCTTCAATCTTTTCCGCTACCTCACCTTCAGGTCGGCCTATGCCCTGGTGACCGCCCTCTTAATCTCGTTTCTGCTGGGTCCGGCCGTCATCAGGGGGCTCAAGCGCCTGCAGGTCGTGGACCGGGGCCGGGAGGACGCTCCCGAAGCCCATCGGGACAAGGCCGGCACCCCGACCATGGGCGGGCTGATCATCCTGGCGGCCATCATCGTACCGGTATTGCTCTGGGCCGATCTGGGAAACCGCTATATTCAAATAGCTTTGTTCGCCACCGCCGGACTAGGGTTGATCGGATTCTGCGACGACTACCTGAAGGTGGTCAGAAAGAATTCCAAAGGGCTGATCGGACGCCAGAAACTGGCCGGCCAGTTCGCCGTGGCCCTGGCGGTGGCCCTTTACCTGTGGTTCTTCCCTTTGAACCCGGACTACGCCACCAAGACCAGCTTCCTCTTTTTGAAGAACGTCTTCATCGATCTGGCCTGGTTCTACATCCCCTTTGTGATGCTGGTCATCGTCTTCACCTCCAACGCCGTCAACCTGACCGACGGCCTGGACGGACTGGCCATCGGCGTCTTTCTGTTCGCCGCCGGGGCCTACGCCGTCATGTCCTATTTCGCCGGCAACTTCAAGCTGGCCGAGTACCTCAACATCCTCTTCATGCGCGGCTCGGGAGAACTGACGGTGCTCTGCGCCTCGATGGTCGGGGCCTCCCTGGGTTTTCTCTGGTTCAACGCCCATCCGGCCGAGGTCTTCATGGGCGACGCCGGGGCCCTGGCCCTGGGCGGGGTCATCGGCACGGTGTCGGTGCTCATCAAGCAGGAGATATTGCTGGGGATAGTGGGCGGGGTGTTCGTTATGGAGGCGGCCTCGGTCATCATCCAGGTGGCTTCGTTCAAGACCACCGGGCGCCGGGTGTTCCGCATGACCCCCATCCATCATCATTTCCAAAAATTGGGCTGGAGCGAACAGAAGATCGTGGTCCGGTTCTGGATAATAGCCTTCATCTGCGCCCTGGTGGCCCTGTCCACCTTGAAGATAAGATAGGGGCGAAATGAAACTTAGCTTGGCCGGGAAAAAAGCGACGGTGATTGGGCTGGGGCGCAGCGGAAGGTCGGCCGCGGGATTGTTGAAAAGGCTGGGGGCCGAAGTTTTCGTCTCGGAAAACGGACCGCTGAGCCGGGAGGCGGCAGATTGGCTGGAGAGGGAAGAAATCATGTACGAGGCCGGCGGCCACACCGACCGGGCGTTCAGGGCCGATCTTGTGATCGCGAGCCCCGGGGTCAGGCCGGACAGCCGTATATTCAGGGAGGCCCGAAGCAAAGGGATCGAGGTTTGGGGGGAGATCGAGCTGGCCTGGCGGGCCTCACCGGCCAGGATCATTGCCGTCACCGGGACCAACGGCAAATCGACCACCACCTCGATGATCGGACATGTGCTGAACCGCTGCGGGAAAAAATGTCTGGTGGGGGGCAACCTGGCGCCGGGGAGGCCGCTTTGCGATCTGGCCGGAGAGGCCGGTCCCGACGACCTCATCGCCGCCGAGGTCAGTAGCTTTCAGCTGGAAACCGTTTCCGGATTCCATCCGGCGGTGGCCGTGGTCACCAACATCACTCCGGACCACCTCGACCGGCATCCCAATATGGAAACCTATGCCCGGGCCAAGGCCAGGATACTGGAGAACCAGTCAGAGGAAGACACCGCGGTGCTCAACGCCGACGATCCCAACGTGGCCAGGTATTGTCGGCCGGCAGCCAAAGCCCTGGGCTTCAGCCTTAAGGGGCGGGTAAAGAGGGGGGCCTGGAGCGACGGGCAATCGCTGTTTCTGTCGATCGATGAAAATGACCGGTTGATAATGCCGGCCGCCGCTTTAAAAATTCCCGGACGGCACAACCTGGAGAACGCCCTGGCCGCGGCCGCGGCCTGCTCGGCCCTGGACTGCCGGCCTGAGGACATGGGCCAGGCGCTGGCCTCTTTTGCCGGAGTTCCCCACCGTATGGAGGAGGTGGCCACGGCCAACGGCATCAGCTTCATCAACAATTCCATGTGCACCAATCCGGCGGCCGGGGCGGCTTCGCTCCGGGCTGTGGAGGGAAGGGTGGCGGTGATCGCCGGGGGCCGGGAGAAGGGGCTGGACATGGGCCCTTACCTGGAAGCAATAGCCGCCAGGGCCGGGGCCGCGGTGCTCATCGGCGAAAGCCGCTCCATGATGGAATCGGGTCTGCGAAAACTGGGTTTTGCCGAAATCTGCTTGGCCGACAGCCTGGAGCAGGCGGTCAGCAAGGCTGCCGAGCTGGCCGGGGCCGGGGGGACGGTTCTCTTCTCCCCGGGTTGCTCCAGCTTCGACATGTTCCGCGACTTCGAGGAACGTGGCCGGGCCTTCAGGCGGGCGGTGGAAAGTATTTCCAAAACATGAGAGAGCACGGGGACATAGATCACTGGTTGCTGGCCGCGGCCGTCGCCCTGGCGGTTCTGGGTGCGGCCATGAACCTGGGACTGAGCGGATCGGCCTCGGTTGCGGTCCAAAGCCAGGATCGAATGTTTTTCTTCAAGCGGGAGATTGTCAGGTTGGCGGTGGCCGGTGCCCTGCTGCTGGTCTCTCTTAAGATAAACTACCGGAGGTTGAGGAGGCTGGCCCTGCCCGGGCTGATCTTGGCTCTGGGGCTTTTGGCCGCAGCCCTGGCCATCGGCGCCAATCGCGGGGCCCGCAGCTGGATCTTCGGCCTGCAGCCGGCCGAGCCGGCCCGGCTGGCGCTGGTCATATACCTGGCCCATTATATCGACCGCCGTCGGGAAAAAATGGGCACATTGATAAGCGGGTTTATACTGCCGCTGCTGCCCATGGCCGCCGTTTCCGGATTGATAGTGCTCCAGCCGGATTTCGGCAGCGCCTTGGCCATCGCCATTATCGGATACGCCATGCTCTTTTTGGGCGGAGCCAACCTGATCTATCTGGGAGGCGGCCTGGCGGCCACTGCCGCCGGGCTGGCAGCCGCGGCCGTGGCCAAGCCGCACGTTATCGGGAGACTGCAGGGTTACTGGCTGACCCTGACCCAGCCCGATATGCTTCAGGAGCTGTCCTCCAGCGCCGCCGGACACCTTAAGAACACCCTGGTGCACACCCACCAGGCCCTTTTGGCCGTGGGCTCGGGCGGGCTTTTCGGAGTGGGCCTGGGACAGAGCCGGCAGAAGCTGATGTTCATCTCGGAGCCGCACACCGACTTCATCTACTCCATCATCGCCGAGGAGGGCGGGTTCCTGGTGGCCGCCGGCGTCCTGCTGGTTTTTCTGTTCATCCTCTGGCGGGGTTTCCGGATTGCCGGACAGCTGCCGGACAGCTTCGACCGCAATGCGACATTGGGCCTGACCCTGAGCATCTTCGTTTACTCGACCATCAACATCATGGTCAACCTCGGCCTGTTTCCCATCACCGGACTGCCCCTGCCTTTTCTGAGCTACGGGGGCACGGCCCTGGCGGTCAACGCCGCCTCGGTGGGCCTGATCCTGAACATCTCCCGTCACCGGGGCGAGAGGTCGATAGAGAGTTTCACCAGGAAGCGCTATGAGAGCAACCATAGCCGGTGGCGGGACGGGAGGTCATCTCTATCCCGGGCTGGCGGTGGCCGCCGCCCTGGCTGAGCTGGATCCAGGCTGCCGCATCTTTTTCATCGGCACCCGGCGGGGTCTGGAATCCCGGGTGGTGCCGCAGCACCGATACCCGATAGACTTCATCTCCATCGGCGGATTTTTGGGCAAAGGGCCGAGCGCCAAGGCCAGGTTCCCTTTTCTACTGGCTCTTTCCATCTTTCAGTCGCTGGGACATCTCAGGAGACAGCGTCCCCAAGCGGTGCTGGGCACCGGAGGATACGTCTGCGCCCCGCCGGTGCTGGCCGCCCGACTGTTGGGCATTCCGGCCTATTTGCTGGCTTTGGATGCCATGCCCAGCCGGGCGGTCAGGATGCTGGCCCGGCATGCCAGGACAATTTTCGCCGGGTTTCCCGAGTGCGCCGATCATCTCGCTCATCCGGAAAAGGTGGTTTATACCGGCAATCCTCTGAGGGGCGACCTCAACCGTTACTCCCGGAAGGAGGGATTGAGCGAGTTCGGGCTGGACCCCGGGAAAAAAACCGTCCTGGTGTACGGCGGGAGCCAGGGCGCCCACAGCATCAACGAGGCATTGGCCGGGGCTATCGCCGCCCGGAGACAGGACGGAAAAGGTTTGCAGATAATCTGGCAGACAGGGGAGAAAGATTACGGCCGGGCCAGGGAGATCGGGGAAAATTCGCCGGTGCTCATCAGGCCTTGGCCCTACATCGAGAAAATGGCCCTGGCCTTCGCCGCCAGCGACCTGGTGATATCAAGGTCGGGCTCGACCGTCTCCGAGATCCTGGCCTGCGGACTGCCATCGATACTGGTCCCCTACCCCTACGCTGCCAGCAACCACCAGGAATATAATGCCAGGAGCCTGGAGCGGGGCGGGGCGGCCGAGGTGATACTGGACGCCGATCTTGAGCCGCGGCTTTTATGGGAGCGGATAAGCTCGATACTGGTTGACCAGGATAAATACCAAAAAATGAAAAAAGCGGCTCAAAATCTGGCCAGGCCCAATGCCGCCCGGGAGATCGCCGGGAAAATATTAGAGGCGTCTGACTGATGACCATGTTGGGAAAGGTAAAACGCCTGCATTTCGTGGGCATCGGCGGGGTGGGAATGTGCGGCATCGCCGAACTGCTGCTGAATCAGGGCTACCAGGTCTCCGGCTCGGACCTCAAGCTGTCCGAGACCACCGAACATCTAAGGGCATTGGGAGCTGACGTGGCCGAGGGCCACCGGGCCGAGAACCTGGGGGCGGTGGACGTGGTGGTCATCTCCTCGGCCGTCCAGGACGACAATCCCGAGGTACGGGCCGCCCGGGAGCGCCAGATACCGGTCATCCGCCGGGCCGAGATGCTGGCCGAGCTGATGCGGATGAAGCACGGGGTGGCCGTGGCCGGCACCCACGGCAAGACCACCACCACCTCCATGGTAGGCCAGGTGCTCACCCGGGCCGGACTGGATCCGACCTTAGTCATCGGGGGCAAGGTGAGGATGCTGGAGAGCAACGCCAAGCTGGGGGCCGGCCGATATCTGGTGGCCGAGGCCGACGAGTTCGACCGCTCCTTCTTGAAACTGGCGCCGGTGATCGCGGTCATCACCACCATCGAGGCGGAGCACCTTGACTGCTATAAAGATATAGATGAGATCCAAAAGGCCTTCGTCGAGTTCGCCAACAAGGTGCCCTTCTGGGGGGTGGTGGTGGCCTGTCTGGACGAGAAGGGGGTCCAGGCCATCCTGCCCCGGCTGGAGCGGCGCTGTCTGACCTACGGCCTGAGCGCCCAGGCCCAGCTCCGGGCCGAGGAGGTCCGCTTTGACGGCATGAAGTCAAGCTTCACCGTTGGCAACGGGTCCGGGCCGCTGGGCAGGGTGGAGCTCAAGGTTCCCGGGCGGCACAATGTCAAGAACGCGCTGGCGGCCATAGCGGTGGGGCTGGAGATGGAGGTACCCTTTACCGTCATCGCCGCCGCCTTGGCCGAATTCTCCGGAGTCTACCGCCGCTTCGAGATCAAGGGTGAGAGACAGGGGGTCCTGGTGATCGACGACTACGGCCACCATCCCACCGAGATCGAGGCCACCCTGAAGGCGGCCAAGGAGGCCTTCGGACGCCGGGTGATCGCCGTCTTCCAGCCGCACCTCTACTCCAGGACCCGGGACTTTTACCGCGAGTTCGGCTCGTCATTCTACCAGGCCGACCTGCTGGTAGTGACCGACATCTACCCGGCCCGGGAGGCGCCCCTGCCCGGCATCAGCGGGGAGCTGATCGCCAAGGCCGCCCGGGAGGCCGGCCACCGGCAGGTGTTCTACCTGGCCGACAAAGAGTCGATCCCGGAACAGTTGGCCCGGCTGGTGCGGGCAGGCGATATCGTCATCACCCTGGGTGCGGGCGATATCTACAAATACGGGGAGCGATTCCTGAAACCATGAAGTCTTATCGCCAAAAACTGCAGGGCCTGGCGGCCGCGGTCCGGGGCGAATGCCTCTTCGACGAACCCATGTCCCGCCACACCAGCTTCCGCCTGGGCGGACCGGCCGACCTTTTTATCTCCCCGGCCGACCCAGCCGACCTGGCCGGCATCCTCAGGTCCCTGGGTCTTGAGTTAAACTATATAATTATAGGAAATGGATCGAACCTCCTGGTTTCGGATCGCGGCATCCGGGGGGCGGTGATACTGATCGGCCGGGGCTTCCGCCGGCTGGAAAGGCGGGGCGCCGCAATCTCGGCCGGAGCCGGCCTCAGCCTGCCGGGCTTGGTGGATCAGTGCCGGGCTATGGGCCTTTCGGGCCTGGAATGGGCGGCCGGCATTCCCGGGAGCCTGGGCGGGGCCCTGGTGATGAACGCCGGCGCCTATGGAGGGCAGATGGCCGACGTGGTGGAGCGCGTCTACGGGCTGCTGCCTTCAGGCCGGCCAGTCGAGCTGAAACCAGCTGAGATCAACTTCTCCTACCGGCGGGCGAACTATCCTTCGGGCTTTGTCATCACCGGCTGCCGGCTGAGGCTGGCGACGGGCCGGCCGGCATCGATCAAAAGGCTGATGGACAAATGGCTGGGCCTGCGCCGCCGCAACCAGCCCCTGTCCCTGCCTTCGGCCGGCTGCATCTTCAAGAATCCGGAGGGGGATTCGGCCCGGAGGCTGATCGGGGTGGCCGGGATGAGGGGCCGACGGGTGGGCGGAGCCCAGGTGTCGCGCAAGCATGCCAACTTCATCGTCAATTACGGCGGGGCCAAGGCGTCCCATGTCAAAAAACTGATGGACCAGGTGGCCAAGGCGGTCCGCCGTCAGTGCGGCGTGACGCTGGAGCCGGAAGTCAAGATCATAGGCGAATGGTGAACAGGTATTTTGATAAAAAGTCGGCCGCCAGGGTGCGGAGCCGGGAGCGGGGCCGGCGCAGCCTCAGGGCTTTACTCGGGACGGCGGCGGTTGCTTTGATCGTGGCCGGATCCGCTGCGGCCGTCTGGCGACTTAGGCTGGACACCGTCAGGTCGGTTTCGATCCTGGCCGACGCCGACCACCGGGAGGGATTGCGCCAAGCCTTGGCTCCGTGTCTGGGTCGCCGGCTGTGGCAAAACGGCGCCGCCGCCCTGGCCACGGCCTACGCGAAAAAACACCCCGAGGTGGAGCGTATCATGACCAGGGTCTTTCCTTGGGGAAGGCTCAGGGCCGAGATCATACTCAGAAGGCCGGTGGCCCGGCTGGAGCAAAGCGGCCTGGCCATCGACGCCCAGGGCATGGTTTTCCTGCTGCCGGCCCAGGCGGCGGAAAAGCTGCCGATCCTGAGGCTGGCCGGATCCAACGAAATTGGGCGGCGCCGGGCCATCACCGCCATTTTGACCGCGGGAAAGTGCGAACCCGGCTGGACGCTCGAATGCTCAGATCAGGAAGACATCAAAATCCATATACCCGGACCGGCGCTGGTCCGAATGGGCAACGGCCGGTTTCCCGACAAATGGGAGCGTCTTCGGGAGATCCTGCGGGGCCGGGGACAGGGAATGTTTCCCGCCACCATCGACCTCAGGTTCCATAACCAGGCCGTGGTCAGGCAACAGGCCTGAGCCGGGCCGGATAAGCCGAATAGAGAACGAGGAGATAGAAATGGCGAACACCATCGTCGGGCTCGATCTGGGCACCACCAAGATCGCCTGCATCATCGCCGAGGTGGAGCGGGAGGAGCTGAAGATCGTGGGGGTGGGCACCGCCCCATCAGAGGAGGGGCTGAGGCGCGGGGTGGTGGTCAACCTGGAAAAGACGGCCAAGGCTATCGAGAAGGCGGTGTCCGAGGCCGAGCTGATGGCCGGGGTCAAGATCGGCTCGGTCTACGCCGGCATCGCCGGGGACCACATCCGTTCCATCAACTCCCGCGGGGTGATCGCCGTCTCACGCGGCGGCAACGAGATCACCCAGGCCGATGTCGACCGGGTGATCGACGCCGCCCAGGCAGTGGCCATCCCCATGGACCGGGAGATCCTCCACGTCATCCCCCAGGGCTTCATCGTCGACGACCAGAAGGGGATCAAGGACCCCATCGGCATGGCCGGGGTCAGGCTGGAGGTGGAGGTGCACATCGTCACCGGGGCGGTGGCCTCGGCCGAGAACATCTACAAGAGCATCAAGCGGGCCGGGCTGAAGGTGGACGACCTGGTGCTCCAGCCGCTGGCCTCCAGCCAGGCGGTGCTGACCCCGGACGAGCGCTCGCTGGGGGTGTGCCTGATGGACATCGGCGGCGGCACCACCGACCTGGCCCTGTTCTTCGAGGACTCCATCCGCCACACCGCGGTCATCGGGCTGGGGGGCAACAACCTGACCAACGACATCGCCATCGGCCTGCGAACTCCCACCGACCAGGCAGAGCGCATTAAGCGCAAGTACGGCTGCGCCACCGCCCAGCAGGTCAAGGAAGACGAGATCATCACCGTCCAGGGGGTGGCCGGCCGCGAGGAGCGCGAGGTTTCCCGCCAGGTGCTGGCCCAGATCATCGAGCCCCGAATGGAGGAGATCTTTTCCCTGGCCCACCGGGAGATCAAGCGTTCGGACTACGGCGACATGCTGGGAGCCGGGGTGGTGCTCACCGGCGGGGCCTCCAAGCTGCCCGGGGCGGCGGCTCTGGCCGAACAGGTCTTCAACCAGCCGGCCCGGGTGGGCGAGCCGCGGGGGCTGGGCGGGGTGTCGGATGCGGTCAAGGACCCCATGCACGCCACCGGGGTGGGGCTGGTGCTCTACGGCTTCGAGAAGCGCTTCCGCAAGGAGTCTATGGACGAGGACAAGCTGTTCGACTCCATCCTGGGCAAGATGAAGGGCTGGTTCGGGGACCTGTTCAACGGCTGACCGGACGAGGCGGCAAAACCCAAATCCAAAATCACAAATCCAAAAATCGGAAATCGGTAAACGATAAAAACCACAACCAACCAGAAGAGGAGAGGAACCATGTTGGAATTTGAAGAGGATGCAGTCAACGAGAACTGCTGCATCAAGGTGGTGGGAGTGGGGGGCGGCGGGGGCAACGCCGTCAACCGGATGGTGGAGGCCGGGCTTTCCGGCCTGGAGTTCATCGCCATCAACACCGACCTCCAGGTGCTCAAGAAGTCTAAGGCCCAGCACAAGCTGCAGATCGGCACCAAGCTGACCCGGGGCCTGGGCTCGGGCGGCAACCCCGAGGTGGGGCGCCGGGCCTTCGAGGAGGACAAGCAGCACGTGGTGGAGGCCATCACCGGGGCCGACATGCTGTTCATCACCGCCGGTATGGGCGGGGGCACCGGCACCGGGGCGGCCCCGCTGGTGGCCGACGTCGCCAGGGAGATGGGGGTGCTGACCGTGGCCGTGGTCACCAAGCCCTTCGAATGGGAGGGCAAGAGGCGGTCCACCCAGGCCGAGCAGGGGGTGCGCGAGCTCAAGGAGAAGGTGGACACCCTGATCGTCATCCCCAACCAGCGGGTGCTGTCGGTGGTGGGCAAGCAGACCCGGCTCAACGAGGCCTTCCGCATCATCGACGACGTGCTTTTAAAGGCCACCCGGGGAATCTCCGACCTGATCACCGTCCCCGGCCTGGTCAACGTGGACTTCGCCGACGTCCGCTCGGTGATGCTGGAGCGGGGCGACGCCCTGATGGGGGTGGGCACCGGCACCGGAGAGAACCGCTCCATCACCGCGGCCGAGGAGGCCATTGCCAACACCCTGCTGGAGGGAGTCTCCATCAAGGGGGCCAAGGCCATCCTGCTGAACATCTCGGCCGGCGACGACCTGACCCTGTCCGAGGTCAACGAGGTGGCCACCGTCATCCGCAGCGCCGCCGGCGAGGACGCCAACATGATATTCGGGGCGGTGGTCGACCCCGAGGCCGGGGCCGAGATGTCGGTGACGGTCATCGCCACCGGCCTCAACGGAGGCGGACGGATGGAGCGCGAGGTGCCGGACGGAAAGCGCATCGACTTCCCGGAGACTTTCCGCAAGGAGAACCTGACCGCCCCCACCTTCCAGCGCCGGGAGAATAAGGGCACCATGCAGACCATCGTCACCAAGGGAGAAGTCAAAAGTTTCAAGGCCGACGATCTGGACATACCGACCTATATGCGGAAGCTGATGGACTAGGGCCGTTCGACCCGAAGAAGCCCCTCAAGCCCTTGCCCGGGCCAGGGGGGCGTTGCCTTGCTTTGTCCCAAAAACCTCTCCTTTCGGGCCTCCCTTTCCAACAGGGGAGGCCCACTTCCTTCCAGCTTTTGTGTCCGGCTTCCGCGTGCGGCTCTCCAGCGGAGTCGAGAGAGAGTCGTGAGAGAGTCTAAATAGTCCAACTCATGGGCGGATTTTTCCCTTGATTTCTCCAAGCCTCCTGACATATAATATCCCCCATGAGATATGCCATAAATATAGTAGTAATGCTGGCCTTGGTCTCGGGAGTCATTTGGGCCGCCTTTGAGGAAAACCAAAGCGACGCCCGGTCCCTGGCCATGGGCGGGGCCTGGGTTGCTTTAGACAATAGCGCTTCGCCGGACCAGCCCAATCCGGCGGCCCTGGCCTGGGGCGCCGGCTGGGGGGCCTCGGCCGGGTTCTCCCTGCCCTTCGGCATGTCGGATCTGGCCGCGATAACCTCCTCCTGCCGGATAGAATGGAAAAATTTGGGCCTGGGCCTGGGCTTGAGCACTATGGGAAACCAACTCTACCGCGAGTCGTCTTTTCGAGCCTCGGCCAGTTGGAGGTTCCCCCGGATGCTTTCGGCCGGCGTCTCTATAGGCGGCCAGCAGCTAGCCATCCAAGGCTACGGTTCTTCGTTGGCGGCTGGGGTGGATGCCGGCATATTGGGCCGGCCGGTTCCTCAGCTGGCCCTGGGGCTGGCCGCCAAAAACCTGAACCGCCCCAGGATCGGCGACCCGCCCCAGGAACTGGCCCAACAGCTGGCGGCCGGGCTGTGCTACAGTCCGATGGAAAGGGCTGTTGCCGTCCTTCAACTTCAGGCTCAGAATGGCTGGCCGGTCCAATGGAGGTTCGGACAGGAGTTCAGGCTGTGGAGGGGCTTTTCGGCCCGGGCCGGGTACTCGGCCAAGCCGGCCACAATTAGCGGGGGCGTAGGATTGGAATGGGCGAACTATACGTTCAGCTACGCGGTCAGGACCCACCCCGAGCTGGGGCTGTCGCACTGTTTGACCCTCTCCTTCTCCCGTTCCAACAAGCCCGAGGAACCGGCCGATTCAATTTTACCGGTTCCATCGCGAAAGATCGTGCTCAACGCGGCGCCGGTCTCGGAGCTGGAGATGTTACCCGGGGTGGGACAGCGGCAGGCCCAGGCCATCGCCGAGCTGCGCGACAGTCTGGGCGGACTGATCTATCTTGATCAGCTATTGGCGATCAAGGGGATTACTAAGAAAACCCTGAAGCGGATGGCGCCGTTCGTGGACCTGGGATTCGATCCCAATGTCCCCAAGGACGAGTGCCCCCTCGACATCAACCGGGCCACGGTCGAGGAACTGTCCAGGCTTCCCGGCATCGGGCCCATGACTGCCACCTTCATCGTCTCCTACCGCTCCGAGCACGGCCCGTTCAAAACCACCGAGGACCTGATGAAGGTCAAGGGAATCGGGCGGAGAACGTTTGAAAGGATCAGGGAGTTGGTGACGGTGATAAGGGCGGAATGACTACGGTGGGCTCTGGTGCCGGCGGTCCGGACGCAACAGTGTCCGGATTTTTTTCTTAATTTAACCCCGATAGAGTATATTCTTAAAATGTCACCCTGAGGTGGACACCATGCCCGGCTTGTTGAACGGGTGACGACCAGAGAACATTCCGTCATTCTGAGTTTGGCTTCATGCCGGGCTGGCGAAGAATCTGCCGAATGGAACAGATCCTTCGGAAGAAAAGCAGGGGGGCATCTCAGGATGACAAGAAGCCAAAAAGCCCTGTCACCCTGAGGCTTTTGGGGTCATGGTTCGACGAGCTCACCATGACCTGGGTCATTCTGAGTTTGGCTTCATGCCGGGCTGACGAAGAATCTGCCGAAGGGAACAGATCCTTCGGAAGCAAAGCAGGGGGCCGGGCTCAGGATGACAACAGTGGAAAGTAAAAAAATAGCGGGGGGACTCGCCATGAGACATATCGTTATTGTTACCGCCCTGGCCCTGGCGTTGGTAGCCGCGGCTGGGGGCACGGCGGCGGCTTTGCTGATGGGCGGCGGTGAAACGGCTGTGGAGGGGCCGACGGACAACACCCTGCCCCTGCCACCGAACCCCCCACCTTCGCCGGTTTGAATGGGAGGTAGGTGAGATGAAGTAAATGCTAGTCATAACGGCCCTGCTGGCCCTGGCCGGGGCGGCGGTGGGGCAGGTGGATACGGTGTGGACTAGACGGTATGACAATCAATGGCACGATACAGATATGGCATCAGATTGTGCTATAGATAAACAAGCAATTTATATATAAGCGGTTGGTCCTATAATGGTAGTGGAAACAGACTGATACCGGAATCCGAATTGGACGAAGAATTTTCTTCGGCGGTCAGCAGCCAACAAGATCAAATATCACAGGCAAAGGAAAATGTATATCCCGTGAAATGTACCTGGAGCCGGTGATCGGCAGCATCTCCCGGAAACTGGCGCCGGGATTCAATGTTTCGATAATTTGCATGGAAAACAGACTGAAAAATGCGGAAAAATACAAGAACATGATACCATAAGGAAGTGCTTGACAACCGGTCATCTTTCGGTTATAATAATTAAAGTAGATTACCTTTAAATCTGATCCCGTGAGGTCAGAAAGGACCATGATGCCAAAAGCCACATCACATATAAAAGCCTCCGGTTCCCGCCTGGGAGCCGGGGGCTTTTTCTTGCTTCAGCGCCGCCACGGGGAAGACCTTTAACCGCAAAGGGCGCAGAGGAACTTCTTTTCAGCGGGTCTCAGCGTCCTCTGCGGTTGAGTCCGAGCCAAACCAAAATCCAATATACGGAGGGTACCATGACCAAGCAGAAGGCGGTCATCATGGACGCCAAGTCGGTGGAGCGGGCCCTGACCCGCATCGCCCACGAGATCGTGGAGAAGAACAAGGGCACCCAGGACCTGCTGATAGTGGGCATCAAGCGCCGGGGCGACAGCCTGGGCCGCAAGATCGCCAAAATGATCGGCGAGATCGAGAAGACCGAGGTGCCCTACGGGGCCCTGGACATCACCTTCTACCGCGACGACCTGCAGACCATCGCCCACCAGCCGGTGGTCAACCAGACCGAGCTCAACCACGACGTCACCAACAAGGTGGTGGTGCTGGTGGACGACGTCCTCTACACCGGCCGGACGGTGCGGGCGGCCCTGGACGAGATCCTGGACTTCGGCCGGCCCAAGCGGGTGGAACTGGCGGTGCTCATCGACCGGGGGCACCGGGAGCTGCCCATCAAGGCGGATTACGTCGGCAAGAACGTGCCCACCTCGCAAAAGGAGATCATCGGGGTCAGGACCATGGAGGAGGATGGCGAGGTGAAGGTGATCATCAAGGAGAAGGCCGATGAAGTGGAGTAGGAAGGACCTGCTGGACCTGGAGTCTTTAAGCCCCGAGGAGATCACCATCGTCCTGGACACGGCCAAGAGCTTCCGGGAGGTGCTGGACCGGCCCATCAAGAAGGTCCCCATCCTGCGGGGCAAGACCATCGTCAACATGTTCTTCGAGCCCTCCACCCGGACCTCCAGCTCCTTCGACATGGCCGCCAAGCGGCTGATGGCTGACACCGTCAACATCTCGCCCAAGACCTCGGCGGTCACCAAGGGCGAGACCCTGCTGGACACGGCCCGCAACCTGGAGGCCATGAAGATAGATTTGGTGGTCATCCGCCATTCTTCCTCCGGGGCGCCCCACTTTTTGGCCAAGAGGATAAAAGCCGGAGTGGTCAACGCCGGGGACGGGCAGCACGCCCATCCCACCCAGGGCCTGCTGGACATCTTCACCATGCGGGAGAAGCGGGGTCGGATCCAGGGCTTGAACGTCCTGATCGTGGGCGACGTCACCCATTCCCGGGTGGCCCGCTCCAACATCCACGGACTGAGGAAACTCGGGGCCAACGTGGCGGTCTGCGGGCCGTCCACCCTGATCCCCATCGGCATCGAGGAGCTGGGGGTCAAGGTTTTCTACAAATTGGAGGAGGCCTTAGAGTGGGCCGACGTGGTCAACATCCTCAGGCTCCAATTGGAGAGGCAGAAGAAGGGCCTGTTGCCCACCCTGAGAGAATATTCCCGGCTGTTCTGCGTCACCGAAGAGCGGCTAAAGCAGGCCAAGCCGGATGTCACCATCATGCACCCCGGGCCCATGAACCGGGGGGTGGAGATAGACCCCCGGGTGGCCGACGGCAAACGTTCGGTGATCTTGGACCAGGTGACCAACGGGGTGGCTGTGAGGATGGCGGTGCTCTACCTGCTGTCCGGCGGCGAGGTGGCGGCGGTGGCCGAGGCCACCAGGAAGGAGGCCTGATATGCCGAAAAACGAAATTCAAAACATGAAATCCGAAACACCGAAGGGAAAGATGAAGATAATCATAAAGGGAGCCAGGGTCATCGATCCCAGGAATAGTGTGGACAAGGTCGTCGACATACAAATCGAGAACGGAGTTATAGCCCGGCTGGGGTCCGGCGATGAATCTGGCAGCGAAACGATAGACGCCCAGGGCCTGATCGCCTGCCCCGGACTGTGCGACATGCACGTACACCTGCGGGAGCCGGGCCGGGAGGACGAGGAGACGGTGGAGTCGGGCTCGCGGGCGGCCGCGTCCGGCGGCTTCACCGCGGTGGCCTGCATGCCCAACACCCAACCGGTTCTGGACAACCAGGGGATGATGGACCTCATCAGGTCGCTGGAGACGCCGTACTGCCGGGTACACCCGGTGGGGGCCATCAGCAAGGGGCTGGAGGGCTTGGAGCTGGCCGAGATCGGCGACATGGTCAAGGCCGGGGCGGTGGCCGTCTCCGACGACGGCAAGCCGCTGACCGACTCCAACTTGATGCGCCGGGCCCTGGACTACTGTCGGATGTTCGGCATCCCGGTCATCTCCCACTGCGAGGACAAGTTCCTCTCGGCCGACGGGGCCATGAACGAGGGGCCCTTGGCCACCAGGCTGGGGTTGCGTGGCATCCCCAACGCGGCCGAGGCCTCGATGGCCTACCGCGACTGCCAGCTGGCGGCCTTGACCGACGGCCGGGTACACATCGCCCACGTCTCCTGCGCCGAGACGGTTGAAGTCGTCAGACAGGCCAAGAAAAAAGGGATCAGGGTCACCGCCGAGACCTGCCCCCATTACTTCTGTCTGACCGAGGAGGCGGTCATCGGCTACAACGAGACGGCCCGGGTCAATCCGCCGCTCAGGACCAAGCGCGATGTCGAGGCTATTCTCGAAGGGCTTGGCGACGGCACCATAGACTGCATCGCCACCGATCATGCCCCGCACTCGGCCGAGGAAAAGGAGGTGGAGTTCGATCAGGCGCCCACCGGGATGATTGGATTGGAGACGGCCCTGGGGCTGTGTCTTACCCACCTGGTGGAAAAGAAAGTGCTGACCCTGCCGCAGTTGGTGGAGAAGCTTTCGGTCAATCCCCGGAGGATACTGGGGCTGTCCGGCGGCTCGCTGGAGGTGGGGGCCATGGCCGACCTCACCCTGTTCGATCCCAAGGCCGAATGGACCGTGGAGCCGGATAAGTTTTACTCCCAAAGCCGGAACACGCCGTTCGGCGGCTGGAAGCTCAAGGGCCGGACGGCCATGACGGTGGTCAACGGAAATGTTACAAAAATATAGGAAGCCTCGCCACAGAGGCACAGAGGGATCTGCTCTTTTAACAGGCTTGTTTCCTGCTTTGGCGGGGCAATAAAATCTCCGTGCCTCTGTGACTCGGTGGCAAACAACAAATAGAGGAATAGCCATGCTGTTCATCCTTTCGGTGATCGTCGCCGCCCTGGCCTACTTTTTCTGGCTGGGGACCGGCGACAAGCTGAGGAAGGGCGATGAGCCCTTCAGAAACTTGGAGGCGCAGAGGAACGCGCGATCGGCGGCCGCCCTAGTGGCGGTGGTCTTCACCCTGATAGCCCTGCTCCGCCTGTTCACCGTCATCCCGGCCGGGCACGTGGGGGTGGTGGACTTTTTCGGCCGGGTGTCGCCCAACACCCTCAAGTCGGGGATAAATATCAGGAACCCGCTGGCCCGGATTGTAAAATTCTCCATCAAGACCCAGCAGGTCTACGAGGTGATGGACGTGCCCTCCAAGGAGGGGCTGACCGTCAAGCTGGACGCCAGCATACTTTTCCACCTGGACCCGGAAAAGGCAGCCGAGGTGTACAAGACGGTGGGGGCCAACTACGTCGAGGTCATCCTGGAGCCGCAATTCCGCTCGGTGTGCCGTGGGGTGACCGCGGGCTACGAGGCCAAGGCCCTGTATACCTCGCAGCGGGAGGTGCTGTCGCACCTGATTGTTGAGGATCTTAAAAAACTGATGGGGGAGCGGGGGATCGTAGTAGAGGCGGCGCCCCTGCGCAAGATCGAGCTGCCCCGCAAGGTGACCGACGCCATCGAGGAAAAGCTCAAAGCCGAGCAGGAGAGCCAGCGGATGGAGTTCATCCTCACCAAGGAGAAGCAGGAGGCTGAGCGCAAACGGATCGAGGCCCGGGGTATCGCCGACTTCCAGAACATCGTGGCCCAGGGAATCTCCGAACCGCTGCTGAGGTGGAAGGGCATAGAGGCCACCGAGAAGCTGGCCATGTCCCAGAACGCCAAGGTGGTCATCGTCGGGGCGGGCAAGGATGGGCTGCCGATAATCCTGGACACCAAGTAGTTCGGGCATGGAACGGCCGCAGGTCGCCGGTAAGGGCGGCCCGGCCGTTTTTCCGGTTGCATCTCGGCCGCTGTTTCTGATAAAATAACCTCCTATCGCCGGGTAGACTTGCCGCGGATATTGGTGGGTTTCTTTCATACCGGCGTTGAATCCGCGCCGATCCGCGTCAGGAAATGACGAGAACCTTTATTCCAATCTAGCAACCGAAAGCGGAGAATCCAAATGCTGGAAGCAACGGTATTCGAAACGGTCTCCCTGTGGGTGGTGCTGGGCATCGCCCTTTTGGGTCTGGGCTACGCCCTGTTCCTGCGCCGCCAGATCATGGCCGAGGACAAGGGCACCGAAAGAATGCAAGAAGTCTGGAACGCCATCCGCCAGGGAGCTGATGCCTATCTGGGCCGGCAGCTGCGGACCATCCTGCCCCTGATCGTGGTCCTGACGGTGGCCCTGTTCTTCAGCGTTTATGTGGTGCCGCCCTCGCCCGAGGCCTCGGAATGGTACCTCCACAAATTCGGGGTGGAAGACTCCCAGGCCACCCAGCTGATCTTTGGGTTCGGCCGGGCTATCGCCTTCGTCATGGGCGCCTTTTTCTCGCTGATGGTGGGACAGTTCGGCATGCGGATGGCGGTCCAGGCCAATGTCCGGGTGGCGGCCGCGGCCCGCAGCAGTTTTGACAAGGCCTTAAAGATCGCCTACCGGGCCGGCACCATCACCGGGATGCTGACCGACGGGCTGGGCCTGTTCGGCGGCACCATCATCTTCCTGGTCTTCCAGAAGGCCGCGCCCGACGCTCTGCTGGGTTTCGGGTTCGGCGGCACGCTCTTGGCGTTGTTCATGAGGGTGGGCGGCGGCATCTACACCAAGGCGGCCGACGTCGGCGCCGACCTGGTGGGCAAGGTGGAGGCCGGCATCCCCGAGGACGACCCGCGCAACGCAGCGGTGGTGGCCGACCTGGTGGGCGACAACGTGGGCGACTGCGCCGGCATGGCGGCCGACATCTTCGAGTCCTATGAGGTGACCATCGTCTCCGGCCTGATCCTGGGCCTGTCCCTGGTGGCCATCACCGGCCAGATTAAGTGGATCATCTTCCCCCTGCTGGTGCGCGGCATCGGCGTCTTCTCCTCAATCATCGGCACCTACCTGGTGCGCGGCGGCAAGGACCAGAAGCGGGGCAATGCCATGGCTGCCATCAACAAGGGATTCTATACTTCGGCCGCCCTGTGCCTGGTGGCCTTTGCCTTTTTGGCCCACTTCTATATGGACGAGTGGCGGGCCTTCTTGTCGGTTGGCGTCGGCATTCTGCTGGCCATCATTATTGACGAACTAACCAAGTACTTTACCCACACCGAGCATGCTCCGGTCAAGGAGATCGCCCGGTCCTCCAAGACTGGATCGGCCACGCTGCTTCTCTCCGGGTTGTCGGTGGGCTTCGAGTCCACGGTCTGGTCCATCCTGGTGATCGCGGCCACCATCATGGCGGCCATCGTCATCTATTGGGGCCAGCCGGTAGCCTACGTGCTCTACGGGGTGGCCATGACCGGCATCGGCATGTTGACGCTGACCGGCAACAACGTGGCCATGGACAGCTTCGGGCCCATTGCCGACAACGCCAACGGCATCGGGGAAATGTCGGGGTTGGACAAGGATGCTCGCCAGATCATGGCCGATCTGGATGCGGTGGGCAACACCACCAAGGCCATCACCAAGGGGGTGGCCATCGGCTCGGCAGTGATCGCCGCCGTCTCGCTGTTCGGCTCCTATCTGACCGACGTTACCAAGGTACAGACCCAGCTGGGAGTGCCCGAGGCCCTGCGGCTGATGTTCACTGGCATTCGGGTTTCCGACCCCAAGGTATTCATCGGGATGCTGGTGGGCGGGGCGGTGCCCTGGCTGTTCTCCAGCCTGACCATCAACGCTGTCTCCCGGGCGGCCTCGCTGATCGTTATCGAGGTGCGGCGCCAGTTTAAGATTCCGGGGTTACTGGAAGGCAAGGTCAAGCCCGACTACAAGCAGGCGGTGGGCATCTGCACCGTGGCCGCCCAAAAGGAGCTGGTGGGCCTGGCCCTGATGGCGGTGCTGACCCCGATCATCGTCGGCCTGGTGCTGCAGGTGGAGGCCCTGGGCGGCTTTCTGGCCGGGGTCATCCTCTCCGGCCAGCTACTGGCCGTGTTCATGGCCAATGCCGGCGGCGCCTGGGACAACGCGAAAAAAACCATCGAGGACGGGCTGTACGGCGGCAAGGGCTCGGAGTGCCACAAGGCGGCGGTGGTGGGGGATACAGTCGGCGACCCGCTCAAGGATACGGCCGGACCGGCTCTGAACCCCATGATCAAGGTCATCAACCTGGTGTCGCTTTTAGCGGCGCCGCTCATCATTCAGTACAAGATATCCAGCCCGGGGGTCATCGTCACCGTGGTGTTGGCCACCGTGGCCGTGGTCTGGGCCATCTGGTACTCCAAGCGCGAAGGCCTGAAGGAGTTCCACCAGGTCGAGGACACCTGCGAGAAAAAGTGATCAAAAAACCTCTCCCTGTCCTTTGCGGACATCCCACTCCCCTTGAGGGGAGGGAGGCAGGGAGAGGTTCTTAATTATATGATAGATAAGCTGGAAGGCAAGAAGCGACTGGTGCGCTGGTGGATCGGCACCGCCTCCAGCTTGGTGATCCTGGGCTTCGGAGCCTACCTGCTGGCCATGCGCTTCGTTCTGAACCATAACCCGCTTCGGGAGGGATACTGGCTGATCACCGGGCTGGTGCTGGGCTTCGGGGCGCTGCGCCTGGGCGGGCAACTTTTAAGGAAGAAATATCTTGATGTCGATGATGAGGAACAATAACTTTAGATCATCAGCCATTATAATTTTCTCGCTTCTGGCCGCCGGAGCAGGACTTCTGACCGCCTGCTATTCGGTTGATTTCAAAAAAGTGGATCAGCAAAACCTCCGCGACCAGTTTCACGTGCCGAAGAACGTTCCTTTCGTGGCCTTCGACAGCAATCCCAAGGAGGCCGGCTGGTTCGGCCGCGAGGGTCTGCGCATCCACGGGGTCCTGCAGTTCAGCCAGGATCAGTTTCGCCTTTATCTGGCCGGGCTCGATGATTCTAAAATATGGAAGCCGGTCAAATTCCATCACTACTCGCCCAGCATCGCCCAGAGCCACACCGACTCGGCCTTCGGATGGCTGAGCTTGCCCATGCACCCCTGGGCAGAAGGATATCTCAAGCATTGGGGGCACCTGCCCGAGGTCAAAGCGATCAGGAACGGCAAGTACTGCTGCGCCGTGCTGATGGGGGAGACGGGCCAAGGATCGCCGGATGGCAGGGGAGGTAATTATCCCAAATGGAACTGGCGGATGAAACATTGCTCGGAGATAGATTCAACCGAGCACCCGGTGATCACCACCTTCGGGGCGTTGGACCTGGACGCCAGGAAGCTCTATGTATTTATAGGTTTTTCGGGATAAGCGGCCGTCTCGATAAACCCGCCGATGGTCGAATAGATCATCTTATTAGCGGTCGTATCGGGACACGGCGGGCATTCGACGGCCGGGACGATTGCATATAAAAAGAAAGATATCCCTAACATGCAGCTCGGCATCATCGGCCTGCCCCAGTCGGGCAAGACCACCATCTTCAACGCCCTGACCAAGTCCACTGTCAAGGTCGGAGAATTCTCCGCCGGGCCGGCAGTCCACATCGGCGTGGTCAAGGTGCCGGATCCCCGCCTGGATTTTCTGACTAAGATGTATAACCCCAGGAAGAAGGTGCCGGCTACGGTTACCTATGTGGATATCGGCGGCATGGCCCGGGGGGCCTCGACCTCGGGCGGGCTGGGGGGCGAATTCCTAGAGCAGATGCACAAGGTCGAGGCCGCCATTCTGGTGCTGCGCGATTTCGACAGCGCCGCCGGCCCGGCCGATCCGGCCGGGGACTACCAAACTATCTTCACCGAACTGGTGCTTTCGGACCTGGCCATGATCGAGCGCCGCATCGAGCGGGTGAGGACAGACCTGAAGAAGGCCAAACGGCCGGGTCTGGACCGGGAGCTTGAGGTGCTGGAGCGCTGCAAAGCGCATCTGGAATCCGAGAAGCCGATGCGGAACCTGGGCCTGCCGCCCGATGACTCCAAACTGCTGCGCAGCTTCCAGCTTTTAACCGAGAAGCCTCTGATGTTGGTGCTCAACCACGCCGAGTCGGCCGACTGCAAACCCAGGATCCAGGAACTTGGCCGGCTGACCGGAGGAGAACCGTTTACCTTGTGCGGTCCCGTCGAAATGGATATCGCCCAAATGTCCGAGGACGAAGCCGAGGAATTTTTGGAGGAGTTGAAGATAGACGAGCCGGCCTTAAGCCGCATGATTCGGGAGTCCTACCGACTGCTGGGCAAGATCAGCTTTTTCACCGTGGGCGAGGACGAATGCCGCGCCTGGACCATCAGCCATGGCACCAAGGCCCCGCAGGCGGCCGGCACCATCCACTCGGATATGGAGCGGGGCTTCATCCGGGCCGAGGTGGTGCATTACGACCATCTGGCGGCGGCCGGATCCTTTGCCAAGGCCCGCGAGCAGGGCCACGTCAGGCTGGAGGGCAAGGAGTACGTGGTGAAGGACGGCGATATATTGAATATCAAATTCAACGTATGAAAGGGAAACGGCTTGAAGAAAATTTTAAAAGCCATAACCGTATCCGCGCTGGTGCTTGCTTCTCATGCAGTTGCCCAGACGAGTTGGTCGAAATATTCGGCCAATCCTGTAATGACGAAAACAAATTGGTTTTACGAAACTTACGCCATCGGCCAACCCACCTGCCTGTGGGAGAGGGACACTTTCAAGATGTGGTATGCGGCCGGGGGGTTGCCGTATCTCACCAGTCGCTTTCTGTACGCTTACTCCGATAGCGGTGTCAACTGGACAAAATACGGCGGGCCGGCCCCGGTGTTGCTTCCGGGCGAGGAAGGCTCCTGGGATGTATGGATAGACACACCGGAGATAGTCCGGGTGCCTGGGGGGTATCACCTGTTCTACTTTGGCGACACCCTGCACGGCGGCAGCAACCGGAGACCTTCGCCGGAGGCCGCCATCGGCCTGGCTTCTTCGCTGGATGGCATTAACTGGGAAAAGAACCCTGCCAACCCGGTATTCAGGCACGACAGCACCATCGCCTGGGAGCGCCACTGGATAGAGTCCCCAGCGGTGCTCTATGACAGCGCCGCCGGCCTCTATCGCATGTGGTACAGCGGGGTTGATACTACCACTTGGCACATCCAGATCGGTCTGGCGACCTCGCCCAACTGCGTCAACTGGTTTCGCGAGGCCTCAAACCCGGTGGTAGCCAATGGGCCGTTCGGTTCCTGCGACGACATGTGGGCTTCGGTGCCGGCGGTCATCAAGCGCGACACACTTTACGAGATGTGGTACAGCGCTCTCTCCACATCCGGCGGCTTCGGCGATATCGGCGTCTGCTATGCCACCTCCCCGGACGGAGTGGCTTGGACCAAGTATCCGGGCAATCCACTTTTCACTACCACCACTCCGCCGCACAGCATGGCGGTGGACAGCGCCGGACCTTGGGCGCCGGATGTGGTCTTTAACGAGGCGGGATTTAGGATGTGGTACGAAACCGTCGCCGGCTTCTGCCTGGCCACGGCCCCTTTGGCGGGCATTCACGGCGGCCCTCCGACTCCCCTGGAAAAGCAGGCGCAGACTCTGAGGATTTTTCCGAACCCAGCCACCAACAGGGTGAGCTTCAGCCTATCCGGCGGTCTCGAGGGAAAGACGCGGCTTAAGGTGTACGACCTGTCGGGACGAAAAATAGTCGAGGCCGAGTTATCCAGGGGACGGGACAAGGCATCCTGGGACTGCCGCCTGGCCGACGGCAGGCAGGCGCGGCCAGGAATTTACTTTCTCGTACTCATCAAGGATGGGGAGGAAAGAGCCGTGGCCAAACTGGTCATAGCCAGGTGAAAGACGGCCGGCAAAGAAGCCAGAGGATGTAAGATGTGATGAGCGAGATCAACATTGTCTGGAAACAGCAACACTATAACGGGAGCTGCGCCAGCGCCTGCCTAGCCATGCTGCTTTCGGGATACAGCATTGATAAGCGCGACGACGACATCATCACCGAGACAAAAATGCCGTATCGGGTGGCTTTCGATCCGGCGGACGGCGGCCGGTTCACCGCCGGAGTGCTGATGGACAGCAACGAGGTGTTCAACAGCATGCTTCTTCACCACCGGCTGATGCTGACCGGCCCCAAGGCCCGCAACTGGACCGATTTCCAACAAACAGCCGGGGAACAGCTGGCCAAGGGCAGGCCCTTCATGGCCAGGGTGCCCACTATGGCCTTGACCTCTCCGGGATACGAACAGCTGAGACAGAGGCGCCAGGCCGGCATCCGGCACAATGTTGTTTTTCTCGAAATCCGTGACGAAAGATATCGTATTTTAGATCCCTGGGGGGGACTGGATAGAACAAAGGAACAGGTTTACGCCGATATCCGCGATCATGTCGACCTGATGATATCAAAAAAGATTCTGCAACCGGCCATGGAGCTTTCCGGGAAGGAGACGTCCATCGGATTCCTGGACAAATGGAACGGGAAACAGGCCGAGGCCATTCTGGAAACTTTGAACCGAACCCGGGCGGCCCTTGACGCCCTGGTAAAGACGGCCGAAAAATTCGGCGCCGATATCACCGGAAGTCCGGCCTCCAAGCACGAGGATATCCTCTACGACTATCTGGGCCGCTGTTTCAAACCGATCGCCCTGGACTGGAGGACGGCCATCGAGGCCCAGAGGGAACGGGGGCAGGCGCAGTATCAGTTGATTGGAGAGCTATACGACCTGCAGGAGATTATTATAAAGCAGCAGAAGGCGTTGGAGGCACAACCAGGCATAGGACGCGAGTTCTGCACCGAGCTGGTGAAGTCAACCCGGAGGGTCCAACAGGCGGCCCAGGCTCATCTGAGCTCGGCCTACTCCATAAAGTGAAGCGCAAGGCGTCATTCCGGGTATGCCCCGTGCCTTGCTTTCGAAGAATCTGGCTGTTGTCGCCTTGCCGGCATATGTCTGATACTATGATGATCGGAAACAGGCAAGATTCTTCAAGGGTCAGGCGTGAAGCCTGGCTCAGAATAAAGTTACTAAAGTTAGAATGAAGATAGGCTTCGTCCAGTTCGCCCCGGACTTCGGCCAGGTGCGCCGGAACCTGGATGCTATAGAACGTCTGGTCTGCGGCATCAAGGCGGATCTCTTGGTCCTTCCCGAGCTGTGCACCACCGGCTACTGCTTCGCCTCAAAGCAGGAGGCCCGCAGGCTGGCCGAGCCGATAGACGGCCTATCCATAAAATTCCTCAAGCGACTTTCTAAGGAAAGACGGGTGTCGCTGGTGGCCGGTTTTGCCGAAAGAAACGGCGGCCGAATCTACAACTCGGCGGTTTTAATCAGCCCCGACGGCCGGCTCGGCCTCTACCGCAAGACGCATCTATTCTGGAATGAAAAGAGATGGTTTCTTCCGGGGGACACCGGGTTTCGGGTCTACGATCTGGGAACCATCAAGGTCGGCCTGATGATCTGCTTCGACTGGATATTCCCGGAGGCGGCTCGCACCCTGGCCCTCAAAGGCGCCCAGGTCATCTGCCACCCTTCGAACCTGGTGCTGCCGCACTGCCCGGCCTCGATGCCGGTGCGGGCTTTGGAGAACCGGGTGTTCACCGTCACCGCCAATCGGACGGGGCGCGAGAGTCGCATAGGTCAGGAACTTCGATTTATCGGACGCAGCCTGATATGCGGCCCGGACCGGAAGGTGCTGGCCAAGGCCGGGGAACGAGGGGAATGCGTGAAGGTGGTGGAGATCGACCCCATGGTGGCCAAGGACAAGAGGATGACGCCGGCGAACGACCTGTTCCGCGACCGGCGGCCCAAGTTTTACATAGTCCCCTCTATTAAGAGGGGAGCAAGGGGTGTGTAGGTTTCTTTCACAACAGAGCTGACACACCCCTTTCCTCTTTCTAGATTGGATGAAGCAAAAAGGAATATGCAGACAGGGCTAAGATCCATCGGCGAGTTCGGCCTGATAGATCGCATCAAGAGGGGCGGGAGAGGCCGCGGACGGAATGTCCTGCTGGGCATCGGCGACGACGCCGCGGCCTTCAGGCTTTCTCCGGGCGGCGTCGGCCTGGCGACCACCGATTGTCTGGTCGAGGGAACACACTTCCATCTTGGCTACACTAGCTACCGCGACTTGGGCTGGAAGGCGATGGCGGCCAATCTCTCCGATATCGCGGCCATGGGGGGACGGCCGCTTTTGGCCCTGGTTTCGCTGACCTTGACCGGCTCCCAGAGGACAAAGGACATAGACCGGTTGTACTCGGGGATGAGGTTATTGGCCGAGCGCTTCCGGGTGGCCATTGTCGGTGGGGATGTGGTCCGGGGCCGGGAGTTATCGGTTACGCTGACCGTCATCGGCCAGGGGAAAAAAGAAAACCTAGGACTAAGGTCCGGGGCCAGGCCGGGAGACGCGGTGTTGGTGACCGGGACGCTGGGGGCCAGCCGGGCTGGCCTAGAGCTCCTGCAAAATTTTAAATCCGAAATCCGAAATCCGAAGTTAATCAGAAAGCACCTCCGTCCCGAGCCCCGGGTCAAGGAGGGCCTGGTTTTGGAGCGGCGGTTCCGGTTGCATGGGATGATAGACATATCGGACGGACTGGCCTCCGAGCTTCACCATCTGGCCAAGCAGAGCGGAGTGGGGTTGATCATAGACCAGGGGGCCCTGCCGGTGGCGGACGAAGCATGGGCTGCGGCCAAGTTGCTGGGCCGGGATCCGTTGGAATTCTGTCTGCAAAGCGGGGAGGAATATGAGCTGCTGTTCACCCTGCCGACGCCACAGGCGAAAAAGGCCAAGATTCTATTGCGGAAGCTGGGTACGCCGTGCACGGTCATCGGTCAGGCCATCAGCGGCCGGGGGGTGTGGATGACCGGAGGTGACGGGCGGATGCGGGCGCTTTTGCCGCATGGCTACCGTCATTTCTAGCAATGTCCCATCCGGTCTGGCTAACGCCCGAAAAGGGCGTTTTTTTAATCAGCTATTCCTCTTTGCTCGTTGCGAGAAGGTTCATTGGGACGTTTGACGGCCGAGGCCGCCATTTGTATAAATATGATAAAAATGTGAAAATAATTGCAAATGGCTATTGACAAGCAATGCCTCCGGTTGTATACTAATTGTACGCCATCCTAGACGGATATGAGCTATGATAGCCAAAGCCAAACGCCAAAACCTGATAAAACAGATACTGACCGAAAAACAGATATCAAGCTATGATAGCTTGGTAAAGGCCCTGTCCGATCACGGCATCAGAGTCACCCAGGCCACCCTCAGCCGGGACTTTGCCGAGATGGGGGTCATCCGGGCCATGACCCCGGACGGTCCCCGCTACCAGATGGATGAGGGGGAGACCGGCCGGCACATCGACCGGCTGCTGGGCTACGAGGTGCTGGCCATCAGGCGCAACGAATCCATGGTGGTCATCCACACCCTGGCCGGCCGGGCCCAGGGCGTGGCCCGCTATATCGAGCAGATGCACCGGCCGGAGATCATCGGCACCTTGGGCGGGTTCTGCACGGTGCTGGTCATTCCGGCCAGCGTCCGCCAGGTGCGGAAAGTGGAATCCATCATCAGGGGCATGGTGCTCAACCAAGACTAAATTTGTTGGAAAACTTAAGCTATCGAGGCCATTCTATGAACCTCAGACAGATCTTTAACTACGCCGCCAAGAACAAGATCGAGTTCGTGGCCGTCAAGTTTGGGGATCTATTGGGCAAGTGGCACCAGATCACGGTGCCGGCCCACGAATTGAAACCCTCGCTGTTCGAGCGGGGCCGGGGCATCGGCTTTGACGGCTCTAGTGTGGCCGGATTCACCCAGGTCAAGGCCGGGGACATGATCGTCATCCCCATCCTAGAGACCGGCATCCTGGACCCCTTCGCCCGGCTTCCCACCCTGACCTTCATCGGCGACGTCATCGACGTGGCTACCGGTGAGAAGTTTGTCCGTAATCCCAGGGCCATCGCCGAGAAGGCCGAAAAGCACCTACTGAAAACGGGATACGCCGCCGAGAGCTTTTGGGGGCCAGAGTTCGAGTTCTACCTTTTCGACTCGGTGCGCTACGACAACCAGGCCCAGGACTGCTTCTTCCGGGTGGACGCGGCCGGGGCCCATTGGAACACCGGCCGGGACGAGGGGCCGAACCTGGGCTACAAGATACCCTACAAGGGCGGCTACCATGCGGCCCCGCCCCAGGACCGTTATTTCGATTTCCGCTCATCCCTCTGTCGGACCTTGGAACAGTGTGGCATTCCGGTCAAATACCACCACCACGAGGTGGGCGGGGCCGGACAGATGGAGATCGAGGTCATGTTCGACACCCTGACCAAGATGGCCGACCGTACTATGATGGTCAAACATATAGTACGCAACGCCGCCTTTAAGGCCGGCCTGACGGCCACCTTCATGCCCAAGCCGCTCTACAAGGAGCCGGGCAACGGGATGCACGTTCACCAGTACCTGGCAAGGGGCGGGCATTCCATATTCTATAAAAAGGGCGGGCTGGTCAACATGTCCGAATTGGCCCTGCACTATCTGGGAGGTCTGCTGCACCATGCCCCGGCCCTGCTGGCCTTCACCAACCCCTCGACCAACTCCTACCGGCGGCTGGTGCCGGGGTTCGAGGCCCCCATCAAGTCCAGCTATTCGGTGGGCAACCGGACGGCGGCGGTGCGCATCCCCGGCTACCTGACCGACCCCAAAAACTTCCGTTACGAATTCAGGCCTCCGGACGCCACCTGCAATCCCTACCTGGCCTTTGCCGCCATGCTGATGGCCGGGATCGACGGCATCAAAAGGAAGCTGGATCCGGGCCAGCCGTTGAATAAGGATCTCTATAGCCTATCGAAACAGGACCTGGAAAAAATACCCACCCTGCCCACCTCCTTGGGCGAGGCCTTGGAGGCCCTGAGCAAGGACCATAAATTCCTGCTTGAAGGCGGCGTCTTTCCCCAGGACCTGATCGATGTCTGGATCGACCTGAAGTCGAAGGATGTCGAGGAACTGGGCAGGCGGCCCCATCCCTACGAGTTCCAGATGTACTACGACTGCTGACCCAAAAACCCGACCGCAGAGACGCAGAGAACTTCCCAATTCTTACTGCCGGAAAATGTCGATAAGGTATAGGTCTGCAGTTACGCTATTGATGTCCGCCATGCTGAGTTCGGCAGTCTCGTCGGCCGACCAGCCGAGGCAGGTGGCGGTGCTGCACTTCACCGCAGTTTCCTGCGGGCCCTGCGGAGGGGCGGCTTTGGCCATGGAAAGGCTCAAGTCCGAGGCCGGGGATTCCCTCAATGTGATCGGCGTCCATTATTATGATTCCTACAAGATCCCAGAGGCCGAGTCCTTGGCCGCCCATTACTCGGTGATCGGCACCCCCACCACCTGGTTTGACGGAGTGGACGTCCAGTATTACGCGGACACTGCCACCTACTGGGGATACCGCTACTCGTTCGACAAGCGAAAGGTCATGGCCCCCGGGGCCGAAATAATGCTGGGCGGTTGGGCGGATACGTCCGAAGGCACCGGAACGCTGACCTGCGCTGTTTTCAACCCCACGGCCGATACCTTGCTGGCTATTCTAAGAACGGCCATCATCGAGCGAGCCATCTACCGACCCTGGGGCGGGGGCGACAGTGTCTACGATGTCCTGCGGCGGATGCTGCCTGATTTCCACGGCCCGGAGCTGCGGCTGGGACCGGGGGCCGATACCTCGTTCAACTTTCCCTTCACCATCGCTTCTGAGTGGAACAGCCAACAGCTGGGATTCGCCGCCTGGGTGGAAAAAACCGGCGAGGGGAAAGCTCCGGGAGCCGGCTCCATCATGCAGTCGGCCAGAATCGGCATTGGCCAGCTTTTGGGTGTCAATTCCGAACCGCCTCCGTGGCCGGTCCGTGCCGGATGGCTATCTGCGGCTATACACCCCAACCCGCTAAGGGATAGGGGCATTCTGCGATTCACTCTGCCAAGGTCGGGGCGGGTCGCGGCCAGCTTTTATGACGTTTCCGGCCGCAGGCTGGGAGAGATGGACCTGGGGTGGCGGAGGGCCGGTGTGCATCGGATGAATTTTGATGCTAGAAAATGGCCGGCGGGGACGGTGTTCTGCGTGGTTAGAATGAACAGCGTAGGGTTGGCTATAAAAGTAAACAAACTAAATTAAATGGAGAAGAAAAATGAAAAAGGCGATCATGTCAGTCTGTGTCCTGGCGACGGCTGTTGTAATAGCAGCGGCGGTCCAGAGGATGGTAGTATGCGAAGAATATACTAGCACCACTTGCCCGCCCTGCGCCACTGCTGGGCCGGCCTTGACGGAGTTGGCTATTAAATATGGTAATAGTATGGCGTTAGTCCGTTATCACATGAATTGGCCCTCGCCCGGCAACGATCCATATTACGCCGCCAACTCAACGGAGAATACGGCAAGGCGTACATTCTACAATATCAACGCAGTTCCGCATATGGTAATAGATGGCGATACTTTACTATATTCTCAGGCACATAGCTACACCACTTGGGATGGGTTAATCTCGACGCGTTTGGGGGTTAGCTCGCCGATAGAGCTAAATTTTGTAACGGAATATGATACGACGGTCAGGACGGGTACAGTTACCTGGACCGCCATAGCAAAAGAGGCTATAAGCCAAACAAATTTAAAGCTAAGGATGGCCATAACTGAATCGGATTTATGGTATGCAGGGACCAACGGAGATCCCGTTCATCATGAGGTAATGAGAGACATGGTGGCCGATGCAAATGGCGACACGCTTACCTTAGTAAATGCCGGGGACAGTATCACTAGAATCAAGTCTTTCTCTATAAATCCCGCTTGGGATGCAAAGAATTGCCAAATCATTCTTTGGATACAAACCGATACCTGGTCAGGCAGGACAAAGCAAATGTTGCAAGGTGCGAAAGAGTGGTTTGGCTCCCGTCTGGAGCAAAAAGGCTATACCTTGTCTCAAAACAAGGGGTTAAAAGACTTTTACATCGTTGAACCAGGGACATCCTTCACGCTTTCTGTTAGATTGAGAAACGAAGCAGGACCTGGGATAGATGCTAGCTGCCATCTATCCACCACTAACCCTTATGTTACAATAACAAACGGAATTTTCAATATCGGGTCCATGGGCGTCGGAGATTCAGTAAATAACAATGCCGATCCCTTCGCTTTTTCAATTGATCCGGCTACCCCAAATGGGAGTATTGCCGATATGGTGATAACCAAACATATAACAAATCCATTGTTCGGATTCACAACCATTAAATACGATACCGTGAGGCTCATTATCGGTACGACGACCACTAACATCTTCTTTGATGATTTCGAAAACGGGTTAGGGAACTGGACAAGAGGCGGTACCGGTGGTACGGTAAACTGGGACACAACCAGTCTGCAGTCATATAGCCCGACCTACTGTATAACAGATAGTCGCTCCGGTAACTACACTAATAATATTAGTCGATATGCACAACTGACCAACGGCATTGATATGACACCCTACAATGCAGCATTGCTTAGCTGGTGGGAGAGGTATTCTACTGAAGACGGCTACGATTTCTGCCGTCCTGAATATTCATTAGACGGAACGAACTGGTATGCGCTTACACCCATTTATTCTGGGACAAAAACAACCTGGACACAGAAGATAGCGGATATCTCAGATTATTGTGCAGCAGGTTCTATGTTTCGCATGAGGTTTAGGTTAACCAGCGACGGTTCGGTGGTGGGCGATGGATGGTACGTAGACGATGTATCGGTAGACGTGTTCTTAAATACAGGTGTGTCCGGTGGTCCCGTTGGCACGCCAGTCACGAAAAATTACCTTGCCTCGGCAAGGCCAAACCCGACATTCGGTCCGGCGAGAATTATCTATCAGCTGGCGGCCCCGGGCGCGGTGTCACTCAGCGTTTACAACGTGGCTGGCCGGTTGGTGCGGACATTGGAGAACAGCGTTAAAAAGGCAGGTTCGCACACTGTCACCTGGGATGGAAGGGACTCCGGCGGCAACCGGGTGGCCAACGGCGTCTACCTTTACCGCCTGACCGCCAGCAACTACACCGCCACTCGGAAGCTGACCATAGTCAGGTAAAGAGAGTTAACTCGAAGGGTGGGGCGCCGGGCCCTAGGGTACGGCGCCCCGGCATCAATCGGAGAGCCATATGAGATCTTTCCTCCAAGCGGTCTTGTTATTTGTTTTGGCGGCGGCCACAGCCATGGGACAGGGGTTGAACGCCAGGCTCAAGGACATGGAAGGGAAAAGGGTCGAGATCTCCGACCTCTACCGTGCCAGGCCCCTGGTCGTCAGCTTCTGGGCCACCTGGTGCAAGCCCTGCTGCCTCGAGCTCAGGCATTTCCAGAAGCTCTATGAGACCTACGCCGACAGCGGCGTCGGCTTCCTGGGCGTCAGCATCAACGAGGCCAAGGACCAAAGCAAGGTCAGGGCATTCCTGGCGGGCAACCGTTACGGATTCCCGACCCTTCTTGACCCGGAACAGCAGGCCATGCGCAAGTTCGGGCTCAAGGACGTTCCCGGCTCTTTCATCCTGGACACGAACGGCAGGGTCGTCTGGAGCCATTTCGGCTTCAAGGAGGGCGACGAGGCGCTGCTGGCTGAGGAAATAAAGAAACAGATAAAACGGGCTGGGCCGGACAGCGCCCGTGCCGAGCCCAGCGGGGAGGGACAGGCCGAATGATTGGAAGATCACGATCGTCCAATGCAAAAGCGAAGATAGCAAATGGACCTTTTCTGATCTCTGCTCTCTGCCTTCTTGTTCTGGCTGCCTGCGGCAAGAGGCTGCCGGTGGCGGCCTCCGGGGACATCGAGGGGGGGGTGCCGAGAAGGGCCGCCATCGAGATGTTCACCGCCACATGGTGCACCAACTGCCCGGCCGCCGACCAGGCGGCCGAGGAGCTGGCCGCCGAGCTGGGTGAATCATTAACGCTGATAGAATACCACCCCAGCTTCGGGTCGGCCACGGCAGACCCTTTCGGTACGGTTCAGACCGACCAGCGATTCTCCTATTATGGAGTGTCGGCCCCACCGGTGTTCATCTGCGACGGGGTGGCCAAGGTTTCCGGGGCGTTGCCCAACCTGCTTGCCGAGTACCGCTCGGCGGCCGCGGGGCGTCTGGCCAAAAAAAGTCCGGTCAGCATAAACCTGAGCGGCGGGTTGGGGACGGCCACGGCTTCCTATGACGTCACCGTCTTGTCCGAGATCGAGGGCAGTCTGGACGGCCTGAGGCTCTTGCTGGTGCTGGTGGAGGACTCCATCAGCTATGCCGCGCCTAACGGGGTGAGCCTGCACCGACAGGTTGTCCGGAGGCTGGCCCCCGACCATCCCGGAGAAGCCTTCTCGCTGGCGTCAGGGGCCCAGCATGCCAGGAACGGGTCGATCGCCCTGGAGACGTCATGGGTCCGCGAGAGGTTGGGCCTGGCGGCCCTGGTGCAGGACGAGGCCACCGGGGAGGTTTTGCAGTCGGCGCAAACAAAGCTTTTTCAGGCCCAATATAGTCTGATTGTTGCTGCTGTGGACACGATTCTTGACGGACAGGCCGGGGTATTCAGTGAGTTCCCCTTTACGCTCCACAACAACGGCAACATCGGAGATTCGGTCATTCTAAACCTGCCTGACTCACTGACCGTGCCTCCCCCTCCAGACACTTTGATCAGAACCTTGTGCGACAGGAATTTATGCTACCCGCTACCTTATGCGGTCTACCTGGCGCCGGGAGATTCATTGACCGGGTTCAAGGTCGACATCATGCCGCAGACAAGCGGGAGAAGCACGGCCGGGCTGACGGTTGTGCCGAAATCATCGCCTTCGAGCGGCATCGTCGCCAGGTTCCATGTGGAGGTGCCGTGATGAGAAAACTTTTATTCCTCGCAGCCGCCCTGGCCGCGGGCTCGGCGGCCCTGGCCTGGGACCTATCAGGCGCCAGCCAGTCCAAGCTGTGGTCGGCCCAGCCCGGCAATGCCATGAGCCTGGCGCAAACCTTGGACCTGCGGGCCTGGGGGACTTTGAACAACGACCTAGAGATGGAGGCCTTCCTGAGTTACGAGCTGGACCATGAGGCCTGGGAGGACACGGCCAGGTATCTGGGCATCTCGAAAAAAAGCCTGAAGCTGAACACCAAACTGGGTTCGGCCACCGTCGGGGATTTCCAGGCGGTGCTGGGAAAGGGCCTGGTTCTGAACTGCGTGGAGGAGCGTCGCACCGGCACCGACCGTGACCTGGAGGGCGCCGACTTCTCGGCCGGCCTGGGCGACCTGCTGGAGCTGAGGCTGCTGGGAGGGTGGCTCAGGGAGTACGCCGTCAGGGACACGTCCAGGATGGTGGCCGGGGGGCAGGCCGGGATCGGCATACTCAGGGGGTTGCGCATCGGGGCCGTCTATCTTCGCTCCAACGCCGCCCTGCCTGGCCAGGCCGGGGTGCTGGGCATGCCGGTCGAGGAGATTTTCGGGGGAACGGCCCGGGCGGGATTCGGCCCGCTGGAGGCCTACGCCGAGTTCGACGTCCGACACACCTACGGCCGGCTAGTCGACGCCACCGCCGGCTGGACTGAGGCCGATGACATCAAGGGTCAGGCCGGGTTCGCCTCCGTCTCGCTGGCCCTGCCCGGACTGGGCCTGGCGCTGGAGGCCAAGGACTACCGGGATTTCAACGCCGGGTTCAACACTCCGCCTCCGGCCAACCGCGACGGCGGACTGCTCAATTCAGGGTACGACGAGCAGGGCTTCCAGGTCGAGGCCACCGCCTCGCCGTGGTCCGGGCTGACCGTTATCGCCAACCACTCATGGGCCCGCTCCCGCCATGAATACCGCTGGGCGTATCTGCCTCAGTTTCCAGGCGACTCGCTGGGGCGATTTAAGTGGCGGGACTACTACCTGGAGGCCAAATGGCAGGCCGGCCCCGGACTGAGCCTGGGGGCCGAGGCCCGGGCGCGTCTGGAGCGAAACCTGCAGCCGGACATCAAGCTGCGCTACTTCAGGGGCGGGTCGGCCGAGGCCACCGTCACCTACGGCCAGGGACGTTCAGCCACGCTGGGGCTGGGAGCCGACCAGTTCCTCAACCATTACATCGACCGGGACCTGGAGTTCTACAGCCTGACCGCACAAGCCAAGTGGTCGCCCCTGGGCCTGGCTTCGATCTACGGCGAGGCCGAATTATGCACCAAGAGGGTGCCGGAATACGACGACCAGAAGAGGTGGGGGGAGGCCGGGATCGACCTGGCCTGGGGGCAGGACAGGTACCATCTGAAGCTCTCGGCCGGCCAGACCAAGGGCGGCTTGGTCTGCTCCGGCGGCTTCTGCCGCTACGAGCCTTCGTTCCGGGGGCTCAAGGCCTCGTGGGAATGGAAATTCTGATAACGTTGGGCGACGCTGTGGGGGCATGAGAGGAAGAGAAAGATGGATGAAGCAGGAACAAGGCCGGTCAACCTGAGCCGCAGGCTTCGCTCACGGTTCACGTTTTTCGGCATCCTGGTCTCGGTGGCCGCGGGACTGCTGATAAGTTTGCTGCTGGCCGGCTGCTCCAAGAGCCCGGTGGAGGCCCCGGCGACCACGGTCATCACCGGGACTGCCAGCCGGACCATCTCGGCATCCAACGGCTGGCGGTCCGATTACACCTTCAGTTCTGGGGGATACAATTACGGCAAGATAAGCATCGTATCTCCGGACCAACAAAATTGCTTCATCGAGGCCAACGGCATCGTCCAGGGCAGCGGCACCACGGCCCCGGCCGACGGTTACAATACCTTGGCCCAGGCGGTCCTGGGGCAAAGCTATTTCGTCAAGACCGACGCCGTGCCACATTACGGTCGAATATCGGTCATCGGGCTCAACCAGAAAGGCAAGTACACCTCGATCACGCTCTCCTTCGACTGGGTGGTGCAGACCGAGGGCTGCAACCGCATCCTGCAGTAGGTTGAAAACTCCGACACCAGAAGAGGCGGCCGATTCGGCCGCCTCTTTGCTTGTTGTCGAAAGGCTCATTTCCTGCCCAACCTTTTCACCACCATCACACCGGAACGCAGGCTCTCGCTTAAGGCCTGCGAAGCCTTGTTGCCCAGAAGGTCGAGCAGGGCGCCCACCGAACCGGAACGCTCCTCGGGCAGGCGCAGGGCCAGGGGCAAAATGGCCAGCCGCAGCAGGGAGGACAGGGCGAACAGTAGGTGGAAGTTGATCAGCTCCTGGCCCAGAAAGCGAAGATGGACGCCGTCCAGCCACTTGGCCAAAGCTCCGCCGGCCAGCGAGGCCAGGAAAACGCTGAGCCCGGTGGCTACGTTTTGGACCGCCAGGTATGGCTGGCGGTCGTCCTCCGGCGCCGTGATTAAAAGCAGGTTGAAGGTGGCCAGACCGAAGCCGGGCCAGAAGATGCCAGTCAAAAAGGCGTCTATCCAAATTGGAAGATAGAAATCGGGTCCGGAAAACAGCCAGAACAGGGGAAGAAAGAAGATACCCAGCATGGTGAAAATCAGCACCGGTTTGTTGCCCAACCGGTCTATAACCCGTCCCCAAAGGGGCTGGGCCAGAAGGTTGACAGAACCGGCGATGATGGAGTAGAGGGCGATCACCCCCAAAGGCATACCTAGGTTCTTGATCATGTGGGCCCCGAAGAAAGGCCCGGCCACCGAGGTGGCCAGGGACCAGAGGATGAAGAACATCAAGAGCGGACGGAAACGCCTGTCGTGAAAAGCCGAGCGGAACATGCGGTGAACGGGCATCGATCGGACAACAGACGGCTGGGGCTCCCACTGCCCGGCCAGAATGACTCCGGAAACCAGGGCGCATAACACCGCCAGGCCGAAGATAAGGGCGAAGCCCGTTTCCTGGCGTCCTCCGGCCTTAAACCAGTCGAAAGCCTTTCCCGAGGCGAAGGTGACGGCCATGGAGACCGCGCCCAGGATGGTGTTGCGTTTCCCGAAATACCGTCCGCGTTTTTCCAAAGGCACCAGGTCTGTCATCCAGGAGAGCCAGCCGTTGTTGGCGGCGTTGATCAGGAGATTGGATAGGAGGATGACGAGGAAGAAAGCCGGAAGCCGCCAGCCGGGCAGAACCGGCAGGAAAGGCAGAAGGCACAGCAACGACCAAAGGGCGCGTCCGGCCACGGCCGCGGCCACCACCAAGATCTTGCGGCTGCCGGCCAGCGATACGCCCCAGGATCCAGCCACCGCTCCCAGGGTGCCGGCCGCCCCCACCGCCGACAGCAAGCCCAGATGGAAGTCATTGGCCCCCAGCATCAGGGCGTAGGCGGTCACCAGGGAGCTTAAGGAAACGGCGATATGAACCGAGGCGAATGATCCCTCGATAATAGATATCCGCTGGCTGCGGGCCGGTTCCCCGGACGGAAATTCGGTCTTTGCTTTTAGGGCCATAACGTGGCAGAGGATACCATAAAGAGGGCGGCCTTTCAAGGGGTGGGAAGCGGCTTCTTGATATTTTGTGCCGATAGGCGTATAATTAATAACATCCGCCGGCAGGCGGTTTTTCAACATGAAGGCCTATAAAATAAAAATCAGCGGGATCGTTCAGGGGGTGGGGTTCCGGCCGTTCGTCTACCGGCTGGCGGTGGAGCGCGGCTTGGCCGGCTTTGTGGAGAACGACAGCCGCGGGGTCACCATCGAGGTCGAAGGGCCCGAAGACCGCCTAAAATCCTTTCTTGCGGCCCTGGAGAGAGAAACTCCTCCCCAGGCGTCCATAGACAAGCTGACGGCCGAGGATCTTATCCCGCAAGGGAGGAGGCATTTCGAGATAGGGGAGAGCCGCCTGGGGGATGGCGCCACCCGAATCTCGCCAGACATCGCCGTTTGCGGAGACTGCCTGAGGGAGATGTTCCATCCCGGCGACCGCAGGAGCGGTTATCCCTTCATCAACTGCACCAACTGCGGCCCCCGGCTGTCGATCATCAGATCCACTCCCTATGACCGTCCGGCCACCACCATGGCTGCTTTCGCCATGTGTCCTGATTGTCTGAGGGAATACCGGGATCCAAAAGACCGGCGCTTTCACGCCCAGCCCAATGCCTGTCCCATCTGCGGCCCCAGGGTCTGGGCCGGCGATGCTTCGGGACAAGTTTTGGCCCAGGGGGAACAAGCCTTGAGGATGACGGCCGAAGCTGTCGCCCAAGGAGCCATTGCGGCCGTCAAGGGACTGGGTGGCTTCCATATCTGCTGCGACGCCGAAAACGCGGCCGCCGTCGCCCGGCTCCGGGAACTCAAAGGCCGTCCGCACAAGCCGCTGGCCCTGATGGCCGGGTCGCTTCAGGCTGCGGGACGGGCCTGCCTGATAACCGATAACGAATCCAGGCTGCTGGGCTCGGCGCAGTCTCCCATTGTTCTCTGCAGAAAGGTTGAGGGCTGGGAGCCGGGCAGGTTGATCTCCCCGGGCAACAACTATATAGGTATGATGCTGCCCTATACGCCACTCCATCACCTGATTTTCCGGCAACTGGAGGACATCGGTGGAAAAGGCTGGCTGCTGGTGATGACCTCGGGCAATTTCCAGGATCGTCCGATAGTGGCCGAGAACAGCCAAGCCCTGAAGGAGCTGGGAGGCATAGCCGAAGTATTTTTATTGCACGACCGCGACATTGAGAATCGTAACGACGATTCCATAGTCTTCCAAATCGGGGGTCAGGAAACAGAGGGCGGAAACAATGAGGCTCAGATCGTAAGGCACTCGCGCGGCTATGCGCCGAACCCGGTCAGGTTGCCCAAGTCCGCCGCACCATGCCTGGCGGTCGGAGGGCAGATGAAGAACACCTTCTGCCTGGCCCAGGGCGAGGTGGCCTACTTAAGCCAGCACATCGGCGAGGCCGACAGCCTGGAGACCATGGAATTCTTCGAGGAGATGTATGGGAAATACCGCCACTGGTTCAAGATCGAACCCCGGACGATAATCCACGACCTGCATCCCGACTATCTGACCACCCGCTGGGCCAAGAATATGGCCGGGGCCGAGGCCGTGGCGGTGCAACACCATCAGGCACATCTGATGAGCGTTCTGGCCGACAACGGGCACATGGAACCGGCGATAGGAGTGATCTTCGACGGCACCGGCTACGGTACCGACGGGCGGATCTGGGGCGGAGAGTTCCTCTACTTCGACGGGCGGAGCATAGAGCGCCTGGGACATCTGGAATATCTGCCCCTGCCCGGGGGCGAGGCGGCCATAAAAAAACCCTGGAAGATAGCAGCCGCCTACCATCAGTTCCTGCTCGGCCGGAATAGACCGGGATATCTTGCCGGGATCCCGGACAAAGAATTTGAAGCGTTATTAAAGCAGACCGAAGCCGGATTCAATCTGGTTTGGACCTCGAGCCTGGGGCGTTTGTTCGACGGGGTCAGCGCGGCCCTGGGGATATGCCGTAGCATCACTTTCGAGGCCCAGGCGGCCATGGCCCTGGAGGCGGCGGCCGAAGAGGGGTGTTTGCAATCCTACGGATTCGAAATCGAGCAAAGAGGCTCCGGCCCGTCCTTGGTGAAGCTGGGCAGGCTCTGGGAACAGCTTACCTCAGACATCCTCCAAGGTGAGGCCGTGCCGACATGCGCCGCCAGATTCCAAAACACGGTCGTTGACTTTGCCTTAGCCATGTGCGATAATATAAAATTACGCACCGGATGCCGAACAGCGGCCCTTTCCGGGGGCGTCTTCCAGAACCGTCATCTGCTAGAACGGATCCGGGACAGGCTTAAGTCAGGCGGATACCGGGTGCTGATACACCGTCAGGTTCCATCGAACGATGGCGGCCTGGCCTTGGGGCAGGTATTTTTTCACGTTATCAACAGTTGAAGCCATGTGTCTAGCCATACCGGCTAAAATAGAAACCATAAACGGCGACCGGGCCAAGGTCGACATCCGCGGCCTGAAGCGGCAGATCGGGTTGGCCCTGCTGCCGGACGCCAAGGTGGGCGAGTACGTCCTGCTGCACGCCGGTTTTGCCATCCAGCGCATCGATCCGGACGAAGCCGAAGAGACCTACCGTCTGCTGGAAGAGACCGGGATCACCATCAACTGATGATGGACCTGGAGCGTTTATCGGAACCCGGCCTGGCCGCCCGGCTGGCCGCCAGGATCAAGGAACTGGCAACGGCTCCTGCCAATATCATGGAGGTCTGCGGGACGCATACCATGGCCATCGCCAAGTTCGGCATCAGGGGCCTGCTTCCGCCGACCGTCAGGCTGATCTCCGGGCCGGGCTGCCCGGTGTGCGTCACCTCCCAAGCCGACATCGACCGGATGATCGAAATCGCCAGGCTGCCGGAGGTGGTCTTCTGCACTTTTGGAGACATGGTCAGGGTACCGGGCTCCAAGGGCAGCCTGGCCCAGGCCCGGGCCCAGGGAGCCGACGTTCGGGTGGTCTATTCCTGCTTGGACGCGGTGGAGCTGGCGGCCGATTTGCCGGATAAAAAAATCGTATTTGCCGGAGTGGGGTTCGAGACCACCTCGCCCACCGCGGCCGCGGCGGTGCTGGAGGCCGAACAAAGGGGCCTGAAAAATTTCCTGATCTACCCGGCCTTCAAGCTGGTGCCTCCGGCTCTGGAGCTGGTGCTCTGCTCGCAGCAGGTCCGCATCGACGGGTTTTTGCTGCCGGGCCATGTCTCCACCATTATCGGAAGCCGGCCCTACCGGTTCATTGTGGAAAAGCACGGCCGGCCCGGGGTCATCGCCGGTTTCGAGCCCATAGATATTTTGGGGGCTTTGGCTTTGTTGCTGGAGATGCTGGCGGGGAAATCGCCCCTTGCCGTGCGCAACGAGTATTCCCGGGGCGTGCCGGAACAGGGAAATCCCCAGGCTCAAAAAATATTGGATAAGGTGTTCCGGCCGGCGGATTCCTATTGGCGGGCCATCGGCCTGATGCCCTTATCCGGGTTGGGGTTCCGCCCGGAATATCAGTCGTTCGATGCCGTAGCCGCCTTCGACCTAGAAATGGAACCATCTACCGAGCCGGAAGGCTGCCGCTGCGGCCAGGTGATGATGGGGGCGCTCCAGCCTGACCAGTGCCCCCTTTTCGGCCAGGCCTGCACTCCGGAAAGTCCGGTGGGCCCTTGCATGGTTTCCTCCGAGGGGTCCTGCGCCGCCTGGCACAAGTACGGTCTGGAACGGAAACAAGCTTGAGAGGGAACGGACCCATGCAGAGCATCGGCGACAAGATAACGCTGGCCCACGGTTCCGGCGGCCTGCTGATGCACCGGCTGATCTCCGAGGTTTTCCACTCCAGGTTCTCCAACCCGGCACTGGACCAGGGGGACGATGCCGCCGAGCTGCCGGCGCCCCATTCGGGTCAAAGGCTGGCTTTCACCGCCGACTCCTACACGGTCAAGCCGATTTTCTTCCCGGGCGGCGACATCGGACGGCTGGCGGTGTGCGGCACGGTCAACGATCTGGCGGCCAAGGGGGCCAGGCCGCGGTGGATCTCCGCCTCCTTCATTATCGGCGAGGGTTTTCCGGTCACCGAGCTGGAAAGGGTGGCCGACTCCATGGCCCGGGCCGCCGCCGAGTCCGGGATCGCCATCGTCACCGGGGACACCAAGGTGGTGGAGCGCCAGGCCTGCGACGGGCTGTTCATCAATACCTCGGGGCTGGGAACGATGGCCGAAGGATCTGAGGTCTCGGGCTTGAACGTCAAGCCGGGCGACGCCATCATCGTCAGCGGGACGGTGGGAGACCACGGGGCGGCGGTGATGAACGCCAGGCTGGGGCTGGGTCTTTCGGGTGAATTGGCCAGCGATGTGGCCCCGCTGTGGCCTTTAGCCGAGATCATGCTGAAGGCGGGCGGCGTCCATGCAATGCGCGACCCCACCCGGGGCGGTTTGGCTACGACCTTGGGCGAGCTGGCCCGGCAGTCCGGGGTCAGGATCGAGATCGATGAGACGGCGGTGCCGCTGAAGCCCGAGGTGCGGGCGGCCGCCGAAATGCTGGGATTGGACGTCCTCTATCTGGCCAACGAGGGTAAAATGGCGGCCGCGGTCGCTCCCGACAAAAAGGGCGCGGTGCTTCAGGCTTTGCGCCGGCATCCGCTGGGGGCCGGGGCGGCCATAATAGGAACAGCATCGGAGGGGCCGGGCGATGTGGTTATTACAACATCGATCGGCACCAGGCGGCCGCTTTTGATGCTGGAGGGTGAGCACCTGCCTCGGATCTGCTGAGCCCGGCAAGTTACTGTCTTAGGCTGAGGTTTGCTTCCCGGGTTAACAGGTTGAAGCATGAAGACGTCGGCTTTCAGAGGAAAGCAGGAATCAAATCCCATAAACCCCAAAGACAAACCGTGACCATCCGAACGACCTATGGAGGAAGGCATGAAGATAGAGGACATCCTTTCCAAAGACTGCATCAAGATACCGCTGGAGGGCAGCGGCAAGGAGGCCATCATCTCCGAACTGGTGGGGCTGATGGCCAAGGCCGGCATAGCCGATAACGCCGAGGAGCTGTCGGCCTCGGCCCTGGAGCGCGAGGGGCTGATGTCGACCGGGATCGGCAAGGGGGTGGCCATACCCCATGGCCGGACCAAAGGGGTCAAGCGGATGGCCGGCTGCTTCGGCCTGGCCCGACAGCCGGTGGATTTCGGCTCCCTGGACGGCCTGCCGGTGCAAATCTTCTTCTTCCTGGCCACGCCCCAGAACATAGTAGCCGACCATGTCAAGGCTCTGGCTTTAGTATCCCGTCTGCTTAACCGGGAGGAGGTAAGATCCAAGCTGCTGGCCGCCAAGAGCCCGGAAGAGGTTCTGAAGGCGTTTGCCGAGGCCGAGGGCGGAGAGCAGAGGTGAAGTGGCTATCGGCCTGGACCCCACCGATTCTGTGGCTGGTTCTGATCTTGGCCGCCACCTCTTTCCCGAACTTGGACACCTCGAACTGGCCCAATGCCGACAAGGTGTTCCACCTGTTTGTCTATGCGGTCTGGGCCGTCCTCTGCCTCAGGGCCGTCAGGATGTCCGGCGTCGAGGGGATCATGGTTTGGGCCATGGTGGCTGCAGCCGGATTAGCCGTGGGTGCGGCCGACGAGCTTCATGAAAAGCTGATACCGGGCAGGACGGTTTCGCTGTCAGACTTTCTTTACAATGCCGCTGGATTTGCGGCGGGCATGTTCATGGGATATTTCAGATTCTACCGAGAAAAAAAGGAGCCGGCCGCATGAAGGCCCCCCAGTTGCTCTCCGGCTTTCGCGACCTGTTGCCGCAGGAGATGGCCCTGCGACTGCGGGTGCTGGACGCCGTCAAAAAAGTGTTCGAGCGGAACGGATTCGAGCCGCTGGAAACGCCGTCGCTGGAATACCACTCCACCCTGACCGGCAAGGAGGGCGGGGAGTCGGAGATGCTGATGTACCATTTCCGCGACCACGGAGACCGCGAGGTGGGGCTGATCTACGATCTGACCGTGCCCCTGGCCCGGGTGATGGCCGCCCACCCCGAGATCCCCAAGCCGTTCAAGCGTTACCAGATCCAGCGGGTGTGGCGGGCAGAGAAGCCGCAAAAGGGGCGCTACCGCGAGTTCACTCAGTGCGACTTCGATGCGGTGGGCGCGGAGTCGATGATGGCCGACGCCCAGATCATATCGGTGCTGGCCGAGGGCGCCGCGGCGGCCGGCTTTGAGCACTATAAAGTCATGGTAAATCACCGCCAGCTGCTTCAGGGGATATTGGAGTCGGCCGGGGTGGCGCCGGACAAGTCCAAGGACGCCATCATCGCCATCGACAAACTGGACAAGGTGGGCGAGGCGGGGGTGGCCGCCGAGCTGGAGAGGCGGGGCATCCCGCGGGCCGGAAACGTGCTCAAGGCGGTCATGGTGTCGGGCGAGGCCGGGTCCATGTTGTCTGACTTGGGAAGAATGATCGGCAACACCGGGTCCGGAAAAAAGGGACTGGCCGAGACCGAGCAGCTGTTGGGACTGATCGAGCACCTGGGGCCCAAGGTCCAATTCAGGCCCAGCCTGGCCCGGGGGCAGGGCTACTACACCGGGCCGGTGTATGAGTTACAGCTGGAATCTCCAAAAATTGGATCCATCGCCGGGGGCGGGCGCTACGACGGGCTGATCGGCATCTTCGCCGGCAATCAGATACCGGCCACCGGGGCCTCGTTCGGCATCGACCGGATGACGGCCGCCCTGGCCGAGCTGGGGAAAACAGGCGAATCATTGGGGGCCAGGGTCATTGTCTGCCACTTCGGACAGGGCGCGGCCAGGGCGGCCTTGGAGGCGGCGAGCGGGATCCGCCAGGCCGGGGTGAGCTGCGACGTCTACGCCGGGGAGGCCGCTTTGGGCAAACAGCTCAAATATGCGGACAAGAGGGGCTTTGCCTACGCGGTCATAATCGGCGAGGACGAGTTAAAAACCGGGGAGTATGTCATAAAGGACTTGAAGGCGAACGCGCAGGTAAAAGTCGAAAAAAAAGACGTGGCGGATTATATCAAAAGAAAGTTGTTCGGCAATGAGTGAAAGTATAGATAGTTTCAACGAGTACCGTTCCAGGATGAACCAGAGGATCCTGTCCTCGGGCCATCTGGGCATCAAACGTTTCTTCAATTTGGATGAGGCCGCCTACCAGGACGGGGCGCTGCCGGCCAAGACCAAGGAGATGCTGGGCCTGTGCGCCTCGCTGGTGCTGCGCTGTCAGGACTGCATCACCTACCACGTCTTGCAATGCCGCAAGGCCGGGGTGACCAGCGAGGAGTTCGACGAGGTGATGAACGTGGTCCTGGTGGTGGGCGGGTCGATAGTGATACCGCACCTGCGGAGGGCGTACGAGGCGTGGGACGAGTCGGAGGAATGACGACGAACAAACATTGTAAAACGATATATTTGTCGATTATAATATCGTAAAACGACTAACGAGGCAGCTATGGTGGTGACCATATCCTCCAAATACCAGGTGGTCATCCCCCGGGAGGTGAGGAAAGCCCTCGGCCTGAAGTCGGGGGAAAAGGCCCAGGTAATACCCTATCGCAACCGGATCGAGCTGATACCATTGAGGACGATAAAAGAGATGCGGGGCTTCCTCAAAGGAATGGACACCCGCATCGATCGGGGCGGCCAACGGCTGTGAACCTGGTGGATTCCTGTGGCTGGCTGGAGTATCTGGCCGACGGCCGGAACGCCGAGTTCTATGCCCGGCCGCTGGGAGACGTTAAAAGGCTGGTGGTGCCGGCCGTCTGCGTCTACGAGGTGTTCCGCAAAGTGCTGGCGGAGCGGGGGGGAGGACGAGGCCCTGCAGGCGGCCGCCCTGATGCGCCAGGGGATAGTGGCGCCCCTTGACGGGGATCTGGCCCTGGAGGCGGCCCGGCTGGGGCTGGAGCACAGGCTGCCGTTGGCCGACAGCATGGTGATGGCCACGGCGCAGAGACACAAGGCGGTGATATGGACTCAGGACCGACATTTTGCGGGGTTGCCGAGGGTGAGGATGCCGCGGGGACGGTAACAATGGAAGCATGGGTATGATTGTCATCCCACACCTGCGGAGGGCGTAAGGGGCGTGGGGTGAAAAGAAACGAAATCTGAGAATGCCGAGTATTATGAAACTTGAGATATTGGGCACTTGGTCCCGCAGCCATACCTGCGGCGAGCTGCGCAAGGCAGACGCAGGAAAAGAAGTCACCCTTTTCGGCTGGGTGCACCACAGCCGCAACTTCGGCGGGCTGCTGTTCGTCACCCTGCGCGACCGCTACGGAGTGGTGCAGGCGGTCTTCGACCCCACGACCGACAAGGCGCTGGCCGACCGGGCGGCCGAGCTGCGCTCCGAGTTCGTGGCGGCGGTCAAGGGAATGGTGTGGGAGCGGCCCCAGGGCCAGGCCAATCTCAAGATGCCCACCGGAGAGATAGAGGTTCTTGTCAAGGAACTAAAGGTTCTAAATGAGTCTAAGGTCCCGCCGTTCGCCATCGACGACGCCACCAACGCCTCGGAGGAGCTGCGCCTCAAGCACCGCTACCTGGACCTCAGACGGCCGAAGATGGCCAAGAACATCATCCTGCGCCATCAGTTCATATTTGCCGTCAGAAAGTTTTTACACCAGCGCGGATTCTTAGAGATAGAGACGCCCTACCTCACCCGCAGCACCCCAGAGGGAGCCCGCGACTACTTGGTTCCCTGCCGCACCCAGCCGGGAAAGTTCTACGCTTTGCCCCAGTCGCCCCAGATCTACAAGCAGATCCTGATGGTGGCCGGGTTCGACAAGTACTTCCAGATCGCCAGATGCCTCCGGGACGAGGATCTCCGGGCCGACCGCCAGCCTGAGCATACCCAGATAGACATCGAGATGAGCTTCGCTACCCAGGAGCAGATCTTCACCCTGGTGGAGGAGATGTACTCGGAGGTCTTGGCCGAGTTATTCCAAGTAAAAATAAAAGCCCCGTTTCCCCGTCTCACCTATGCCGAGGCCATGGCCCGCTTCGGCTCGGACAAGCCGGACATGCGGTTCGGCATGGAGATTCAGGATGTTACCGAAGCGGCCGGAAAATCGGAATTCGAACCCTTCCTCAAAGCGATAGCTGGCGGCGGGGCGGTCAAGTGTCTGTGCGTCCCGGCGGTGCTTTCACGCAGCCAGGTGGACAAGCTCACCGCCCTGGTCAAGTCCCTGGGCGCCTCGGGACTGGCCTGGCTCAGGGGCACGGCGGAAAAAATCGAAGGCCCGCTGGCCAAGCACATAATGGGCGGGACGGCCGAGGGGATTTTAAACGCCGTCGGCGGCGGGGCGGAGAAGACCGTCCTCATAGTGGCCGACAAGAACGAAACCGCCTGCCGGGCGCTGGGCGCTCTGCGGCTGGAGCTGGCCAAACAGCTGGGGCTGAAGCTTGAGGGATTCCGGTTCGCCTGGATCACCGACTTTCCGCTATTCAAGTTCAACGAGGAGACGAAGGCCTGGGAGGCCGAGCACCACATGTTCTCCATGCCCCGGGAGGATCATCTTCAGTTTTTGGAGACCGAGCCCGGCAAGGTGTTGGGCCAATTGTACGATTTGGTGTGCAACGGTTCGGAGCTGGCCTCAGGGTCCATCCGCATCCACCGCCGGGACATCCAGGAGCAGGTGATGAAGGTGGTCGGACTGTCGCCCGAGGATGCCCAGAAAAAGTTCGGTTTCCTGCTGGAGGCCTTCGAGTACGGGGCGCCGCCGCACGGAGGCATCGCGCCGGGCGTGGACCGGCTGGTGGCCCTGATGACCGGGTCGGAAAGCATCCGCGATGTCATAGCCTTTCCCAAGACCACTTCGGGCTCGGGCCTGATGGAGGGGGCGCCTTCCGAAGTAGATCCCAGACAGCTGGAGGAGCTGAGCCTGTCCCTGAAAAGACCTTCCGGAGCCTAATGCCTTGAAAAGCAAGGAGGTTAAGCCGGAAACAGGTTGGATTTTCGGTTGACAATATGGTAAAAAATTTAGTATACTTATAAAATATTATGGCCAAGAAAATCAAAACATCTCCCAGGGAGAAGTCCCAGCCGCGCAAGGCAGCGGTGCCGGAGACGCCCATCGGATTTGGCCGGACCAATTTTATCCTTTACGGAGCGGCCTTAGCTACCATTGTGCTGGGATTTATATTCCTCTCCAGTCCGGCCTTTGGCGGTGGATTTCCGTTTATCCATCCCTATAAAGGTGGCACCTACGGCTGGCTGACCATGAATGCCGCCCCGGTGCTGCTGGTCCTGGGCTACTGCGTTCTCCTTCCCTGGGCCATCATCAAGAAATAGTCCAGGCGTCATAAACCACGGTCTTTGGCGGATGCAGTAAAAATCTGCAAAGGCTAGAAGCCGTGGTTTGTTGTTGTCCTTAGGCTGGCATGCCCGCGAAACACTCCAAATCTCGCAAAAAACGCTTTTGCGCTGTTGACGTCTTAAACGGGAAAGGGAAATGAGCTCAACAAGACTGGGCGTCAACATAGACCACGTGGCCACACTGAGGCAGGCCAGGAGGGCTGTCGAGCCCGACCCGGTGGCTGCGGCTGCGGTGGCCATCAGAGCGGGAGCCGACGGCATCACCGTCCACCTCCGCTCCGACCGGCGCCACATCCAGGACCGCGACCTGGAGATTCTGCGCCAGACGGTCCGCACCCATCTCAATCTGGAGATGGCGGCCACCGAGGAGATGCTGCGCATCGCCCTCAGGGTAAGGCCGGACGCGGTCTGCTTAGTGCCGGAGCGGCCCGAAGAGGTGACCACCCAGGGCGGGCTGGATCTGACAAAAGTCGGAGCCAGGATAGCCCCGGTCGTCAAGAAGCTTTCCGCGGCCGGAATCGAGGTCGCCATTTTCGTGGAGGCGGATTCGGCTCAGATCAAACAGGCCAAAAGGCTGGGCGTCCGGGCGGTGGAGATCAACACCGACGCATTCTCCAAAGCAAAGGGAAAAGGGAGAAGGGACGAGCTGGCAAAGATTACCCAGACGGCCAGGCTGGCCAGCTCGCTGGGGCTGGAGGTGCACGCCGGGCACGGGCTGGATTATCACAACGTCAGGGATATCGCGGCCGTACCCGAAATAGTCGAGCTGAACATCGGGCATGCCATAGTGGCCCGGGCGGTGCTGGACGGGCTGGACCGGGCGGTGCGCGACATGAAAAAGGCGATAAGCTGATTTTTCGCCCACGAAATACACAAAAAGACGCGGAAAAATGACCTTACGTTGTTTTATCCGTTAATGCCATTCATATTTAGTGTCTTTCGCGTGTTTCGTGGGCTCAAGAATGAGAAATAGATGAAAAGTCGGACGGCCATACTAAAGCGGTTCGCCAAAAAGCGCATCGGGGTGTTGATGGGCGGCTGGTCCGGGGAGAGGGTTGTGTCCCTGCGCTCGGGCAAAAACGTCCTGGAATCGCTGAAGCGCCAGGGGCTGGACGCCATCGGCATCGACGTGGGGCGGGACATCGCCGCCAAGCTGGTAAAAAACAAGATACAGACGGCCTTCATCATCCTCCACGGTCCGTTCGGCGAGGACGGCACCATCCAGGGCCTGCTGGAGATGATGGGCATACCCTACACCGGCTCCGGGGTGCTGGCCTCGGCATTGGCCATGCACAAGTGCTATTCCAAGAAGATATTCCAGGAATCGGGGATCCCGACCCCGAACTACTGCTGGGTGGGCAGGCACCAGGATGAGAAAATGGACCCGGAGCACTGCTTGGAGATGCTGGGCCTGCCGGTGGTGATAAAGCCGGCGTCCCAGGGTTCGTCATTGGGGGTCACCATAGCCAAGACGCCGCAGCAGGCCAAGAGGGACGTCAGGGTCGTCCTAAAGAAATACGGCCAGGCCGTCGTCGAGCGCTTTGTGCCGGGGATGTCGGTGACCACCGGGGTTCTGGGCACCGACTCCAAGTCCCGGGCCCTGCCGGTGCTGGAGCTGGTACCCAAGAACGAGTTCTACGACTTCAAGGCCAAGTACACCCCGGGGATGACCGAGTTCCACGTTCCGGCCCGCCTACCGGGCGCGGTCTATCGCAGGGTCCAGGAAGTCTCCATTGCCGCCCATAGGGCTCTGGGCTGCCGCGGCTGGTCTCGGGTGGACGCCATCGTCGACCGGGCCGGCACACCCTGGGTGCTGGAGGTCAACACCCTGCCCGGGATGACCGACCTCTCGGACCTGCCGGCCGAGGCCGCGGCCGAGGGCATGGACTACGACCGGCTGGTGCTGGAGATCCTCGACAGCGCCGAAATCTGAACCCAGGGATTCAATAAGGAAACCAGGAACACATGAACTTGCCCTTTATCGGGGAAGAGCGTTTGCGGATAGCGATAGTAGCCCTGTTAATATCCCTGATCGCCATGAGCGAAACCAGTAACGCCCAGAAGCTCGAGCCCGTAAAGCTCAACCCGCCCCGGCTGGACCGGGGTCTGACGGTGATGCGGGCGCTGGAGGCCAGGTCCTCGGCCCAGGAGTTCGACGGCAGAAAACTCGACCTCCAGGACCTGTCCGACCTGCTGTGGGCGGCCAACGGCGTCAACCGGCCCCAAAGCGGCAAGCGGACGGCGCCCTCGGCCATGAACGCCCAGGACATCGATCTCTACCTGCTTAGAGAGGATGGAGCCTATCTCTACAACGCCGCCGAGCACAAGCTTGAGCCGGTGGCTGTGGGTGATCTCCGGGCCCTGGCCGCCGGGCGCCAGGACAAGTTCGCCAGGGCGCCGGCCATCTGCCTGCTGGTCTCGGACATCTCCCGCTTCAGCCACGGCGACGATTCCCTGAAAATGATCTGGGCGGCCGAGGACGCTGGCATAGTCTCCCAGAACATCGCCCTGTTCTGCGCCGGGGCCGGGCTGGCCACCAGGCCGCGGGCCTCGATGGACGTCAAGAGGCTCAAGGAGGCGCTCAAGCTCTCGCCCACCCAGCACCCGATGCTCAACTGCCCGGTGTCGCTCCTCGTGAAGTAAATGTTTAAGCGGTATCACTAATTACTAAGGAGATATAGCAATGCCGGTCCCCAAGAGAAGGCACTCCAACTCCCGCACCAACAAGCGCCGGGCCAACTGGAAGCTTTCGGCCCCCAACCTGGTGCCTTGTTCGCATTGCAAACAGCCACGAATGCCGCACCGGGCCTGCCCCCACTGCGGCTACTACGGCGGCCGCGAGGTCGTCCAAATTAAGGAAGTCTGATCCTAAAAAACTATGCCGGGCAAAACGGAGAAGGCGGAAAAGCCGGTCCGTTACCGCAAGGCCGGGGAACTGACATCTGGGGCCGGGCTGTCGGCGATTCCGGAGATCCGCCGTCAGGGTCGCTTGCCGCTGATAATTTTGGACTGCATGGGCGGGGACAACGGACCGGCTCCTATCATCGAGGGCGCCTTCGAGGCCTCCAAGGTTTCTCAGGGCAGGTTCCAAGTGGCTCTGGTGGGCGACGAGGTGGTCATCCGCACCGAGCTGGCCCAGGGGGTGGGCAAGGCCGAGTACCAGGAGGAGGACCTGGCCAAGTACGGCATCCGAATCTTCCATGCCTCCCAGGCCATAGACATGCATGAATCGCCGGCCGAGGCCCTGCGCAACAAGCGGGATTCCTCCATAGCCGTGGGACTGCGGCTGCAAAAGAACGGCCAGGCTGACGCCTTTGTGTCCACCGGAAACACCGGGGCGGTGATGGGCACCTCGCTTTTGGAGTTGGGACGCATTCCAGGCGTCTCCCGGCCGGCCATCGCCTCCTTCATGCCCACCGAGCTGGGCGGCTGCGTCATCTTAGACGTGGGGGCCAACGTCGACTGCAAGCCCCATCATCTGCTGCAGTTCGCCATGATGGGCTCCTCTTATGCCCGCTACGTCTTCGACAAGCCCGAGCCCAAGGTGGGGTTGCTGTCGGTGGGCGAGGAGTCATCCAAAGGCCATGAAAGCGTGCAGCAGGCGCATCGGCTGCTGGCCCAGAGCAGGCTGAATTTCATCGGCAACATCGAGGGTCGGGACATCCTGCGGGGCACGGCCGATGTAGTGGTCTGCGACGGCTTCGTGGGCAACGTCATCCTAAAATTCGCCGAGGGTGTGGTGCGCATGTTCTTCGGTTCCATCAAGCGCTACGTCTACACCAGCATCTTCGCCAAGCTGGGAGCTATGCTCATCAAACCGGCCCTCAAGAAATTCGCCAAGGATTTGGACTACGAGGAGTATGGCGGGGCCCCGCTTTTGGGGGTGAACGGGGTCTGCATTATCTGCCACGGCCGGTCTTCGGCCAAGGCCATCAAGAACGCGGCCCTGGTGGCCTACCGCTGCGTGGTCCACCGGGTCAACGAACACATCCGCCGGCAGGTGGCGGACTTCGGAAAAGTTGAGGAATAGGGGAACAGATGGGACGCATCGCCGTTCTGGGCACCGGATCGTTTGCGCCGGAAAGGGTGCTGACCAACGCCGACCTGGAGAAGATGGTCGAGACCAGCGACGAGTGGATCACCCAGCGCACCGGCATCAAGGAAAGAAGGATCTCGGACCAAAAGACGCCGACCTCGGTCCTGGCGGCCGAAGCCGCCAAAAAAGCTCTGGAGGCGGCCGGGGTCAGAGCCGAGGAGCTGGATTTCATCATCTGCGGCACGGTGACCCCGGACATGATCTTCCCCTCGATGGCCTGCTTGGTTCAGGCCAAGCTTGGGGCGACGAAGGCGGCCGCCTTCGACCTGGCGGCCGGATGCACCGGCTTCATCTACGGCTTGGATCTGGCCCGGGCCCTGATAGAGGCCAACCACGGCCGGAAGATACTTCTCATCGGAGCCGAGGAGCTGACCAAGATCACCGATTGGACTGATCGCAGCACCTGCGTCCTATTCGGCGACGGCGCCGGGGCGGTGGTTTTAGGCTGGACCGAAGAGGACCGCGGCATCCTGTCATCATTTTTAGGCTCGGACGGGAACCTGGGAGACCTGATTTACCAGCCGGCCGGCGGCTCGCTGCATCCGGCCAGCCACCAAACCGTGGACGAGCGGATGCATGTCATCAGGATGGCCGGCAACAAGGTCTTTCCCCACGCCGTCCGCAAGATGGGGGAAGCCGCCACTCGGGCGCTGGAGATGGCCGGGCTGCCCCAGGATCAGTTGGATCTGCTGATACCCCACCAGGCCAACTTTCGGATCATCGATGCCATCGGCCGACACCTGAACCTGCCCATGGACAAGGTCTACGTCAACATCGACCGGTACGGCAACACCTCGGCGGCCTCGATACCCATCGCTTTGGACGAGGCGGTGCGCAACGGGCGGATAAAGCCGGGAATGTATGTGATGCTGGTGGCCTTCGGGGCCGGGCTGACCTGGGGAGCGGTGCTGATCCGCTGGTGAAACGAACTTCGGAGTTGCTTGTTTAGTGTTTCATATTCGGGATGCGAAACAAGCAGCACTCAACGCGTAACGATCAAAGAGGCATAGATGTCCAAGACCGCTGTCATTTTCCCCGGGCAAGGGGCCCAGTACGTGGGCATGGGCAAGGACCTGTTCGAGAACCATCCCCTGGCCAGGGAGTGCTACGAGCAGGCCAACCAAGCTTTAAAGTTCGACATTGCCAAGCTGTCGTTCGAGAGCACCCCGGCCGAGTTGCGCATGACCCACAACGCCCAGCCGGCCATCCTCATCCACTCGGTGGCCGCCTTTAGGCTGCTGGAAAAGGAGGGGGTGAAGTTCGACTACACTGCCGGGCACAGCCTGGGCGAGTACTCGGCCCTGGTGGCGGCCGGGGCACTGGAGCTTGAGGACGCGGTGCGGCTGGTCCGCATCCGCGGCTCGCTGATGGCCATCGCCGGTGACATCCAGCCCGGGACCATGGCGGCGGTGCTGGGCCTGGCCCCGGCCGAGGTCGAGCGGCTGTGCCACGAAGCTAGGGAGCACGGCATCGTGGAGGCGGCCAACTTCAATTCGGCCGACCAGACGGTCATCTCCGGCGAGGTGGAGGCGGTGCTCAAGGCCATGGAGATGGCCAAGGCCCGGGGCGCCAAGCGGGCGGTACAGCTGGAGGTTTCCGGCGCCTTTCACTCGGAGCTGATGGACATCGCCCAGTACGGCATGAGACAGGCGCTGGAGCGGGTGGAGATCAAGGAGCCCAAGTGTCCCATAGTAGCCAATGTGGTGGCCGAACCGGTGCACGGCCCGCGGACCATCAAGGAGCTGCTGATCGAGCAGGTGAAGAAGCCGGTGCGCTGGGAGGAGTCGGTCAAACACATGGCCGGTCTGGGGGTGACCACCATGGTGGAGTGCGGCCCGGGCCGGGTGCTCAAGGGACTGGTGAAGAAGATCGCACCCGAGGTCACGGTCCACAATGTCGAGGACTCGAAGACGCTGGCGGAGACGCTGGCGGTAATAAAGAAATAGCATATATACCATGTCGCTGAAAAACAAAACCGCCATCGTCACCGGAGCCGCCCAGGGCATCGGCAGGGCCATCGCCTTGGAGCTGGCCGGAGCCGGGGCCAACATCGTGGTATCGGACGTCAACCTCGAGGAAGCGGAGAAAACCGCCAAGGAGATCGAGGGCCTGGGAGTAAAGGCGATGGCCGTCAAGTGCAATGTGGCCGATGCCGGCGAGGTGGCGGAGCTGGTCAAGAAGGCCCAGGAGACATTTCCCACTTTGGACATCTTGGTCAACAACGCCGGGGTCACCCGCGACAACCTGATGATGCGGATGGACGAGAAGGACTGGGACCTGGTGCTGGACGTCAACCTCAAGGGCGCTTTCCTCATGACCAAGGCTGTCTCCCGAGTGATGATGAAGCAGCGATCCGGCCGCATCGTCAACATCTCATCGGTGGTCGGTTTGATGGGCAACGCCGGACAAACCAATTACTCGGCCTCCAAAGGCGGTCTGGTGGCCCTGACCAAGTCGGTGGCCAAGGAACTGGCCTCGCGCAACGTCACCTGCAATGCGGTAGCTCCGGGGTTCATCCAGTCGGCCATGACCGACAAGCTTTCGGACGAGGTCAAGCAGGCCTACTTTAGGGCCATCCCACTGGCCCGGTTTGGCACGGCTGAGGACGTGGCAAACCTAGTGGCCTTCCTGGCCTCGGACGAAGCTGCCTACATCACTGGACAGGTGATCCAGGTCGACGGTGGACTGGCGATGTGATCGGATACCGTCATGCTGAGTCAGGCTCCGTGGCCGGCCATCGAAGCATCTCAATTATTATCCGGATCCTTCAAAAGCCTGGCGGGGGGGGCACCCTCAGGATGACCTCAAGCGAATAGTATATGTTAATAGCGATCCCAACCAAACAAAACCCCAAAACAAAGGAGGTGACCCCATGGCAGTAGTAGACGACGTCAAGAAGATCATCATCGACCGGCTGGGCGTGGATGCGTCCCAGGTGACCCCCGAGGCCTCGTTCATCGAGGACCTGGGAGCCGATTCCTTGGACACGGTGGAGCTGGTGATGGCCCTGGAGGAGAAATTCGGCATGGAGATTTCTGACGAGGACGCCGAGAAGCTGACCACGGTCGGGGCGGCCATCAGCTACATCGAGAAGAAGCTGGCCGAGAAGCAGGGGTAGTTAACTGGCTAAGTCGAGGATAAAGGGGCGCTCCAAAATGAAGGAGCGCCCCGGCAGGAAATCAATGTAGAGAATTTAAGATATGAAACGTCGCGTGGTGATAACCGGACTGGGGGTGGTCACTCCCATAGGAAACACTGTGGCCGAATTCTGGGAAAGCCTGAAGTCGGGCAAATCGGGGATATCAGCCATCAGCCGATTTGACACCTCCAAGTACAGCGCCCGGATTGCCGGCGAGGTCAAGAACTTCGATCCGGCCTCGTGCATCGACCGCAAGGAGGTCAGGCGCATGGACCGCTACACCCACTATGCCATAGCCGCCTACAAACAGGCTCTGGCCGATTCCGGGTTCAAGGTCGAGGGCGAGGCGGCCAACCGGGTGGGGGTGATCATCGCCTCGGGCATCGGCGGCACCGAGACCTGGGAGGAGCAGCACCGGAAACTTATAGAGCAAGGGCCGGACAAGGTCTCCCCCTTCTTCGTGCCCATGATGATTTCGGACATCGCCGCCGGCCGGATCTCGATGGACTGCGGGGCCAAGGGGGTCAATTTCGCCACCGTCTCGGCCTGCGCCTCGGCCAGCCACGCCATCGGCGAGGGTTTCTGCAGCATTGCCATGGGCGAGAGCGATGCCGTCATCTGCGGCGGCGCCGAGGCCCCCATCACCCCGCTGGCCCTGGCCGGGTTCTGCGCCCTGCGGGCTCTGTCAACCCGCAACGACCAGCCGGAGAAGGCCTCCAGGCCTTTCGACCGGGACCGCGACGGTTTTGTCATGGGCGAGGGGGCCGGGGTCGTCATCTTAGAGGAGATGGAGCACGCCAAGGCCCGCGGCGCCAAAATCTATGCCGAGCTGGCCGGCTATGGGGCCACCGCCGACGCCTATCACATCACCGCCCCGGCTCCGGGCGGAGAAGGGGCGGCCAGGGCCATGTCCCGGGCGCTGGCCACGGCCGGGATAAAGCCTGAGGCGGTGGACTACATCAATGCCCACGGCACCTCCACCGATCTCAACGACAAGTACGAGACGGCGGCCATCAAGTCGCTGTTCGGAGATCATGCCAAGAAGCTGGCGGTGTCCTCCACCAAGTCCATGACCGGCCATCTGCTGGGGGCGGCCGGGGGGGTGGAACTGGTGGCCACGGTGCTCTGTCTGGCCAATGGATTGATCCATCCCACCATCAATTATGAAAACCCAGATCCGGAGTGCGATCTGGACTACGTGCCCAACCAGGCTCGTCCCGCCGATATCAGGATCGCTCTGTCAAATTCCTTCGGCTTCGGAGGGCACAACGCCTGCCTGGCCGTAAAAAAGCTGGAATAATCCGATAGCCAATATAGTCCGCCGCTTCCGGAGGTGCTGATTTCGGGCGCTCATCTCAGCATCGAAACTTTGCGTCTTAAAACAGACTCAGTGACTTTCCCGGGAAAATGATAAAAAGGCTTCTGGGACTGCGCCGAACAAACCTGCCGCCATCACGGCGAGAGGCGTTGCGCAAAATCAGGGAGCGCCTTGGCTGGCGCATCAAAAACCCGGACATCTACCTGCAGGCCCTGCGCCACCGCTCGGCGGCCGCCAGCCACCTGGATTCGTTCGAGCGGTTGGAGCTTTTGGGCGACTCGGTGCTGGGTTTGATCGTCTGCGAGCACCTCTACCGCACCCGGCCATCGGAGGACGAGGGCAAGTTGACCGAGATCAAATCGCTGATCGTCAGCAAGAAGGTGCTGGCCGGGGTGGCCCGGGAGCTGGGACTGGGCGAGCTTTTGGAGATGTCGTCCGACGAGCATGCCACCGGGGGACGCCAAAAGGAAAACGTGCTGGGCGACGCCATGGAATCCCTGCTGGGCGCCTATTACCTGGACCGGGGGCTGGAGGCGGTGCGCCATTTTCTGCGTCAGAGTTTTTTATGGCGCATCGACCACCTGATCACCGACAGCTCCCACCTGAACTTCAAGGGCATGCTCCAGGAGTATATGCAGTCACACGGCGACCGGCGCAACACCCGCTATCATCTTAAGGCGGAAAGCGGGCCGCGCCACCAGCGTCTTTTCGAGGTGGAGTTGAAGCTGGACCGCAAGCGCTATGGAATGGCGGCCGCCCGCAGCAAGAAGGAGGCCGAGCAGATGGCCGCCCGTCAGGCGCTGGAGAGGCTGAAGGAGGAGGAAACGGAGTCGAACAAGCCCACTACCAAACGAGTCGGCCGAGGACGGTAAGGCTGGTGTCTTAAATAAAAAAGCGAGATTGCTACGCTGGCTAGGCTTTAACGTGATACCTCGGCTTGAGACTTCGGCGAATTGTCAGGCTGAGCCTGTTGAAGCCTCAGTCGAGCCGCTCGGGCCTAAAGCTCGGTCGAACGCTCAGCCGGACGGCACGGGGCAAGGCTTGCGAAGACTAGTACCATAAGAGGAGTGCGTCCATGAACTACTTTCTGACCGAAGAACAGCAGATGATCAAGGATCTCTGCCACAAGATAGGGGCGGAGAAGATAAAGCCGGTGCGGGAGCACTACGACGAAACCGGAGAGTTTCCCTGGGAGATCGTCAAAGTGCTGGCCGAGGCCGATATCTGCGGAGTCTACATACCGGCCGAATACGGCGGACTGGGCGGGGGTGTCACCGAGATGGCCATTGCCACCGAGGAATTGTCCCGTTTCTGCGGCGGCATCTCCTTAGCCTTTGCCGCCACCGGGCTGGGAACCTTTCCCATCATCCTCTACGGCACCGACGAGCAGAAGAAGCAGTACCTGCCGGACATCGCCAAGGGCAAGCGGCTGGCGGCATTTGCCCTGACCGAGGCCAACGCCGGCTCGGATGCCGGCGGCATCCAGACCACGGCCGTCAAGGACGGCGATCATTTCGTCCTCAACGGCACCAAGCAGTGGATCACCAACGGCGGTGAGGCCGAGGTCTACACGGTCATCGCCATGACCGACCGCAGCAAGGGCAGCCGGGGGGCCACCGCCTTTATCGTGGAGAAGGGGACCAAGGGTTTCGGCTTCGGCAAGAAGGAGAATAAGATGGGCATCCGGGCCTCGGCCACCCGGGAACTGGTGTTCGAGGACTGCCGGGTGCACAAGAGCCAGATATTGGGCCGCGAGGGCATGGGCTTCATGGTGGCCATGGGAACCCTGGACCGCAGCCGTCCCGGCGTGGCCGCTCAGGCCGTCGGCATCGCCCAGGGGGCCTTGGACGAGGCGGTGCGCTACTCCCGGGAGCGGGAGCAGTTCGGCAAGCCCATCTCGGCCTTTCAAGGGGTCCAGTTTATGCTGGCCGACATGGCCATGAAGCTGGAGGCGGCGCGGGCCCTGGTTTACGCTACCGCCCGGATGATCGACGCCGGAGAGAAAAAGTACTCCAAGGAGAGCGCCATGTGCAAGTGCTTTGCCTCGGACGTGGCCATGGAGGTGACCACCAACGCCGTCCAGATTTTAGGCGGCTACGGCTACATGAAGGAGTACCCGGTGGAAAAGATGATGCGCGATGCCAAGATCACTCAGATCTATGAGGGCACCAACCAGATCCAGCGGACGGTCATCGCCTCCAACCTCATCAAGGAGGCGGCCGGGAGCAAGGAATAGGGTGCCAGACGGTCTGGAAGCCCGGGTTATAGCCCGGGCTTTTGTTTTAACTTGCTTTTATGGTTGTCCGATAGTAAAATAGAAACAAATAGACAAACGACAAGTAATTATAGCTGATCGACAAACGCCTTTATAATTATTCGCTTGGGCCTGTTGTTTTAATAAGACCGATAAAAGATCGGCTTTTTGAACAAATCCGAAAACTAAATAAGAACGCACACAGAGAAAAGAATGTATGTAACCATCTATCATGTTTAACCTGATGTCTGAAAATGCTGAGGGATAAGATCCGAGCCCATCAATAAACGTCAGTTGACAGCTGGGAGAAGTGGAAGATAACGAAGCTTCATTGGAAACGAACGAGGCCATAAGTTCCGAAAAGAAATCCGAGATGCGTATAAGAACAGTGCAGATAACAAACGCTATAGGCAACTAGTAAAATATTGACGTACAAGATTAATGAAATATTGGCTAGCCTTGAAGGCATGGAGGATTCACCTCGAAAGGCTGATCTGATGCTGGAGCTGGCCGGCCTCTATCAGAACAGCGATCCCCGACAGGCCCTGGCCGAGGCGGAAAAGGCCGGGGAGTTTTGCAGCCGTTTGGGATACAAGGCCGGCAGGGCCTCGGCCACCAGGATGATGGGCTCCATCCACGAGCAACTGGGCGATTATCCAAGGGCGGTCAGCTGCGGCATGCAGGCCCTGGCCTTGTATCGGAAGTTGAACGATTGCCGAGAAACGGCCAGATGTCTGAATAATATTGGATTAGCCTACACTAGAATGGGGGCACTGGGGGCGGCTATGGATTTCTTCCAGCGGGCGCTGTCCAGCTTGGAAGAGGAAGATGACGAACGGATAAGAGCCTATGTCGCCAATAACATCGGATTGACATACCGCAGCTTGGATAACAACCACAAGGCCCTGGACTACTTCCGCCAAAGTTTGGATATTTTGGAGAGATTGGGGGATAGGCGAAATGTCGCCCATGCCCTGAGCAACATAGGGCTTTGCCTGCGGGCCAAGGGGGAAACGGGCGAGGCTATGGAGCATATGAAGCGCAGCCTGGCCATCCGGCAGGAGATAGGCGATCGCTTTTCCCAGGTGCACAGCTGGATCAACATCGCCAACCTGCACCGCGATCTGGGCGAATACGGACAATCATACGATTGCCTGATGAGGGCCATGGATCTGGCGGTCGACGGCGGCAACGCCGTTATGGAAGTCTACGTCATGACCCTGCTGTCCAAGCTCAAGAACCTAACCGGGGAGCTTGACGCCGCCCTGGAATACGCGGAACACGCTCTGCCACTGGCCGAGAAGCTGGGCGACCAGAACATACTTCGTTCCCTCTACCAGGAATTTGCCGACAACCACGAGGCAGAAGGCGATCTGGAAAAGGCGCTTCATTTCCGCTTAAGGTACTTCAAGAGCCTTGCCGAGCTGCTAGCGACCAACATTGAGGAGGCGTTATCGCAACCGGCCTCGCCGCCGCCCGTTGGTGTTGATGCCGGCGGTCAGGGCATCGAAATCCGGAGGGACCAGATAGAAAGCCTGAAGCTTAAGTTGGAGAACGTCTGCCGCGAGTTCAACCTGATGGTTGAGCATGCCCTGAGCCGTTTGGATGCTAGGACGGAGACTGAAAACCCGCCGGATCACCTGGGGAACGAAGAATTCCCTTGGCTGGTTGCCAGGTTTGCCGAGCCGGTGGGGGAGGGGCTAAAACGTACCTGGGAAGAACTGCGTCGGTTGCGGCTCCAGTTGAAAAAGATTTCCTAGGCGACAATGCGTTTTTAATGAGAAAGAGGAGAGAAATGCCGGAATCGACGGATTGCCCAGGTTTGGGCGAAGACCTGCAACCCTCGACCGAGGACCGGGCTGCCGTACTCGACAGATTGGCCAAGGCGGAAAGGAAGTTGGAGGAGCTGTCCGCCTCCTACGACCAACTCAACCAGGCCAATCTGGAGCTTTTAGAGCTGGACCGGCTCAAGAGCGACTTCATCGGCACCGTTTCTCACGAGTTGAAAACGCCGTTGACCACCCTGTTGGGATACGTCGATTACCTGCAGAGCGGCAAACTGGGAACTCTGACAGAACAGCAGTCCAAAGCAATCGACGCCATGGCCCGCAGCCTGCGCAAGCTGCACCGGCAGATAGAAGAGCTTCTGGACTTCACCCTGCTGGAGTCCGGCAAACTGACGGTCGATCCGGAGCCGTTCGAACTGAAGCCGCTGTTGGAGGAGGCGCTGGCCGGTCAGAGCGTTTTATTGGAGAAGAAAGGTTTGAAATCCAGACTTGGAATGCAGGACAGCCTGACGGTAAACGCCGACCGGGGTCGCATTGCCCAGGTGCTGGACAACCTGGTGGTCAATGCTGCCAAGTTTACCGATAAGGGCGAGGTGACAATATCGGCCGAGCCGGAGCCGGGGAAGCGGGTTAAGATAACCGTCTCCGATACCGGAGCCGGAATACCGGAGGAAGCCCTGGGTAGAATTTTCGACCGCTTTTACCAAGTGTCTGGCTCGGCCAGCCGGCGCCAGGCCGGCATGGGACTGGGGTTGGCCATCGTCAAGGCCATCGTCGAGGCCCACGGCTCCAAGATCGTGGTAAAAAGCCGGGTGGGCCAGGGAAGCTCTTTCAGCTTCAGCCTGCCGCTGTTTACGCCTGGCTGCGATACTCGAGCCTAAAATCTGATGCCGGAAGCAGAGGATGGCTCTGCATCAGATTTATTCCTAGGCCTGGAGCGTTGCCGGAAACGAAGGCGAGGCCGAAAAGCACCGTTTGATATGGCAGGGGTTGGCTGAAGAGATTGAAAGGATGAAAGCCGTTCAATGAAGCCGCCGAAGGCCGAAATCGTCAAGTCACTGGCCTTGGAGGCCGGGCTGGACGCGGCCGGCATCGCTACGGCCGAGCCTGATATCCAGGCACTGGAGCGGGCCCGGGAGCAGGTCAGTCGGGGCCTCAAGCCGAAATGGGATCTGAAAGACCTCGAAAAAAGGTTCGATCCCTGTTGGGAACTAGCCGGGGCCAGGTCGGTGCTGGTGGCGGCCAACGGCTATCTGGAATCAGGCCCTGAATCGCTCGGCAAGCCAGGCGTGCCGCACGGACGCATAGCACGTTATAATTGGAGCAACTACTACCAGGACACCAGGGCCAAGTTGCAGAAGGTGGCGGACAGACTGAGTGAAGAGGTGGGAGGTTTTTTCGAATACAAGATATTCTCGAACGGCAGACTGGCTGAAAAGCCGCTGGCGGTGAGGGCTGGGATCGGATGGTACGGCAAGCACGGAATTATCACTACATATGAATTAGGTTCCTGGATAGTCATCGGCCTGCTGATCACCAATCTCGACCTCAAGCCCGATCAGCCCGTGGCCGAAGGCTGCGGCGATTGCCGGGCCTGCCTGGACGCCTGTCCCACCGGGGCCATCGTAGAGCCAAGGGTGGTCGACAGCCGAAGATGTCTACAGTGGATATCCAGCCGACAGATGTCTTTGTCCGATGAGATCAAAAATCTTTGGGGCGATCGGCTCTACGGATGTACCGTCTGCCAGGACGCCTGTCCCTTGAACAAAAAGGTTCGGCCAAGGGAAAAGAGGCCGGGATATGGCCGGGTGGGCCCAAGTCTGCCGCTGATACCTATTCTGCAAATGACCGAAAGTGAGTTCCGCCAAAAATATCTGGGTAACCAGATGGCGGAGAGCTGGGTGAGTTTCGGGGCCATCCAGCGCAATGCGGCCGTGGCCCTGGGGAACATCGGCGACAAAGCGGCCATCCCAGCCTTGGAGAACGCTGTCAAAATAAGCCGCAGCCCTGAGGTGAGGGAGCACGCGGCGTGGGCGCTGTCAAAGTTGAACCGAAACAGAAAAAGTTAGAGAAGGGCTAACAGAGAGTCAACCTAATTTGGCAATGGCCTCAAGCACTTCGGCGTCGGGCTGGCATCTCAATTCTTTTTTTAGATACCCAACATGGCGGTGGGCCCAATCCTTGGCTTGAGTGACCAAGCCGGCTTTGGCCAGCACCTCTAAAAGAAGCTTGAGGCACTCGCCGCAGGAGATATCCCGGTAGAGAGCTTCCTCCAGAACCCGCCGGGCCTCGGCCAGATTCCCACCCTCCTTCTCCAAAACCGCATAACGGATAGTGGAGCGCAGGTAGGTCTCTTTGAGGGATTCCCGTTTTTTTGCCAGCCAATCCTCGTAGGGATATTCCTCCAAAAAGTCCCCCACATATAGATCCAGCGCCTGGCGGTAGGCCTTGCGGGACTCACGGAAACAGCGCTTCGAGTAATGGGCTTCGGCATCCTTGATCAGGTGGGGAAACTCCTCGAAGTCCAGCCAGAGCCGGTCATCACCGAAGAGGCCGCAGGCGCCGCGGCGGGTCTGGATTATGAGGTAGGGCTTGCCCGGAGGATGCCAGGGTTCCAGAATATGCCGCAGCTCGGAGAGGCGGCTGGCCAGGACGCGGCGGGAGGCCCGGGGATCGGGATCCTGCCAGAGGCATTCCTGGATATATTCGTTGTTCAGCCAGCGGCCGCGGTTGGCCAGGAGCAGCAGGAACAGCCGTCTGACGCCGGCCCGGCCCCAGACATCCTCGGACAGCAGTCGATCCTCCAAGAAAATCCTCAGGCTGCCGAAGGTGGAAATACGATAGGTGCTGCGGCTGTGCCAGCCCTCGATCAGGGAACGAGCCAGCCGCCTGACCTCGGAAGATCGGTCGCCCAGTAGTTTTAGCATCTGGGAGCGGTAGGCAATGGCATTGTTGACGTTCAGGCTGCGCAGAAAGATCAATCTGCCTTCGGAGTTGTGATAGCGGATCAACTTGGACACCAATCCGGGGTGGCCCAGGGAGACTATCAACCGTCCCAGGTCAGTTTCGATCTCTATTCGATCGTAGAAGTTGAGCAATAATTCGGTGAGGTCGTCTTTGACATCCAACAGCTGGGAGGACATATTGTATTTCCGGGCGGTGCCTAAAGAGCGCTTCAGCCACTTTAGGGCCAGATCCCTATCGCCGGCTTTGAGGTATCCGCGGGAGAGATAGAGCATGATGATTATCTGATATTGAGGAATGCCAAGGCGGACGGCGTTTTCCAGGGCCTGGGTCAGTATCTCCAAACCCTGCCGATAGGCTCCGGCCCCGATCAATAAATATCCCTTGATGCTCGAGAAGGAGAGCATCTGGGGCTTCAGATTTTTCGAGGCGGCGTTGGCCGACAACCTTTCGATGATGGCTAAGGCCTCGCTGAGGTTGCCCCGGCGGAAATGGACCATGGCTAAGTTGCTGTAGATCTGGCTCTCCATTAGGGGGTCAGGCAATTCCCGCAGGATGTCCAGAGCTTGGCGATAGGCCTGCAGTTCCTTCTGAATCTGTTCCTCACGTCCATACAGGGATCCCAGCTCCACCTTCAGGAAGACCATGCGGCCGGAGCTGCCCGACCTCTCCACCAACTTCTCGGCCCGCTGCAGGCATCGTTTAGCCTCGGCCAACATTCCCAGGGAGCTTAGGAGCTCGCTCTCCACGATTAGGAAATGGGCGGCGGCCAGGACGCTGTCCCTTTCCAATAGCTGCTTGACCGTGGCCTCGATGACGGTCAGGCCCTGGTCCACATGTCCCTGAATGGCGTTGATGATGCCCAAATTCCCCCTGAGGATAAGGTACTGGATCAGGTAGCCGCCCTTCTCGGCTATCTCCATGCCCTTTTCACTGGCTTGGATGGAATCGGTAAAACGCCCCAGATGGTTGTAATAGGTGGCTAAGTGATTATAGATATTCGGCAGCAGCCAGGCGGGCGGGTTGAGGGACAGGGCCCGATCCAGGACCCTCTTGGCCTGGTGCAGGGCGCCGATCCTGAGATGATAGCCTGATTGGCCCCAGAGGCGTTCCGCCTCCCAGGAAGGATGATGGGGGATGGCATTGAAGATCTTCAGGGCCCGGTGATAATCGCCATAGAGGTTCAAAGCATGGCCTAAGACCAAGCTGCGCTCGGGCTCGGCCTCGGGATCGGGGTAGCCCTGCTTTTTCAGGTTATCCAGAACATTGGATACCCGTCCCTTCTCAAAAAGAAGGCGGCGCATTTCGTCCATGGCCATATTATAAATGCTTTGAAAAAATATTTCAAGTAAATTATCGGCAAGGAGTTGCCCGCGGTTAACTTTTGGTGATGAATGGGTTTTAGAATCCTGCAAAAAAAGGAGGATGTAATTATGGTCGGCAAAGTAAAACGGATGACTTTTCTCGGCATTTTTCTCCTAGCTGCTACGACGTCAGCTTGGCCGGCGGTGATTCTTTCCGATCTTCAGAAGCGGATGGACGGGGCTCAGGAGGGAGACAAAATTCCGGTCATTATTTTAATGAGGGAAGCGCCGGATAGGGCTTCCTGGGAAAAATTATGGCCAGGGCTGGATAGAAAGGAAAGGCAGAAAGCCTTGGCCTCGGCCATGATGAACTTCTCCCGGCAGACACAGCATGAGGTCTTGGGGATTCTTGATTCCGAGCATTCGCAGGGACGGGCCGAAAGGATCCGTTCCCTTCACCTGCTCAATGCCGTCTCCGGCAGGTTGTCAGCTTCTACCATCAAAATGTTATCCCAGCGGTCTGATGTCAAGGCCATCGTGCTTTCAAAGCCGATCGTCAAAAACCCGGAGCTTCCCGGGATCAAAAATCCCGGCGCCGGCACAGCCGGGCCGGAGTCGCCGTCCAAGGGCATCGCCTGGGGGGTGCAGAAGATCGGGGCGCCCACGGTTTGGGCCAGCGGCAACCACGGCGAGGATGTCATTGTCGATGTCATCGACACCGGGGTGGATTACAACCATACCGACCTTTCCTCGCAGGTCTGGATCAACCAGGCGGAGCAGAACGGCACTTCGGGGGTGGACGACGACGGCAACGGATATGTGGACGATGTCCGGGGCTGGGATTTCGCCGACCACGACAACGATCCCATGGACTGTGGCACCACCGATCCCTGGGCCATTATGTCCGGGGCCACGCCACCCCACGGCACCCATGTGGCCGGGTCCGTGGCCGGCACCGGGGCAGCAGGCCAGCAGGTGGGGGTGGCGCCCGGAGCCAAAATCATGATCGGCAAGGTGTTTCCAGATACCGGCAACGGCGGCACCCTGGAGGATCTTTTGGCGTCCATGGACTACGGGGTGGCCAACGGCGCCGACATTATCACCATGTCCCTGGGCTTCTCCATCACCGACAACGGCGATACCAGCCAGATGCTCAAGGGCATCATGCGCACCGAATGCGACATGATCCGGGATGCCGGCGTCATTCTCACCGTGGCCGCGGGCAACGGCGATCCCCAGACGGGTGGGCATTCTTCCAAGCCCTATGATATCGCCTGCCCCGGAGATGTACCGGCGCCGTGGTATCCCACAACCTATCTCCACAACGGCGACAGCACCGGCGGTGTGATCACCATCGGCGCCACCGACAGCGCCGACGGCATAGGCAGTTTCTCCAGCCGTGGGCCGACACAGTGGTACTTCACCCTCAGCGACACCAGCTATACCAACCATTTCGTCAAATGGCAGGACTATCGCTACAATCCACCCTCGCAACAGGGGCTGCTCAAGCCAGATGTCTGTGCGCCCGGGGTGAAGATCCTTTCCTGCAAAAAGGGCGGCGGCTACTGGGATGCCATTATGGAAGGCGTCGCCAACTGGGACGGCACCTCCATGGCCACTCCCCATGTGGCCGGCCTGGTGGCCCTGATGCTCAAGGCCAATCCCAATCTGACGCCGGCCCAGGTGGATTCCATCTTGGAGGCCACGGCCTTGGAACTGGGAATTGCCGGCAAGGATACTGTCTACGGCTCCGGCCGGGTGCGGGCGCCTCAAGCAGTAGAAGCAGCCGCCGCCATGGGGGTGGAAGGATCCGGGGAACAGACGCCGCCGTTCCTGCCTGGGATCAAGCTGCAATGCGGAAACAATCCGGCCCGAGGCAGGTTCGATCTTAAATATCAGCTGCCTACCGAGGGCGAAGTCAGAATAACCGTACATAACATTAATGGGCAATTGGTGGCCGAACTGCTGCGGACCAAGCAGGCGGCGGGTTGGCATAGTATTTCCTGGGACGGGAGAAATCGGAATGGACAACCGGCGGCCTCGGGGGTGTATCTGGCGGTGGTGGGCCAAAAGGGTGGGACGGCATCAATTCGACTGGTGAACATACGATAGCATCCGTTTTTATGCCGCGGGTTTTTTCTTAACATGCTCCATGAAGGCTAGGGGGAAAATGGCCCAGGCCAGAAGGCCGGCCTGGGCCCAAAAGGTGCTGGCTTCGATAGAGGAATCCAGATACGGGCTGGGCTGGTCTTTTGCCCTGATGGCTGCCGCCTGCCTGTTTCGGGCTTTTCTCGAGGGCGCTTGGGAGAATACCCGGCAGATCGGATTCGGTTTGGAGCCGTTGCAGTCGCAGCTCATGGTTTTCATCCATCTGCCGGCTTTCTTTTTCTCCCTGTTTCTACTCATCATCCTGGGCCTCCATGCGGTGACCGGGGAGGGGATCGCAAAGATAACCCGGGCATTGGCCGTCGGCTCGCCGATCATCTTATTGCCGGTGGTGGCGGATCGCATCTTCGGAGGCGGATATCAGCTTTACTACCTCAACGAGCTAAAGGACATTCCCGAATACCTTTTCTACACCTTTGTCCCTTGGCACCGCCTTCCCGGGGCCTCGCCCGGCATAAGGATGGAAGTGGCCCTGGGCTGTCTAGCCGGCGCCTGGTATTGCCGGCATAAGACCCGGTCGTGGTGGAAGGCACTGTCCGGTTTTATCCTGGTTTTTCTCTCCTGTCTTGTGGCCGGTTCCCTGCCGATTCTTTTTGCCCGGCTATGGTCAGTTCTTTCCGGAACACCATCAAGCCTTGCCCAGGTTTTCAGCCCCGGAGGGTTAATCCTCACCGATACCAGAAAATATGCGGCTTTGTTTTTGTTGCTCTTTTCCATACTGGCCGTCATTTGGCTCCGGCGGCATCGTCCCCATCTGTTGGCAACCCTGATATCGGCCTCCCGGCCGTTGCGCACGGTTCACTATTCTGGAATGGTGGTCTGGGGGTTTCTGGCCGGAGTTCTGACCGTAGGCCCCGCCTTTCCCCAGGCCTTTGCCAATCCCTTCGATTACCTCTTTCCTTTGCTGGCGGTTATGGCCGTCGCCGCCGCTTTCCAGTCGGCAGTTTTGTTGAACGACCTGTTCGATCGGGAGATCGATGTGTACACCGGCAAGCCAAATCCGGCGGCGGCGGAGCAGATGTCGGGGCCGGAGATCATCCGGTGGGCGGTTATCTACGGCGCTTGGTCGCTGCTCTATGTCTGGGTTCTCAACCAGGCCGCAGTTCTCATCATTATTTTTACTTTGGCGATATCGTTTATCTATTCGGCGCCACCCCTCAGGCTGCGCCGCTATTATCCGCTGTCGGTAATGCTGATCGCCCTGGCCTCGCTGGCCTCGGCTTGGCTGGGGTTTTCGGCTTTCGGAGGCGCCAGGACATTGGAGTTGTTCCCCGCCCGGCTGGGGTGGTTCATTCTAGCTTGCTTTAGTTTGTCGTTTGCCACCAAGGACCTCAATGATGTGGCCGGCGACATGAAAGCGGGCGTCATCACCCTGCCGACGCTGTTGGGGGAAAAGACAGGGAAAATAGTGACGGCCTTTTTGGTGATCATCGCCTATGCCATCGGGCCTCTAATTCTGGGCCTGCCCTGGCTTTTGGCCGCGGCTCTGCCGGCCGGGCTGATAACCGTCTGGCTGGTGCTCAAGCCTAGGGTCAGAGAAGGCCTGGTGTTTATAGTCTATTTTGTCTATGGGGCAGTGGCGGCTATGGCCCTGTGGCATAATCCCCAAACGATTAGAAATCAAGCTGCCGAACTGCAGGGAACGGGTCTTTCCGGCTGGGAATATTTTTTTCAGAAGCGATATGCCCAAGCAGCTCCCCTCTTGAATCGAAACTATCTATTCACCCAGGATCCGGCTTTGCTCTGGCCGCTGGCCCGTTCGCTTTATGAAACAAAAGATTTGGTTTCCGCCCGAGAGTTCGCCGCTCTGCTTCTTAGGCGCTATCCGGTATACGACAAGGCTCATCATCTGGCCGCGCGGATAGAACTGGCATCGGGTGCTGTGGAGCCGGCATTGAGCCATTACCGCCGGGCCATAGCCATGGGAATATCGGCGGCTGATTTCCATCGGCAGGCGGGAGACTTGCTTTTGAAAAGCGACCGCCTGGATATGGCCGAAAGACATTATCGACAGGCGCTGGCTGCCGGCGGCGAGGAGAGGGAGATAATCGCCAAACTGGCCCGGGTGAGAATGGCCAAAGGTGATACCGCCTGGGCTGAGTGCCGCTTAAGGAATATCCTGAAAGAAGAACCAGGCAACCTCATCGTCCTGCTGGTACAAGGAGATATTGCCCTTTGGCGGGGAAATCTCCAAGAAGCTTGTTCCATTTTTTCGCGAATGGTTAAAACCGCGCCCGGCCGTCCCGAGCTAAGGTATAAATTAGGCCTTTCGCTTGAAGGACTTGGAAAATGGACGGAGGCGGCCCAAGAATATCAGCGGATTGTAAAGCAAGAACCCGACTACTGGCCGGCTTGGCTGGGGCTGTCGCGGTGTTATCTGCTGTCTGGAGATCCGGAGGCTTCCCGCCAGGCGTTGGAGCGGGCAACGTCGACATCCGATAGAATAACCGATGAGGAGGATGAAACACCATGAAAACCCAACCGTTCATCTATCAAGATAAGGAGGAGGCATGAAAACAAGCTTTTTCCTGTTGACGCTGCTGGTAATGGCGGCCAATGCCTGGGCCATCGTCTATGACACCACCGGCATCTTTCCGGTAGCCGAACGGACGGTCAGCATACCCACCCTGCCGGGAGGCTCCACCTCCACCATGTCCGGCTCCAAGATCTACTATCCGTCTGACGGCGGCACCGGAGTGGCCCCGGGAGCCGTTCCCTGCCCCATCGTTTCTTTCGGCCACGGCTTCAATATCAGCATCGATCAGTATGCGTCCTACGGAAGGCACCTAGCCAGCTGGGGCTATGTGGTGGTCATCCCCACCATATCCAATCCCTTCCCCTTTCCCTCTCATTATGGGCGGGCCATAGATATGAAGGCCTCAGCCCGGTATGTGGCCGGGTTGGATACCAACCAAAGCGATATCTTCTACGGCAAATTGGATCGCTGGAACTGGGCCTTTGCCGGGCACAGCATGGGCGGTTCCATCGCCTGTCTGGCGGCCGATACCCTCAGGATAACCGATACCTTAAAATGTGTGGTGTCGTTCTCCGGTCCGCAATCCACCCCCGCCACCCACCCCCAGCATATCGCCCAGCCGCTATTGATTCTGGAAGCAACAAACGATCAGATTGCGCCCTGGGACGAAGTCTGCACTTCTTTCTACCGCGGCGGGACCCGACCGGCCACCTTTGCCGTCATCAACGGCGGAAACCACAGCCAGTTCACCGACAGCTGGACCTCGCCATTTGGAGACGGTACTGCAACAATAACCCGCGGTCTGCAGCGCCGTTACGCCCGAAGACACCTTACCGCCTGGCTGGAGCGTTACCTCAAGGGAGCCCGCAGTCCACTAAACTACCATTGCTGCTTCGGCGATTCGGTAAACGGCCATCAGGCCATGTCCGATACCGTGGCTTCCCGATTCTTCAATCTGCCGCCTGCCAGAACCTTTCTGACTGCGCCATTCGATTGCGCCGTCCTGCCGCAGAAGAGGCCCTGCTTCGGTTTTTCCGCCGACGATGACATCGATCAACTGTGGTATCGCCTTTACATAGACGATCTACCGAACATGGCCACGCCCGACAGCGCCGATGCCGGCAGCGGCCAGAGCGGGCAGCTGGTTTCCTATACCTGGGCCGGCGACCTGACGCATGATATGGTCTATTATTGGCAGGCCAAGGCTAAGGACGGGTCGGGCCAATGGGGCCAGGCCTCGGAGATCCGCAGTTTCACAGTGGATACCATCTTGCCCTCCGGCTATTGCTCCTGGCGCCAGAGCCGGGCCGGCCAGTTTTCCTCCTGTGCCATGAGCGGAACTACGCTTTCCGGAGACAGTGTGGTGCTTTCGGGTTCCGCAGAGGGAACTGTCATCGGCCCCGAGGTGAGATTTGACAACCTTTCCTTATTAGGGCCGCGGTCCAATTGGGGTTATGCCAAATGGGGCCAGGGGACGGCCGAGGATTCCATAATGATACAGATAGAATACCGCAGCGGAAGTACCTGGTCTTTGATATCCAACAGCGCTCTGCCGGGCAACAGTTCTGGTTTTTCAGCCACAAGCCATTATGGCTTCGTAAAGCTGGCCAATTTAGATACCACCGTCTACAAAAGCCTCAGGCTGAAAGCCAGGCTGGTCGCCGGGTCAAAATCGAGCTCCAGGCCGGCGCTGCTATGGTGGGAGATGGGATCGCCGGATTCCACCTACACCGGCGTGGAAGCAGGGCTGATGGCTATCGACAGAACGGAAGGATTATGGCTGGGATGCCGTCCCACTGTAAGCTACGGCCCCATTTGGATAGAATTCACTATGCCCCAGGCGGGTAAATTCAGTATGGAGTCATATAATATCTTGGGCGAAAGGGTGGCTATTATTGCCCAGGGATGGATGCCTCAGGGAAGGCATAAGGTTTATTGGGCGGGAAAAGGCAAAAAAGGCCGTCTGGCGCCGGGGACGTATTTCATCAGATTGAAAACTGATTGTGGTCAAATGTTGACAAGATGCATAATAATAAACTAAAATAAGGCTAAAATAGCCAAATTATATGATAAAGGAAGAAAGATGAAAAGAAATCTATTATTAATCTTGGTCGCTTTACTCACCTTTCATCATCTGCTGGCCGTGCCGGCCAATCCCGATCCCCGAATGCTGCAGCAGCCGGATGGGACGACCTTCACCGCGGTGCTCAAGGGCGACGAGCATTTCGGCTTCGCCGTCACCGAGGATGGTTTTTCAGTGGTTTGCGATCCGGCTACCGGCTGGTGGAGCTATGCCCAGAAGGTCGGCGGCCTTCTGGTATCCAGCCAGTATCGGCCCGGCAGGGATGGGTGTCCCTATTCTAAGAATCTGAGGCCCGATGCCGCGGCGGTGGCCGCCCTGCCGGAGAACAAGCATAAGATGATCAATGTGCTTCCGGAGACCAGGCAGCGCTGGTCCTGGGACGCACTCTACGGCTATGGCCGCACCCCTTCCAATCCGGCCAAGGCGCCCACCGGGGCCAAGTATGTCAACATCCTCTTGGGGGATTTCACCGACAGCACCTTTTCCATGTTTGCCGCCAAACCGACCCATCCCTGGAATCCCTTTCCGCCCAATCTCTATCGTCGGATGCTCTTTTTGGCCCTGGGGGACAGAGACAGCGCCAAGCCGGTGATCCACGACTCCACCACCATAGGCAGCATGAGCAATTATTTCTGGGAGATGACCTACAATAAGTGCTATTTTGCGGCCATAGGAGGCAGCCAGATCCGGGGGGTGGATACAGTGAGATCTTCGGGAAGAACCTGGTCCAATGCCAACAACTCCACTACTACCTATATCTCTAGCTGCGTCTCGGCGGCAGATAACTATGTAAACTTTGCCGATCCCGGAGGCGGGCAGGCCGGGCTGATCATCATCCATCCCGGACCGGGCGAGGAGGAATCGGGCCGTACCGGGGACATCTGGTCTGCCTCTTATTCCGGCTTGAGCATATCTACCAATGACGGGGTGACCATCACCAAGGCCATCGTCTGTCCACAGAACTCACAGTTGGGTGTTTTCTGCCACGAGATGTTCCATCAATTAGGCGGGCCGGATCTCTATGATTACGGCTATTCCAGCAACCCCTGGGGTGTTTGGTCCTTGATGGACGCCGGCTCCTACAACAGCACCAATATCTCGGGCGACGCCCCGGCTTTCCCCGGCGGCCATCTGCAATATGACATAGACGGTAACCTCACCAACGGCATAGACGGCTGGCTGAACGCGGCGGTCTATACCGATTCCATCTCCAGCGCCAGGAACGGCGACGGCCGATACCAGATCGCTGCCCTGGATTCATGTGGGGAGGCAGGTTTGGGCAACATCACCAGCGGCAGGAGGCTGTGGCGCATCCGCAACAACAATTTCCGGGACTCGGCTCAGGTATTCTTCGTGGAGAATCGGAGGCGGACGCCGCCCTATGAAATCGGGCTTCCTGAGGAGGGTCTTGTCATCACCCACATAGATACCCGGATGAACAGCACCCGGCTGAACAACGGCCCGCCCACCACCCGATACTTTTACTCCTGGGTGGAGAGCCCGGGGTTCGACCCCAATATCAGCTATAACTCCGGGGTTTCGGCCGATACCTTCTATCAGAGGCCGTTGGACCATGCCGCCTATTCGTCCAACGACTGGAACCCGGCCGGCTATTATGAAAATAGAATAGATTCGTTATCCATTCCCAGCTGCCGCACCAACCGCGATAATGCCTATGGGCCATGGATATTCGATATCTCCCCTGAGGGTCCGGTGATGAACTTCTCGATAGCTCGCACCGGCATAGCCAGCAGCTCGCCCCTGGTGGGATTCAAGGCGGCCACGGTTCTGGATCCCAAAGCGGCCAGCGCCGCCAACAACGGCAACGGCATCCTCGATCCCTGGGAGACCGACAGTATCAAGGTCACCTTCTACAATGCCGGGGCGGCCATCAGCTCCGGTGCCCAATGCTCCCTCTATGTAATCCAGGGTTACCAATACATCAATCTAACCCCGGGATGGAAGACGATCGGCAACGGAGCCTTTGCCTCCAACAGTGAAGCTCAATCTCAGCCTTTCGTGGTTCAGGTGGCTAAGGATATCCCTCGGTTCTACGATGTCATCTTCGGATTAAAGATAACGGGAGCTTCACCGGCCTATACCGATACCAGCAGTTTCACTCTGAGGGTGAGCGGCCTCAATGTGGTCTTCACCTATAATTTCCAGGACATCAGGGTGGGGGGCACCACCTATCCCTATCGCATCAAACCTTTGTCCCTGGCCGTCTACCGGGACACCCTGTTCGTGGCCAACGGCAATCTGGATGTCTCCACCTGGCAGACCAGAATCTACAAAGTAAAAAAGATCACCAGCAACAATCCGCTCCAGGGTTCGGACACCATCGCCTCCATGAACAATAAGGGGGCGACCAATGTTACCAATATGTACATCGGCGGCATCGATGTTGACAATACTGGCAACCTCTGGTATTCCATCCAGGACTCATGTTATCAGACCACCAGGAACCATCCCAGCCCGACGGTCCAGAGAAAGTTTTTGATGCCCAATGTTTCCTGGGCCGGTTCGCCCATGAAGCGGATCCGGGGGGTGGCCTTGGGGCCGGCGGTGGTAGATACGGTCGGGCCGGATCCGGTGGCCGGCGATTCCCTCTGGTCCTACTGGCAGCAATACAACACCAATGCCAGCGGCACACCGGTGGCCGGGGCCATGCTCCAGGAATCGCTCTACGTCATCCAGAAGGTTGGCAGCGGAAGCTCCAGCGTAAGATATCGCTATTCCCTGCGGGCCGATTCCCTTTGGGGCGGCGTCTCGGACGGCAGTTGGTGGAACGGCCGGGCACTGGAGTACGACGGCTCCAGCGTCTGGACTTCGTCGGTCTATAAAAATATCCTAATCCGGAGAAACGCGTCCGATGCCCGGATAATCTACACCCTGCCCGGGCCCTCGGGCTTCGGCAATTACGGCACCTATGGCCTGGCGCACGAGGCCACCGATTCCCTGGGAAATCCTTATGCTCCGGTAGGCGCCTCCAGCTATGTCCCCGGAGCCCGGGGCACCAAGCATTACCTCTACTGCGCGGCCATGGACGAGGGAAAGATATACAAGATAGACATTACCTCCCTGATGCTGCCGACGCCGCCGGAAAGCATAGTGGTGGAGCAGATCGGGCCCAGCTCCAACAAGGTAAAATGGTGGAAGGCCAATGTGGATACGCATAAGATCTTCGGCTATATCATCTACCGGCAGCCGGCCTCGGCCAGCATGCCGCCAACACCGGTGGATTCCATCGGCTGGGTGGCCCATAGGTTTGGAGCGGGTGTAGTCGATAGCTTTGTAGACAACGATGCCAGCAAGTCGCCAGGAGATTACAAGTATTCGGTGGAGGCGGTGAACTACTACGGCTATGGCGGCTGGGGGGCCTCGGCCTGGGCCGGAGCGACCGGGGTGGAGACGCCTTTGGCCATTGATGTACCCACGGTCTATGCCCTCAGGCTTAGAGGACCCAATCCGTCAGGGAAGAACGGCGTCACCATCGAATGTCAATTGCCCCGGCCCGGACAGACCTCCATTAATATCTACAACCTTTTGGGCGAGCGCATTCGTACTTTGTGCCAGGGATACCTGCCGGCCTCCAGCCATCGCTGGCAGTGGGATGGACGGGACGACCGGGGCCGGGCTGTGGCCACAGGAATCTATATCTGTCGCCTGGTTTCCGGCGACTATTCGGCCAGCGTTAGGATCGATCTGCTGAAATAGTTTTGTTGCCAGACAAAACCCGGGACGTAAAACGTCCCGGGTTTTTTAGATCCCGAAATCGGAGGCAACAAGGTTATGCTTTTAAAACGAGCCGAAGGTGATCATTTTCAGAGGCCGGTTCTTTTTCCGTTTGACTTTCGTTGAAAACCCTCTACTTTAACTCATCCTTTAAATACTGACCCGTATAGGACTTGGCGCATGTCGCCACCTGCTCCGGCGTGCCCTGGGCCACCACCGTCCCGCCCTGGTCCCCGCCCTCCGGCCCCAGATCCACGATCCAGTCGGCCGACTTGATGACGTCCATGTTGTGCTCGATGACGATGACGGTGTTGCCCTTGTCGGCCAGGCGCTGCAGCACCGCCAGCAGCATCTTGACGTCCTCGAAGTGCAGGCCGGTGGTGGGCTCGTCAAGTATATAGAGGGTGCGGCCGGTGGCGATCTTGGACAGCTCGGCCGACAGCTTCACCCGTTGGGCCTCGCCGCCGGAGAGGGTGGTGGCCGGCTGGCCCAGGTGGATGTAGCCCAGGCCGACGTCGGCCAGGGTCTGCAGCTTTCTGGCGATCTTGGGAATGTTGGCGAAGAACTCGGCCGCCTGGTCCACCGTCATCTCCAGCACCTCGGAGATGTTCTTTCCCTTGTACTGGACCTCCAGTGTCTCCCGGTTGTAGCGCTTGCCCTTGCAGACCTCGCAGGGCACGTAGACGTCGGGCAGGAAGTGCATCTCGATCTTGACGATGCCGTCTCCCTCGCAGGCCTCGCAGCGCCCGCCCTTGACGTTGAAGGAGAACCGGCCCACCTTGTAGCCCCGCATCTTGGCCTCATGGGTCAGGGAGAACAGCTCGCGCAGATAGGTGAACAGGCCGATGTAGGTGGCCGGGTTGGAGCGCGGGGTGCGGCCGATGGGCGTCTGGTCGATGTTGATGACCTTGTCGATGTGCTCCAGGCCGTCGATCCGCGAATGCTTTCCCGGCTGGGTGCGGGAGCGGTTCAAATGCTGGGCCAGGGCCCGGTAGAGGATGTCGTTGACCAGGGTGCTCTTGCCCGAGCCGGAGACCCCGGTGACGCAGACCAGCTTGCCCAGTGGGAAGGGGACGTCGATCCTCTTTAGATTATTCTCGGCAGCGCCGCGGACCACCAGGTGCTTGCCCAGCCCCGGCCGCCTTTTCTTGGGCACCGGGATGCTGCGTTTGCCGGCCAGGTAGAGCCCGGTCAGGGACTCGGGGCAGGCCACCACCTTCTTGGGCGGGCCGGCCACCACCACCCGGCCGCCTTTCTCCCCGGCCCCGGGGCCCAGGTCCACCAGCCAGTCGGCCGCCAGCATGGTGTCCCGGTCGTGCTCCACCACCAGCACCGTATTGCCCAGGTCCCGCAGACGCATCAGGGTGTTGAGCAGGCGGACGTTGTCCCGATGGTGAAGCCCGATGGAGGGCTCGTCCAGCACGTAGAGGACCCCGGTCAGCGAGGCTCCGATCTGGGTGGCCAGGTGGATGCGTTGGGCTTCGCCGCCGGCCAGGGATTCGGACGATCGGTCCAGGGTCAGGTAATCCAGACCGACGTCGGACAGGAAACCCAGCCGGGCGTTGATCTCCTTTAAAACCTGGCGGGCGATGGTCCGCTCCTTGTCCGAAAGATTAAGCCCGTTGCCGAAAAATTTTCTGGCCTCCTTGACCGAGAGACTAGATATCTGATGGATGGAACGGTCCGAAATCTTGACCGCCAGCGACTCGGGCTTGAGCCGGGCCCCGTTGCAGGCGGGGCAGGGCTGAACCGACATGTACTTCTCTATCTCGAAGCGGACATAGTCGGAGTCGGTCTCCCGGTAGCGGCGCATCAGGTTGGGGATGGCTCCCTCGAATTTTCTGGAGAACTGATAGATGTTGGAGCTGTCCTCGGACTCGTACCTTATCTTGATCTCTCGGTCGGTGCCGTTCAGGATTATCTGTCGGGCCTTGGGCGAAAGGTCCTTCCAGGGAATGTCCAGGGAGAATCCGTAGGTTTTGGCCACCGCCTCCAGCTGGGTGCCGATCCAGTGGCCCATGGGGTCGCCCCAGGCCGAGACCGCCCCCTCGTTGACCGTCAAGTCCGGGTTGGGCACCAAGGCCTCGGGGTCGATTTCCATTTTGGTCCCCAGGCCGGAGCAGGCCGGGCAGGCGCCGTAGGGGCTGTTGAAGGAGAACATCCTGGGCGACAGCTCGCCCAGCGACACCTGGCACTGGGGGCAGGCCAGCTTCTCGGAATAGAGCACTTCCTCCCAGTCGTCATAGACGGCCACCACCAGCCCCTCGGAGAGTTTTAGGGCGATCTCCACCGAGTCGGCCACCCGCTTCTGGGACTTGGGACCTAAGGTCAGCCGATCGACCACGGCATCTATTTGGTGTTTGCGGTTCTTGTCCAGGGCAGGGGCCGAGTCGATTTCGAAGAGTTTGCCGTCGATCCTTGTCCGGACGAAGCCCTGGCGCCGCAGCTTTTCGAACAGCTCCTTATATTCGCCCTTGCGGCTGCGCACCATGGGGGCCAAGATCTGGACCCGGGTGCCCTCGGGCCGGGAGGCGATGTCGTCGGTGATCTGCTGAACGGTCTGGGAGCTGATGGGCCGGCCGCACTTGGGACAGTGAGGGCGTCCTATCCTGGCGAAAAGGAGGCGGAGGTAATCGTGGATCTCGGTGACCGTGCCCACGGTGGAGCGGGGGTTTTTGGAGGCGGAGCGCTGCTCGATGGCGATGGCAGGGCTGAGCCCGTCGATGAAGTCCACGTCCGGCTTTTCCATCAGTCCCAGAAACTGGCGGGCATAGGCCGAGAGCGATTCCACATAGCGTCGCTGGCCCTCGGCATAGATGGTGTCGAAGGCCAGGGAGGACTTGCCCGATCCGGACAGCCCGGTGATGACCACTAAGCGGTCGCGGGGCATCTCCAGGTCGATGTTCTTGAGATTGTGCTCCCGGGCACCCTTGATAATAATGGATTGGCGCGGCATCGGCTGGTTTTCACCTGTTTGAGGGACAGATTTGAAAGTTAGATGCGGGAATATTCGGCAGCATCCGGCAGTAGATGATAAGGGGCAATCCATAAGTATATCAGCTTTATGCCCAGCTGTCAATTATATGGTTTTTTGCCCCGATGGAGGATCGAAGCCATCGACCCGCAGTTAGATGAAGGACAACGGAAAAAAGTCCTTGATTTTCTCTTGACATCCAGTGATAATACTTTTATAATTAACAAATTAAAATGAGATTAACCAAAATCATACTCTGCTTCTCCCTGGCGGCAGCCTTATTCGGCTGCCAAGGGCAGCCGCCCAAACCCCAGGAAACCCAGACCCAGGGCAGGATCTTAGTCAAGGGCTCGGACGGAATGCTGAAGCTGATGCGCCGCCAGTCCCAGGCCTTCATGCAATTGTACCCCAAGGCCGAGATCGTGGTCGACGGGGGCGGCTCCAAAGCCGGAATAGCGGCCCTCAACGAGGGACTGGTCCGGATCGCGGTCATGACCCGGGAGCTGACGGCCCAGGAGGATTCCATCATCAGAGCAAACGGGGGACAGCCCAAAAGCTACAAGATCGCTCTGGACGGAATGGCGGTCATCGTCCACAAGACCAACAGAGTGGGGAGGCTGGATCTGGACCAGCTGGCCGGAATTTTCAGCGGCCGGATAACCGACTGGTCGAAGTTGGGAGGAAGGCCGGGGAAGATCGTACCCGTCTATCCCGCCCCCAATTCCGGAGGCTACGAGTTCTTCAGGGATCGGGTGCTGGGGGGCGGGGATTTCGCCGCCAAGTCCTATCCCTGCTCCACCACGGCCCAAGCGGTGGAATTGGTCAAGGAACATCACAGCGCGGTGGGCCTGGTGACCATGTCCGCCCTTTTCCAGAGCTGGGACGTCTGGCCGCCGGTCCGCCAGCCGGGGATCAGGGCGGTTTCCATCGGTTTCGGCAAGGAGAGGGGATATTTTGCCCCCAACCAGAAGACAGTCAACGACGGCGAATACCCATTGACCAGGCCGGTCTACCTAGTGGTCAATGAGGCCTTGGAGAAGACCTATAGCCAGGGCATGTCCAGCCTGGCCCACGGTTTCATCTCCTTTGTCTCTTCGGCCGAGGGCCAGAAGCTGGTGGCCCAGCAGGGGCTGGTGCCGGCCACCATGCCGGTGATCATCAAGAAATAGCAACCGCAACATAGTTAAGGATGCAACCATGGGAAAAAACCGCTTTTGTCCGTTGATTATAATCTGCATAGTGGCCGTGCTGCTGGGCTGCGCCACCACCTCCGAGGCCGGAAAGCCGAAGGCCGAGGATCTCTATCAACAGGCGGTGGCGGCCGACCAAGCCGACAATCCGGACCAAGCAGTCGAACTTTTAAGGCAGGCGGTGGTGGCCAAGCCCAAGCTAAAGGAGGCCCACTTTCTGCTGGCTAGGATCTATGCCGACCGCGGCATGTACGACGAGGCCATCGGCGGGCTGAAGGCGGCGGCGCAGCTGAAGCATCCGGATGCCCCGCGGCAGCTGGCCAGGGTCTACCACCGGGCGGGCAAGCTGGATGAGGCGGAAAGCCTCTACAACGAGCTTCTTAAGAAAAGTCCCAACGATCCGGACCTGCGCTACCGGCTGGGCAAGGTGATGCTGGACAAGGGAGACCTGAATGCGGCCGGGGAATCGTTCCGTCAGGTGCTTCAGATGGACCCCAACAACGGCGCCTCGCACAACGGCCTGGCCAATCTTTACTACCGAAAGCGGATGATGGCCGAGGCCATGTCCGAATACCAGAAAGCGCTGCAGCTCGACCCCAACCTGGCCGACGCCCACATCGACCTGGGCAATGTCTATTTCGAGACCGGCAAGTACCAGGAGGCGGCCAGGTACTTCAAGCGCTATACCGAACTGGAGCCCAAGGAGGCGGCCGGCTACTTCCTGCTGGCCAAGGCCTATCAGATGCAGAAGGACTCCACCCTGTTCCGCGAGGGGATAGCCGCGGCCGAGAAGGCGGTGAGAATAGATCCGGCCAACGACGGCGCTTGGTTTATGCTGGCCACCTTCTACCGCGACGGCAAGATGTACCAGAAGGCGGTGGAGGCCTTTCAGAAGGCGCTGACCCTGTCCCCGGTGGACCCGGACCGCTGGTTCGAGGCCGGGCAGGTCTACGTCAAGGCGGCGGCCGTCCTGCAGGACGCCAAGGATACGGTCCGGGCCAAGGAGTACCTGAACCAGGCCATCATCTGCTACGAAAAACGCTGCGAGCTGGATCCCACCAAGGTTGAAGATACCTACTACGTCATGGGCACCGCCTACTACCTGAGCGCCGACTACGACAAGGCCATCGAGTGGTACCAGAAAAGGATTAAGGTCAATCCCAAAAACGCCTACGGTGTCTACATGAACCTGGGTTACAGTTATTCGCTCAAGGGGCAGAGGCTGAAGACGGCCGGCTCCGAAGCCAGAGCCCTTTATATGCAGGCCATCGACGCCTTCGGCGAGGCCCGCAAGCTGGCGCCGGACAAGATCCAGCCGCTGGAGGCCATCGCCCAGCACTATGTCTTCATCGGCCAAAAGTTCAACGACAAAAGCTTCATCGCCAAGGCCAAGGCCATGATCGCCGAGATCCGCAAGAAGGACCCGGGAAACCGGACGGCCCGGGAGCTGGAACAGGCCATGAAGCCCAAGATCGAGGTCTGGTGACCGGCCGCCATCGGGATCGAACCAATCAAAAATAAAACCGGCTCTTCCAAGAGCCACACATTCCACAACCAACAGCTAGGAGGAACATTGGAGCGATGTTAAAGGAACTCGTCAACGCGGCCATGCCGGTGAAGATCCTGATCATGGGCGTCCTGCCCGCAGTGCTGGCGCTGGGATTGGGCCTGGCCCTGGCTTTCTCCAAGAAGACCGGGGTGATAACCTTCCTGCTCTATGTGGTGGGCCTGGTGGTGGCCTTCGTCATCTACAAGACCCTGCCGGACTACATCCAGAAGGGCGGTCCGGTGGTCATTGTGCTGATCCTGCTGCTGATCCTGCTGATCACCTACATCATCGAGCGCTCCCTGACCATCGGCCGGGCCCGGGGGGCCAAGCCCATTTCGGTCTTCATGCAGGAGTTCCGGGAGCACCTCAGGGCCGGCAACATCACCCTGGCCATTGAGGCCTGCGACCAACAGAAGGGCTCCACCGCCAACGTGCTCCGGGCCGGGCTGGAGAAATACCTGGCTCTGCAGAACTCCAACCTCAGCCAGGACAAGAAGACGGCCGAGCTGCAGCGGGCCATCGAGGAGGCCAACATGCTGGAGACCCCGCTCTTGGAGAGAAATCTTATCATGCTGACCACCATCGCCTCAATCGGCACTATGGTCGGCCTGACCGGGACCACCATCGGCATGATCCGGGCCTTCCAGGCCATGGCCCATGCCGGGGCGCCGGACGCCGGGGAGCTGGCCCGGGGCATCTCCGAGGCCCTGATCAACACCGCCGGCGGGCTGTTCAACGGCATCGGCGGCATCGTGGCCAACAACTACTTCATGAACAAGGTCTCCCAGTTCCAGTTCGGCACCGACGAGGCGGTCTATGAGATGACCCAACTGTTGGTGATAGGAGAAAAATAAAATGGCGGTGAAGATGAAACGTCGGGCCAGGATCGTCCTGGATATGACCCCGATGGTTGACATCGCCTTCCTGCTGGTGATCTTCTTCATGTCCACCTACCACGCCCGGCCGCCGACCACGGTCAGTGTGGAGCTGCCGGATTCCCGGTCGCCATTCAAGGTGCCGGAGTCCAACGTCATGGTAATCAACGTGCTCAATCCGGAACAGGCCAAAGAGCTGGCCGACAGCATCGGGCCCACCAATCTGCTGGCCCTGATCAACGACATCCGGGAGGCCTCGGCCGAGCCCAGCCTCTCGGTGGACATCCTCAAAGGGCGAGGCACCATCCTCTCCCTGGCGTCGCTCGACCTGATGAAGGAGGTGGTCGAGGCCCCCGGCAAGCCGCTCTCCCGGGGACGGGCGGCCGAACTGGCCGTCAGGGAGGTGCAGAGGCCGGGGAACTTCATCCACAGGACGGCCCAGCAGGAGGTGGCGGCCATGACCCCGGAGCAGTACACTGCCCGGATTGACAGCATGGTGATCTGGTACTACACCGGCAAGGAGGCGGCCCAGCCGCTGCCGCTGGCCGACTTGGCCCGGACCATCGTCGACGAGCGCATGAAAAACCCAAAGATGATGATGGTGCTGATGGTGGACAAGAAATGCCAATCAGGAAAGATGCTGGACCTGACAGCCATCCTGCAGAAGAAGGACGTCAACATGCTCAGGTTCAGCCTGGTGACCAACCTGAAAGCGGGCGCCAAGCCGGTGTTTGGCGAGGAAGGGAGGTGACGGCATGGGCGCAGTAGACATGGGGGCCCCCGAAGGCGGTAAAAAGAAAGGCGGCCTCCATAAAAGAAAGGGCAAACCAAACATAGTGCTGGACATGACCCCGATGGTGGACATCGGCTTCCTATTGGTGATATTCTTCATGACCACCACCCGGTTCCGCGAGCCCCAGGCCATCGAGATCACCCTGCCGCCGGAGAATCCGGAGGGCGCCGAGAAGGGGGTTCCCGAGTCCAGCGTCATGATCCTCAACATCATGCCGGACGGGACCATACTCCAGAACATGGCGGTGGACCCGCCCAAGCCGGTGGAGGTGGATTCTTTAGACTCCCTGCTTCTGCGGGCCAAGATGGCCAATATAAAGAAGCAGCCCCAGCACATCGACGGGCGGACCCAGGTCTTCTACGAGTCTGGCGAGGAGTTTCTCAAGCGCTTCGAGGCCATGCCCAAGGATGTGCCCAAGGCCATCCGCGACAGCATGGAGCGGGTGAGGGACGAAAAGATCTGCCGGTTCACGGTGCTGGTTCAGGTCAACCGACTCAGCCAGTACGACAAGGTGGTGGCGGCCATGGACGCCATCCAGCAGAATCAGATCGCCCGCTTCGCCATCGTGGAGCAGAAGGAGGAGGACTTGAAGCTGGTGGAGGAGGCCTTGAAGAAGGGGGTGGCGGTCAAGGACCTTCAGGCCAAGAAGCCGCCGCGGAGAGGAGGGAAGTAAGATGGCGCCAAGCATAGATCTTTTCCTGCCGGTGATCGGCTCCTTGGTGGGAGTGTTGATCGCCAGCATAGTAGTCATGGCACAGTCCCGCCAGGTGGCCGAGGTGGGCTTCGGTGTCAAGGGCTCCAAGGTGATCATGCCCCTGAACCTAAAAAAATCCCTGTTCATAACCCTGGCCGGGGGCCTGGCCATCGTTCTGGGCGGGATGAGCTACTTGGCCATCGGGGCCTACATCGAGGCCCACAAGCCGCCGGTGGAGGCGCCCATGGTCCGCATCACCTACAGCCAGCTGGGGGCGCCGCCGTCCCTGTCGGGCTCCACGGTGGAGCAGGTCCAGGTGGCCGGCGCAGCCGGGGCGGCCCCCACGGTGGGCGTGCCCAAGCCGGTGCCCGACGATCAGGCGGTGGACGAGGCGGCGGCTACTCAGTCGGAGCTGGGAGCCATCTCGGCCGGGGCCGCCACTTCAGGCGATATGGGGTCCACCGGAGCCATGGTGGTGGACGAGGCCATTCCGGACCGCACCGCCTTTGTGGCCGTGGAGAAGAACCCCGAGGTCATCAGGCACGCCAAGGTGGAGTACCCGGAAATAGCCAAGAGGGCCCAGGCCGAGGGCCGGGTATACCTGCAGCTCTTGATCGACGTTGACGGCCGGGTGATGCGGGTGGAACTGGCCAAGAGTTCGGGCAATCCGGTTCTGGATGAGGCCGCATTGGAGGCCGGGAAAACGGTGCTCTTCACCCCGGCCATCGCCCCGGGAGGCAAGGCCACCAGGGTGTGGGTGATGTATCCGGTGACCTTCAGCCTGAAGAACCAGTAGACTCGGATAAAAAACGCCCCGAACGGCCATCCCGCGGCATGCTGGGGACTCGCTCGGGGCTTTTCTATGCAATCGATACAGGAGGTAAAATGAAAAACAGTCTCCCCATCGCCCTGGCCGTCATATTAGCCGTCGCCCTGGCCGCCTGCCAGCAGGAGGAGGCCGCCAAGCAGCAGACGGCGGTCGTCCAAAACTCCACTCAGCCGGACATGCAGAAAATTATGGAGAAGCCGACGGTGGTTCTGGAAACAGAATTCGGCCAGATAGAGATCGAACTCTATCCCAAGGAGGCGCCGAAGACGGTCACCAACTTTGTGAACAAGGTCCTGGCCAAGGAGTTCGACGGCACCACCTTCCACCGGCTGGTGCCGGGATTCGTCATCCAGGGAGGCGACCCCTATTCCAAAGACAACGACCCCTCCAACGACGGCTACGGCGGAGCGAGGATGGACGCCGAGCCGCGCAAGCTCTCCAACCTGAGGGGCACGGTCTCCATGGCCTCGTCCTCAAGGATGCAGCCCATCGACAGCCAGTCGGACATGCAGTTCTTCATCAACTTAGACGACAAGTGCGCCCGGCTGGACGCCATGGGCTTCATCCCCTTCGGCAAGGTGGTCAAGGGAATGGAGGTGGTGGACGTCATCGCCAAGCAGCCGCGGGACGCCCGGGACCGGCCGCTGAAGAACGTGACCATAAAATCAATCGCCATAAAAGTACAGTAAATGCGGGGAACGCCAGAGAGGGCCGGTCAACGACCGGCCCTCTCATCTTTTTGGGGAAGGGGAGACGAATATCAGGGGATGTCCCGGAGCTTGGCGATCCGGTCGCGCTCCAGCCGGCGCACCAGCCAGGCAGCCATAAATATGAGGGCTACCCCGGCCAGCAGCCAGTGCTCGTAGCGCTTGATCTCGTCCAGCACCAGGGCGGCCGCCTTTCCGAAAAGGTATCCGGCCATGGACACCACCACCGTCCACAGGGCGCAGCTGGCAAGGGTGGCCCAGATGAAGGTCGGCCAGGGCATGCGGTTCATGCCGTAGAAGACGTTGCCTATGGAGCGGAAGGTGTAGAAGTAACGCCCCACGAAGATGGCCCAGATGCCGTAGCGGGCGGTGAAGCGCTCCAGCCGCGGTTGAACCCGGCGGAAGGGTCCGAAACGCCGGAACAGGCTGCGGCCCTTACATCGGCCCAGGCAATAGAGGCCGAACTCGCCCAACACCGTCCCGGCGTAGGCGGAGAGCATCACCAGCGGCAGGCTCAACCGGCCCATCTGGGCCCACAGGCCGCCCCAGATGAGGATGATCTCGCCCTCCAAAAAGGTGCCCACGGCGATCAGAAAGTAACCGTATTTGGCGATCAGTGATTCCATCTACATTCGGGACGCTGATGAACGCTGATTTGGCGGATTCAACCGGTGTTCCTGTCTCACTTAGCGTCTGGATTGGTAGCAATCTATAATCGCAGGCGGAAAAGAATCTGATCTTTCAGCGACTTGATGGAACCTTTAAAAAAGCGCGTTTTGTCTATGTTTCGACCATGCTCAACATGACAAAACGCCGTATATACGGGTCATGCTGAGCCGAGTCGAAGCATGACCGCACCTAACGATAGCATTTTATGGGTTTCCCTGAAAAATTCCTACCCCTGCTTGCGGTGGGGAATGCGGTAGCGGGCCAGCAGGCGGTAAACCTGCTGGCGGGGAATGCCCAGCTCCCGGGCGGTGGCGCTGATGTCGCCCCTGCTGCGGGCTAGGGCCTGACGCAGCATCTGCTCCTCCAGCTGCCGGCGGGCCTGCTTCAGCTTGGCCGAGGTTGCCGGTTGAGGCAGGGCCGTCGGGGGCGCCTCCAGCTCCAGATGCTCGGCCTCCAGGCGCTCGCCGTCGCACATGATCACCGCCCGCTCCACCTTGTGTTCCAACTCGCGAACGTTGCCCGGCCAGGAATACGCCTGAAGGGCGGCCTTGGCCTGGGCGGTGAAGGCGGAGATCCTCTTGCGGTGTTTGGAGGCGTATTTCTCCAGGAAAACTCCGGCCAGCATCAGGATGTCGCCCTCCCGGTCGCGCAGGGGGGGGAGGTTGATGGTGATGATGTTCAGCCGGTAGAAAAGGTCCTGGCGGAAACGTCCGCTCTTGACGTCCTGCTCCAAATCCCTGTTGGTGGCGGCCACCACCCGGACGTCCACCTTGATGGTCTCCCGGCCGCCGATATGCTCCAGCTCACCCTGTTGCAGCACCCGCAGCAGCTTGATCTGAAGGGAGGCCGGAAGTTCGCCGATCTCCTCCAGAAAGACGGTGCCGCCGTTGGCCAGTTCGAACTTGCCCAGCTTGCGTCCGTAGGCGCCGGTGAAGGCGCCCTTCTCGTAGCCGAACAGCTCAGACTCCAGGAGGTTTTCCGGGATGGCGCCGCAGTCGATGACGATGAACGGCTTTTCGCGGCGCTGGCTGAGCTCGTGGATGGTGCGGGCCACCAGGGTCTTGCCGGTGCCCGACTCGCCCAGGATGAGGACGCTGACCTCGGAGCCGGACACCCGGCGGATCATGGAGAACACCTGCTCCATGGGCCGGCTCTGGCCCAAAAGCTCGCTCTTGGATTCGATGATCTGCTGCAGGGAGCGGTTCTCCTCCTCCAGCTTGAGGCGCTTCTCCTCCTCCAGCCGGCGGATATTCTCCACCAGCTGGGCGTTCTCGATGGCGATGGCCGCTTGGGCCGCCAGGGCCGAGAGCAGCTCCAGGTCTGCGGCGCTGAAGCTCTCCTGAATCTGCTGGCTGTCAACGTAGACCAGACCGAAAATCTTACGCTCCGAAGACTGGGTGGTCCACAGGGGGACGCACATGCAGGAGCGGATCTTGAGCTCGGTGATGGAGGCGGAGCGGGAGAGCTGGGATTCGGCCGAGGCGTCCTTAACCCACAGCGGCTGGCCAGACTCCAGCACCCGGGCGGTGATGGTGTGGCTCACCTGGTAGTCGGTCCCCTCCCAGACCTGACCCTGGGGGTTGCGGATCACCCGGAACTTGAGGATGCCGTCCGAGTCGTACAGCATCAGGAAGCCGCGCTCTGCCCTGGTCAGCTGCATCACCGAGTCCATGACCACGTCCAGCAGCTGGTCAAGGTTGAGGACCCGGGTCATCTGGCGGGAGACGGCCAGGATCAGGTTCAGCCCCTCAGGACTCTGTTCCAGCGTTGCCGGCCTCTGCTCCAATGCCTGGGCGATCATCCTGAGATCGTCCTCGGCTTCAAGCAGCACCTCATCGGCGGTGGGCACCCTACGCGAGGGCGACATTCCGAGAAACCTCCTGCCTTAGTTTTTTTATGTCGCGCAGCAGCTGCCGGCGGCGCGGCTCGAACAGGTAGCAATTTTTCAGTTCCGGCTGGCTGATGTTGCGGCAAGACTGCTTGAAAACGCCCAGAACCTTGCGGTAGTATTCCAGGGCCTCGGCCGGTTTTCGGGTCCGGACGGCGTGCTGGGCCAGAGCCCCATAGATCGGCCAGACGGTCTCCTTGATGTTGATGCGTTTGGCCAGCTCCAGGGCCCACTGGAGATAGACCAGGCCCGAGGAGCCCTCCTCCTCCAGCAGTTCTCCCTTAAGCAGGATGATCTCAGCCACCAACTGCTGCTCCTCCACCCGCTGGGCCAGGCTCAGGGCTCGGTCCGCCAGCAGGGAGGCCTGCCGGATTTCGCCCCGGGCGCGGTGCAGGTCGGCCAGGTTCTTGAGTATGAAGGCTTCGCCGGCCCGGATATCGAGTTCGGAGAATATCTCCCTGGCCTGGGTGAGCAGCTCCTGGGCCCGGTCCCATTGGCGGCGCATCTGGTAGATGCGCCCTTGGATGTTCATGCCCCGCCCTTGCTCCAGACGGCCGCCCAACTCCGAGGCCAGGTTCAAGGCCTGTTGGCAATATTGGCCGGCGCTTTCCATGCTGCCCAGGGCCAGGTAGAGTTCGGAGATCCTGACATAGGCGTCCAGCAGCACGTTTCTGGCGCCGATGGATGAGGATATCTGAATGGCCCGGTTATAGCTCCAGACGGCCTGGTCCCATTCCGACCTGGCCTTGTGGATCAGACCGAGGTTGGTGTGGGAGACCGCCAACTCTAAGCTGGAGCCGATGCGCTCCATGGTCTGGAGGCACTTGGTGTGATAGTCTATGGCCTTGTCCCAGTCGTACAAGTGCCGATATATCAGGGCCAGGTTGTTGTAGGAGCGGGCCAGTCCGCTGATGTCCCCGATGCGCTCCCTGATGGCAAAGCTCTTCTGATGGCATTCGGCCGCCCGGTCCCAGTCGTACATCCGATAATAGACCAAGCCCAGGTTGTTGTATGAAGTGGCGATGCCGTATTGGTCGTCCAGCTTCTCCTTGAGATGGAGGCTTTTGCGGTGGACGGAGATGGCCTGGGCCCATTCGGCCAGCTGCCAATAGATCTGGCCCAGGTTGTTGTAGAGTTCGGCCTCAATAAGCGGGTCGCTGTCCGGAGGCAGCGCCTTTAGGGCTTCCAGGCAGGAGCGCTCGGCATTTCGATGCTCCCCCTGGTGAAGATAGGTGGCGGCCAAAGAGGCCATGATCCTGGCGGTCATCACCGGGTCTCCCTGGCACAGGGACAAGCCTTGGTTTAGGTAATCGATGGCCCGCTGATAGTCGCCCAGACGGTCCTGGCAGACGCCCAGGCGCCGGAAGAGGTCGGCCGAGGGGCCGACCAACTTCAACAGATCGCTGGCCGCCTTGGCCGCCCGGCTGCTGTCTCCGGTCAGAAAATAGAGGTTCAACAGGGGTCTTAAGATTTCGGGGCTTTCGGCGTTGGAGCAAAGCCTGAGGGCGGCCTGGTAATGGATGATGGCCTGGTCCGGGGCATGGTCGGCCAGCAGGGAGGCGGCCTTGAGATGGCAGGACTTGGCGATCTCGATCTGGCTGGCCTTTTCGTGGTGGCGGGCCAGTTCGATGAAATCCTGATAAGTGCTGGGGCCCAGCTGTTCCAGCAGGCGGGAGGCCCTATGGTGCAGGGCGGAAGCCTGTTCGGCACTTAGGGCCGAATAGATCTGCTTCTCTATCCGCGAGTGATGCATCCCGAAAAGAGGGCCCTCGGGGTCGTCGATCTGTACGATGAGGTTCCGTCCTTTGAGATGGATGATATCCTCCATTACCTGGTCTTCCGGCGCCTCCGTGACATAGGCCAGCATTTTATCCGAAGCGGGACGGCCCATCACGGCCAAGGCTTGAAGGACCTTCATCTGAGAGGGAGTAAGCGACTGCAGTTTGCGCTCCAGCGCCTGACGGAAACCCGACGGCAGGGCCAGCGATTGCGTGGAGAAAGGGGCTATCTGCCACTGGCCCAAGCGGCGCCGCACCTGACCCGATTCCAACAGGAAAAAGACAGCCTCCTCTATCTGCAGGGGGTTGCCCTCGGTCTCCTGGTAGATCCTTGACGACAGCGGTTCCAGCCCTTCGGCGTGATAGAAGATGTTGCTCAGCAGGAGGGACACTTCGGCCGGGGTCAGGCGTTTGAGGTAGATTTGCTCGGCCTGGTTTTCCAGGCTCAGCCTCTCCACCAGCCCCAGAACCGGATGATGCTCGTCGATATCGTCGCTACGCATACTGCCCACCAGAAGCACCCGGCTGCGCGAGGCATTTCGGCCCAGGTGATAGAAAACCTCCAGGCTTTCGGAATCTATCCAGTGCAGGCCCTCCATAACGACCACGCTGGGCCGGGTGGGCAGGGCCTCGAAGGTCTTGAAGATGAAATTGGTGATGGCGTCCAGCAGCCGGAGCTTGGTTTCGTGGGGCGGGAGCTGGGTGGGGAGGGGATGGTCCCTGATCTCGGGCAGGCCGCGCCAATGGGGCAGGAGGGTGGCCAACTCCGGGCCGTAGAAAGAAACCACCTCGGGGCAGAAGCTCTGGGCTAACGGAAGAAGCTGCGACAGCAGCTGAACCACCGGTTCGTAGGCTGAACATTCGCTGGAGTAGCACCTGGTCCAGAAGACCTGGGCGTCGCTCAATTGAGCCTGGAGGGCGAACTCGGATAGGAGCCGGGTGCGGCCGATCCCGGTCTCGCCGGAGATGAAGACGCAGGTGCCGTGGCCTCCGGCCGCCAATTGCAGGGCTTGGAAAAGATCGGCCATCTCCTTGTCGCGGCCCACCAGCCGGCTGAGGAAGAGATGGCGGCTGGAGGCCGTGCCTTCTTCCAGCGCCAGGTCGAGGCCGAAGCCGTGGTTTATCTCCTGGATGACTTCATTGGCCGAGGCCGGCCGTTCGTTGGGATCCTTGGCCAGAAGCTTCAGAATGAGGAGCTGCATCTGGTCCGGGACATCGGGATTGAAAATTTTCGGCGGCTGGGGCGTGCCCTTAATCTGCAGCTTCACCAGCTCTTCGGTGGTCGGGGCTTCAAAGGGCAAGCGTCCGGCAAAAATCAAATACAGCAAGACTCCCAGCGAATAAAGGTCGGAACGGCCGTCGGGCATCTGTCCCGAAATGACCTCGGGCGACATATAGGCCGGGGTGCCGGCCGCCTTGAGCAGACTTTGATTTCGGGAACTGTGGGCCAGGCCGAAATCGGTCAGTTTGACGATGCCCTCGGCCGACACCAGAATATTGCTGGGCTTGAGGTCAAGGTGAATGATGTCGTTCTGATGGATGTATTCCAGAGCTCGGCACAAATCAGCCACCAGACGCAGACGCTCCGTCAAGGCAGATTTCTGGCAGGCAGCCAGAAAATCTCCTCCCTCAACCAGATCCATGGTGAAGAAATGAAGGTCGCGTTCGCTTCCGAAATGATGCACCTGGACCAGATTGGGATGGCGGAGTGAGGAGAGGAACCTGAACTCATGCTGGAGATGGTAAATGCCGTTGGAATGGTCGGAAAAAACCTTGAGGGCCAAAGGAAGATCCGTAGTCAGATCGATCACCTTGAAGACCCGGCTTTTTTCGCCTTGGCCCAAAAGTTGGACGATTTGATAACGGCCGGCTATTCTGCTGTTTGGGGTAAAACTTTCCATCTGTAACAAAAAGTCACAATACTGAAGATCAGTGTAACACAAAAAAAGCCATTTATCAATAAAATACTGCATCGAAATGTGCCTTAATTATGTTATAATAATATCACCTATCAACCAGATGTTTTACCCGATAGTCTGGGCGGATAAAAAACCGATCCCTTAGACAATGTCGAAGAAAAACTTCAGGATCTTTTACAATGCCAGGATCCGGACCATGGGCTGCCGAGTCCGGGCACAGGCCTTGGCCTGCGAGATCTCCAGCGGCATTATAGCCGCCATTGGGGATAATGACCGGATCATCAAAAGATACCGGCAGGAGGCCGATGAAGCGATAGACCTGCAAAATCATCATATCCTTCCGGCCTTTACTGACTGTCACGTTCATTTTGTGGGCTGGTGCCTGATGCGGTCCAGACCTCATTTGGAAAAAGCAAAATCCATCGGCCAATGTCTGGACTTGGTCGCCCAAGGCCTGAAAAAAATTCCCTCCGGCCATTGGCTGGTGGGCACGGGATGGGATCGGAACATCTGGTCTGAACCGCGGTTTCCGAACCGGCGGGATTTGGACCGGGTTTCCCCCAACAACCCGGCGGCTCTTTGGAGCAAAGACTGGCACACCCTGTGGCTCAACAGCTGTGGCCTTAAGGCTTTGGGCATATCCCGGTCGACGCCAGAGGTGCCCGGGGGCAGGATCGAACGTGACGGCCGCGGCAGGCCGACCGGTCTTTTGCGCGAGGAGGCGGCCAACCGCTACTATTTAAAAATACCATATCCCTCCGACCAGTTGCTCAAGGAAGCGGTGTTGGCAGGCCGGAACGAGTTTTGGCGTCTGGGCCTGGCAGGCTTCCACTCCATGGAGGGGCCGGAGGAATATCGAGTTCTCCAAAAGCTGGAGGAGGACCGGCTGGGCCTGAGAGGGGTGCTTTTTTTCAGACAGCAGCACCTGGAGCGGCTGGCGGCACTGGGGCTGAGAAGCGGATTCGGGGGGCGGCGGCTCAAGCTAGGAGGCATCAAACTTTTCGTCGACGGAGCCCTGGGCTCGCAGACCGCCCTGATGCTCCAGCCTTATGAGAACAGCCGGTCACGGGGCATGGCGGTGATGTCTAGGGCGGAGCTCCAGTCATTGGCAAACCTGGCGTCGGAAAACGGACTGGCCTGCGCGGTGCATGCCATCGGCGACGCGGCCAACCGGATGGCTTTAGACGTGTTTGAAAAGGCACGCATAATTGACAGGAAGCTGCGGCACCGCATCGAGCACTGTCAGCTGGTGAGTCCGGATGACGTCAAACGATTCCGCAGGTTGGGCATAGTAGCCTCGGTCCAGCCCATCCATTGTCCGTCCGACCTTGACATAATAAAAAAGCATTGGGGTGATAGAGGCAGGGATGCCTATCCCTTCGGATCATTGGCCCGAGCCGGGGCGGTGTTAGCCTTCGGTTCTGATGCGCCCATCGAAAACCCGGACCCCTGGAGGGCCATCCAAGCCGCAGTCACCCGGCAGCGCATCCCGCCGGACCGTCCGCCGTTCCACCCGGAGCAGTCGCTCTCGGTCGAACAGGCGGTACGGGCCTACACCACCGGCGCTGCCTGGGCCTCTGGCGACGAGGGCTGGAAAGGGTCTTTGGAGCCGGGAAAGGCGGCCGACTTCATCTGCCTGTCGGACGACGTTTTCAGAATGAAGCCGGAGGACATCCACAAGGTCAGGGTGGAGAGGACGGTGGTGGGTGGGATGACGGTGTTTCAACGATAATTAAAACCGTCCGGTTAACTCGAGGAAAACGGAATAAATAAGAAGGATCATGAAACACGACATCCACGGCTCCAGCTCGGCCAGCGCCGTCTACGGCCTGGGTTTCATCGGCGCCGCCATCTACTTCATCGCCCACGCCCCAAGCTTTTGGCAGGGAGTACTGGGCATCCTCAAGGCCATCGTCTGGCCGGCCTACCTCGTCTACCTGGCGCTGAAGGCTCTGGGCGCCTAGGCGAACCTTCACGGATTGTTTCCCTCAAGATGACCGAAAAGGAAGGCCTGGTCCTGATCCGGGGCAACGCCGTCGCTTTACGCCGGAGGACGGTGGCCGACATCCAATTGTTCCTAAAATGGCGCAGAATGGACTGCCAGGCCAGAAAGTTCGATGCTCCATGGGAGCAGCCTCTCAGCGACGAGGAGTTTGCCGCCAAGGCGGTGCTGTCCATCGAAAGGGAGTCATCGGGGCGCATCACCCGGGCGGTGATAACAGACAGCGATGGCCAGGCCATCGGCTCTGTCAACGCTTACGGGGACGGAGGCTGCGCCGAGTCGAGGAAGGTGGGCATAGCCATCTACGAGGACTCGCGGCTGGGCCGAGGCCTGGGCACCGAGGCCCTGGGGCTCTGGGTCGGGCACCTGTTCGCCGCCCAGGCCCTGCACCGCGTCGGCCTGGAGACCTGGTCGTTCAACCCGCGCATGGCGCGGGTGGCCGAGAAGGTGGGCTTCAGATTCGAAGGCATGGAGCGGGAGGCGCGCTTTTGGGAGGGCCGGTGGCTGGACAGGCTGCATTACGGCCTGCTGGCGGCCGAATGGCGGGAGCTGGAGAGAAAGGTGCGGATTGTTGGCGGAAAACCCGCAGCCGACCAGTAAACAAGAGAAGGTTGGGTCCAGCCCCAACCTCCTCTGCCGATCAGCGGAAAAACCTTTGGAATTTGGTATTTTGAATTTTGGATTTTTGCATTTGGTGGGCCCTATAGGATTCGAACCTATAACCAACGGATTATGAGTCCGCTGCTCTAACCGTTGAGCTAAGGGCCCAAGGCTTACGACAGCGCAATGATATCATATCGGCCAGGACTTAGTCAATATGCGTCCATTATTGACATCAGCCGGTCTAATTGATATAATGAAACCTCTGGCGACGGGCACAATATTGATATAGCAAATCAACCATCAGACAAACATGGCCGAACCTGGCAAAAAAACATTTTCCCCCCTAGACTACTTTTTCGTCCTCCGCCCCATACTGCTGGTTCCGGTATGGACCATGCTTTTGGCCGGTTATTTTCAGGGGCAGCGGTTTCTGGCCTTGACACCGGAACGCTGGCGCTGGCCGCAGGAAATGTGGTGGATGATCCTGCTCTACAGCTGCCTGATGGGGGCAGCCTACATCGTCAACCAGATTTTTGACGTGGAGACCGACCGGCTCAACCGCAAGCTTTTCCTGGTGGCCGAAGGCTATGTCAGCGTGACGGTGCTATGGCTGGAGGCCGGGGTGCTGTTCGCCGGGTCGATACTGCTGGGCTTCCGTCTGTTCGGCCTTACGGCCGGCCTGCTGATGGCGGCCTCGGGCGGGCTGGGTTTGCTATATTCGGTGCCGCCGTTCAAGCTGAAGGCCAAACCATTCCTGGACATGCTGGCCAACGGGTTCGGCTACGGGGCCTTGGCCTTCGCTACCGGCTGGACGGCCTGCGGAAAATATTCGGACGCGGCCTGGCTGGCCTCGGCGCCTTACGTGCTGGCGGTGGCTGCGGTCTACTTGAACACCACCATCCCGGATTACGCCTCGGATAAGGCCACCGGCAACATCACCACCGGGGTCTTTTTGGGCGGGCGGGCCACCGCCTGGCTGGCCCTGGCCCTGATGCTCTTCGCCCTGGCCTTGGCGCTGGGCATGGGAGATGCCTTGTGCGCCGTGGCCGCCGGATGCTCCCTGCCGCTCTTCGGGATGGCCGCCGTCACCGGAAGCATGCGCTGGGTGATGCTCTCCTACCAGGCCGGGGCGCTGTGCCTGGTGGCCCTGGTGGGCATGGTCTTCCCGCTTTTCTTCGGCCTGCTGGCGGCCACCTTCCTGGCACTCAGGTTCTATCACAAATGGCGGTTCGGCCTGGACTATCCGCGGTTCGCCGACCGGGCGTGAGAACAAATGCAGAATTCGGAAAACAGAAATCAGAACAGCATAGTCTTAGCCCTAGCCGCCTGCTGTTGTATTGCGGCTTCTTGCAGGGCAGATATGAGGAAGGAGGTCAAGACCATGGATGTCCGCAAGCCGGCCATGGCCGGCAGCTGGTACCCGGGCACGGCCAAGGAGCTGTCGGCCGAGCTCCAAAAATACCTTGAGGCCGCCGACAGTTCCGGGCAGCCGGGCCGGCTGCTGGCCCTGATATCGCCCCATGCCGGATACATGTATTCCGGTCCGACGGCGGCTTATAGCTATAAAAATATAGTAGGAAAAACTGTGGGCACCGCAGTGCTGGTCGGCCCCAGCCACCGGGCCTACTTCGAGGGCGTGGCCGTCTACGCCTCTGGCGCCTGGGAGACGCCGCTGGGCCGGGTGCCGGTCGACGAAGAGCTGGCCCGTGTCCTCATCGGGCAGGACCCAGACTACATAAAAGACCTGCCCTCGGCTCATGCCCAGGAGCACTCGCTGGAGATCCAGCTCCCGTTTCTGCAGAGCGCGCTCAAGCCCGGGTTCAAGATAGTCCCCCTAATGATGTTCGACCATTCCTTGACCGCCTGCCGGAGGCTGGCCCAGGCGCTGGCCCGGTCCATAGGCTGGCGCCAGGACTTGCTATTGGTGGCTTCCACCGACCTGTCGCACTTCCACAGCGACGCCCAGGCCAGGAAGCTGGACAAGCTGGTCGAGGCCAGTGTGGCCCGGTTCGATCCCGAGGGGCTGGCGGCCGCCCTGGAGTCGGGCAGATGCGAGGCCTGCGGCGGCGGCCCGGTGGTGGCGGTGATGCTGGCCGCCCGGGAGCTGGGGGCGGACACAGCCGTGGTCTACCGCTATCAGACATCGGGGGACGTTTCGGGCGACAGGAGCCAGGTGGTGGGATATCTGGCGGCGGGAATCTATGCGACTAAAATCCAAAATCCAAAATCCAAATCTCAAAAAACAGAGAATACGGACCAGAAAGGCCAAGCGCCGGGAAGGCTGACTGCCGAGGAGAAAAGGGAGCTGTTCCGCATCGCCCGGGCGGCGGTCGAGGCCGCGGTCAGGAGAAAGCCCGGGCCGGAAACCAGGCCGCTGACGTCGGTGCTGGGGGAGAAGCGGGGGGTGTTCGTCACCCTCAAGATACACAGCCAGCTGCGGGGATGCATCGGATACATTGAGGCCGTCAAGCCCCTGCATCTGGCCGTGGCCGACATGGCCAGGGAGGCGGCGGTGGGAGACCCGCGTTTTCAGCCGGTTTCCGAGAGAGAGCTGCCGGAGCTGGAGTACGAGATCTCGGTGCTGACGCCCCGGCGGCAGATCGCCGATCCCTCCGAATTCATCACCGGAAAACATGGAATCATAGTGGAGCGAGACGGAAGAAGCGGGGTCTTTCTGCCCCAGGTGGCACCGGAGCAGGGCTGGGACCGGGAGACCACCCTCAGCTACCTGTGCGCCCACAAGGCCGGCCTGCCGGCCGACGCCTGGAAGGACAAAAGGACCAAGTTGTTCGTGTTCGAGGCCGAGGTGCTGGAGGAATAGGATGTCCCAAATACTAAACCTTGAATAAAACCGTCATTATCCATGCGCGATAAGAAGGTCATAGAGGAAATGGTGGTGCTAGCCGAACGCTTCGGCCAGAGCATCGAGTTCGACGAGTTCGACGGCCGCGGCGGCTGGTGCCGGGTCAAGGGCACCGACCGGGTGATCGTCAACCAGAGGCTGACGCCCCGGGAGCAGATCCGCATCCTGGCCCAGGTGCTGGCCGGCTACCCCATCGAGGAGCAGGCCATGCCGCCCAAGGTGCGGCAGATCATCGAGGACGCCAGACTGGAATTGCAGCCGGAACCGGAGCCGGAACCGACCCAGATCAGGGAATCCGAGTTCCAAGCGGCACCGGTAGAGAATCAGACTGAAAGCCCAAAACCCGCCCAAACCCCGGCTGACGACCTCGATGGCACATTGAAAACTGAGAAGGAAGAGTAGAAATGCCACGGATTGACGGCGGCATAGGCTTCGAGTGGCGCACCCAAGCCGAGTACTACGGGTACCCGCTAGTTAGCATGGCCTTCGGCAAGAACAGCCGGGGGGGCATGCGGGTTGCCAAGGGCTGGATAGCCGTGGGCCAGTTCGCCTTTGGATTGATAACCATCGCCCAGATCGGAGTCGGCATCCTCTTCGGCTTCGGCCAGGTCATAGTGGGCCTGACCGCGGTCTCCCAGGTGGCGGTCACCCTGCTGTTCGGGATCGGGCAACTGGCCACCGGATACGTGGCCATTGGCCAGCTGGCGTTAGGTTACTATGTTCTCTGCCAGGTCGGCCTGGGCTGGCATGTTTGGCGGCAGGGATTTCAAGATCCGCAGGCGGTGGAGTTCTTCGCCAGGCTGGCCGAGAGGCTGGGGCTTGAGTTCTTCAGGAACATCCATCCACCGAGCCCGGAGAAGGGGCCCTAGCGGGCCAATACAAGTGATCCCTATGTCAGGCAGAACTTTTTTTAGAATCGGCCTCTACGGATTGCTGGCGGCGGCCGCCGCCGTCACGATTTTCTCTTTGCGCTGGCACCGTTGGAACGGATACACTTGCCGGGTCGGGGGGGACGGAATCGACATCTATTCCGACTACGACCGGGCGACCGTGACCATGCTGCACGGTTTCGCTCGAGCCTTCCGCAGCCATTTCGACTCCTCGGTCTTGCCGTTGCCCCCCCGACCGCCAGGGCCTGAGGATCTATCTTTTCAAGAGCCAGACCGCCTACTATGATTACTGCCGGAGGGTGCGGGCCGGCAACTCGCCGTTCGGTTTTTATTTCCGCCGCCACCGGCTGATAATCATCAACGGGACCATGGGCTTTACCACCATCCTCCACGAAATGGTCCATTACTTTTTGCACCAGGGCGGCTATCGCCTGCCCGAGTGGCTGGAAGAGGGATTGGCCGCCTACTTCGAGCGGGGCATGGGATATTACCAGAGCGACGCCGATTTCCTGATGCTGTTCGGATACCTTAATCCTGTCAGGTTTCAGGAGGTGCAGAGCCTGGCTTACGAAAAAGGGCTTAGCTTCGAGGCCATGGCCTCCAGCCAGCAGCTGGCCGGCACCTTCTTCGTCTTCGCCGACCGCCGGAAAGCCATGAAAATTTTTTTACGAAGCTATCTGGCCACCCAGGATCTGGAGGAAAGCTGCCGTCAGGCTTTCGGCGCGGGCCGGGAGGCTATCGAAAGGGAATGGACTGATTTTGTCCGGACAACCGTGCTCGGCCTCGACTTCGAGTTCTGGCAGAAAGCCGCTTTTTTCAACAGCCGCCAGGGTTTCGAGGAGTGGCTGGACTCTCAAGGGGCCAGGTGGGACCCGGAAAAAGAAGTATATACGACCAACAGATGAGTAAGGATTACATCGGAAGGGGGCGGGGATGGACATCGAACAAGAGGCCAGGGGCTACTTCAACAGCGGCTTTAACTGCGCCGAATCGATGCTGCTGGCGCTGTCCAAGCAGCCGGCTTTTCAGGGCCGCGGCCTGGGGAATCTGATTCCACGTGTAGCCACCGGGTTTGGCGGGGGCCTGGCCCGCAACGGATCGGTCTGCGGCGCCCTGGCCGGGGCGGCCATGGCCATAGGCCTGGCCCTGGGCCGGGACGACGCCCAAGCCAGCCGAGATCCCTGCTATCCGGCGATAGACCGGTTGATAAGCGAATTCCAGGAACGGTTCTACAGCAGCCTGTGCCGGGACATCTCCAGGGTAGACATGAAAACCGAAGAAGGCAGACGACGGTACCAGATGCTGATCCACAACGAAGTCTGCAATCCGGTGGTGGCTTGGACGGCCCGGCGGGCCAATGAGATCATCGGGGAGTACCTCCGGGGGACAACCGGCCTGGCTTGAGAACGATGATGAATAAAAGCCCTGCCTTTTAGGCAGGGCTTTTCTGATGGCGGGGCCGACGGGACTCTCCGCCTGAAACCCTGCGGGGAGTAGGGCGTTGGCGGATGCGCCGTCGCCGGGTAATTAAGGCAGGCAGCCGGCGCAGAACCCGAAGCGAAAAAGCCCTGCATTTACGCAGAGCTTACGATGGCGGGGCCGACGGGACTCGAACCCGCGACCTCCGACGTGACAGGCCGGCGTTCTAAACCAAACTGAACTACGACCCCGACATCGGTTTAATTATATCAAATAATAAGAGCCATGTCAATTGCCAAGGCTCCGAGGGAAAACAGCCTTTAAAGTCAGCTGGCACAGACCTATTATCCTTGACAAACATTTCTACTTATGGTTAAAAAACTATTGACTTATTGACCAAAAAGCGATATTATGTTAAGAAATATAAATATCAATCGGTTATAGAGCCCGGGGAAGATATGGCAGAAAAAATTGCATCCAGGGAGATGGTGGTCTTCAACCTGGGAAAGGCAAAGTTTGCACTTTCCACTGACCAGGTGCGCAGCATCGAGGAAATGCAGGAGATAGTACCGGTTCCCCAATCGCCTCCATACGTTTCCGGCCTCATCAACCTGCGCGGGGAGATAATTGCCGTTTTGGATCTTAGAAAAAGGCTGAAAATTTCCGACGCCCAGAACGGCCAGGACATGGTAACCATGGTGGCCGAGCACAAGGGCGAGGCGGTGGGCTTGGTGGTGGACCGGGTGATTAGCGTGGAGCTGGCCGAAGGCAAGCCGGTGCCGGTGCCGGATACTGTGGCCGGCACCGAGGCCGGCGGGTTCTACCAGTCGGTGTTGGAACTGGCGGACGATAAAATAATAATTCTCAACCTTGATAAAATACTTACTGTGGAGGAGGCCAAATGAGCCGAAGGGTACTGGTGGTCGATGACGCCATCTTCATGCGGACCATGATCTCGGACATCCTGAAAAAGGGGGATTTCGAGGTCTGCGGCGAGGGCGCGACCGGGGCCGAGGCGGTGGAGCAATACAAGAAGCTCAAACCGGACCTGGTGATCATGGACATCATCATGCCGGACATGGGCGGGATCGAGGCCGTTAAGGCCATCATGCAGATCGACCCCAACGCCAGGATCCTGATGTGCAGCGCTATGGGCCAGCAGGCGCTGGTGGTTGAGGCCATTCAGGCCGGGGCCAGGGACTTTGTGGTCAAGCCTTTCCAGCCGTCACGGGTGCTGGAGGCGGCCCAGCGGGCATTGAAGTAAAGACCGGGCCCGATCAGGCCGGGCTAGGGCGGAGTGGCCTCATCTGTCCGGCATTATCCCCTTTTCGCTGAACGGCAATGGACGCCTCAAAATATCGGGACCTTTTCGTCTCCGAGACCCGGGAGCACTTGGTAAGCCTCAACCGGGCTTTGCTGGCATTGGAGAAGACGCCGGGGGACCAGGCCCTGTTGGACGAGGTCTTCCGCTCCATGCACACCATCAAGGGCATGGCCGCCTCCATCGGCCAAGACTTGGTGGCCGAGTTGACCCACCAGGCCGAGACCTTGCTGGACCGGATGCGGAAGCGCCAACTGCCGGTGGCCGAGGTCCAAATCGATCTAATGTTCGAGGCTCTGGACTTTCTGGAGGCAGCAGTGGCCGCCATCGGCCACGACCAGAGCCCGGACAGAAAGATGTCGGAACAGGCCGGGGAGATCGTCCGAAAGATGGAAGCCATGGCCGCAGTCCAAGCCCAGCCTGAGCCTGTTGCCCTGGCTTCGACCAGCGGCTGCGACTTCACCCGGATCAATCCGCTAAAGCTGCCTGGAGACACGATCTACAAAGTCAGGGTGCTGTTGGAACAAGATGTCGCCTTGAAATCGGCCCGGGCATATTTGGTGCTCCATAACCTGGAACAGATGGGCAAGGTGGCCTATACTGTGCCTGAAAGGCACGATCTGGAGGCCGAGAGGTTCGACCGGGGTTTTTCGGTATTCTTAGTCTCCAAGCCCCTCGACCGCCAAGCCATCGAGGGCAACATCGCCTGCTCCGAGATCGAGGACATCCAGATCGAAGAGATCAGGGAGGAGACCACCGAGGAGGCCATCGAACGCAAGACGGTAGGCGCCTTCCTGCAATTGGCCCAGGAGCGGCCCCGCGACATAAAGATCTCGGTACAAAGATTGGACACCCTGATGAACCTGGTGGGGGAGATGTTGGTTTGGCGCGACCGGCTGAAGCAGCTGATAATCGGGGTGGAGGATCCGGCCGTCCACGACGGGGTGGACAAGATCGCCCAGATAACCTCAGACCTGCAGCATGAAGTGTTGGCCGCCCGCCTGGTCCCCATGTCCGAGATATTCGACCGCTTTCCCCGGGTGGTGCGGGATGCGGCCAAGGCCTTGTCCAAGGAGATAGACTTTAAGGTGGAGGGCCGAGAGCTGGAGATGGACCGCTCCATCCTTCAGATGTTGGCCGAGCCTTTGGTACATCTGCTGCGAAACGCGGTGGACCACGGCGTGGAGACGCCGGAGAGGAGAGCGGCCTCTGGCAAGCCCCAGGCCGGCACCATCAGGCTGGCGGCCGCCAAGCTCAAGGATCAGGTGGTGATCACGGTCGAAGACGACGGCCGGGGGCTGGATGTGGAGGCCATCAGGCGCAAGGCGGTGGAGCGCGGACTGACCAGCCCGGAGAAGGCGGCCGCCCTTACTGAATCCCAACTGGCCGAGTTCATCGCCATGCCCGGCTTTTCCACGGCCGAGAAGGTGACCGAGGTTTCGGGAAGGGGCGTCGGCTTGGATGTGGTTAAGAACAAGGTGGAGGCCATGGGCGGCAGCCTGCGCATCGAAAGCCGGCCCGGGGCCGGGACCACCTTCCTGGTGACAGTGCCCTTGTCGTTGGCCATCATCCGCACCCTGTTGGTGGGGGTGGAGGGCGACTGCTACTCGATCCCCATGTCGCAGGTCAGGGAGACGGTCGAGGTCAAACCGGACGACGTCAAGACCCTTCAGGGGAAACCGCTGTTCCTCTTCCGACGCCGGGCCATCCCCCTGGCCCACTTGGGCCGGGCCCTGGGACGAAGTCGGAGAGAGGATAGGCTTTCCGGTCCGGCAGTTGTGGTGGAGCGTCAGGGGGGTGAGGCCGCCCTACTCATCGATCGTATGCTGGGCCAGCAGGAAGTCGTCATCAAGCCGCTTTCCGGGCTGGTAAAGCATATCCGCACCTTTTCCGGGGCCACCATCAGCCGCGAGGGTAGGCCGATGCTGATTGTGGACGTCAACAATCTGTTGCTCCAATAGCCAATCGACCATGAAAATTTAAATATCGAAATGCGAAACAAATAGACAAACCTAATACGCTGAGGTTGTTTCAGGATTAATAATCCTAATTTCGAATCTTCGCCGGGCCCGGAAGTAAGATTATACTCAAACAAAAATATACCACCGCAAGGAAGGAACAAGGATCATGGAGATCGCCAAACTGGGCGCCATACAGATGGACGCCCTCAAGGAGGTGGCCAACATTGGAGCCTGTCACGCGGCCACGGCGCTGTCCGAGCTGACCGGGGAAAAGGTGCTGGTCAACGTGCCGGTGATCAGGATCAACCCCATCGAGAAGGTTTTCGAGATGGTGGCCAAACCCCAGGATGCGGTGGCCGGGGTGCTCATCTATTTTCTGGGCGACATGACCGGCCGCACCCTGCTGATGTTTCCCCAAGAGGCGGCCTGGCATCTGGCCGACTGCCTGCTGCATAGACCGCTGGGCACCACCCGGGCGTTCACCGAGATCGAGGAGAGCGCCATGAAGGAGGTGTCCAACGTCCTGACCTGTGCCTATATGAACGCCCTAGGCGATCTCTTGGGATTGGTAATGGTGCCCTCGGTGCCCAGCATGACGGTGGACATGGCCTCGGCGGTGCTCCAGGCGGTGTCGTTGGACTTCGGCTCGGATAAGGAGGTGGTCTTCTGCATCGAAACCGAATTCCGTTTCGTAGAGAAGGAGACGGTCTTAAACGGCTACTTCCTGCTGCTGCCGGATCCGGATTCGCTGGAGGTGATACTCAAGGCGATACATCTGGGCTAGGGCAAGGGTCATGGGTTGAGGGGTAAGGGGAAAGGGTAAGGGGAAAGGGGAAAGGGTAAAGGGTAAAGGGATAAGAGATAAGGGATAAGGCAATGGCGAATGGCGATTAGCGAATAGTGAAGAGAATAAGTTATTCAGATCAAGTGATCCGATGGACAGCGGAGTAAACACGTCCGGACAGCCCTCGGTCAGCCCCGAGGAGCAGCAGATACTGCGCAGCTTCCGGGCCCGCATCGACCCTGGAGACGCTTCGGCCCACAACAACCTGGGGGTGGTGCTTTTCAACAAAGGCATGTATCCCGAGGCGGTGGAGGTGTTGCAGAAGGCCCTGGAGATCGACCCCCACAACGTACTGGCCAGGCACAACCTGGAGGTGGTCTACCGGCGCAGCGGGCATTACCAGGATGAGATCGCCCAGGCCGAGGCCCAGGTGCGGGCCACACCCGACGCCCAATCGTTCTTCCGGCTGGCCGAGGCCCTGCGCAACACCGGTCAGTACGAAGCGGCTGCCAAGGCCTATCGCAAGGTGCTAAAGCTCAAACCTCAGGACCTGCTGGCCCACCTCTACCTGGGCCTGACCCTCAAGCAGCACGGCCGTTTCCAAGAGGCGGCCGAGGTCTACCAAGAGGCGCTGAAGCTGGCTCCGGACTCCTATGTCATCCATACCGCCCTGGGCGAGATCCACTACAACCTGGGCCTATTGGACCAGTCCATCCGCGAGTTGGAGTCGGCTATCAGAATCAACCCCGATGGAGCCGAGGCCCACTTTCTTTTAGGCTTCACCTACGGAGAGAAGGGCCTGCTGCAGAAGGCCATCGAGGAATCCAAGCGGGCCATCGCCCTCAACCCCAACTACGCCAAGGCTCAGGCCAATCTGGGGATCGAGTACTACAGCCAGGACCTGCTGACCGAGATCAAGCGGCATCTGGAAGACCAGCCCGAGGTCTCGCCAGACGCCTTCATGACCCATTACAATCTGGGGATGGGCTTCCGCCGCAAGGGCCTGTTCAAGCAGGCGCTGCGCGAGTTCGAGCAGGCTCTGGCAGCCGAGGGCGAGGACCGCATCATCCACAAGGAGGTTGGCGAGATCTATCTGTTCATGGGCCAGAACCAGAAGGCGGCCGAAGCCTACCAGCAGGCTTTGGAGTTCGAACCGCGGAATGCCAAACTCTACAACGACATCGGTCTGGCCCAGCACCGCATGGGGCGGGTGGAGGAGGCGGTCAAGTGGTACCAGCGAGCTTTGGAGATAGACCCCTCATATGTTTTCGCCCACAACAACCTGGGGATCGCCTATTTCTACTTGGGTCAGGAGGACCAGGCGGTGGCTTCGCTCAAGCGGGCGGTGGAGAGCATGGTGGAGTACGGCGACGCCCACTTCAATCTGGGCCTGATCTACGCCAAGAAGGGCCAGGACGACGCGGCCATGATGGAGTACCAGAAGGTGCTCTCGCTCAACCAGCAGTCGGCCCTGGCCCGCAACAATATCGGGCTTCTCTACCTCAAGCGCAAGCAGCATGACAAGGCCCTGGCCGAGTTCGAGGAGAGCATCAGGCTTGATCCGGGGTTTGCCGAGGCTTGGTACAACAAGGGGTTCGTTCTATCGGCCCTGGAGCGCTATCAGGAATCGCTGGCCGCCACCAAGAAGGCCATGGAGCTTAAGAGCCATTACACCGGCGGCTCCTTCAAGCTGGGCATTGATTTCTACGTCGACGATCCCGATCTATTGGTTCTGGAGGAGTGGAAGGGGTCGGGGCAGGAGCGGGGCTCCACGGTCTCCGATGATATCTTCGGCGGCGTGCTGGAGGAGGCAGCCTTGAGGGGCAAGGGGGCGAGGTTTGAGGGTCAAGGGATAAGAGTCGAAGGCAGGCCCTTCGACTCGGCTCAGGGCAGGCCCTTGGACGGAGTTTATCTCGATGAGAGAGGGACTCAGGGCAGAGGGACAAGGGATGAAGGGCAAGCGGCAACTTTGGTAAACTCTGGGACGGCGGGCAAAGTGTGGTCGGTCCACGACGAGGTCGAGGCCATGCACCAGGCCAAGAAAGAGGGCAAGAAGGAAGACGTCAGACGGAAAGCCAAGATTATCTTGGAACAACAGCCCCAGAACCTTCCTGCCCTGCAGGCCCTGGCCGACCTAGCCTATGATGACGCCCAATGGCCCGAGGCGGTGGTGCGCTACGGGGTGCTGGTCAGCCAGGAGCCGGACAACGCCGATTTCCGGATAAAGCTCTCCCGGGTTCTTCTGGCCCAGGGGGAGATGGACCGGGCGGTCGAGATGCTGGAGGCGGGGCTGGAGGCCTCGCCGCAGAACGCAGGCATGCTCTCCGAGCTGGGCGGCATCGAGCTCAGACGCGGAGCGCTCAAGAGGGCCCAGGAGATGTACGAACGGGCCCTGACCCTGGATAGGGAGAGCATCCCGCTCTACCTGGGATTGGGCCAGGCCTTCGAGCTGCAGGGCCAGGCCGAGGAGGCCACCATGGCCTACCGCCAGGCTATAAAACTGAACCCCAAGCTGCCGCAGGGTTACTGCCGGCTGGGCGAGCTACTGGCCAGCCAGGGAAAGCTGGATCAGGCGGCCGAGGAGCTGCGCAAGGCCATTATAAACCAGCCGGGCTTCCTGGAGGCGCATCTGGCCCTGGGCGAAGTCTACCTGAGGCAGAACATCTGCGACAAGGCCGGGGTGGAGTTCGCCATCGCCGCCAAGATAGACCCTCAGAGCTTCGGGGCTCTGATGGGCCAGGCCCAGGTGGCCACCAAGACGGGGAAGTACCAGGAGGCGGAGGAGACCTGCCGCAGGCTGATGGAGACCCACGGCGACCGGGCCGAGCTCCACCTGCTGTGGGGCCGCATCCAGGCGCACCAGGGCCGGACCCGGGACGCGGTGGAGTCGTGGCAGAAAGCCATAAAGTTCGCCAAGGACGAATCGGTCAAGCTCCAGGCCAAGAAGGCCATCGACGCCGCCCTGCAGTGGGAGGAAGTGGCGGGTTCCTAAAGCAACAAACACCAAATTCGAAATACGAAACAAAAACGAAGCACTAATAACAGCAAACCGAAAGCGATTTCAAGTTTCACGCATTTGGTTTTGTCATTGTTTCGTGCTTCGATATTCGGATTTCGGATTTGCCGGAGATAGTAGTAAGTTGTCAACCGTAATAGCTTCAAATTTGCCATAAAGGCGCTAAGCCGCTAGTAAACGGGCCATGAACGAAACACGCAAGAAATAAACATACATCCGCAATCCCTAAACAATAACACGTAACAATCAAACGCCCAACAGTAAACACGTAAACTCGGTGACCAAATGGCTATCGAAGGCCCCATAAAAGAGCTTAACCTGATGGACCTGTTCCAGCTTTTGGCCATGTCCCGCAAGTCGGGGGTGCTGACGCTGGACTCCACCCAGAACGTGGGCCAGGTCTTCTTCTCGGGCGGCAACATCACCCGGGCCACCCTGCAGCAGGGCGAGGAGAAGCTGGGCCAGAAGATGGTGCGCGACGGCAAGCTTTCGGCGGGCGAGGTCGACTCCCTGCTCCAGGAGCAGTCGGGGCGCAAGCCCCGCAAGCCCCTGGGGACCCTGGCGGTGGAGACGGCCGGCCTGCCCAAGAACGTGGTCATGGAGAAGCTGCGGGCCCAGGTGGAGGACGTGGTGGCCATCATCATGGACTGGCACGACGGCTACTTCCGTTTCGAGGAGATGGAGCTGCCGCCGGATCAGGACCTGGGCTTCTCCCTGGTGACCGAGAACGTCATCATGGAGGTCTCCCGGCGGCTGGACGAATGGTCCAAGATCCGCTCCCGCCTGCCGGACCTAGACATGGTGCTGGTGCTGTCACCGGGATCGGACGTCACCTCGGGCAAGCTGGACATCAAGCCCGAGGAGTGGCTGATCTTGGCCTCCATCGACGGCCGACGCACCGCCCGCCAGGTGATCCAATCGGTGGGGGGCGAGGATTTCGAGACCGCCAAGGTCATCTACGGGCTGATCGCCACCGGGCTGGTGAAGGTCAGCGGCCGGCGGACCCCGCTGGAGATGGAGCTGCAGCAGCCGGTCCAGGATCCGCTGGCGGCGGGCGTGGCCAAGCTCCGAAAGGGTGAGATCAAAGAGGCCATCGAGGACTTTACCAGGATCCTGCAACAGGAGCCGGACAAGGCCGCCGCCCATCTGCATCTGGGCGAGGCCTACTATCAAAGCGAGTCCTACGACGAAGCGGTCATGGAATTCAAACTGGCCAGCCAGGGCCAGGACCACGATCCGGAGATCAACTACCTCTTGGGCTACACCTATGCCAGGCTGGGCCGGCTGGAGCTGGCGGTGGAGCGCTGGGAAAAATTCCTGGCCTACGCCGGAACCGAGGCCAGGGCTCAGGAGGTCAGGGATCTGGTGCGCTTGGCGGTGCAGTGGGCCGAGAGCCTAGAGAAGAGGAAGCCCTCGTGGACGGCCGCCGGCGCCGCCAAGGTCTCCCAGCCGCCGGCCGAATCCAGCCAGCTGCCGGCCGAGGCCAAGGCCTGGCTGGAAAGGATGCGCAGCGCCAGACCTATAAAGAAATAGCTATATAAAATCCGCATATACCAGCCACAGTTTTACGGCCCTAAACGATATCATAAACCTCGATTCCATAAGACGCTCATGGCAGAAAGTACCGCTTATAACGCAGGGGCATCCGAGCAGCTGGTCAACGACCCCTCCTCCCAGCTGTTCGCCTCCCTGGCCGATTTCTACCGGGAGAACGGACTTTTGTCCGAGGCCATCGAGATCTGCCGCTCCGGCCTGGAGAACAATCCGGATAATCTGGAGGGGAGGCTGGTGCTGGCCAAATGCTTTTTCGCCGCCAGAAATTTCAGCAGCGCCCGAGAGCAGGTGACCAGGGTGTTGACCATCCAGCCGGAGAACACCGCGGCCAAGAAACTGCTGGGGGAGATCGACCGTGAGGAGAAACCGGCAGCCGCCACGGTCACGCCCAAAGAGTTTTCCGCCAAAACCGCCGAGCCGGCACCGGCGGAGGTAAAGCCCAAGCTTGAGTATGTAGAATCAATCGATGACGCCAAGGCCAAAACGGAAGCGCCGGCCCCTTTGCCGCCGGCCGATTCCAAAATAACCCCGGCCCGGCCCCAAGCGGAACCGGGCCCGCCCCAGACCGACCGCCCTCCGATGACCAATTACCACCGGGTGCTCCAGGACTTGGTGCAGACTCCGCAGATCATGGCCGGCCTGCTGGTGGACGAGTCGGGTTTTGTGGTGGCCAGCGCCTATGATCCCAAGTCCCAGGCAGCCACCGAGGAGGAGGCGGCCGGAGCCCTGGCGGTCTCCATTTTTAAAACCGGCCGCGAATCCATGCAAAAGATCAGGATGGGAGAGCTGGAGAAAATCGTTATCGATACCGCCGGAGAAAAGATCTTCCTGAACCGAGCCGGGTCCATGCTGCTGCTGGTGTCGGCCGAGACCTCGGCCAAGGTGGGACTGGTGGCGGTCAACACCAGGCAGGCGGTGGACCGGGTCAAGGGCCAGGGACCGGCCCAGGCGGAGAAGAGGACATGAAGGACATACTCAACGAGCTGAACGATATCCCCGGCGTCCGCGGCAGCCTGGTGGTGGATTTGGACGGCCTGGTGATCGCCTCCAACCTGATGTCCGGGATGGAGGAGAGGACCATCAGCGCCATGGTGGCCAACATCAGCAGCGAGATTATCCGGGCCATGCCCGGGAAGGAGGCGCTGACCGGCGTCCAGCTGCAGGCGGCCGAGGGCACCGTGCTTTTTCTGAACGCTCCGGAATGCCTGCTGGCGGTCATCGCCGAGCCCGGGGCCAACATCGGGCTGATCTCCATCAAAATGAAGGCCAGCCTGGAGCGGCTGCTGAAGGTGCTGTGAGCGAATCGAGGCTATGAGCGGCATCCAGTACGTTTTTTCCGAAGCTATCAGCCGCGAGGTTGAGGGGGGCTTGGCCGCCTACCTCAAAGCCTCGCGCTCCCATTGCGTGCTGCTCCTGGCCAAGAGCGGACACTTGATTTCCCAGGCCGGATTCACCGGCACCTTCAATGTCCAGTCCATATCGGCCCTGATCGGAGGCATCTTTAATTCCACCCAGGCTTTGGCCAAGCTGGTGGGCGAGGAAAAATTCACCGTCATGTTCCTGGAGGGCAGGGTCTGGAACGTCTATTTCACCCTGGTGGCCGAGCATTTCATCCTGGCCAACCTGTTCGACAAATCAACGGTGGTGGGCATGGTGAGGAACGCCGCCTCAGAGGCCGAGGCCAAGCTGAGCCCTGTCCTGGCCGGGGCGGTGGTGGCCGACCTGGTGACGGCCGAGCAGCCGGAAGCGGCGGCCGAAAGGGCCGTGCCGCCGCCGGGGCTGGCGCCGCTGCCGGATGAGCCGTCCATGCCCGACTTCAACCAGGCGGTAGAGGACGCCCTTTCCAAACTGTTCAGCTGAGATCCTTTGACTATCGAACGAGACATCCAGATAGATTGCGCCTATGTCGCTGATAAACTATTCTTCGAAAGAGATCACCTGCAAGATCGTCTATTACGGCCCGGGGCGGTGCGGCAAGACATCCAACCTGCAGTACGTCTACAGCAAGATTCCGGAGAGCAAGAAAAGCTCCATGGTCAGCCTGGCCACCGAGCGGGACCGGACCCTGTTCTTCGACTTTCTGCCCCTGGACCTGGGCGAGATCGCCGGCTATAAAACCCGGGTCCAGCTCTATACCGTGCCCGGCCAGGTGTTCTACAACTCCACCCGCAAGCTGGTGCTGCAGGGGGCCGACGGAGTAGTTTTCGTGGCCGACTCCCAGCTGGATCTGTGGCAGGAGAACAAGGAAAGCGTGGTCAACCTGCGCGACAATCTGACCGCCCTGGGCATGGATCCCTACAAGATACCTTTGGTGATGCAGTACAACAAGCGGGACCTGCCCAATATACTTCCGGTGGCCGAGATGGACAAGGGCCTGAACTACCGTCAGGCGCCACATTTCGAGGCGGTGGCCACCCAGGGCATCGGCGTCTTCGACAGCCTCAAGGCCATCTCGGCTCTGGTGCTGCAGTCGTTGAGCGCCAAGTACCGGGGGAAGTGAGTAATTTCATCTAACAGGCATCTCAAGCCTTCAACTGCATAATATTCACCATATTCCTCTGATCCCAGACGCCGCCATGCCGGAAGCCGAGCCCCACATACTGACCAGCATCTATCAGTTCGAGAATTTCATCACCGGCCCCAGCAACCGGATGGCCTATGCCGCTGCCCGCCGGGTGGCCGAGCAGCCGGGCCGTCTCTACAACCCGCTGGTGGTGCACGGGGGCGTCGGCCTGGGGAAGACCCACCTGTTGCAGGCCCTGGGAAACCAGGTATCGGCCGCCCATCCCGACTGGTCGGTGGTCATGCTTTCCGGCGGTCAGATCAAGCGTCAGGACCTGGACGGGGCGGAGCGGGCCGACCTGCTGCTGATAGACGATCTGCATCTTTGCATCCTGGAGCGGGAGATCCAGATCAGGATGATTCCGCTCTTCGACGCCATGGTGGGCACCGGCCGGCAGATAGCGGCCTCCACCGACACCGTTCCCCAAAAGATCGAGAAACTTGACCCCAAGCTGCTGTCGCGCCTTCTGGGCGGCGTCATCGTCGGCCTCAAGGAGATCGACGTCAACGAGAAAGTCCTGATCTTGGCCAGCAAGGCCAGGTCCAGGAACACCGAGCTTTCCGAAGAGGCGCTGCTGACCATCGCCTCCCGGGTGCCGGCCAACATCAGGGAATTGGAAGGGGCCTTAAACCGGGTGTTGCTCTACGCCTCGCTTTTCGACGGCCAGATCACCAAAAATATTGTCGACGAGGCCCTGCCGCCGACCGCCAGCGCTCTGCCGATGCCCCAGGAGCCGGAGGACGGCGCGGCCGGCCAAGCCGGTCAGGAGAAGGCCGAGGCGGCCTCGGGAGAGTTCGGCGATTTTCTCACCGGGCTGGACACCAAGGTGACCGATCTCATCACCCAGGAGCAGAATGCCGAGAAGCTGAGGCAGGAGTACAAAGAGAAGCTTTATATCTGGCGGATGAAGGGCTTCAACACCGCCCGGGTGGAGCGCACCTTAGACCAGGACATCGCCGCCGCCACCAAGGAATACCAGGCCTTCACCGACAACATCGAGAGGCTGATATTGCTCCAGGAGGAGTTCGGCAACATGGCCGCCGCCGCCACCCCGGAGATGATCGCCCGGGTGGAATCACTGCTGTTCGATCCGGACAAGGTGGACGAACTCTCCTTGGCGGTTCAGTCCATGAAGAAGGAATTGCTTCCCAAACTCACCCCACAGCCTGAGCCGCTGCCGCCGCTTAAATCCGTTACGCCATCCGCCCCGGAGCCAGCCCCGGCGAAATTGTCCCCGCCTTCTTCTGTCCAGCCTGGCGGGACGGCTCCGGCGCCAATTGCAAAGCCAGCCGTGCCGCCGGCCGGGCATCAGTCGCCGCCTGTGACCGTTTCTCAGGAGAAACCTGAACCGGCGGCCCCGGCGCCGTTGGTGCTGGAGATGCCGGCCCGGGCGGCCATGGCCGACACTGTCCCCGAAGGAGGGACGGCCGAGTCGGCCCCGGCCAACCTGGGGCTGATAGAGGAAGTCTGGCCCAGGCTGGAGGACCGGATGATGGAGGATTTTTGATAAAGTGGAAAGTCGAATGTTGAAGGTTAATGTTGAGCGGGGCGTCGGATGATTTGCTTAAATCCGATTGATGCAGATGTGATTTATCTCTCAACTTTGAGCTTGTTAACTTAAATGGCCATCAAGGGATCCTTCTCCGAGGTCAACCTGCCCGATGTCCTGCAGCTGTTGGCGGTGGGGCGCAAGACCGGCTGTCTCAAGGTGACCGACGGGCAAAACTTCGGCAGCATCTACTTTCGGGACGGCATGATCTGCTACACCAGCCTGCTCAACCGCCCCGACCGCATCGGGGACCGGCTGCTGGCCCGGGGACTGATTAACTACAGCCAGCTGGAGGAAGCCCTCCAGGCCCAGCGGGCCGAGGGCGGCGCCCGCCGGCTGGGCGACATCCTGATGGAGCGAGGCCTGGTGACCCAGGCTGATCTGGAGGCCGACATCTCCAGCCAGATCGAGGAAACGGTCTTCTATCTGCTGCGCTGGACCGAAGGCGAGTTCTTCTTTGAGCCGGATACCCTGCCCCAGGGTGAGAGCGTCCTGGTGTCGCTGGACGCCATGAACCTGCTGCTAGAGGAGGCCCGCCGCATCGACGAATGGCGCAATCTGGAAAAGAAGCTGCCCGGCGGACAGATGGTGCTGGAGCCGGTGGCCGCCGACCAAACCCAGCACCACGGGCTGGAGCTGACCGATCAGGAACGGCAGGTCCTGGCGCTGGTGGACGGGCAGCGGACCATGGCCGAGGTCATGGAGATGTCGCATCTGGGCGAGTTCGCCACCTCCAAGGTGATTTACGGCCTGCTCTTGACCGGGCTTATCAAGCGGGGCAGCGAGAAGACCAAGCAGACAACCGGCTGGAACACCGGAGTCATCGACGAACACCGCAACCTGGGTATGGCCTTCTACAAGACCCAAATGTACGACGAGGCCAGCCGCGAGTTCCGCCGCATTGTGGAGATCAAGCCCGACGTCTTCGACGCCCGGTTCTATCTGGGCCTCATCCATCTGCGCAAGGGCGAGCCCGCCGACGCCGCCACCGAGTTTTTGGAGGCCATCGCCATCGATCCCAAAAAGGCCCCTGCCTACAACAACCTGGGGCTGGCTTTGGAAGCCATGGGGGAGCTGGACGATAGTCTGCGGCAATTTCGCAAGGCTCTGGAATTGGCCCCGGGCGAGGTGGTGCCCAGGATCAATATCGCCTTTCTGCTTTACCGTAAAAAGGATTATTCGGCGGCCCGGGAACATCTGGAACAGGTGGAGAAGAAACATCCCGGGCTTCCCCTGGTAAGCTTCCTGATGGGGCTGATCGAGCTTCGCGGGGGCAAGGTCGACAAAGCTATGGAGCGCTGGAACCAGGCCCAGTCCGGCGGAAGGCCGAATCCGGCGGTGGAGAACAACCTGGGGGCTCTCTGGCAGGCCAGGGGCCAGGCCGAGGAGGCGGAGAAAAGATATACGGCGGCCCTAAAACTGGCTCCGGCCAGCCGCACCGTACTCCAGAACCTTTCCGAGCTTTACTACAAGAATTCCATGGCCGTCAAGGCCTTGGATGTTATGGGTAGGATGGTGGAGCTGGATTTGGCCGGATCGCAGGACATGGCCCGGCTGGGAAATCTCTACTTCAAGCAGGGGCAGAAGGATCAGGCGGTGGTCTGGTGGAAAAAGGCCCTGGAGCTGGATCCGCAGAACCAGGTGGTCCGCCGCAACCTGATGCTGATGGAGAAGAAATGACCCCCAGGGAGAACATAACCGATCCCGAGCTTTTGTATTTGGCCGACCGCATCCTGGAGGATACCGGCTTCGACATCAGGCAATACAAGGAGAGGCCGCTCAAGCGCCGCCTGGCGGTAAGGCTTCGCAGCTGCAAACTCCAGTCGTACCGCGATTACGCCGACCAATTGAGGACCGATCCCGGCGAGTACCCCAAGCTGTTCGACGCCCTGACCATCAATGTCACCAAGTTCTACCGCAACCCGGAGACCTATCAGGCAGTAGCCGAGAGGGTGCTTCCCATAATAACCGCAGGCTGGAACCAGAAGGCGCCGCTTCTCTTCTGGAGCGCCGGCTGCTCCTCGGGCGAGGAGCCGTATTCCATAGCCATTATGTGGACCGAGTTCAAGCGGCGCCGGGGGCTGGACGGCCAGGCCACGGTGGCCGCCACCGACATCGACCGCCTCTCACTGGAAAAGGCCCAGGCCGGCGTCTACGAATGGGGCAGTCTGGACGAAATGCCGCGGGAGCTGGTGGAGCGGCATTTCACCAAGGACGGCTCCAAGTATACGGTCATGCCGGAGATAAGGAAACTTGTCAAATACCAGCGGGCCGAGCTGCTGGAGCCGTCGCCCTTTCGCCAGGTGGACATGATCTTCTGCCGCAACGTTCTCATCTACTTCAACCGGGCCTCGCAGGAAACAGTCTTCAAGCAATTCCTGCAGAGCCTTAAGCCGGGGGGCTTTCTGGTGCTGGGCAAGGTGGAGACCATGATCGGCCAGGCCAAGGAGTCCTTCGCCACCTTCGACGCCAAGGAGCGCATCTACCAGAAGATATCCTGAAGATAACGCTTGTGTTTTCATAAGGAAACCATGGATTCAGGAACCTTAAACGAGTTTACACCAAAGCCTGTTATGGTTTTTGTAAAATGGTTGGAAAAGGCGACAGGCCTTCAGTGCCATGAATACCGCACCCAGCGGTATTAAAAGCATATCCGGGGATAATGCCCCTGAGCCCGGCGTCAGCCGGGAGATAGTGGTTAAGATAGCCGACCTGGCGGTGGCCCGGGAGCCGGCGGTGATCACCACCCACGGCCTGGGGTCCTGCCTGGCCATCGTCCTCTACGACCCACAGGCCAAGGTGGGCGGCCTGGCCCACGTGATGTTGCCCTCGCCGGAGCTGGTGAAGAACCAGACCAACGCCGCCAAGTTCCCGGCCTCGGCCATCGGGGCCATGCTGGCCGAGATCGAGCGCCTGGGCGGCAGCCGCACCCGGCTTCGGGCCAAGCTGGCCGGCGGCGCCAGGATGTTCGGAGCCCTGCTGACCAGCAGCAAGGGGGCAGGCGCCGCCAACATCGGGACCCGAAACACCCAGGAGGCCAAGGCCGAGCTGGAGAGGCTGGGGATACCGATAGTGGCCGAGGACACCGGCTCAGACTACGGACGGTCGGTGGAATTCTTGGTGTCCAGCGGCACGGTGCTGGTGCGCTCCTTCAAGGCGGGACTCAAGGAGCTGTAAAACGAAGCCAGGTCTGATTTAAGTTGTTATTTATATATAGTATATGGTGACAAAAGGTAACCCCATCCGGGTGCTGGTGGTCGACGACTCGGCCCTGATGCGCAAGATGATCGGCGACATCATCTCCGAGGCCCCGGGGCTGGAGCTGGCCGGCCAGGCCAAGAACGGTCTGGAGGCTTTGGAGCAGGCGGAGAAGCTAAAACCCGACGTCATCACCCTAGACCTGGAGATGCCCAAGATGGACGGCCTCCAGGCCCTGGCCAGGCTGATGACGGAGAAGCCGATCCCCACCGTCATCCTTTCGGCCCATGCCAAGGAGGGGGCCGATTCCACCCTGCTGGCTTTGGAGCTGGGGGCGGTGGACTTCGTCACCAAGCCGTCGGGCTCGATCTCCCTGGACATCGACCGGGTGCGGGAGCAACTGGTGGAGCGGATCCGGGTGGCGGCGGCTGTCGACCTCTCAAAACTTGCTATCAGGAAGCCGGCCCAGAACCGTACCGGCTCGGCGCCTTCGGCCGGGACTATCAAGACCATTCGTCCTCTACCTTTCCGGGGACGGACGGACGATAAAACCAAGGTAGTGGCCATCGGATCCTCCACCGGAGGCACCCGGGCCCTGGCCGAGATCATGCCCCGCCTGCCGGCCGAGCTGGATGCTGCCTATTTGCTGGTGCAGCACATGCCTCTGGGTTTCACCAAGTCGCTGGCCGAGCGGCTCAACGCCCGGAGCAAGGTGTCAATAAAGGAGGCCGAAGATGGCGACACCCTGACCAGCGGCCAGGCTCTTTTAGCTCCGGCCGGCTGGCACCTGAGGCTGGCGGCCGACGGCAGGGAGGTGGAGCTTTCCAAGGATCCGCCGCGGCACGGGGTCAGGCCTTCGGTGGATGTCATGATGGAAAGTTTGGCCCAGTACTGCCAAAATCCCATGGTGGCGGTCATCCTCACCGGCATGGGGCACGACGGGGCAAAAGGGCTTTCCAGCATCAAGAAAAAGGGGGGACGGACCCTGGCCGAAGACAAATCCACCTGCGTGGTCTGGGGCATGCCCCGGGCAGCGGTGGAGACCGGGGCGGTGGACGAGGTGCTGCCCCTGGAGGAGATTCCGGGGGGAATAGTCAGGGCCTGCCGTCAGAAAGCTTCGATATGAACAAGACCGAAGAGCTGATACGAGAATACCAGGCCAGAATGGCCGCCCTCAAGGAGCTGCTTTCGGGGCCGGAGGCGCGCTCTCGGGCGGCCGAAATTGAGCGGGAGATCCGGGCCCTCTACAAGGAGGTGGCGGTGGCCTCCAAGCAGCTGGCCTCTGTCCAGGAGGGCGTCAAGCAGCTGATCGACCAGTTCAAGACGGCCACGGTCACCGAGGACGAGTCCAAGGTGATGATCCGCTCCTTCGTGGAGACCATGAAAACCGACGCCCTGGGATCGTCCACCTACGTGGCCGAGGGTTGGAACCAGATCTGCACCGGTCAGTTCGACAAGGCCATCGCCTCTTTGTCCAGCGCTGTCAAACTCAATCCCTCGGACACCAAGGCCATGGCCCTGCTGGGATGGGCCTACAGCTATCAGGGCATGTACGAGGAGGCTTTGGGCGTCTGCCTGAAGGTGCTGCAGATGGAGCCCAACAACGACGGGGTGCGCAACAACCTGGGCTTCGTCTGCCTGAAGAAGGGGATCTACGGCGAAGCCATCGAGCATCTCTCCAAGGTCATCAAGTCCGGCAAGGACCGGGTGGCGGTGCTCTACGCCCATTATTACCTAGGCTTGGTCTATCTGGAGCGCCAGATGCTGGACGACGCTCTGTTCTTTTTCTCCAAGGCCGGCATGCTGGGGCCCAATCTGATAGAGGCCTTCTATCATCTGGGTTTGGTTTATTCCATGAAGGGCATGCAGGCCGCGGCCGTCAGGGAGTGGGAGAAATGCCAGAAGCTGTCGCCGGGCAATTGGTGGGCCCGAAAGGCCGCGGAGCACATCGAGGCGGCTAAAAGCCGCGAAAGCCGGTGAAACGTCAGGAGGGCCGATGGCTGATGTGTGCCAGCCGGGGCGAAAGCTTCGGCCTGGAGCTGAAATGGGTAAGGGAGATAGATTTCCATCCCAGGGTGCTGCCGTTGCCGACCGCCCAGCCGCCGTTGGTGGGGCTCATAGGCTGGAGGGGGGGACAGGTGCCGGTTTTGTCGCTGGACCAATTGTTGGGACATAAAAGCAGCGCCGAAAGCCAGTCTGTTCTGATGCTGGAGATCGAAGGCCAAGCGCTGGGGATGTTGGTCGAAGAGGTGGGCCAAAGCTTGGCCATCGACAGCCAAGAAATCTTCTCCATCGACCAAAGCCTGGCCGGCCGGGAGGGGTTGGTGACCCAGGCGGTGCGCACTGGGGACGATCTGGTCTTCAAGCTGAACATCGAACGCCTGATCCTGTCCGGATTATCGACTGCAGACGGCGGCTTGCTTTCCCTTAGCAGCAATTGATCAAAACAGCCAATAAGCATATACCAAAGGGAGGGCCCGAAGTGTCCGACAGAAAACGATGGGTATACCTCTATGCCTGGGCCGTGGCCGCGTTGGGCCTGGGCTGGCTGGCGGCCGTGGTCGGCGGCCTGAACATTCCCTGGTGGTTGATGCTGGCCATCTTCCTGCTGGAGGCAGTGGCCCAGGGCTTTTCGGTGGTGGTCGCCAGCGGGGTGGCCATCTCCCTGGACTTTGTCATCGTCTTCTTTACCTTCCTGACCTTCGGACCGCTACCGGCGGCCCTGGCCATCGCCATCAGCACCGTCATCCATCAGATCAGGAGGCGCAAGCCCTGGCCCCGAGTGTTTTTCGTGGCCGGCCAGTTCGTGCTGGTGACCTTTGCCATGGACGCGGTCTTCAGGTTCCTGGGCGGAGCCGCCGGTACCCAGCTGTTCGAGGCCAGCAGCATCGCCGCTATGGCGGCCGGACTGGTGACCTACGTCGGGCTGAACAATTTTTTGGTCTGCCTCTACCACATCATCGGCGGCGAGATGAAGTGGGCCGACCTGGGCCGGGTGATCGGAGTGGACGTCACCGTCAATTTCTGCCTGGCCCCCATCGCCGCCTTCGCCAGCTACTTCTACCATTCGTTGGGGCTGGCCATCCTGTTGGCCATGCTGGTGCCCACCGTGGTCCTGGGCTGGGGCCTGATCACCGTGCTGCGGCCGGGCAGCGGTAAACAGGCGGTGGGACTGCAGACCAGGCTGACGGCCTATTTCATGATCATCCTCTTCGTCACCTTTTTCCTGGCCATCGGGCTGATGGTGGTGGTTGTTTTCCGCCTTCTTTCCAGCATCTCGGCCGCCTATAATGTACCTTTGGAGCTGCTGCAATCCTCGGAGAAAAGCATCGTCATTGCCGGGGTGTTTATCCTGATGGCTTCGGTGGTGGTAGTGGTGCTTTTGGTGCGGACCATCACCAAACAGCTGGTGCTCAAGCCCATCCAGGCCCTCTCCGGCATGCTCAGGGAGATGACCGAGGGCTCCTCGGACTTGACCAAGCGCCTGCCCGAGGGGGGCGACGAGCTGGGAGAGATGACCCGGTACTTCAACCGCTTTCTGGCCAAGCTGGAGGAACTGGTACGGACCGTGGTCAACACCGCCAACACCGTGGCCACCACTTCGGAGGAGTTGGCGGCCTCAACCCAGGAAATGAGCGCCTCCCAGGAGGAAATCTCGGCCACGGTGCAACGCATCTCCCAGGGGACCTCCACCCAGGTGTCGTCGGTGGCCGAGACCAAGCAGGCGGTGGAGGAGATATCGGCTTCGGTGGAGGAGGTCAACAACAACTCCCAGGCCTCGGCCCAGGCGGCCGCCCAGGCCCTGCAGCTGGCCTCGGAGGGCGGTAACACCATGATGTCCATCGTCGGCCAGATGGGAAAAATTGACAGCACCATGGGCCGGCTGTCCGAGGTGGTCGGCACCCTGGAGAAGAAAATGGGCGAGATCGGCAAGATCACCGAGCTCATTTCCTCCATCGCCTGGCGCACCAACCTGCTGGCCCTGAACGCGGCCATCGAAGCGGCCCGGGCCGGGGAGTCGGGGCGGGGCTTTGCGGTGGTGGCCGGCGAGGTCAAGAAGCTGGCCGAGCGCACCGCCGGGGCCACCAAGGAGATCGAGTCCCTCATCAAGCTGATCCAGGCCGAGATGTCCCAGACGGTGGAGGCCATGAACGAGGGCGCCCAGGAGGTGACCAGCGGCAAGGAGCTGGCCGGCAAGAGCAACCAGGCCTTCACCCACATCATCGAGTCGGTCAAACATTCGTCCGATGGCGCCCAGCAGATCTCCCAGGCCACCGGGCACCAGGTTGACGGTGTCAAGCGCATCGCCAAGGCCATGGAATCCATCGCCACCGTGGTCGAGGAGACGGCTTCGGGCATGGAGCAGACCGCGGCCGCCCAAGAGGAGCAGATGGCCTCGATGGAGGAGATGACGGCCTCGGCCCAGGAGCTGGCCCGCTCGGCCGAGGAGCTCAAGCGGCTGGTCAGGAGCTTCCTGGTGAGCGAGGAGGGGCAAAGATGAAACACGGCAAGTTCAAGCTGCTGGAGTTGGGACCCAATCTGATCGGAGCCCTGTTCGGGGCGCCGCTGCTCTTGATCTTCATCAGCCAGGCGGTTCATTTTACCCCCCAGGCCCTGAGGCTGATGCCTTGGGTGACCTTGGCGGTGGTCGTTTCAATGGTGGCCACGGCCAGAACGATCAGCCGCAAAAACATGAAGACTCTGGCCCGCTTCTTCATCGAGGGGGACACCAGCCCCCAGTCGGCCGAGGAGGCCATGAGGGTGGCCCTGAGGCTGCCCCTGAGGCGCTCGCTGCATCTGGCGGTCGAGTTTCTTATCGGCGGCCCGTTGGTATTGTTGATATTATCGGTTTTCGATGTCGGTACCAGCCCCGCTATTATACCGCATATCATCGTCCCTTGCCTCATCTCCGGGCTGGTGGCAGGTGCCCTGGCCTTCCTGACCTTGGAATCCCTGCTGCATCCCTACATATCGCTTTTGGCCCTCAACCTGGATCTGGAGGCCGAAAAGCTGGCCTATGGCACCCAGCGCATCAGCATCACCTGGAGGCTGATGGCCCTGTTCTTCACCGTCATGCTGCTCTCTTTGGTCTTCGGACTGACCCTGGCCAGGTACGGCCACATCTGGTACGTGGCCGGACTGGGGGTGGCGGCCACCGCCATCATCGGCTATCTGACGGCCCGGAACATCAACCGCACTTTGCAATCATTAACCGGCATACTGTCCAGCATCTCCCAGGGAAAGGGAGGCGTCACCCAGCACCTGCCCATTATGGGCAACGACGAGTTGGGCGACCTCTGCCTCCAATATAACCATTTTGTGACCAAGATCCACCGCATGCTGCAGGAGCTGGCCAAGGTGGCCTCGGAGCTGGCCGGCAGCTCCCAGGAGCTGGCTGCCTCCTCCCAGGAGATGAACGCCTCCACCCAGGAGATCGCCTCCACCATCCAGCAGATCTCCAAGGGGGCCTCGCTGCAGTCGGAGAGGCTGACCCAGGTGGTCAAGGAGGTGGAGAACCTGTCATCGGCCATCAAGCGCATCGACTCCCAGGGCCGGATGACCATGGTCTCCTCCCAAAAGGCCATCGAATCCTCCCAGGTGGGCGCCCGCAAGACCTCGGAGACGGTGCGGCGGATGGCCGAAATCTTCTCGGCCATGGAGGAGACCACCCGCCAGGTGCAGGAGCTGCAGACCCGGGCCAAGCATATCGGACAGGTGGTGGACATGATCTCCGGCATCTCCCAACAGACCGACTTCCTGGCCCTGAACGCAGCCATCGAAGCGGCCCGGGCCGGCGAGGCCGGCAAGGGTTTTTCAGTGGTGGCCGACGAGATCCGCACCCTAGCGGTCGAGGCCGGCAAGTCGGCCCAACAGGTGACCGAGCTCATCCGCGAGGTGGAGAAGGAAATCTACAAGACGGTGGACGAGATCGGCCGGGCCCGGGGCATCATCGAGTCCAGCAAGGGGACGGTGGACGAGACCGAGCAGGCCCTGCGGGTGATCAACAGTACCGTGGCCGTGGCCGGGACCATGGTCAAGCAGATAGCCGACTCCGGCCATTCTCAGAACACCAGCGTCGGCCACGTGGTGCAGCTGGCCTCAGAGGTCTCCACCGTGGCCATCGAGGCGGCGGCCTCGACCCAAGAGGTGGCGGCGGCCGTCCAGCAACAGACGGCCTCGATGCAGGAGCTTTCGGCCGTGGCCCAAACCCTGTCGGAGACGGCCGAGAAGCTGAACTCGCTGGTGACCGAATTCGGCGTCTAGGCGCGATGAAAACGACCATTCGACTTCGCTCAGGGCTGGAAAACGAAGACGAATACATGGCGAGATTGACTCCGGACTTAAGGCTGATTCGTATTATGATTACAGGGATTTGACATGCGCTTTCTCACCTTCGAGATAGGCGGGCACCGGCTGGCGGTCCCGGCCGAAAACGTGGTCTCGGTAGGCAGGCCCTATGCCAAGGAGAAGGTGCATTCCGCCGATGTCCGGCGTTTGCTGGGGGCAGGCTCCGGGGACGAGGCCGGCCCTCAGGTGATCACCTGCCGGGTAAGGAAGAAGCTGGTGGAGTTTCCGGTGGATCGAGTGTTGAATCTGGAGGAATGTCGCGACCAACAAATAAAGCCATGGCCGGCGGCGCTGAGCGGCCATAGCCTGTTCAAGGGCTTGGTCGATCTCAAGGGGTCTCTATTTCTTATTCTGGACCTGGAGCCCGTTTCGGCCGAAGCGGGGCGCATCCGACGGTGAGACAGGTCGGCCAATATCTGATAGAAAGGCTGATTTCCACCGGCGGAATGTCCACCCTGTATCTGGGACGCCACCGGGAGATGGGACGCTTGGTGGCTCTCAAGCAGCTCCATCCCCATCTGGCCCGGGATCAGGCCCTGGTGAAGAGGTTTGAGCGCGAGGCTAAGATCCTGGGAGGGCTGCGGCACCATAACATCGTCGACATCATCGATTTCTTCCGGCACCAGGACTCCTATTACATAGTTCTGGAATACATCGAGGGCTGCTCTTTGAAGGAACTGCTGGCGGCCAGATGCCCGTTGCCGGTGACCGCAGCCGCCCACATCGGCGTCCAGGCGGCCCAGGGACTTAGCTATGCCCACAGCCGCGGGGTGGTGCATCGCGATATCAAGCCGGCCAACGTCATGTTCACCGCCTTGGGCGTGGCCAAGATCGCCGACTTCGGACTGGCCTTCGCCAAGGAGGCGCTGGGGCTGACCGATCCCGGCACCTTCTTCGGCACTCCGGCCTATTTGGCGCCGGAGCAGATCCGCGGGGAGAAGGGTGATGCCGGCTCCGATTTGTTCTCCTTCGGAGTGGTGCTTTACGAGATGTTGTCCGGGGCCAACCCTTTCGCCGGCGGCAGCCCCAGCGAATGCATCGATCGGGTGCTCAGGCTGAAGCCGCCCCGCCTTTCGGCCCAAAACCCGGGGATACCCCCGGGGCTGGGGTCTTTAGTCTCCGATTTATTAGAGAAGGATCCGGCCAAAAGGCTCCGCAGCGCCGGAGAGGCGGCCGCCAGGCTGGAGCCCTATGCCTTCATCACCGGAGAGGGGGTGGCCCGGCTGCTGGCCGATCCCAAAGGCTACCAGACGCGTCGGGAGGATCAGCAGGCTTTGGACCGGCTGTCGCGGCGGGAGCGCCAGGCCAAGGCTTTAGGCAGATATCTGACATACGCGGCCGCCTGTTTGGTTGCGGCAGGACTAGTATGGGGGGGCGTCAGGTGGGGCCTGCCTCCTGCCGGGAAGCTTTTTACCAGACCAAAGCCGGCTCCTGTAACCCCTGCAGCGGACAGCACCAAGACTGTTCCGGTTATTCCCTTGATTCCCGGTCAGACGCCGCGGCTGCGGATCTCAGGCACCACCGGAGCCCAGATCTTTCTGGAGGGAAGGCCGAGAGGAAGGATACCTCTCTCGGTCGAGGGCCTAAAGCCCGGCCGGATGCGGCTTAGGGCCGAGCTGGAAGGCTATCAACCCTATGAAAAAATAGTATCCATTCCCTCCGGCCGGGATCTGGATCTGGCGGTCAATCTGTCGCCGTCTCCACGGGGGCCCGGTTATCTGGGACTGACGGTCTCGCCTTGGGCCGAGGTCTACGTCGACGGACGCTTTATTGACCGGACGCCGCTAGGCGGTCTGCTTAAGCTGGAAGCTGGCCGAAGGCAGTTGCTGCTCCGCCATCCCAACCGACGCGATTATGCCCAGGAGATCGACATCAAGCCCGGCGACACCCTTAAACTGGAGGTGGCCATGCCCCAGGCCTGGGGATACCTGGCGGTGACGGCCGCGCCTTGGGCCGAGGTCTTCATAGATGGGGTTTCGGTCGGGACCACACCGCTGGCCCAGCCGCTTAAAATCTCCATAGGTGACCATGACATCAGGCTGGTGGGGCCGGGAGGCCGGGAGTGGAGGGAGACCGTCAGGATCGTTGAAGCGGAGACTTTAAGGACGGGAGCCGATCTGCGGTGACTATAATAGTTTGGCTTTTCGTTTTTCTGGCGGCTTGGGCCGGGACGGACGCTTTGGCGGCGGAACCGGCCGAAGATCCGCTCAAGACGGTGGCCACGGATTATGATCAGGGGCGCTACCAGCAGGCGGCCGAGGCGGCGGCGGCGGCCCTGGCCGACACTTCCCAAATGGATTTAGAAACCGTCTCCTATCTGCTGACCTATCGTTCTTTTTCCTTAGTGGCATTGGGCCGGGAAGCCGAGGCCGAGGAGGAGTTTCTCAAACTTTTGTCACGGCAGCCCAAGTTGGAGCTCAACCCCGAGTTCGTTTCACCCAAGATCATCGAGGTTTTTAAGCGGGCCAGGAGCAAGTTCCGAGCCCAAACCCAGGCCCGGCCGCCGGAGCCAGGGCCGCTTTTCGCCAAGCCAAAACCCACCAAGGCTCAGGCGATGTGGAGATCCCTGCTCTGGCCGGGCTGGGGACAGCGTTACCGGGGCAGCCGGCTCAAGGCTTCCATTCTCCAAGGTGCTTCGCTGGGGGCCCTGGGCGCTTGGGGGGCGCTGGAGCTGGGCGCCCGTCGGGCGCGTCAGGATTATCTGGAGGGCACCGAACCCAGCCAGATTCAATCAGCCTATAACACCTACAACAGTTGGTACCGGGCCCGGAACTTGGCGGTCAACTGCGTGGTGGCTGTCTGGCTTTACAACTTGGTGGATGTGATGATGACGGAGTGATAGAGGCAGAAGGCAGGACTTAGAACTCAGAAAGCAGAACTCAGAAGGCAGAAGAGAGATCAAAGTCAGGTTCCTTGGCAATCAGTATAATCCGGAAAAGTTTTCGGATATTTTGAAACGACGACAGCTGATAGCCTTTTGGCGAAATATGATTCTGGCGGTGGCGGCCGGGGCTGTGTCATTTTTTCTCGGCTGCGGGCCGGATGCGCCGCGCGACAATCCCTTGGACCCGGCCAATCTGGGAAGCGGGGTCTATGGCACCGTCTACCGGGGGACGGGGGGGGTCATCGCCGGGGCGGTGATCACGGCCCGGCCGGCCAATATCGCCACCACCAGCGGCCAGGACGGTGCTTATAGCATCAGGCTGGAGGGCGGCCAGTACTTTCTGGAAGTGGTTTACAACGGGTACCGTACGGTGGTGGATACGGTGGAGGTGCCTTCGGACGGCCGGCTGCAGCATAACTTCATCCTCAAGGGGCTGGTCAGCTTCGACAGCGCCGGAGCCAGAACGGCCACGGTCAAGCCGCCATCCGGCCTGCAAACCTACAGCGCCCTGCCCTGGTGCCTGGCCTACCATCCGGACGGGGCCGGCTTTCTGGACGAATACGCCTTCACCTGCCGGGTGGACAGCTTCGTCCTCTATCCGGATTCGGCCGTCCCGGTGGACAACCACCGCAAGCGCTACATCTGGAACATCGTTCAGCTGCCCGGGGTGGGCAACTTCCCCCAGTGGATTGCGGGCCGGACGGTTTCCATCGTGGCTTCGTCGCCCAGCTATTCGCTGCTGGTACAGAGGACGGTGCCCGGCTTTTTGGAGCCCCTGCCCTACGATCTCTTACCGTCGGGAGGACAGAACTTCTACACGCCGGACACCCTGCGCTGGCAGAACGTTCTGACCAGCGTCAACCTGTCGGTGGAGATCTGCCAGGGTCTGGCCTGCGTCTGGCGCCGTGACATTCCGTTCTCCAACCGAGTATATTGCGACACCTTGCTGGGGCAGGCGGTCTACACTTGGCGGGTGGTGATGCGGGACATCTACGGGAACACGGGGGCGGCCGAGGCGACTTTCTACCAACCTTAACCATGATTACCCGGATTTTGCATGATTACGCTGATTATTGCCGCGGCGCTGTCTGGTTCACCTCTTATTAGCGTAATCTTATGCCATCCGTGTGATCAGGGAAAACAATGACCACCGAGGATCTGAGACAAGCCGACAAGGAGCAGGTGCTGGCGCTTTTCGACGTCAGCCAGGTGATCAACTCCATCCACGACCCGGAGGAGCTGTTCTCTCGGGTGATGGACATCGCCGTCTCCGCCACCCGGGCCGAGCGCGGCTTTCTGTTGGTGCGCGACCGGCAGGGCGCCCTGCGGGCCATGGCCGCCCGCAACATAGACCAGCGGGACATTGAGAACACCGAGGAGGTCTCGGGCACGGTCATCCGCCAGGCCTTGGACAGCGGGGAGCCGGTGCTGACCTCGGACGCCAAGGCCGACCCCCGCTTCTCCGGGGCCGAAAGCGTCCGGCTCTACAACATCCGCTCCATCCTGTGCGCCCCCATGGTCAAGGGCGGGCAGGCCCTGGGCCTGATATTTGTGGACAGCCGAACCGCGGCCAACGTTTTCTCGGACAAGGACAAGATTTTTTTGGCCGCCTTTGCCAACATCGCGGCCATCGCCATCGAGAACGCCTATCTCCAGTCCACCCTGCGGCAGGAGAACCTGAGCCTGAAGCAGGAGGTGCGCCAGCAGTATCGGTTCGAGAATCTGGTGGGCCGGGCTTCGTCCTTCCGCCGGGCCATAGCCCTGGTGGAAAAGGTGCTGGACAGCGACGTTCCGGTGCTCATCCAGGGCGAGTCCGGCACCGGCAAGGAGCTGGTGGCCAAGGCCATCCACTACAATGGGCCCAGGCGGGAGCGCAAGTTTGTGGCCCAATACTGCGGGGCCCTGCCCGAGACCCTGTTGGAGTCCGAGCTGTTCGGCTACAAGAAGGGGGCTTTCACCGGGGCGGTGGAGGGCAAGCCGGGCCTGTTCGAGACGGCCGAGGGCGGCACCTTTTTCCTTGACGAGATCGGCGACATCGCGCCCTCCATCCAGGCCAAGCTGCTGCGCGTCCTTCAGGACGGCGAGATGCGGCGCATCGGAGAAACCAGCCCCATCAGGGTCAACGTCAGGATCATCTCGGCCACCAACCGGGATCTGATGCAGGAGGTCAGGGCCGGACGCTTCCGCGAGGATCTGTTTTACCGCCTGAACGTGGTGACCATCAACCTGCCGCCTCTGCGGGAGAGGAAGCAGGACATCCCGCTTTTGGTAGACCATTTCCTGGAAAACTTTCCCGCGGCCAAAAGCCGGGGGGTGAGACAGGTGGAGCGGGAGGCCATGGAGAAACTGATGGCCTACGACTGGCCGGGTAACATCAGGGAGTTGGAGAACGCCCTGTCCTACGGGGTGGTGATGGCCCGGGGAGGGGTTATCGGGCCGGGTGATTTGCCTCAGGAGGTGGACCGTCGCCAGGGGCGGGCGGGCGGAGGACTGGAGCCGGGCAAGTCCATGAAGGACGTGGAAAGGGAGTACATCATGGCCACCCTCAAGGCCCTGGGCAACGACCGTAAGAAGACGGCCCAGCAGCTGGGAATATCATTAAGGACTTTGCAATACAAATTAAAAGAGTATAAGGCCCAGAACTGAAGTAAAATATATTAGTAAGTACTAGCCCTAAAGTTGGCATGCTTTTTCAAGCGATCTCAACTAGGCGCAGACAAGTCTGACCTTAATAAAGCATGTTAAGAAAAAGTTTTCGCCTTAGGTGTTTTCACTTTGAGTTTATAGAGGTCCGGTGGGAGGATAATGAAGTTTCGAGGCAACTGCCGCCATTTCCTAGGCGACCGGCCCTGCGCATACGGCGGCCAGTGCGGGAGGTGTAAGAGTTATCAGCCTTGGAGAGAGCGATGGCTGATCATCAAGATGGCGGCCAAGGGGGACGTGCTGCGTACCACTCCGCTGGCTAGGGCCATAAAGCAGACTTGCTCTGATGCTAGGGTCACCTGGCTGACTGATTCCGACGCATTGCCGCTGCTTCGGCACAATCCGCATATAGACCGGCTGCTGCCCTACCAGCTAGAATCTCTGGTTCAGTTAGGCTCCGAAAGGTTCGATCGTCTAATATGTCTGGACAAGGAAACGAGGGCTGTGGCCTTAGCCATGTCGGTGGAGGCGAAGCGAAAGCACGGCTTCGGTTGGGATCCCCGCGGATTTCTCATCCCCCTGGATGTCCGAGCTGAATACCTATTCCGGATGGGGCTGTCAAACGAGCTTAAATTTAAAAGGAACCGAAAAAGCTACCAACAGATGGTAGTCGAGGCGGCCGGTTTAGAATACAATGGCCAAGGTTACCATTATACGGTAACCACAGAGGAGTCGAAATGGGCATCAGCCTTCCTTCGCAAGATGTTTAGGGCCGGAGATGGTAGGCCCTGGATTGGCATCAACACCGGTACCGGCAGAGCCTATCCAACCAAGGCCTGGACGACAGCCAACCTGGCCGGTTTAGCCAGAGGTTTGAGAAAAAGCAAGCTCGGCACGCCGGTAATTCTGGGCGGCCCAGCCGAGAAGGAGACGGTCAGCCGGATTCGCCGCCTATGCCCAGGCATACCGGCTATACCTACGAATCTTGACATAAGGCTTTTTGCGGCGATAATCTCATATCTGGACGTAGTGGTCAGCAGCGACAGCTTGGCAATGCACTTGGGGATCGCCTTAAAGAAGAAGGTCATTGCCTTGTTCGGTCCAACCGCCAGCCAAGAGGTTGACCTTTACGGCTTAGGTGAAAAGCTGAAACTGGACTTGGAATGTTCGCCCTGTTATCGGGCGTGGTGTCCGGAACCAAGGTGCATGTTGGAACTGAGACCGGAAGCGGTACTGGAAGCGGTGAAGCGGAACCTATGACGGAATGAAGAGCAAATACAGCGTAGGGATTGCAGCTTATAACGAGGCGGCCAACATCGGCAATTTACTGGACCGCCTCTTGTCATACCGGCCGGAGACTTCCGGGTTGAGTGAGTTGATAGTGGTGGCTTCGGGGTGCACTGACGGCACCGATGATATCGTCAAGCAATTCTCCGTCCGGGACAACAGGGTTAAACTGTTTGCTGAACCCAGGCGGACCGGGAAAGCCTCGGCGGTCAATCTTTTCATTGAACAGGCTGGCAATGACCTGCTGGTGTTGATGAGCGCCGACATTCTGCCCGATGCCGGAGCCTTGGATCACCTGATGAGACATTTTTCTGATCCCACCATTGGGGTTGCCGCTGGCCGGATAGTCCCGCTGAATGACCGTTCCAGCTTCATGGGCTATTATGTTAACCTCTTCTGGTCATTGCACCACCGGATAGCTCTGCAGAGTTTTAAGGCAGGGGAGGTGGTGGCCTTTCGCAAGGTTTTCTTTGCGATACCGACCGATACCGCCACCGATGAGACCTGGATAGTTCAGCAGGTCATCGAAAAAGGATATCTGCCGCGGTACGTTCCACAGGCGGTCTTTCGCAACCGGGGCCCTGACAACATCGGCGATTTCCTCAAGGTCCGCCGGAGACATCTGGTGGGCTACCACCATCTGTTGAAGATGCGACCGGAATGGCGCCTTCCGGAGACAATGAACAATCTCAAGGTCTTTCGCCTTCTGGCAGATGAGATGACCCTGAACCCTAGGGAATTGTTTTATCTGGCGGGGGCTCTGGTTTTGGAATTGTGGGCTAGGCTTTTGGCCCGCTATGATTTTTATCTGGCCCGCAGGAATCCCTACATCTGGGACATGGCCGCCTCCACCAAAAAGCTGGAGGGGGACAGGTGAATCCCTTTATCGGCCAGATGCCATACCGAACATTTAGGGCCTGGGGCTGGCCCAAGCTTCTGCCGCTGAACTATACCATCAGCGTCACTAGCCGCTGCAACTACCGCTGCGCCACCTGCCGGATATATCAGCACAATTTGCCGGATATGACGCTTGACCAATACCGGAGCCTTTTCCGATCTTTGGGCCGCTCGCCTTATTGGGCTACATTTTCCGGGGGCGAGCCCTTTCTGAGGGAAGATCTGCCTGATATTGTTGATCTTTTCTGCCGGCTTTGCCGGCCACGGCTGGTGAACCTGCCAACCAACGGGAGCCTGCCCGAAAGAATCGCCCGGGCGGCAAAATTTTTGGCGCGTAATCATCCCCGGATTGATTTTATGGTAAATGTCTCCATCGACGGGGTGGAGGAGGAGCAGGACCGGCTTCGGGGGCATCTTGGGGCCTGGGACAATGCGGTGGCCACCATTGATCTTCTCAAACAGGGCCGTCCCGGCAATCTGCTGGTGGGGATCGGCTCCGTGATATCTAAAGAGAATCTGGTCAATTTTGCCAAGGCCAGGGCCCGTTTGGCTGGCTTGGGGGCGGACTCAATGGTGGCCGAGGTGGCTGAAAAAAGAATAGAACTGGGCAATTCCGATCTGGACATCATCCCGGCTGCCCAAGAATATAAAGCGATTGCCGACCATCTGATAAACGAGATCGCCCTGAATAAAAAAACAGGCTGGGCCGCTTTGACCCAGGCCTTCCGGAGGCAATATTACGGATACGTTTACCAGGTGCTTCAGGGCAAAGGGGGATTGTCCTGCTACGCCGGGGTTGCTTCGGTCCAGATAATGCCGGATGGCGAGGTGTGGGCCTGCTGCCTAAAGGGCGACCTGATGGGCCGGCTGCCGGATTTCGGCTGGGACTTTGGAAGGTTATGGCGCTCTTCACCGGCCGACCAGGTCCGCCGCAGCATCAAAGTCCGAGGCTGCAGCTGCCCCCTGGCCAATGCTGCCTATACCAATATGACCTTCAGCCTGGGACAGAGCCTGAGGGTGCTTGGCAGTTATTTGAGGATGGGCCGGAGATGGTGAGGATGTTCAAAACTTTGGCCGCAATGGTTCTGTGGAGCGTAGCCTTCGTTCCGTTAAATCTCTTCGTCCTGGCAGTTTTCCTCAGGCAGGCGCTATCGGCCAAACCTTCCGGCCGCGCTGAAAAAATTACGGGGAATGATGATGAGCTGATCAGAGGATTTGTTGAAAAAAATCTCTGTTACATGAAGGAGCGAAGCCATGACGAGGGGCTGGGCACCAGATATGAGAGAATGATGGTTGATCGGCTTTTGTACCATCTGGCCCTGAAGCACGGGGTCAAAAGCGTTCTGGAATCGCCGGCCGACGGCATCACCGGGGTCCCTGGCGCCAACAGCCTGGTCCTGGCAGATTATCTGAAATGCCGGGTGGCACTGTCAAATCCCTCGCAGGAACTCCTGAAGCAGGCGCTCGACACTTGGCGGCGCCATGGGCTGGCTGCGCTGGTGTCTCCGGTAAACTCACCGGTGGCTTCGCTGCCTTTTGCCAATGGTCATTTTGACCTGGCCTGGAGCTTCTGTATGTTGGAGAAGCTGTCTCGGCCGGTGGAGTACCTCAGGGAGCTGTCCCGGATGAGTCCCGGACTGGTGCTGATCGTTGTCATCAACCAATCAAACCTGGGGAATGCACTGCATCACTGGTACCACAGAATAATGAAGGCCGAATGGGACCATGGCCATGCCGAGCTGACCAACCTCCGGGGTCTGGTGGAGGCTTTCGAGATGGCTGGGTTGGAGGTGTTGGAAACCGGGGCGGTGGACGTTCCCCCGTCCATCGACACCCAGGATATGCCCCTCAAGGATGATATTCAGCGGGTGGCTTCCCTGTTTGGACGGAGCTGGGAATGGAGGCTGGAGGGTTCGTCCGCCGGCCGTTCAGGGCTCCTGGAATATTTTCGATGGCTGGAGGATAATCTCCCCGATTGGTTCAAAAGAGTTAACGCCCACCATGTTTACGTGCTGGGTCGGGTCCGAAGAGTGTGATCGGCTGTGCCAAAGATGAAAATTACATATCCCGGCCAGGTGGCGCAGTTTCAGGATATTGGAGGCAGGTTTCTTTCTGTCAGGTATTTCGGCTGGCGTAAGGCGGCCAATTTATTGGCGGGATTATTGCAGTCTTTGATTCTGCCGGATCGTGCCTTTGCCCGGCCGATGAAGCTGATCGTCGAGCCAGCCAATCTCTGCAACCTAGCCTGTCCTCTGTGCCCCACCGGGCGCGGCATCTCCGACCGGGATAAAAACCTGCTGGATTTTGACCTGTTTCGCAAGGCGATCGATCCTCTGGCTCCCTTTCTATACGAGGTCTATCTGTACAACTGGGGTGAACCGTTGCTGAATGGCCAGCTGTTCGAGATGATCCGTTATTGTGCGGCAAAAAATATCCGGACGGTTGTCTCCACCAACCTGACTTTGTTTGGATCCCCGATGCTGGAGCCGCTGTTCGCTTCGGGGTTGGATACCATAATTGTCTCGCTGGACGGGGCCTCGGAGGAAGGATATTCCAGCTACCGGCGGGGAGGCGATTTTAAAAAAGTGCTGTCGGCCCTGGGGGAGATCGCCGCTCAAAAAAGGCGGCGGAACGCAAGATATCCCCGGCTGGTCTGGCAGTTTATCGTATTCCGGCACAATCAGGCGGAGATGCTGCCGGCGGTTGAGATGGCCCGCCAGATAGGCGTTGACGAGATCAGCTTTGTTGCTCCCTTTTCTCCGATGGAGGAGATGCCTTATACCTCGCCCTGGCAGAAGGCCGTAGAGCTGCGAAACTATCTGCCGGAGGACCAGAGGTTCAACCTGTTGCAACCTGGGTCGTACCGTCGTCCAGTCAAACCATTGCGCTGCACCTATCTTTGGAACCAGATGGCCATCAGGCCGGATGGTGGAGTGGCCCCCTGTTGCGGAGCCTATTATAAGAAGGACGATTTCGGGTCGCTGTGCCGGGAGGGGATAATGGAGATATGGAACAATGGCAATTACCGGCGGGCCCGGCGGGCCTTCCGGTCGCAGGGGGCTGTCTCCAGCGGAAACATCTGCGACAGCTGCATTAAAAACGAGATCAATGTATGACCAGCCGGGTGTATCTTAAAAAAATATCGACCCCGGCTAAGTTCCGGGAGTGGTTGAGTTCTCTTCCTTTGGAGATCCCCCGGGACCGGCCGGTGGTTTTGAAGCCCAATCTGGTCTTCCCGGCAGGCTGGAGAAGCGGGGTGGTCAGCGATGTCCGCTTGGTCAGACAGCTTATTGAATACCTTAAAGAACTGGGGACAAGATCCATCATCCTGGCTGAGGGGCCGGGGCTGGGAGTATCAGTGGCCGAAGCTTTCGATAAAAGCGGATTTTTAGCTCTATCAAAAGAGACCGGGGTTCCGCTGATAGATCTGAACCAATCTCGCCGGTATCCCGTAAAGTGGTATGACGGCGAGTTGCATATTCCCGAAATATTTCAGGGGGCCTATTACATCAACCTTCCCAAGGTAAAGACCCATTTGAATACCTTGGTCACCCTGGGATTGAAGAATCAGAAGGGTCTTCTGTCCTACGCTGACAAGAAAAGGTTTCACCGCAATGGCCTGCATCGGCCGGTGGCCGAGCTCCTGTCGGTCATCAGGCCGGACCTGACCATTCTTGACGGATTTTGGGCTATAGAGGGAGATGGGCCGCTGGCGGGGGGAGGCCGGGTGAAATTGGGGGCGGTGGCAGCGGGGACCGACCCGCTGGCGGTTGACAGCGTAGGGTGCCGGCTGATGGGCATCGACCCGATGGAGGTGGAGCACCTGCGCCTGGCTCATCAAATGAATCTGGGCGATACCGATCCTGAGGTGCTGGGCGATAGGCTGGAGGACTGCGTTCGGAAGTTCAAACGGCCCGAAATGGAATTGCTGAAAATAATGGGCTTGCGAAACCAGCGTACCCCGCTGGCCTGCAGCCTGTGCGGGGCGGCCGCCCATCAGGGGCTGGTCTCTTCGGCAAAAAATCCCGCTAGATGGGCCCGCAGCTTGATGCCAGTGCTGTGGCAGATGGTGTTCGGCCGGGTGGATTTTGTATATGGGCATAAGGCAGAGATTCCCCGGGGCAGCCGCAAGACCATCGCGGTGGGAGAATGCACCAAGCACTTGAAGGATGACCCCCGGGTGATCTGGGTGGAGGGCTGTCCTCCCTCGCCGGAGCTGCTGGCCGAGGCCTTTGCCAGGCTGGGAGTCAAATAAATGGCCAGAGTCCTTTTGCTTAACCCGCCGGGCGATAAAATTTACCTGCGCGACAGCTACTGCAGCAAGGTCTCCAAGGCGGCCTATCTGACCCCGCCCATCGATCTGTTGGTGATCAGCGGTTACCTGGCCGGCCGGCATGAGATTCAGGTCCTTGATGCCATGGCCGAAAACCTTTCGGTTAGCCAGGCTCTGGCTAAAATTAAGTCCGGCCGGCCGGATTACATCGTGTCGCTTTTCGGATCGGCTTCCCGGATAAACGATATCGGGTTTTTCAGGTTGCTTAAGGAGGCCCTGCCCTCGGTCAGACTTATCGTCAGCGGAGACGCCGGTTTTGATGACACCGAAAAGCTATTGAATGAAAATCCTTTCCTCGATGCCGTTTTGCTGGATTATGCCTCCACCGGCTGGCTGCCTTATCTGCAAGGTGATAAGCCGGCGGCAAGGGATATCGCCTATTTGCATGAGGGAATCTATACCTCAAGGCGGAGCGGCAGGTCAGGGGAATATTCCATCGGGGTGCCCCGGCTGGAGATCTTTCCCTATAAAAAATACCGGATGCCGTTCGCCTGCCGGCTGCCCTATGCCGGGGTGGTGACCGATTTCGGCTGCCCCTTCAAATGCGATTTCTGCCTGATAGGACAGATGCCTTACAAGCTGAGGCCGATCGAAGAGGTGCTGGAGGAACTCCAGTACATCAAGAAACTGGGCGTAAAATATTTCTCTTTCGGCGACCAGACCTTCGGGGCGGTCAGGGAGAGAACGGAAGAGCTTCTGGAGGGAATGGCCGCCCGGAACATCGACCTGCCTTGGGGATGCTTCTCCCGGGCCGACCTGCTGAGGCCGGAAATGGTGTCCCGGCTTAAAAAATTCGGATGCGATCTGGTGATGATAGGAGTGGAATCGGGCAGCCAGGAAATACTCGACCGTCATCACAAGGGGATAAAATTGGAGGTTGTCCGGCAGGCTTTTGCCGAATGCCGCAAAGCCGGCATCCGCACGCTGGCTACGTTCATAATAGGCCTACCCGGCGAGACCCGGGAAACCTTCGAGCAGACCTTATCCCTGGCTCTGGAACTCGATGCCGATTTCGCCTCCTTCAATCTGCCGGTGGCCAAACCACTCACTCCGCTTAAGGAAAGGGCCGCTAAAGAAGGCTGGCAGCTTTCCGCCAAAGGGGATCAATCCACGGAGGCCGGGATCGTTTCCGGCCAATTGTCGGCGGAATTGATGGGGATATGGCAGAACGAGGCCTTAAGGAGATTTTATTTAAGGCCGGGATATTTTTACAAAAGGATATCCTCCCTGCGATCATTTGCCGAATTTAAAATAAACCTGCAGGAAGCGGCTGCGTTATTTTTGGGGGGCAAATAAGATGAAGGCCATGGTGATGATCCCGACGTACAACGAAGCCGAGAACATTGAAAGGCTGATAAAGGACATTTTCGTCTATGCTCCCGATGTGGATATATTGGTGGTGGACGATAATTCCCCGGACGGCACCGGCCGGATCGCCGACCGGCTGGCCTCCGCCAATCCCAGATTGCACGTACTGCACCGCAAAAAACTCAGGGGCCGGGGCCTGGCAGGGATTGCCGGCCTGCGCTATGCCCTTAACTGGGGGGCCGAGGCGGTGGTGGAGATGGACGCCGATTTTTCGCACGACCCCAAATATCTGCCCTCATTGCTGGAAGGGTTGAACCAGGCCGACGTGGTGCTGGGCTCGCGGTTTGTGCCGGGGGGCGCCGATGTGGGCCGGGGCTTTGTCCGTCATGCCATAACGGTATTTGCCAACTGGTATATCCGCCTGGTGCTGAATATCGGGATAAGAGACTGCACTTCCGGTTACCGGGTCTTCAAACGCGAAGTACTGGAGACCATAGATGTCGATTCTATGATCTCACGGGGCCCGGCCATTGTTCAGGAGCTGCTCTACAGCAGCCTGCTTTCGGGGTTTAAGGTCAAGGAGGTGCCGATAGTGTTCATTGACCGGCAGAGGGGAACGTCCAGTTTCAATTTCAGGATCATGTTTGAGGGATTTCTCATGGTTCCCAAGCTGCGCTGGCTGGCAGAGGCTGAGAGGTGGCAGGAGATGAGGATCAGATAAATGCCGCAACGCTCCGACGATATCGTATGTTGGAACGACGTGGCCGCCCGAGCCGGAAGATATTATCTGCCGCCGACCCTAACCGAATACAAATGCAAAGAATATCTACGGCTTCTTGATGGCTGGGGAATAGGGCCCTGCCGTCGGGCGTTAATAACCGACCTTTACGAATCTTTCTTCTCGCAGACCGGGCTTTGCCAGGCTCTGTCATTAAGGTCGGAAGAGGTTATTGGTCTAGATATTTCTCGGGCCATCTGTATAGGGGCGAAAAGGGCGGCTTCAGCTACAGGACTGGACATTAAAGAGGTTTCCGGCGATGCCAGGGAAATTCCGCTGGCGAACGATAGCGTCGACCTGATCCTTTCTCCATCCACCTTTGACCATTTTCCTGAGATCGAAACCGCGCTAGCCGAGTGCTGGCGGGTACTCCGACCGGGAGGGCGGCTGGTATTGGTGCTCAACTCGGCCGATAACCCGTTCTACAAATTCGGGGTGAGGCTGGCCGAGCACTTTAAAAGGCGCGAGTATCCAACCGACCATTTCTATACCCGGCGGAAGGTGATCCGTCTACTGACGGAAGCCGGATTCAGACCGGGGCGGGCCTTAGCCATAATGAACGTGCCGTTGGGCCTGACAACGATAGCCGAGTTCATTTCCGGCCTGGGAACGCCGCTGGGGGCACTGGCCAACAGGCTGTTGGTTGGATTTTGCCGCTGCTTGGGACGGGCTGGCAGCCAAGCGGCATCTCTAACAGGCTGGTGGGTGGCGGTCGAGGGCGTGAAGGGAATTAATAAACCAGATAGAGCCATCCATGAAGTATAAAACATTGTCCGAAATTGCTCTTAACCACGGCACTCCGTTGCAGGTTGCTTCCAGGCAAAAATTGGCTGATAATTTGGATTTGGCCAAAAAGAAACTCCGGCCATTCGGCTGGCCGGACAACATTTTCTATTCCTATAAGACCAATCCTGTGCCGGAAGTCCTCAGGGTATTGCACCAGAACGGGGCTGGGGCAGAGGTGATCTCGGAACGGGAGCTGGAACTTGCGCTGGAGCTGGGTGTCAACCCTGGCCGGATTGTCTTCAACGGTATCTACAAATCTCCGGCGGCGCTAAGAATTGCGGTGGAAAAGAAGATCAAATGCATAAACATTGATGCCCCCCAAGAATTGGACATTCTGAGCGAGTTGTCGCAATCCGTTAAGGGAAGAATCACTGTCGGTCTGCGGGTTCGTCCCTCGGTGGGATGGCAGGGACAGTTCGGGCATGTTATAAGGGACGGCTCCGCTTATGCCATAGTTGAAAGGATTTTGGCCAACAAAAAAATGGATCTTAAAACCATCCATTTTCATCTTGGCACAAGCAATGATAAAACATACCGCCAAGCCATAGATGAATCTCTAGCCTTCATCAGCACTATAAATAAAAAAAGGGGAGCTGATATCAGTGCTCTGGATATCGGCGGCGGTTTTCCGGGAAAGGACATGAGGCTGCTGACTCTGTGGGAACAGGCCTGGCTAAGGTTTTTCAACAAGCCATGGCCGGCCCCGGTGGCTGGTTCGGATGATGGATTCAAGGTATTAGAGAGAACTGCCGGGTATTTTCATAGGGCCAGAGCGAAATATGGGTTGGAAGATCTGGAGATGTGGATTGAGCCGGGTCGTTTGATAACCGGCGACGCCCAGGTCCTGCTGGTGAAGGTAGTAGGCCTAAAAAAGACGGGAGGAAAGAGCTATGCCATTGTGGACGGTGGCCGGCTGGGTGCAGCCGGGCCGTTGGGGGGAGAGACCAGAAAGGTGTCCGTTTTGGGAAAGAGCAGCGGGTCCGTAAAAATTTATGACATTATTGGTCCCACCTGTATGCCCTGGGACAGGCTGTTCACCGCTATCCATTTGCCCAATCTGGAGATTGGTGATGTATTATATATTGAAGGGTCAGGTGCCTACTTTGTGCCCATGGAGACAGAGTTCTCGTTTAAAAAACCGGAGCATTTAATAATTAATGATTATCCCATCCTTTCAGGAAGAAACCAGCTGAGCGTAGGTGACAGGCGGTGTGAATCTAAGACAACG